>NZ_JBQFZL010000054.1:0-524 GCF_056542225.1 Ruegeria sp. AE3 | reverse complement strand
GATCGTCGTTCTGGTTTACTTCCTGATGATCGAACAGAAATCGCCGGGACTGTCGGCGTTCTGGGCGACCGCTTTGCTGTTCGTAATCCTGCTGACGCAGAAACCGCTCAAGGCTCTTTTCCGGGGGCAGAGCAATCTCAAGAACACCTTTGTCGATGGCGTCGCTGACCTGTGGCAGGGGTTGATTGATGGTGCACGGAACATGATCGGTATCGCGCTGGCAACTGCCACTGCGGGCGTGATCGTCGGCACAGTGACTTTGACGGGTGTTGGTCAGGTAATGGCTGACCTGGTCGAGTTCCTTTCAGGCGGCAATCTTATCCTTATGCTGGTCATGGTTGGGCTGCTCAGCCTGATTCTGGGCATGGGTCTGCCGACCACGGCGAATTATATCGTTGTCAGCTCGTTGATGGCCGGGGTCGTCGTTGAACTGGGCGCGCAAAGCGGGCTGATTGTACCGTTGATCGCTGTGCACCTGTTTGTGTTTTACTTCGGGATTATGGCCGATGTTACACCGCCTGTTG
>NZ_JBQFZL010000053.1:0-578 GCF_056542225.1 Ruegeria sp. AE3 | reverse complement strand
CCGCGATGAACGAGGGCTTTGTGGTCGGCATTCGGTCGCTGCCCGGCAACCCTTACGACGGCCACACTCTGGCCGAAGCGCTGGAGCTGGTGGAAATCCTCACCGACACCCGCCCCGCCCAGGTCTTCGTCGACCGCGGCTACCGCGGCCATGGCGTGACTTTGAGCCAGGTGTTTATCAGCGGCCAGAAGCGCGGTGTCACACCAGTCCTTCGCAAGTTGATCCGCCGGCGAAGCGCAATCGAGCCCACCATCGGCCACATGAAATCCGAAGGTCGCCTCAGACGCTGCCCGCTCAAGGGCACCCTCGGCGATGCCATCTTCGCAGTGCTGTGCGGCTGCGGCCACAACATCCGCCTGATCCTGGCTCATATCAGAAAGCTTTGGCCTCAAATCTGGGGCAGGATACTCGACGCCCTGACTGCGATCTCACTCTGCCGGCGGCCACGACACGCTCTCGCGGCGGCATAAAGCAATATGTTCAGGGCCGACTATTTATTATTTTCAGTATGTTAGCGGTTAAAACTGGTGCGGGCGGTGGGACCCACAAAGTATTTTTAAATCAACAAGTTACCCATA
>NZ_JBQFZL010000052.1:0-721 GCF_056542225.1 Ruegeria sp. AE3 | reverse complement strand
CAGCCCAAAGCGGACCTTCATCACTAAGCTTTGCAATCTCTGAGATGCGGGACGAAGCTGACTTTTCAGGTCCGGCTATGCGTTCCTTTCCTAGCAATAAATTTCGTAGTCTCTATCATGCTGGTTTTGCCCCACTGTCGAAGGAAACAACATGTTGCGTTCAATGCTTATCCCCGCAGTTCTCTTTGCGCCTCATTGTCTGACTGCTGCAGAGAAAGTGTCGGCAACGAACTTCTATGTCGTCAACCAAGAGCAAATTTCCGCGGGCGAGGACGTGTTCTGGAAAGAGGACAACTATGGGACTTATACCGTTGACGAGGGACCAATCGATCCTGGTTTTGTCCGGTGCGTGGGCTCGGGTTTCGGCGGACCCAGCGGTGTCAGCGGCGGTGGCGTCTGTGTTTATGGTGAAGAAGAGGACACGTTCACCATGAGATGGGAGGTTGTTGCCTTCGGCGTCAACAACTGGCGGATTGTTTCCTCCACCGGCAAATATTCGGGGATGACTGGAAGTGGAACGACCAAAACACGTGTGGCGTCAAAACTCCTGGCGCTACCGCACCGTATTTCTGACTGGGAAGGCGAGGTTGCCTTGCCCGCTAGGGATTGAAACTCGAACTGAAATGGTCGGGGATGATGCTGATTTGAAAGGTTGGCAAAGCCCGCATTGGGCTTGTTGTCGCCTTTCGTTACTTTTCACATTAATGACCGGTGGCAGCCC
>NZ_JBQFZL010000051.1:0-758 GCF_056542225.1 Ruegeria sp. AE3 | reverse complement strand
AAAGAGTCCGGTTAACCCACAGAAACCACCCTAGAGGTTTAATCTTTGGGTCGGCTTGGCAACGCTTGCCCATCCGTCAAAAAGAATTGCCCAACTAGGTCAGTTGTCATTTGGACGTTATCAATGTGCTCAGATAATCACGCGTTTCATTGTCCCACGAACTGGGGTTTTCCCCATGCGCGATGACGGCGTGAAGCTCCATCAGCTTCCAGACCTCATCCTTCGAACAGGCGGTGACCTCGCCGGGGCAGGTCTCCATGCCCTCGCAATCACGGCAGGCGTATGTGTAGGTTTCGCTCATAGTGTCCCTTTCTTGTTTGGTCGCATCAAAACTCCTGGAAGGTCGGCAGCCCATCGGCGAGCTTGATCCATGGCTGCTGGTGCGAGACAAAGACGTGCGACTTCGGTTCGACCACCGATGGGTCGTCGAGAGTGGCGGCAGCAAACCAAGCGTCAGAACTCCAATCTTGACCGTCCACCTCACCTTCTGCGGCATAGTTCAGTGTTGTCCCGCAATCGCCACAAAAGCCTCGGCGAACTCCGGGGGTCTTCTCGATCGTTTTGATGGTACCGCTGGTGACTTCGAAATTCTTCGCGGCCACTTTTGCCCAAGTCACGAAGGCGCCACCAAGCGCCAACTGGCAGGACCGGCAATGACAATGCGCTGACCATTCCGGCCGACCGGAAATCTCGTATCGTACGGCGCGGCAATAGCATCCACCCTTTAGCTTTTCCATCATCCGATCCTCCAACTGCAC
>NZ_JBQFZL010000050.1:0-838 GCF_056542225.1 Ruegeria sp. AE3 | reverse complement strand
CTAGGGTCAGGATTCATAACCAGTAGATGACGACGGCTGCGAGCGCGATGGCCGAGAGGAAGACCTTGGGACACCTGTCGTAGCGGGTTGCCACGCGTCTCCAGTCTTTGAGCCTGCCGAACATGATCTCAATGCGGTTGCGCCGTTTGTATCGGCGCTTGTCGTATTTCACGGTCTTCTTGCGCTGTTTTCGTCCAGGGATGCAGGCGCGTATCCCTTTGTCTTTCAACGCATCTCTGAACCAGTCGGCGTCGTAGCCTCGGTCTCCGAGCAGCCATTCGACCTTTGGCAAACCGCCCAGCAATGCCCGTGCGCCGATATAGTCACTGACCTGTCCGGCGGTGGTGAAGAGGTCGAGCGGTCGTCCCTGGCTGTCGCAAATGGCGTGAAGCTTGGTGTTCATACCACCTTTGGTCCGGCCAATCAGGCGACCGCGCCCCCCTTTTTAGCGGCCCTGCTGGTCGCTGTTCGATGTGCCTTCAGGTAGGTCGCGTCGATCATGACTGTCTTCTGTTCGCCGTGCTCGACAGCTAGCCCCACCATCATCCGCGCGAATATGCCCTTTTCGCTCCAGCGCTTCCAACGGCTATAAAGCGTCTTGTGTGGACCATAGGCTTCAGGAGCGTCGCGCCACCTTAACCCATTGCGGTTGATGAAAATTATCCCGCTCAGAATCCGCCTGTCGTCGACCCTTGGCTTACCGTGCGACTTTGGAAAGTAGGGTTTCAGACGCGCCATCTGTGCGTCGGTCAGCCAGAAAGGATTGCTCATGTCACCGCTCTGTTTTCAGAGCCGTGAAACACGCAGCGCTCGGGAAATCAATGCATCCTGACCCTAG
>NZ_JBQFZL010000049.1:0-1078 GCF_056542225.1 Ruegeria sp. AE3 | reverse complement strand
GACCGCGTTGCACGAATAGCGCTTGGGCCGCATTTGCCCCTTTCCCCGGTTCGTTATGCGACACGTTCATAGGTCGCACGACCTAGACGGGTCATGCGGTTGAGGGCTTTGACAGCGATGCGGGCTTCGGTTGTCTGGGTCTCCATGTTGCGGCTGCGCAGTTCCAGTCCGATGACCTGTTTGTATCGCCCGATCTGGGCCTCGCCGCGCGATCTCTGACCATAACCGGTGGCCTTCTGCCATGCCATTCGGCCAGTTTCGGTTATCATGTCGATATGGGCGTTGCGTGCCTGGCAATCTCCGGGAACGGCGTTCTTCGGCGGCGGAATAATCAGCTCGACATCCGGGCCAAACGCATGCCGGATGGTCGCGGCGGTTGGTACACCATCATAAGCCCCGTCACCGATGAAACGGCGCACCGGACCGGACACCTCAGCAAGAAGGTCGGGCAGAGCGCCGGTGTCCCCGACCTGCTGGGGTGTCAGGCAGGACGCCACAAGCTCGCCGCTCTCCAGATCGAAGCCGATATGCAGTTTGCGCCATATCTTGCGGGTCTTTGGTAGCCCGTGCTTCTCCCGCATCCAGTCGCGGCTGCCAACGACACGCAGCCCTGTGCTGTCCACAACCAGCGCGATCGGACCACTGGCTGTCTGGGTGTCGGGCGCGATCTGAAGCGATGGCGCACGCCGGCAAAGCGTCGAAAAATCCGGCACGGGGAGGTCCGTCTGCATGAGCCGCAGCAGACTGCGGACAAAGCCCTGCGTTTGGCGAAGCGGTAAGCCGAACACGGCGCGCAAGGTCAAGCAGGTCTCAATCGACAGATCAGAATATCGTTGTTGACCACCGCGCTTGCCGGAGCGCACTGCGCACCACCCAGACACCGCGTCTTCGCTGAACCAGACCGTTACGTCACCACGCTGGCGGAGCGCCTCGTTGTATTCGGCCCAGTTCGTCACACGGTACTTTGCCTTCGCAAACTTATCCCGCCGCGACGCATTGAATTTGAAGGGCATCACAGCATCCCGCAGTCAAATCAAAGGACCAGCTACGCATCGGAAACGATTTGTGCAACACGCTC
>NZ_JBQFZL010000048.1:0-1120 GCF_056542225.1 Ruegeria sp. AE3 | reverse complement strand
CATTCGCTTGTGCGAATTATTCAGTAATCTTCGACACGACGCCGGCGCCGACGGTGCGGCCGCCTTCGCGGATGGCGAAGCGCAGGCCCTGCTCCATCGCGATCGGTGCGATCAGTTCAACGCCGAACGACACGTTGTCGCCGGGCATGACCATCTCGGTGCCTTCCGCCAGGGTCACGGTGCCGGTCACGTCAGTCGTACGGAAGTAGAACTGCGGACGGTAGTTCGCGAAGAACGGGGTGTGACGGCCGCCTTCTTCCTTGGTCAGGATATAGGCTTCGGCTTCGAACTTGGTGTGCGGTGTCACCGAACCCGGCTTACACAGAACCTGGCCACGCTCAACGCCGTCACGATCCACACCACGCAGCAGGGCGCCGATGTTGTCGCCCGCTTCACCGCGGTCCAGCAGCTTGCGGAACATTTCAACGCCGGTGCAGGTGGTTTTCGAGGTGTCGCGGATGCCGACGATTTCGATCTCGTCGCCAACGTTGATCACGCCACGCTCGATACGGCCGGTCACAACGGTACCACGGCCCGAGATCGAGAACACGTCTTCGATCGGCATCAGGAACGGCTGGTCAACAGCACGCTCGGGCGTGTCGATATATTCGTCAACAGCCGCCATCAGCTCGCGGATCTTGTTCTCGCCGATTTCAGGGTCACGGCCTTCCATCGCGGCCAGAGCCGAACCTGCGATGATCGGAATATCGTCGCCGGGGTATTCATACGAAGACAGCAGCTCGCGGATTTCCATTTCCACCAGTTCCAGCAGCTCTTCGTCGTCAACCTGGTCAACCTTGTTCATGAACACGACCATCTTCGGGATGCCAACCTGGCGGCCCAGCAGGATGTGCTCGCGGGTCTGCGGCATCGGGCCGTCCGCGGCGTTCACAACCAGGATCGCGCCGTCCATCTGAGCAGCACCGGTGATCATGTTCTTGACGTAGTCGGCGTGGCCGGGGCAGTCGACATGCGCATAGTGGCGCGCGTCGGTCTCGTATTCCACATGCGCGGTCGAGATGGTGATGCCGCGCGCTTTCTCTTCCGGCGCGCCGTCAATCTGGTCATACGCCTTGAAGTCACCAAAATACTTGGTGATCGCTGCGGTCAGCGTCGTCTT
>NZ_JBQFZL010000047.1:0-1273 GCF_056542225.1 Ruegeria sp. AE3 | reverse complement strand
TTACAGGTTCGGGTAGATGGGGAAGCGGTTGCAGAGATCTGCGACCTGGGCGCGGACGCGGGCTTCGACTTCGGAGTTGCCGTCTTCGCCGTTGGCTGCCAGGCCGTCGACCACTTCGATGATCCAGTCGGCGATCTGGCGGAATTCGGTCTCGCCAAAGCCGCGGGTGGTGCCGGCGGGGCTGCCCAGGCGGATGCCCGACGTGATGGTCGGCTTTTCCGGGTCAAATGGCACGCCGTTCTTGTTGCAGGTGATATGCGCCCGGCCCAGGGCCTTTTCGGTGGCGTTGCCCTTGACGCCCTTGGGGCGCAGGTCAACCAGCACCACATGGGTGTCGGTGCCGTGGGTCACGGTGTCGAGCCCGCCCTTGATCAGCTGATCGCTGAGCGCCTGCGCATTGATCACGACCTGCTGGATATAGCTTTTGAACTCGGGGCGCAGCGCCTCGCCAAAGGCCACGGCCTTGGCCGCGATCACATGCATCAGCGGGCCGCCCTGAATGCCGGGGAAGATCGCCGAATTCACTTTCTTAGCGATATCTTCATCATTGGTCAGGATCATGCCCCCACGTGGGCCGCGCAGGGTCTTGTGTGTGGTGGTGGTCGCCACATGCGCGTAGGGGAACGGGCTGGGATGCTCGCCTGCCGCGACCAGACCGGCGAAATGCGCCATGTCCACGTGCAGATAGGCGCCGACCATGTCGGCGATCTCGCGCATGCGGGCAAAGTCGATCTGACGCGGGATGGCCGAACCGCCCGCGATGATCAGCTTGGGGTTATGCTCTTTCGCCAGCGCCTCGACCTGATCATAGTCCAGCATGTTGTCCTGCTGGCGCACGCCGTATTGCACGGCGTTGAACCACTTGCCCGACTGGTTGGGCCGCGCGCCGTGGGTCAGGTGGCCACCGGCATCCAGGCTCATGCCCAGAATGGTGTCGCCGGGCTGGATCAGCGCCTGGAACACCCCCTGGTTGGCCTGGCTGCCCGAGTTCGGCTGCACATTGGCAAAGCCACAGCCAAACAGCTGCTTGGCGCGGTCGATGGCCAGATTCTCGGCGATATCAACAAACTCGCAGCCTCCGTAATAGCGTCGGCCCGGGTAACCTTCGGCATATTTGTTGGTCATCACCGAACCCTGCGCCTCCATCACGGCGGCAGAGACGATGTTCTCGGACGCAATCAGCTCGATCTCGTCGCGCTGACGACCCAGCTCAGACCGGATCGAGCCAAAAAGCTCAGGATCGCGGTCCGACAAGGACTGGGTGAAAAATCCG
>NZ_JBQFZL010000046.1:0-1329 GCF_056542225.1 Ruegeria sp. AE3 | reverse complement strand
GCCCGGTAGCTCGTCAGGCTCATAACCTGAAGGTCGTAGGTTCAAATCCTACTCCCGCAACCAAAAATTCCAGTCAGATATCAAACACTTACACGTCACCGATCTGGTACACGCCGGGTGAATGACAAAGACTTCCTGGAGCGATCACATCCGGTTCTCTGCAAAGCTCGGATCGGTCTTGAAAGCCGGTCCGTGCATGATAGCCGCGATGTCCGCAAGCACATGTGCTAGTGCAGACGAAGGTGGCGTAAGCTTCTGGTTACCGGGGCAGTACGCGAGCTTTGCGGCAATCCCGCCTCAGACGGGATTTTCGGTGCCCCTCGTTACCTATGCTTATTCTGGTGATGTTTCCGGCGGACAGGAACTTGAACTGGGTGGTGAAATCCGGTTGGGCGTAGACGCACGGTATCTTGGACAGTTCGTCATTCCGAGCTATAGCCCCGAAACCACGGTTCTGGGCGGTCAAATCGCCTTTTCGCTTGCGACCATCTTCGCATCCAGTGATGTGGACGCGGATGTGACACTCGGACCAGTCTCCGGGGGCGCATCGAAAAAGGTAACCGGGTTCAGCGATCTTTACCCCACGGTCCAACTGTTCTGGAACAAGGGCAAGGACAACTGGATGGTCTATGCGACGGGCGCAATACCTGTCGGAGACTACGATGCAGACCGTCTTGCGAACATCGGCATCGGTCATGCTGCGATCGACGTTGGAGGGGCATATACCTATTTCAATCCGGAAAGCGGATGGGAGGCGTCGGCCACGTTGGGTTTGACGTACAACTTCGAAAATTCAGACACGGATTACACCAATGGCGAGTCCATCCACCTGGACTGGGCAATGTCAAAGTTTGTCTCGGAGAACTGGCAATTGGGTGCGGTGGGTTTTGCATACAAGCAAATATCCAATGACCAGGGAGCGCCAGCGGCGCTCGGCGGATTCCGATCCGAGACCTATGGTGTCGGTCCTCAAATCGCATACAGTGGAGAGATCGGAGGACGGGCGGTCTACGCAAGCCTTCGAGCCTATAAAGAGTTCGAAACCAAAAACCGAACCGAAGGGGTCGGCGGCTTCTTCACGCTGTCGATATCCTTCTAGGTGGATCAATTATCCAATCGAGTACCAACAAAATCGCACCAGAATTGATTTGTTAGGAGGAGAAAGCATGACACGGTCGAAGCGCACTGCCACTAGCGGAGCGATTGCACTACTCGCAACGACGATCCTAGCGACGGCGATGCCAGCCCATGCGCAGGAATGGACCCCAGCTTCGGAACAGCTCGCCGATACCTATCCAGCGCCGGCCTATTCACCCTATGCTGGTCGAA
>NZ_JBQFZL010000045.1:0-1691 GCF_056542225.1 Ruegeria sp. AE3 | reverse complement strand
GAGGGTGTGTGGAAACTTGGTTGATCTCGGAGCGTCCAATCGGTTTTGACTTTTGTGTCCTTTTTGGCTTGGGATCATCATTTTGATGGACAGGATGGATTGTGAGGTCGGCGGAAGCCATCTGAGACGGATAGGGCCATTTGGGCGCAAATTTCAGGGCAAACGAGGGCTCTTACGCGTTCATAGCTGCGATGATCGCTGGTACGCCCATGATCTTCAGCACGCGGGTCATGTTGTAGGCGAGTACGTGCAGCGCCATCTCGGTGGCGACATTTTTCAACCTGCGCATCGTGAAGTGCGTCGCGCCCATCCATGATTTGATCGTGCCGTAGGGATGCTCGACGGTCATGCTGCGGACGGCCAGTTGGGCTGGGTCTGCGTCCAACCTTTCTTGTACTCGCTCAAGCACATCCTCTTTCTCCCATCGACGCACGCGCCGTTCCTTGCTGGCCGTGCATTTGTCCTTGATGACGCAATCGGCGCAGGCCCCAGACCAATACGCTCTGATGGCCTTGCCGTCTTGCTGGCCGGTAAATCTGTAGGTCAGTTGCTTGCCTGCCGGGCAGACATAGACATCCTTGCCGCTGTCATATGCGAAGTCAGCCTTGTCAAACTGACCGCGTGCAGCGGCGTTTGATGTCATGGGTTTGGGAACGACAACCGAGATACCAGCCTCTTCGCTGGCGACAATCTCCTCGCTCTTGTAGTAACCTTTATCCGCGATTGCTGTGAGCTGATCTGTCGTCATGACATCATTTGCTGCCGCGGCCATCATCGACAAGGCATCCCGGTCGAACCCAAGCATTGTTACTTCATGCGCAACGATCAGGTGGTGATTGGCTTCGACGGCCGTTTGAACATTGTAGCCGACAATGCGGGGCATCCGGGCCGTTGTTGCCATGGATCGGGCATCAGGATCACTAAGTGAGACTTGGGTTTCGCCGGTCTCATCCATGCGCTGCCCGATTGATCTGTAGCGCACCGCCTCCTTTTGCAGATGCTCTAACTTTCTCAAAGTGCGTTCCATGCGGGCCTCTGGCAGCACCGTGCTGGTCTGTTCAAACACTTCGTCGGCGCGATCCAACTCACCCAAATAGCGCTCGATTGCCTTGTCAATCTCACCCAACTTCTGGCGCAGCTTACCGCGCGTGTAATTCTTGGCCTTGGAGTTCAGCGCCTTGAACCGGCTACCGTCAATGGCAACCACATCCCCATCGAGCAGGTTCATGTTGCGGCATAGCGCGACAAACTGCTGGCACACCTTGCGGATCGCGGGGCCGTTGTCTTTCCGAAAGTCGGCAATCGTCTTGAAGTCCGGCTTCAACCGACCCGTCAGCCAGACAAGTTCCAGATTGCGACCGCACTCGCGCTCCAGACGACGCGATGACTGGATCTGGTTCAAATACCCGTAAAGATAAATCCGAAGTAACAAGCCAGGATGATAGCCAGGCCGTCCAGTTGCCGCTGGCATCGCATTGAATCCCAGCACCGCAAGATCAAGCAGGTCTGCAAAGGCATCAATGGCACGGACAGGACTGTTCTCATCAACATAATCGTCCAGACATTCGGGCAGCAACATCGCCTGCTGCCGGTCCAGACCCTCGATAAATTGCGTCATCAACAACCTCCGTACCGAATACGGAAATTATACCATCAGTCCGGTCAAAATAGGGGAGTTTTCACACACCCTC
>NZ_JBQFZL010000044.1:0-1872 GCF_056542225.1 Ruegeria sp. AE3 | reverse complement strand
TGGTTGCGGGAGCAGGATTTGGCCTATACCGAACGTTAACGGAATTATTAATCTAAAAAGCCATCTCTACGCATTCCCTGTCTGTTTGAAATAATGGTCGCTTTGGACGGAAAAAGTGACAATCAAGAAACCCGTTTCCAGGTCCGCATTGAACCGAGGTGATACTTGCGACGAAGATGTCTGACGTCAGCGCCAATGGGACAGTTTAGGGTGATTTGTCGAGCCAATTTGCTGCTACGAGACGTGCAAGACAAAGCGTGCTAAAGTTGTAAGAGTATGTGTTTTTCTGCAAATGCCAGTTTTGCTGTAGGCGGCGTCTTGATCGCAAGTAGCGCGATCACAATTCCGCTTGCTTGGCGGGTCGGTGTACGTATCTTACCGCTAGCGACTTATCCACTTTTCTTTGGAATGCAGCAGGTTGCGGAAGGTTTTGTGTGGCTAGGAATTGAAAAGCACCAAGGTTATGAAAGTGTCTCAGCGGCGATGGTTTTTCTGTTCTTTGCGTACTGGTTTTGGCCAACTTGGGTGCCATTTTCAGCTGCTGCTTGCGAGCCGTACCGTTTTCGGCAACGCCTCTTCATCGCCTTTACAGTTTTGGGCATTGCTGGAGGGTCGCTCTTGTACCTGCCTATCATGTTGAATCCAAGCATTCTGCAGATTGACCTCATTCACAATTCGATCCGTTATTTGAATCCGGAGATGTTCACTAATGAAACGAGCAAAATGGTGGCGCGGGTGATATATGCCGTGATCATCTGTGTCCCGCTGCTGTTGTCTTCTCACCCTAAAATCAGAGTTTTTGGACTTCTTATCCTGATCTCAGTCTTGGTCGGCTTTTTCTTCGCGTCCCACGCTTTTACATCGATTTGGTGTTTTTTCGCGGCCGGTCTTTCCGCTTACATGATTGTTGTACTGCGGTCACTGGAAAAGAAAACTGGAACCGCTCCAGCCCTCTAATTCTCTTCTTACCGCATCGGCTGCAGGCTCCGATTGATGTCTTATGGAGCGACTGTTCTGGGCTCCGAGCAGACCAACGCACCGCAGCTAGGCTTGAAGAAACAGATGTTCGCGAAGCGGACACTCGTCCTCTTAAGGTAAAATCCGCGCGTTGGCACGGTGCCGATGCCTGGTGTGGGAGGGCTGGACGGAGACTCCATCATGTCCAGTAAACAGCTACCGGCAATCCGACCATCACGTCCGCCGTGGAACAAGGGGCGGCTGATCGGCCAGAAACGCCCGCTCCTGCCAAGGCAGGTTTGGGCCATTCGCGCTCGGCTAGAGCTCGCGGATAACCTGCGCGACTTGGCATTGTTCAATCTCGCCATAGACAGCAAGCTCCGCGGGTGTGACTTGGTTCGACTCAAGGTCGTGGACCTCGTCGCTGGTGGAAACGTCCGGGACCGCGTGTCGGTCATCCAGAGCAAGACCGGGCGTCCAGTTCAGTTCGAGGTGTCCGAGAATACACGCAGAAGCGTGCTCGCATGGGTCACATCGTCCCAAATGCTTGGACAGGTCAACCTGTTCCCAAGCAGGTTCCACGGCTCACCGCACATCTCGACAAGGCAGTATGCGCGCCTTGTTCACGACTGGGTGTGTGCAATCGGACTGGATCCAAGCGGCTACGGCACGCATTCGCTGCGACGGACCAAGGCCGCACTGATCTACAGGAAGACCGGCAATCTCCGCGCCGTCCAGCTCCTGCTGGGTCACACCAAGGTGGACAGCACGGTGCGATACCTCGGCGTCGAACTCGATGACGCGCTCAGCATCGCCGAGAAGATCGACATCTGAGGCCTTGGCGGACGGCCGCAGTCGTCCGCCATCTCATACCGGACGTCTCTCATGATTGACCGTAGCGGCCGCTCAGAGCCC
>NZ_JBQFZL010000043.1:0-1902 GCF_056542225.1 Ruegeria sp. AE3 | reverse complement strand
CCAAACTTCCGCCTTCCATCAGCCTTGCGGCGTGTACCAGATCGGAGACGTGTAGGCGCGCTCCTGCTGCGACATTGGTGCGCCTTCAGGAATCTCGATCCCGTAGCGATAGGCATCGTAGACATACCAAGGCGGTGTGGGGATCTCCAATACCCGGGCGTAGTAGAAGGCCGGGCGTGCCGGATCGAAATCCGGGTCGGTCCAGACGGTCGCAAGCTCGGATGCCCCGATCGAGTTGGCCCAGCTCGCCGTTGCCACATTCACCGTATCACCTACCGCGGGCAGCATGCCATCCGAGCCGGGGACGCGCCCGTCGGACCAGGCGACGTCATAGATGGCTTCGCTGGTCGTGCCGTCCTCATTGAGCCAGCCCTTCACGACCTGGATGCGGTCGAGGTTGGCGCCAATCGGATCCCTTAGCGCGGCCACCATGAATGTTGGCGCCTCGGCACCATCGGGTGCAGCGGACAGGTCAGCGCCCATTGGCACGCCTTTCGAATACCCTACGGTTGACGGAATACGAGATGCGATATCGGCCTCGTCAAAGTCCCAGCCACCGAAGAAACGAACCGATATTCTAGGGCCGGTCGTGGCGTAGACTTCCTTGCGCGCCATGGCGTCGAAGATGCTTTCGCGTGTATTCTCCTCGGCCCAGACCGCCGTGAGACCGGCAGCGACCATCTGCCAAGCGAACAGCTCACCGTTTTCATTCTTCATGAAAGGATGCTGCATCCGCTCTGCGGACGGCTCGTACCCGGTGTGCTTGCCAAAGAAATTCTCTTCTTCGGCGGTCACAAGACCGGTATGACTGTCTGTCGCGCCGCTGAACCCAAACTTGTAAGGATTTGTCCCGAACTCAGCTTCCAGCGCCAGCCCGCTCTTCAGCGCTTCGCGGGCATATTCTCGCGCCAGCATATCCTCGGTCTTGGCTTCGGATAGATCGAGGTTGCCGACATCCCAATTGTAATAGTCGGCAAACTCGTCATTCGGGCTGAGAAACGGGTGTGCCTCGCCGTCGCCCTTGATCTGAGTGATCTCATAGAGCGGTTCCCATTTGGCCCGGGCTTCAACGTACTCTTGAGTCACAGGCGAGCCGTCGAACCGGATGTCGATCGGAAACATCACCCCGTTGGACAGGTTGCCGTTATGTGCAAGTGCCAGCACCGCGCCGTTGGTCTTCTCCTCGTAGGCCTCGAGATAGGCATAGAGATCCATGGGATCGGGACTGCCCCAGGGCGGCGTCATCACCATGGGAACAACTTGCCCAACGCGGTCCGGCCCATCGCGGAAAATCACGTTGCGGTGCATGTTGTTGCCCGCGACGAGCGAAGTCCATTCGAACCCGAGCATTGGGGTAAAGATGCCGGGCTCGTAGAAGCGCTCGGCGGTCTTGAGGTTGTCCGACCAAATCGTTGCGAACCTTCGCGAGCCGGGCATGTAATTGTTGAACATTTCCTCTTCGATGGCGCCCTGAGAAACGCTTCCGATCAGGTCAAGCGCTGTATCCACTGCTGTCTGTCCGCCCGCGCGGAACCCGTCGGACCAACGTTTGCCCTGTTCATAGCGCGTAACCGACGGATTGCCTGCAAGAGCGTCGAAGATCATGCCCATACCGTCCGAGTGATCTGCAATAACCAGCCAGTCTAATGGGCGCGACAGGCGAACAGGCTGGCCAGAGGACGCGATGATCTCTTCTCCGCGCGCAAAACGATAAGCATCCTCATGGTCAAGGCGCGCACCGAAACCTCCGGCGTCCATAGATTGTCCCGTATGAAGATGCGTCTCTCCCCAAAGTGGCCGTTCCGGGAAAGTTCGACCAGCATAGGGTGAATAGGCCGGCGCTGGATAGGTATCGGCGAGCTGTTCCGAAGCTGGGGTCCATTCCTGCGCATGGGCTGGCAT
>NZ_JBQFZL010000042.1:0-1923 GCF_056542225.1 Ruegeria sp. AE3 | reverse complement strand
CCCTCTGCGCGTTGAGGGCTCCTTTGGTGATGCGGGGGTCGTTGCCTTCGCTGAGGGCGATTATGGGACGGGTGGCCGGAGCGTTTTGCCGCAACAGCTCGACGGGTGTCAGGGTCATGTGCTCCGGCCTCGTCCTGGGGTTAAGCGCCCTGCGCTTTCATGTCATCGGCGCTGATGCCGGCGACTGCGACGGGTTTTTTCATCGCGTCGCGGCGGAAAGGCTCGCCAAGCTCCTGGTTGATCAGGGCCTCGATCAGCGTGGTGATGCCGTTCTTCTGGTCCTCGATCGCCTGGTTCAGCGCCGCGGTCAGCTCGTCCTGGGTGCGCGCGACAACGCCTTTCAGGCCACAGGCCTGCGCGATACCGGCATAAGACACCTTGGTGTCCAGCTCGGTGCCCACGAAGTTGTCGTCGAACCACAGGGTCGAGTTGCGCTTTTCCGCGCCCCACTGGTAGTTGCGGAACACGATCTGGGTCACGGCGGGCCATTCCTCGCGGCCGATCGCGGTCAGCTCGTTCACCGCGATGCCAAAGGCACCGTCACCGGCAAAGCCCACAACCGGAACATCCGGGCAGCCGATCTTGGCACCGACGACGGCGGGCAGGCCATAGCCGCAGGGGCCGAACAGGCCCGGCGCCAGGTATTTGCGCCCCTCTTCAAACGACGGATAGGCGTTGCCGATGGCGCAGTTGTTGCCGATGTCGGACGAGATGATCGCCTCTTTCGGTAGTGCCGCCTGAATGGCGCGCCACGCCATGCGCGGGCTCATCCAGTCGGGCTTGGCCGCGCGGGCACGCTGGTTCCAGGTGGTGCCCGGATCGTCATCCTCGTGGGTCATCGAGGTCAGTTCCTGCGCCCAGGCCGATTTCTTCTGCGCGATGCGCTCTTTGCGCTCCTTGCGGCCTTCGTCACCGGCTGTGTCGCTCAGCTGGGCCAGAATGCCCTTTGCCACCTTGGCAGCGTCGCCGATGATGCCGACGCTGACAGCTTTGGTCAGGCCGATACGGTCGGGGTTGATGTCAACCTGGATGATCTTCGCATCCGCGGGCCAGTAGTTGATGCCATAGCCCGGCAGGGTCGAGAACGGGTTCAGACGGGTGCCGAGGCACAGGACAACATCCGCCTCGCTGATCAGCTCCATCCCCGCTTTCGAACCGTTATAGCCCAGCGGACCGGCAAACAGCGGGTGGCTGCCCGGGAAGGCGTCATTGTGCTGGTAGCCGACGCAGACCGGCGCATCCAGACGCTCGGCCAGCGCTTTCGACGCCTCGATGCCGCCTTCGGCCAGAACCACACCGGCCCCGTTCAGAATGACAGGGTTCCTGGCGTTCGACAGCAGCTCGGCCGCCTGGGCCACGGCGCTTTCGCCACCCGAGGGGCGCTCGAACTCGACAATGGCGGGCAGGTCGATATCGACAACCTGGGTCCACATGTCGCGCGGGATGTTCAGCTGGGCCGGGGCGCTGGCGCGCTTGGCCTGCATGATCACACGGTTTAGAACCTCGCAGACGCGGGTCGGGTCGCGGACCTCTTCCTGATAGGCAACCATGTCCTCGAACAGCTTCATCTGCTCGACTTCCTGGAAGCCACCCTGACCGATGGTCTTGTTGGCCGCCTGCGGGGTCACCAGCAGAAGCGGCGTGTGGTTCCAGTAGGCAGTCTTGACGGCGGTCACGAAGTTGGTGATGCCCGGGCCGTTCTGCGCAATCATCATCGACATCTTGCCGGTGGCACGGGTGTAGCCATCCGCCATCATCCCCGCGCTGCCCTCATGCGCACAGTCCCAGAACATGATCCCAGCCTTCGGAAACAGATCCGAAATCGGCATCATCGCCGAGCCAATGATCCCAAACGCATGCTCAATTCCATGCATCTGCAAAACCTTAACAAAGGCCTCTTCCGTCGTCATCTTCATAGGGGTG
>NZ_JBQFZL010000041.1:0-1980 GCF_056542225.1 Ruegeria sp. AE3 | reverse complement strand
TAGCCGTTCGATTGCGGTTATGGATTGCTTGAGTATTTGGTATTGGTTGCGGGTTTGGTGGTTAGGTCTTATTTAGCGTGTTTGGATGTTGGGATGGGTTGGTCTGCCGCAGGGTTGCATCTGTCCTTTAGGCGCGGCGGGATATGGGGTATCTGGGCGTGCGCACCGTTTCACGGATTTGGAGAACGCAATGATGAAGCGCGCCTGGAACAAGTGGCGATCGGGCTATATGGGCCGGCTTGTCGGTGAGAGCTTTTATGCGCAGGGCGGGCTTTACGGCGTTGCGATCCTGGCGATGATCGCGGTGGCGGTCACCACCGCCGGCTCGGCTTACATGATGGAATATATCATCGATGCCATGACCAGCCCGGAATTGCGGGGATGGGTGCATGTCATTGCGCTGGGGGTTGTGCTTCTGTTCCTGACCAAGGCGGTGGCCTCGTATATTCAGGCCGTTTTTCTGGCACGCGCGGGCAACCGGATTGTGGCTCAGCAGCAGGAGAAGCTGTACCGCAAGCTGGTCCGGCACGGAGTGTCGTTCTTCTCGACCACTGAATCGTCGGATCTGCTGATGCGCACGACCAATGGCGCGCAATCGGCCCGGAGCCTGATCGATGTTCTGGTCACCGGGTTTGTCCGCGATGCCCTGACCCTGGTCGGCCTGATTGTGGTCATGGTGTATCAGCAGCCGGTCCTGTCGGTGATGTTCTTTGTGGTGGGCCCGATTGCCCTGCTGGGGGTGCGGTATCTGCTGAAAAGCGTGCGCTCGATCATGCAGGCCGAGTTCAAATCGCTGGCAGAGATCATCCGGGTGCTGCAGGAGACCTCGGCGGGGATCAAGGTGATCAAGGTGTTTGCGCTTGAAGATCGCATGATCGACCGAATGGAGACCGCGATCCGGAAGGTCGAACAGCGCTCGAACGACATCGCCCGGCTGCAGGCCATTGCCAGCCCGCTGATGGAGTTTCTGGCCGGTCTGGCGGTTGCCGGGGTTCTCATTGTCAGCACGATGGGCATCGCGGGCACCGAACAGCCGACCGCGGGTCAGCTGATGTCCTTCATCACCGCTTTGCTGATGGCCTATGAACCCGCCAAGCGCCTGTCCAGGATGCGGGTCCAGATTGAAACCTGCATGGTCGGTGTCGGCCTGTTGTTCAGCCTGCTGGATCAGGAGGACACGATGGTGGAAAGCCCCCGGGCCCGTGACCTGAGTGACGGCCCCGGACAGATCACGCTGCGCAATGTGACCTTTGGCTATCAGGGCACGGTGCCGGTGATCGACAACATGAGCGCCACTTTCGAGGCCGGGAAAACCACCGCCCTTGTCGGCCAGTCCGGTGGTGGCAAATCCACGTTGTTTGGCCTGATCATGCGGTTTTACGACCCCGATCAGGGCAGCGTCGAGATCGATGGCCGGGACCTGAGGGATGTCAGCTTTGCCTCGCTGCGGCGGAAAATCTCGTATGTCGGTCAGGACACGTTCCTGTTCTCGGCCTCGGTGATGGACAACCTGCGCTGCTCGGCACCCGAGGCGAGCGATGAAGAGGTGATCGCGGCAGCCCGGGCCGCACATGCGCATCAGTTCATCACTGACCTGCCGCAGGGCTATGAGACCCCGGTGGGCGAAAACGGAACCTTTCTGTCGGGCGGTCAGAAACAGCGCATCGCGATTGCCCGCGCCATTCTGCGCAAGGCCGAAATCCTGCTGCTGGACGAGGCCACAAGCGCGCTGGACGCGGAATCGGAATCGCTGGTCAAAGAGGCGCTGGACGCCCTGACACAGGATGTCACCGTCATCGTCATCGCCCACCGCCTGTCAACCGTGCTGGAGGCAGACAAGATCATCGTCATCCAGGACGGCGCTATCGCCGAACAGGGAAACCTCGACCAACTCATGCAGAAAAACGGCCCCTTCAAAAACCTCTTCGACCAACAGTTCAACAAACACAAACAAAAAGTCGCACAGTAATAGGGGGAGCT
>NZ_JBQFZL010000040.1:0-2128 GCF_056542225.1 Ruegeria sp. AE3 | reverse complement strand
CTTCTGATCCTCAACCGTTTTGCGCTTCCGCCATTTGGCTACGGTCTTGGGATTGATCCCCAGTTCCCGGCTCAGCTCCGTGATCGAAGCTTGCGATCGCTGTATGTGAGCTCTGATGGCGTGCGTGGTCGAGGCGCTGCCATGACGAATTTGTCCCATAGTGCTTCCTTCCATTCAAACGAAAGGATCACACCATCAAACCGTGGGATCAAACACCTAGTTGTCAAGCTGACAGCTGCGCTGTCCAAAGTTTTGCCGGAGCCATGATGTCATGTGTCGAACAAGCACTTCCATGCGCGGCATCCGAGACAACCACTGTTTTTAGCAAGCGAGACCGTAAAAATCATCGCAATCATGCCCGTACCCTACCAGCCCTTAGGCAGTTCAGCGAATGCTCGGGGATGAATATTGGGCCTTTCATTTGTCTTGGCACAGCCGCGTTGTCCGCCATCAGCACCCATGGAACAGACTAGGTTGATTGCGTAGCGGAGGATTTCAGGCTCATCGTAACCATCAGAGAGTGGAGATGAGAATGAAATCCGGGAAACAGAAAGCGTCAGCAGAGAGAGTTGTCAAAGACATCCGCAGGAAGACACGGCGCCAGCATTCGGCAGAGGAGAAGATCCGTATTGTGTTGGATGGGCTTCGTGGTGAAGACAGCATAGCGGAGCTGTGTCGCCGTGAAGGAATAGCTACGAGCCTGTATTACAGCTGGTCGAAAGAGTTCCTTGAGGCCGGTAAGAAGCGGTTGGCTGGCGATACCGCACGCCAGGCTACCAGCTCTGAGGTGAAGGATTTGAGAGCGGAATCGTCGGCGCTGAAAGAGGTAGTCGCCGACCTGACCCTTGAGAACCGGCTGCTCAAAAAAAGCATGTTCGAGGATGGGGGAGACGACGAATGAGATATCCCGCATCCGAAAAGCTTGAGATCATCCGGCTGGTTGACGGTTCGCACCTGCCGATCAAACGCACACTGGAAAAGCTCGGCATTCCCAGAACGACCTTCTACCGCTGGTACGACAGGTATCTGTCTTTCGGCGAGGCCGGGCTTGAGGATCGCCATTCCCGGCCAGGTAGGGTTTGGAACCGCATCCCCGACAAGGTGCGCAAGCAGATCGTGGAACTGGCTCTGGAAGAACCCGAGTTATCGCCCCGCGAGCTTGCGGTGCGGTTCACCGACACCAGGCGCTACTTCGTTTCTGAGGCCAGTGTTTACAGGCTTCTGAAGGCACAAGATCTGATCACTAGCCCAGCCTGCATCACCATCAAAGCGGCGGATGAATTCCATGAGAAGACTGTGCGGCCGAACCAGCTTTGGCAGACCGACTTCACCTATCTCAAAGTCATCGGTTGGGGCTGGTTCTACCTGTCTACGATCCTGGATGATTACAGCCGTTACGTTGTCTCTTGGCGCCTTTGCACCACGATGAAAGCTGACGATGTCACAGGAACGCTGGAAGACGCTTTGGCTGCATCAGGTTGTGACAGTGTCACCGTTGCCCACAAGCCCCGGCTGCTCAGCGACAACGGCAGCAGTTACATCTCTGGCGAGTTGGCGAAATGGCTGGATGAGCAGGGTATGGATCATGTTCGGGGAGCGCCCAACCATCCGCAGACCCAGGGCAAGATTGAGCGATGGCATCAGACGATGAAGAACCGTGTCCTGCTGGAAAACTACTATCTGCCAGGAGCGCTCGAACAGGCCATCGGCGACTTCATCAATCACTACAACCACAACCGATACCACGAGAGCATCAGCAATCTGACACCCGCCGATGTCTATTTCGGTCGAGCCGAAACAATCCTCAGACGCAGAAAGGAAATCAAACACCAGACAATCCAGAAACGCCGCTTGCTGCATCATCAGAACGCGGCGTAGATTGAAACTGCGGCGAGCCTGATCCTCCTAAGCCAATCAAACGCTCGTGTTCCAAATCATTCGATGACGGACATGTTAAGGTGTCTGAAGTCAGCGCCTACCGGACAGATTTAGAGTTTTCATCATATACTCTTTAGCTGCTCGAAGTACGTGTGAATAAGTTTGTCGCCGCAATCTGTTGTTCTAACGTCGTGAACAACAGAAATGCGCCACTGCGCACCGGAGACACTTCTCTAGCTTAGCAAACGAA
>NZ_JBQFZL010000039.1:0-2350 GCF_056542225.1 Ruegeria sp. AE3 | reverse complement strand
CGATAAGGCTAAAATGTTAAGTAAGGAGGCTTTTATGAGTTCATTCGACATCTGGCTTAAAAGCCATCGACCAGATTGTCCTGAGTTAAGCGGTCCCCTCAAAAGTTCCATTGCCTATTATGTTTTGATTTGGAGTTTCTTCGAGCACCAGATCATCCAACCAGCCGACGACCGCCTGCGAGAGCAGATCGCGCGAGCATTGATGCCGAATGAAGTATCAAACTATGATCGCATCGAAGACGCTGCCGCGAAAGGGTTGCACGATTTCACTACGTCAAAGAGGTTCCGGCAGGCATACAAACATTTTAGCGGCAGGCACATTGATGGAGCCCAAATTTCGACTCACTTAGAAGAGCTTACGCAACATTCCACAAACTCTATGAACCGTATTGAACAGGTATTCAGAGACGACCCTGACGACTATACCCAACGGATTGCCGCACTACTGCACATTGCTTATTGCCTAAGAACCAACCTCATTCATGGGTTCAAATGGGATTCCGGCCTTGTTGGTCAGGAGGAGAATTTCTTTTATGCATCCCATGTTCTGATGCTGGCCGTGGACCATAAAAAAGACCCCGGTGAAGTCTAGTATTTCACCAATTTCAGCAGCCAAATTCGGTCAAATCGGGCTAGATTCCGCCCGCGACCTACTGACGGCCATAATTGTCATAAAAATAAGGGGTTTCAGTCCGTTTTTGGTGCGAAATTTCTTCCAGGGCACTCTATAGGAGAGAAGAACGCGATTGTGCACCTAGTGCCAGCCCCTCGAAAAGGCTTAATCAGCCCTCTCCTGATATGGGGTGTCTGGCTAAGCTAGGAGCATCAATGATGGGAGATAACCATCAATGCAAAATAACAATAAACCTGCAACTGGAACGGAGGTAACCGAACAAGTTCAACGTCTGGCCAAGGCCTTCGGCGACCAGATCGTTCGCAGAGATAACAAGTTCTTCGACGTGGAGAATCTCGGAGTGCCGCTATCGCGAAACGACGTAGAGCGGATGATCCTGAACCGGGTACGAGACGAGTATTCCGACGTTCCACTGAGCAGGGAACTGGTAAAAGGCTTGTTTACCCTGTTAATCGAAGCACAACATACCGACGTCGAGCGATCCTTTCAGGTTTGGAATGGGACGGCTATCTGCGAAGCTGGAAACTCAAGTCGACTTATAAAATCGCGGGGCGCAGTCGCGGCCAATACGTGGGTTGAACCTGAATATCGGCAACTCAAGATCAATTCTTCGGAGCTTGGCATCATCGGGCAATTCTTCGATGAGTTTTTTCAGCTTGACCATGATCGAGAGCAGTTCCTGAACTGGCTGGCATGGAGCCTTCAGAACGAGGGAGAAAAGCCTGCTTGGGCACCGTTCCTGTACTCGCGTGGCAGAGGTACTGGGAAAAGCACCATGGGCCGGATCCTCACTGAACTGTTCGGCCCCCAAAACACGGTCACGCCGAACAATGTCAACAAACTCACTCAGCAGTTCAACGCCACAGTTTTGACGAGCAAGTTGATAGTCTGCGAGGAGACCCAAATCAAGCCGGGGTCGCCGCAGGAAAACGCAATCAAGACCTTCATCACTGACCCTTATGTTCTGATCGAGCGCAAGGGGATTGAAGCTGAACGCGCCAAGCAGTCTTGCTGCTTCTTGTTCACCTCGAACATCTGGCCGTCATGGATTGGTGAAGGTGAGCGGCGTTATCTCGTAATGGACGTAAATCATGACGGACGATCTGGAGGTTCTCGCGCCAATGAGTTTTCGAACCTCGTCGGTCAGGTTCATCAGTTCCTTGATGCCCCGGCTAATGTGGCCCGTGTCTATAACGCCTTGATGCGGAGAGAGTTGCCGGAAGGATTCAGTGCCAAGAGCCTGAACATCGCTGACCATCAGACCCCGACCATGGAACGCCTGCGCCAGACCAGCCGTGACACCATCGTTGATCGGTTGGAGGAAGAACTGAGTGCTAGTGGGCTCGTCGCCTTGCCTGAAGCGGGAGTGGTCGAGTTCGTCCAGACGCACCTCAAAGGAAACATCAACCAAACCAAGCATCTCATGGACGAGCTTGACTGGCAAAAGACCAAGGCCAAGTGGGGTGGCAAAGACTATCGACGTGCGATCTGGGTCAAGTCCGGTTACTGGATCGACAGGGGCAAAATCCACGGTCCTGACTTTGAGCCCGTGAGCATCAACGATCATCTTGCTGGTGACGTCCGGTTCGCCGAAGTGGAGATCATATGATGGATGGTCAGCACTTCTTCTTGAGAGACGATTGCGAGATCTGGCTCCAGGACATAATGGACACCTACTACGAGGAGGCCCTTTCGAGGGCCAACTCCGTCCTATCC
>NZ_JBQFZL010000038.1:0-2457 GCF_056542225.1 Ruegeria sp. AE3 | reverse complement strand
GGTCAGACTTTGACGGCTTGGAGTTCTTCGAGCAGGTCGAGGAGTTGATTGAGTTTTTCTTGTCCCATTTGTTTTTCGATACTTTGGTAGATCTGCAGAGAGGTTCCGAGGTTTTCGGCGAGGATGTTTCGTCCTTCGTTTGTGATCTTCACCATTGTGCGTCGTTTGTCATGGCTGTCCTGGCGGCGTGATATTTGGCCTTCGGCTTCCATCGTGCGCAGGATGCGGGTGAGGCTTGGCAACAACAGGCAGGCCTCTTTGGCGATTGAGCTTTGCTCCACTTCACCCAGCTCGTCCAGCACGCGCAGGATGCGCCATTTCTGCTCGGTCAGTTGTATCCCCTGCAGCATGTCCCGGATGGGGGCCATGACGGTTTCGCGTGCGCGCAGCAAGGCAATCGGTAGGGCGCGCGAGGTGTTTTTGGTGTGGCTTTGTTCACTCATGGCAGTCTTGTAATTCGCGGAGTCAAAAGATGCAAAGATTAACAAAGCAGGTTCTTGACAGTGGGGGTTCCAATTTACTAAACATGTTTACCATTTGAGGGGAGCACATGCCACATTTTCACGTCGAATATTCCGGCAATCTGGAAGACAGGATCGATATGAGTGGCTTGTGCGAATGCATCCGGGCCACGGCTGCCGGGATCAAGACATTCCCCCTGCCCGGTATTCGTGTCCGGGCCACGCGGGTCGATCACTATGCCATCGCGGACGGCAATCCGGCGCATGGGTTTATCGATATCTCGATCCGCCTGCGCGCTGGCCGGGCTGCGGATGTCAAACGGGACGCCACGCAGCGCATTTTCGAGGCGGTTGAGGCCTATCTGTCCCCCGCCTTCGCCGGACATTCCATCGCGCTCTCGCTTGAGATGCGTGACATTGACCCAGACCTTTCGCCCAAGACCGGCACGATCCGGGACCATTTGGGCGCGACCAACCAGGAGACCTGATCCATGAGCGCACTGGATACGAACATCGAGAAGCTGGCGGGCTTTCTGGCGCGGTTTAAGGAGACCGGCATCAAGAACCGGATCGCGGGCGAAGATCGCGACGGTTCCGCAGGGGTGTTCCAATCCACATCTCCGGTTGACAGGTCGGTGATCTGCGATGTCGCCCATGGCACTGCCGATGATATCGACGCTGCCGCCAATGCCGCTCATGTCGCATTTGCCGATTGGCGCGACATGCCTGCCACCGAGCGGCGCCGCATCTTGCTGAACGTTGCCGATGCGATCGAGGCCCGTGCCGAGGAAATTGCGCTGTGTGAATGCTGGGACACAGGCCAGACCCTGCGCTTTATGTCCAAGGCCGCGCTGCGGGGGGCCGAGAACTTCCGGTATTTCGCGGATCAGGTGATACAGGCGCGGGACGGTCAGCATCTTAAGTCGCAGACCCTGATGAACATCACCACGCGCGTTCCGATTGGTCCGGTGGGGGTGATCACGCCGTGGAACACGCCGTTCATGCTGTCGACATGGAAGATCGCGCCTGCTTTGGCTGCCGGATGCACCGTGGTTCACAAACCGGCCGAAGATTCTCCGCTGTCCGCTCGCCTGTTGGTGGAGATCGCCGAAGAGGCCGGGCTGCCCAAGGGGGTGCTGAACACCGTGAACGGGTTCGGCCCCGATGCGGGTAAAGCGTTGACGGAACATCCGTTGATCAAGGCGATTGCCTTTGTCGGTGAAAGCCGCACCGGCAGCAGCATCACCAAACAAGGTGCCGATACGCTCAAGCGGATGCATCTGGAGCTGGGCGGCAAGAACCCGGTTGTCGTGTTCGACGACGCCGATCTCGACCGGGCGCTGGATGCGGTGATCTTCATGATCTACTCGATCAATGGCGAGCGCTGCACGTCATCCTCGCGCCTGCTGGTGCAGGACACCATCAAGGAGGCGTTCGAGGCCAGGCTGATCGAACGGGTCAACACCATCAAGGTCGGCCATCCGCTGGATCCTGCGACCGAGATCGGGCCACTGGTGACCGAGGAGCATTATAACAAGGTGACTTCCTATTTTGACATCGCCAAAGAAGACGGTGCGACTGTCGCCGCCGGAGGTGCCAAGGTCGGCGACACAGGGTATTTCATTCGCCCAACCCTGTTTACCGATGCCAATAACCAGATGCGTATCGCGCGCGAAGAGATATTCGGCCCGGTTCTGACCTCGATCCCGTTCTCGACCGAGGACGAGGCGCTGCAGATCGCCAACGACACACCATACGGTCTGACCGGCTATGTCTGGACCAATGACCTGACCCGCGCCTTGCGGTTCACCGACAAGCTTGAAGCCGGGATGATCTGGGTGAACTCGGAAAACGTCCGCCACCTGCCAACACCGTTCGGCGGCGTCAAGGCATCCGGTATCGGCCGCGACGGCGGCGACTGGAGCTTCGAGTTCTACATGGAACAAAAACACGTCGGCTTCGCAACAGGAAAACACAATATCATGCAGCTGGGGAA
>NZ_JBQFZL010000037.1:0-3380 GCF_056542225.1 Ruegeria sp. AE3 | reverse complement strand
CAACAGACGGTTGAGGTTAGGTGTTATGGAGATTGAGCGGACGGGGTTGTCGGGTGTGTTGGTTATTCGCCCGCAGCGGCATGGGGATTTGCGGGGGTTTTTTTCTGAAAGCTGGAACAAGGCGCGGCTGGAAGAGGCTGGGGTTGTGTTGCCGGAGTTTGTGCAGGACAACCATTCGTTGTCGTCCGCGGTGGGGACATTGCGCGGCCTGCATTTTCAGGCGCCTCCGCATGCGCAGGGCAAATTGGTGCGGGCGGGCCGGGGGGCGCTTTATGATGTCGCTGTCGATATCCGCAAGGGATCGCCGACCTATGGGCAATCTTTCGGCATCGAGCTCAGCTTTGAGAACGGGCGACAGCTTTGGGTGCCGGCGGGATTTGCCCATGGTTTTGTGACGTTAGAGCCCGACACCGAAATCTGCTACAAATGTACCAGCTCTTACAATGCGGATGCCGATGGGGGTGTGCGCTGGGACAGCTGTGGTATTGATTGGCCCTTGCAGGGGAACCCGGTGCTGAGCGACAAGGACAGGATTGCGCCTGCCCTGGCCGATTTTGACAGCCCGTTTGTTTACGAAGGATAGAATATGAAACTGTTGGTGACAGGTGGTGCGGGTTTCATCGGGTCCGCGGTCGTGCGGCGTGCCATTGCGGACGGACATCAGGTCGTGAACCTTGATGCGCTGACCTATGCGGCCTGCCTCGACAATGTTGCCGAGGTTGCAGAGAACCCGAACTATGCCTTTGTTCACGCAGATATCCGCGACCCTGCGGCCCTGAAGGCGGTGTTTGCCGAACATGCGCCTGATGCGGTAATGCACCTGGCGGCAGAATCCCATGTTGACCGGTCCATCGACGGGCCGGGGGCTTTCATCGAAACCAATGTCCTGGGCACATACAACATGCTGGAGGCGGCGCGCAGCTATTGGGCCGGACAGGGAAAACCGGACACTTTCAGGTTCCACCATATCTCGACCGATGAAGTCTTTGGCAGCCTGGGCCCCACCGGCCAGTTCACCGAGGATACTCCCTATGATCCGCGGTCACCCTATTCCGCATCGAAAGCCTCCAGCGATCATCTGGTCCGGGCCTGGCACGAGACCTATGGCCTGCCGGTGGTGCTGACCAACTGTTCGAACAATTACGGACCCTATCATTTCCCTGAAAAGCTGATCCCCGTTGTGATCCTGAACGCAATCGCGGGCAAGGCGCTGCCGATCTATGGTGACGGCTCGAATGTCCGCGACTGGCTGTATGTCGAGGATCACGCCGACGCGCTTTTGCTGGTGGTGCAAAAGGGGGCTGTCGGCCGGTCCTACAACATCGGTGGCGAGAACGAGCGCAGCAATCTGGAACTGGTGCAGACGCTTTGCACGATCCTGGACGACCTGCGCCCGAAACCGCAGGGGGTCTATGCGGACCAGATCACCTTTGTCACAGACCGCCCCGGGCATGATGCGCGTTACGCCATCGATCCCTCGCGGATGCGCAACGAAATGAACTGGCGCCCATCCGTGACGGTAGAGGAGGGTCTGCGCAGAACGGTTGAATGGTACCTGAACAATGAAGAGTGGTGGCGGTCCCTGCAAGGCCGGTCCGGCGTTGGCGAACGGCTGGGGGTCAGCGCGTGAAACTTCTGGTCTTCGGGGCGACCGGTCAGCTGGGCCGGGAACTGATCCGGTGTGGCGGGGAAATCTCGGTTGAAGCGCTTGGGCGCGACAAGGCGGATTTTACCGATCCCGAAGGGTGCGCGGCCCTGGTTCGCAACACCGATGCGGATGCGGTGATCAACGCCGCCGCATATACCGCCGTCGACAAGGCCGAGGCGGAGGAAGACCTTGCCCTGCTGATCAACGGAACCACGCCCGCGGCGCTGGCCAAAGCTGCGGCCGGGCGCGGATTGCCGTTTGTTCAGGTCTCGACGGATTATGTGTTTGACGGGGCGGGCACGGCCCCGTTTCCGCCCGACCACGCGACCGGCCCGCTGGGCGCCTATGGGCGCACCAAGCTGGCGGGTGAGGCCGGTGTGATTGCGGCGGGCGGACCCCATGCAATCATACGAACCTCGTGGGTGGTGTCGTCACATGGACATAACTTCGTCAAAACCATGCTGCGCCTCGGCAAAGAGCGTGACCGCCTGACGATCGTCGCAGACCAGATTGGCGGGCCAACCCCGGCGGCGGAACTGGCCGGGGCCTGTGTGGGCGCGGCCCGTGCCCTTTTGACAAACCCGGATGAAAAGACCGGAATTTACCATTGCAGCGGTGGCCCTGATGTCAGCTGGGCCGATTTTGCCCGCGAGATCTTCGATCAGGCCGGCATTGACTGCAATGTCGAAGACATCCCGTCCAGCGCATACCCGACCCCCGCGAAACGCCCCCTGAACAGCCGCCTGGACTGCACGACACTGACAACGGACCTGGGCGTGCCCCGTCCGGATTGGAAGGCGGGCCTGCACAGCATACTTGAAGACCTTGGAGAGCTCGGCACATGACGACCCGGAACGGCAAGAAACGCAAAGGTATCATTCTGGCAGGCGGGTCAGGTACCCGTCTTTATCCGATCACGATGGGCGTCTCGAAGCAGCTTTTGCCCATCTATGACAAGCCGATGATCTATTACCCCCTTTCGGTGCTGATGCTGGCCGGGATCCGCGACATCGCGATGATCACGACGCCGCAGGATCAGGAGCAGTTTCAGCGCCTGTTGGGCGACGGAAGCCAATGGGGCCTGTCCCTGACCTGGATTGTTCAACCTTCTCCTGACGGGTTAGCGCAAGCCTATATTCTGGCAGAAGACTTTCTGGATGGTGCCCCCTCGGCCATGGTGCTGGGCGACAACATTTTCTTCGGGCACGGCCTGCCCGAGATCCTGCAATCGGCAGACGCCAAAGAGACGGGAGGCACCGTTTTCGGCTATCGGGTCGCTGATCCCGAACGCTACGGGGTCGTGGCCTATGACGAGGCTGGCGCCGTCACCCAGATTGTCGAGAAACCTCAAGTGCCGCCATCGAACTACGCCGTGACCGGGCTGTACTTTCTGGACGGCTCTGCCCCTGAACGGGCCCGCGCCGTAAAACCGTCTGCACGCGGCGAGCTTGAGATTGTCACCTTGCTTGAAATGTACCTTGAGGCCGGGTTGCTCAGCGTCAACCGCATGGGACGCGGATATGCCTGGCTGGATACCGGAACCCATGCAAGCCTGCTGGACGCCGGAAACTTCGTGCGCACGCTTCAGGACAGGCAAGGCCTGCAAACCGGATCACCCGACGAAATCGCCCATACGCTGGGCTGGATCAACGACCACGACCTCGAAGCCCGCGCCCAAAGATTCGGCAAAAACGAATACGGAAAATACCTCAAAAACCTGCTCAACCAGTAG
>NZ_JBQFZL010000036.1:0-4421 GCF_056542225.1 Ruegeria sp. AE3 | reverse complement strand
TCCCAGCGTCGCGATGTCAAGATCATACGGGCGTTTATGGACTTTGCGGAGCGGGTTCTTGGGGAGAAGGAAACCGCCGGAGATATGTGACCGGCGGGTTCTTGAGTTTTTTTGTGGATTACCTGCTGCGCCAGGCCTGTGTGCGGGCCAGGATGCCTTTTGATGCCATCAGGTGGAAGATCCGGGCGGCGGCGTTGGTGTAGAAGATCATCATGCCCATTGCGGCTGCGGGTGCGATGTCCCCGGCATCATCCATGTTCAGCACCGCGATGGACGCGAGTGTGGTTTTGGGTGAGTAGAGGAACACAACCGCCGACACGGTCGTCATTGCGTTGACGAACAGATAGATCGAGATATCCAGCACCGCAGGCAGACAGACCGGCACCGTCACGCGGGCAAACAGCTTCATTGTTGGCTGTTTGAGAGAGGCCGACACCGACTCGAACTCTTTATCCATCTGCTTGAGAGCGGTGACCGCCGTCAGGTGCGATACGGTATAGAAATGCGTCACCGTGCAAACCACCAGGATCGCCATGGTGCCGTAGATCGCATTGAACGGATTGGACGGGTTGTTGAAGAAGAAGATATAGGACAGCCCCAGAACCATGCCCGGGATGGCCATCGGCAGCATGGCGAACATCTGAAAGATCGACCGTCCGGTTTTGAAGCCGTTCGATTTTTCCACCAGATACGCCCCGAAGAAGACAACCGTCGTGCCGATCACCGCCGTCAGGAAAGCCAGTTTGATCGAGTTGAAATACGACCCCCAGCCGCCGCCATCCATCTTGTCGAACTGGTAGTTCTTGAGGCTCAGGCTCAGATCGTAGGGCCAGAACTTGATCAGCGCCGCAAACTGACACACGGCCAGAAGACCAATGATGAACAGGCCGACCAAGCTGCAGTAGATCAGGAATATGCGATCAGCCTTTGGGTTTGGTGTTGCCTGATATGGAACCGAGCGCGCAGAAAGCAGCGCCACCTGCTTGGACTGAACCATCCGGTCGATGGCAAAAGCCAGAATTGCGGGGATGACCAGAACCACCGAGACCACGGCGCCCATCTCAAAGTTCTGCTGGCCGATCACCTGTTTGTAGATATCCACGGCAAGCACGTTGAACTGGCCGCCGATCACCTTTGGCAGGCCGAAATCGGTGATCACCAGATTGAACACGACAAAGGCTGCGGAAATCAGGCCATAGCGCGCGCCGGGTATGGTAACGGTCCAGAATGTCCGCCAGGGGGTAGAGCGCAAGCTGACAGCGGCCTCGTACAACCGCGCATCCGATATCGCGAGCGCAGTCGATATGATCAGGAACGCGTGTGGAAAGGTAAAGAAGACCGATCCGATCACGATGCCTATGGGGCCATAGATACTGGCACCGAACAACAACTCCTTGATCATCCCCTGATTGCCGAACAGGTAGACCAGCGCGATGCCCGGCAGCAGCGAGGGAACCAGAATCGGCGCCATCGCGATCAGGCGAAAGACCCCCTTGAACCGCATGCAGCTTCGGTTCAGCGCATAGGCAAACCAGAACGCCAGCGTCACCGTAACGATTGTGCTGACAACCGAAATCCAAAGGGAATTCTTGATCGAGTTGAACAGGGCTGGTGTCGAGAAGTAGTTGATGAAGTTGCCCAGACCCCGCGCTTGAACCGGCCGCATCTGCACCCGGCGGAACGTGTTGGAATCAAGCTCGACCCAATCGGTGCCTTCGTTCAAAGTCGACCCGACCAGAAAGCGCCCGGCCTCCGTCGTGTTCCGCATCTGGTACATGACCGGGCTGCGAAAGCTGAAATCCGGAAAGAACCCGGTCACCGGCAAACGCCCGTCCGAGCCGGTTGTCAGATCGGTGTCGGAATACACCCCCAATTGCCTGTTCAGTTCGTCAGCCGTCAGGATCGTTCCGTCGAACACACCCGCTTCATCACTGACCTGAAACTCATACTGGGACAGCTCGACCCGGTAGGTCGAGAAGGACTTGGAAAGCATCGTGTAAAGCGGCAGTGCCAGTGTCACGATCAGATAGAGCGCGATCACCATCATGCTTCCGCGCATCAGGATGTCATCGCGGCTGAGCCTGGGCCTGATATCCGGCCCGACAGGCAATGTGTCCTGATTGGTCGACATCGTGCTCATGCCGCAGCCTCCGGAAGGTCAAACGCCATCAGGCGGTTCTCGGGAAGCTCAATCACCATGCTGCACCCCTCTTCCAGCTCAAGACGACGCACGGCGTTGATCGAAAAATCCGCGATCAGTTCCGAAGATCCGAACCGCTCGTTGTTCAGGCGGCAGCGCCAGAACGAGCCCAGAAACTCCATTTCATCGAGCGTGACCTCGATGCAGTTCCGATTGCCGCCCGTGTCAAGATAACCAGCTTCATGAGGGATGATGTCTTCGGGACGAATGGCCGCAATGACAGGGGTTCCATCATTGAACGTGTGGCTGAGGCAGGCAAAGGTCTTTTCCCCGACGCTCAACCGCCCGCCTTTCGTAACCTGAGACTGGATCTGGTTCATTTCACCGATAAAGTCGGCCACGAACAGGTTGGCCGGTTCGCGGTAGATCTCCGTGGGCGATCCAACTTGTTCGATCACCCCGTGGTTCATCACCACGATGCGGTCGGCCATGGCCAGCGCTTCTTCCTGATCGTGCGTCACCATCACGGTGGTCACACCCAGCTTGCGCTGCAATTCCTTGATCTCATGCCGCAGGTGAACGCGCACCTTGGCGTCCAGCGCCGACAGGGGTTCGTCCAGCAGCAGCAGACCGGGATTGGTTGCAATGGCGCGGGCCAGCGCAATCCTCTGCTGCTGGCCACCGGACAATTGCGCCGGGTATTTCCTGCCCTGATCCGGCAGACCAACAAGGTTCAGCAGCTCGCTCACCCGAACCGCGATATCCGACTTGCTGCGGCCCGTGTTTTCAAGGCCAAATGCGATGTTCTTTTCGATCGTCAGGTTCGGGAACAGCGCATAGGACTGGAACACAATCCCGAAATCGCGCTCGGACGGAGGCAGGTTGGAGACGTCCTTGCCATCCTGCATAATCGTACCCTTGGTCTGCAGATCCAGCCCTGCAATCGCCCGCAACAAGGTGGTCTTGCCGCAGCCGGACGGGCCGAGGAAACAAATGAATTCACCTTCTTTGATTTCGAGAGAGATGTCCTTGAGTGCCAGAAAGCTGCCGAACGCTTTCCACAAATTCTGGATGCTGAGATACAGTTCACCGGGTGGTGTTTTCTGAAGCACGGGAGAGGTCCTCACATCTGCACCTCGGGCACGACCGATCCTGGCCGGTGCGCGCCGGGTGAGTTGGTTGTGTTGGTGGGAACAAGAGAGTGGCGGGCAGGAGAGGCACAAAAGCCCCTCCTGCCAATGGAATTACTTCGCTTCAGACTTTCCGTCATAGCGAGACTGCCATTCCTTCAGGATTGCCGCGCGATTGTTGGCGGCATATTCGAAATCATTGTTGATCATCGCATCCAGAAGACCCTCTGGGAAGTGTTCAACCGGTTTTGCAACGCCGGGATACGCCACGACCGCATAGCCGGTATTGTACATCTCGTTGGCCTCTTTGGTGACGGTGAAGTCCACCAGCTTCTGCGCGGCTTCCAGATTTGCAGTGCCGGCCACAATCGCGGTTGCTTCCATGTCCCAGCCGACGCCTTCCGAAGGCACAATGATTTCCAGCGGTGCGCCATCAGCTTTGGATTTCGCCCCACGGAACGCAAAAGAAATACCAATCGGGATCTCGCCCGCCGCCGCCAGTTTGCAAGGCTTCGAGCCGGAATGGGTGTAGCGCGCAATATTCTCGTGCAGCGCATCCATGTATTCCCAGCCACCTTCTTCACCAAACATTTGAAGCCAGCTGGACACATCAAGGAACCCCGTGCCAGAGGAATTCGGGTTCGGCATGATAACCTGATCCTTGTACATCGGATCAGTCAGGTCCTTCCACGAGGTCGGCGGCTTCAGCCCGGCCTTTTCCGCCTCAACCGTGTTGTAGCAAATCGAGGCAACCCAGGCGTCCATGCCAACCCAGGCAGGCGGGTTGTCACCATCGACGAATTTCGCATCCAGCTTGTCTACGCCAACCGGGGCATAAGGCTCCAGCATCCCTTCGGATTTCAACAGCAGCAGAGAGGTCGCAGCCAACCCCCAGACCACATCCGCCTGTGGGTTGTCCCGTTCAGCCAGCAGTTTCGCGGTGATGATCCCCGTCGAGTCCCGGACCCAGTTGATCTTGATATCCGGATTGCTCTGATTGAACGTCTCCGCATACCGAGCAAGATCCTCAGCCTCAACAGCAGTGTATACCGTCAGTTCCGTTTCCGATGCCGCAGCCGTCGCCGTCAGTAAACCGAACGCCAAAACCGCATAAATTGATCTCTTCTGTTTCATGGTTGTCCTCTGTTGGT
>NZ_JBQFZL010000035.1:0-2500 GCF_056542225.1 Ruegeria sp. AE3 | reverse complement strand
GCTGGTTCTCTGCGAAATCTATTTAGGTAGAGCGTCATCCGAATACCCCGGGGGGTAGAGCACTGGATGGGTAATGGGGCCCCACAGGCTTACTGATCCTAACCAAACTCCGAATACCCGGGAGTACTAGATGGCAGACACACTGCGGATGCTAACGTCCGTAGTGGAGAGGGAAACAACCCTGACCTACAGCTAAGGCCCCCAATTCATGGCTAAGTGGGAAAGCAGGTGGGACGACCAAAACAACCAGGAGGTTGGCTTAGAAGCAGCCATCCTTTAAAGATAGCGTAACAGCTCACTGGTCTAAATAAGTTGTCCTGCGGCGAAGATGTAACGGGGCTCAAGCCATGAGCCGAAGCTTAGGATGCCGTAAGGCATGGTAGCAGAGCGTAGTGTGACATAAGACTTATCCTCTTTAGTGTCTTTCGGGGCACCTTGGAGGATCGAGTCTTTTCGATGAAGCCGGCCTGTGAGGGATCCGGTGGAGAGATCACTAGTGAGAATGATGACATGAGTAGCGACAAAGAGTGTGAGAGACACTCTCGCCGAAAGTCCAAGGGTTCCTGCTTAAAGCTAATCTGAGCAGGGTAAGCCGGCCCCTAAGCCGAGGCCGAAAGGCGTAGGCGATGGGAACTAGGTTAATATTCCTAGGCCAGGAGGATGTGACGGATCACAGGTGTAGTTCAATCTTATCGGATTGATTGGGCTGCTGAGTGGTTCCTGGAAATAGCCCTCCATCAGACCGTACCCTAAACCGACACAGGTGGACTGGTAGAGCATACCAAGGCGCTTGAGAGAACGATGTTGAAGGAACTCGGCAAAATACCTCCGTAAGTTCGCGAGAAGGAGGCCCGGTTCCTAGGCAACTAGGGGCTGGGGGCACAAACCAGGGGGTGGCGACTGTTTATTAAAAACACAGGGCTCTGCGAAGTCGCAAGACGACGTATAGGGTCTGACGCCTGCCCGGTGCCTGAAGGTTAAAAGGAGAGGTGAGAGCCTTGAATTGAAGCCCAGGTAAACGGCGGCCGTAACTATAACGGTCCTAAGGTAGCGAAATTCCTTGTCGGGTAAGTTCCGACCTGCACGAATGGCGTAACGACTTCCCCGCTGTCTCCAACATCGACTCAGCGAAATTGAATTGCCTGTCAAGATGCAGGCTTCCCGCGGTTAGACGGAAAGACCCCGTGCACCTTTACTACAGCTTCGCACTGGCATCAGGATTGTGATGTGCAGGATAGGTGGTAGGCTTTGAAGCAGGAACGCAAGTCCCTGTGGAGCCTCCCTTGAGATACCACCCTTCGCACTCTTGATGTCTAACCGCGGTCCGTTATCCGGATCCGGGACCCTGCGTGGCGGGTAGTTTGACTGGGGCGGTCGCCTCCTAAAGCGTAACGGAGGCGCGCGAAGGTTGGCTCAGAGCGGTCGGAAATCGCTCGTTGAGTGCAATGGCAGAAGCCAGCCTGACTGCAAGACTGACAAGTCGAGCAGAGTCGAAAGACGGCCATAGTGATCCGGTGGTCCCGAGTGGAAGGGCCATCGCTCAACGGATAAAAGGTACGCCGGGGATAACAGGCTGATACTGCCCAAGAGTCCATATCGACGGCAGTGTTTGGCACCTCGATGTCGGCTCATCTCATCCTGGGGCTGGAGCAGGTCCCAAGGGTACGGCTGTTCGCCGTTTAAAGAGGTACGTGAGCTGGGTTTAGAACGTCGTGAGACAGTTCGGTCCCTATCTGCCGTGGGTGTAGGAGACTTGAGAGGAGTTGCCCCTAGTACGAGAGGACCGGGGTGAACGATCCACTGGTGGACCAGTTGTCGTGCCAACGGCAGTGCTGGGTAGCTATGATCGGACAGGATAACCGCTGAAGGCATCTAAGCGGGAAGCCCCCCTCAAAACAAGGTCTCCCTGAGGGCCGTGGAAGACCACCACGTCAATAGGCCGGAGATGTAAGCGCAGTAATGCGTTCAGTTGACCGGTACTAATCGCCCGATAGGCTTGATTTGATCCAGTAATGGAAAGACAAATCAAAGACATACACACCTTGAGTTGGATAGCTGTGTCGCGCCAAGCGACACTGTTGATTGACATAACAACCGTGCAGGAACGCGCATCCGCTTCGCGAATACGCTGCCTCCTGCGCGTCGCCTTTTTGCAAAGCAAAAAGAGCGACGGGGATTTTCCTCGGTTTGGTGGTCATAGCGCAAGTGAAACACCCGGTCCCATCCCGAACCCGGAAGTTAAGCACTGCCGCGCCAATGGTACTTGGGCTTAAGCCCCGGGAGAGTAGGTCACCGCCAAACCTAGTAAAATCCCCAATCTCTCAACACGATCAAAACATACTCGACCCAGGCCTCAAATCGCGTAAGCAACAGGCCAGCCAACGGTCTCAAGTAGCCGAACAGGCAATAGACCACTAAAGTGTCGCGGGATGGAGCAGCCCGGTAGCTCGTCAGGCTCATAACCTGAAGGTCGTAGGTTCAAATCCTACTCCCGCAACCA
>NZ_JBQFZL010000034.1:0-6327 GCF_056542225.1 Ruegeria sp. AE3 | reverse complement strand
TGATCTTCGTTTTTGGGCGCCTTCATTTGCGAGGCGCTTTGGGTCATTTGCATCCAGTGCCCGGTGGTTCGAAAGATTTGGACCCTCAAGATGCGCTGTTCACATGCGAAGTGTCGGGGCGATACCTTTCCATATCAGGTTGCCAAAACTAGCCCGCACAGGAATTCCAGTTTAGCATTGCCGCCGCTTTGAAACCATCCTTGGACCGAAGTGAAACCTCTTTCCCAAGGATCGCGCTGAACAAACAAAACGGTCTAGATTCGTGTTAATTTGTGCTACATTTAGGTCTTTATCGTGAAAAATGTATCAAATTGATTAGCTGGTCAAGAAAAACCAACAAAAAGCCACACAATTGCGAGCTGCTTCTACTTTGGGACAAAGGAAATGCCCTGAATGAGTTTCACCCAATCGAAATCCCACTGAATCGCGCCATGTTTCCCAGAGGCTTCGACCCCAGAGTTGGGCAAGGCCAGGGTGAGAAAACAACAAGCAAGCTTTCTTCTGAAACACAGGATAGCGCGGTTGGAGCTGGACAGCCAAGAGCGTCACAGCTGCGTTGCGAATCTCTTCACGGCTGGAGGCAATCGTGCTTAGTCACAAATGCCCTTCACCTTGATGTGCATCTCACCCATTGTACAGCGGGTTTGGCATGGTCCTTTGCGCCCGTGCACCGTTTCATTTTGCAAAAGACCTATCAAGAAGCCGGCCGCCGCAATCGGCGGCCGATTGTTAATGCAGCGGATTATTCGAACTCTTCAAAGGTTTCCCTCACAGCATCGTCCACTGCCCCGGCCAGCAACCTGCCACCGTCGTTGTCGCAGGCGTCTTCAAGCTCTTCGACGAACTCGGTCTTGAGGTCGCCCAGATATTCTTCCGGGACGGTAGCCACGACATCGATCTGACGGTTGTAGAGCGACACCATCGCCATGAGACGCACGATCTGGCTTACCTGATCGGGGTCATCCTCGTGCTCTGCAAGAACACTGGCGCAGCTAAGATGCATGAACGGTGCAGCTGCGGCGATGATTTCGTCCATCTCCGCATCGGCAGAGGCAGTGCTCGCCAGCGCTGTAATGCACATCCCGAAAATTGCCGTTAGGGGAACTCGTTTCATGTGATCTACCTCATTTCTTCAATAGCGTGCGGCACGCGCAGCGTGGCCTTAGCGCTTTTTACGATAGCCTGCGATGGCACCGACGACGGCTCCGGCTTTTGCGCCGTCACTACCGGATACGAGGTACCCCACCCCAGCCCCCACGACGGCACCGCCAACCGTGTTCTTCGTTCGTTGCGACTGGGCCTCGGCTGGCAGCGGCAAGGCCAGGATTGCGGCCATCAGCAGGGCGAGTGCGGTGGCCTGTGACTTTGTCGAAAACTGCATATCTCGGTCTCCTTATCGGTTCAGTTGATCCGTTCAGCCGATGGAAAGGTCCAGCTTCCATCCAGAATTTCGGCGCGCGGCTGGTACAGGCGGACGGTGTAATTCCAGTTTGGCGGGGTCGGGATACAGTTGATCCGGCCATCGTCACATGCACCGAAGTGGATAGTGTATGACCCGTCCTCGTTGGGCTTGGCAGAAACGTTGTTGTAACTGTTGCGGTCAAGCTCGTTCGGCTCAAGATAGCCGTCGGCATTGTAAACGGTGATCGACCAAAACGCGTCGACCGGGACGTCGTTGACCGTGATTGCATGGGGCGTCTCGCCATCATTTGCATCGACACTGGCGATCACGGCCGAGGCCGTGGTCGCCGGTTGCCCTGCCCAACCAGCGATGGCGCCGACCAGGTGATCGATCGGGTCGACCTCGTCCTTGCGGCCAAAGGCATTGGCCGCATCAAAGCCGACCGCGCTTGCCAGATCGTTCACCGCCTTGCGCGCCTCGGCCAGGCTTTCCATATCCCAGTCCGGCGCTTCGAACGGGCCGTTGCCACCGCCGCTGAGCTCGATCCCGTCCTGCGCCGCATGCGCTCTGGCCAGATCTTCGGCATCCGTGGCATCGGCGAATGTACGGAAAAGGACAAAGGCAAAGCGCGTGCCGACATTGTCCTCGGTCAGGTCATAGGTGCCCGGTGTCGCCTCGACAAAGGCATAGTGATCCTGGCTGATAGCCAGCATCGACTGAAAACGGCCATCGCCGTCGGGCAGGGTGATGTGGACTGGCTGGGACAGGTCGAGGATCACGGCGGAATAAAGCGTGTCCTGATTTGCGCGGATGATCGGCTGCGGAGCATCCGCCGAAACCAGCGTACGCTCGTGAACGATTTCGCCCACGCCCACCCCATTGGCGGCAAGATTTGCCCTGATCATCGTGTCAGATTCCGCCCGCACAAGGTTGTGGATGCGCACCTCCTCTGACGCGGCAATCGAGGGCACACACAGCGCAAGGGCAAAAAGAAGACGTCGCATGAGAAATCCTTTCCGTTAATTCAAAAGGCGAACTGGGGGGAAGCTCCACGTCCCATCGAGAACCTCGGGCCCGGGCTGATACATCCGCACGGTATAGTTCCAGCCCTCCATGATCGGCAGGTAGTTGACCCGCCCATCCATACACCCGCTCAGGTGAATGGTCATTGATCCATCACCATTGCGCGCACCTGTCACTGAATTGACGTTATAGGCACCTTGCGCGTTGGGCTGGAAAAAGCCCCTGGCGTTATAAAGGCTGACAGACCAGAACGCCCCGACCGGCACCTCGGCGGGAACATCGATGCGATACTCGGCCACTGGCAGATTTGGTTCTACACTGACGTAATAGGCCTCATGCTCGGGCAACCCACCCCAACCGCCAGCGGTGCCGATCAGATGCCGGACTGCCTGAACCTGATCACGCGCGCCGAACATATGGGAACTGTCCGGCACATAGGGGCCGAGGGCCAGAATGCTCTGTAACAGCCCCTCAAAACTGGCTTCGTCATAATTGGGAAGGATGAACGGACGGGCCGACCCGGCCTCGACCAGCATCTGGTCCTGCAACGCGTTGACGGTGGCCACATCCGAAGGATCGGCGGCATCGACCAACACGCGCATGAAGACGACAACATAGGGCGTGCCAAAAGTCTCGACATCCAGCGCATAGGTGCCACCACCGTGAAACACCTCTTCGATGTAATGATCCTGATTGAGAACCATTGCGGTCATATAGCGGCCATCTGCATTTGGCAGCGTCAGGGTTGCGCCTTCGCTGATGTCGATAACAGCGATGCTGTACAGCGTGTCGCGGTTCATCCGGATAGTTGGTTGATCATCCACCGGGGTCGGTTCGCGAAAGTGAAAGAACCTGTTCACTCCTCCGGCCAGTGACACATATTTGCCCAGCTCAAGATCAGTCGCGGCGCGGATGAAATTGTCGATGGTAACCGGGATCTCGCGGCTGTCACTTAAACTGTCGACGGTTGTGTCCATATCCTGCGCATACGCCGCCTGAGCCCAGATCGTGGCCAGCAACGTCAGCGATTGACTGAGAGAGAGGGGGAAAGACTTACTCACGAACATGTCCCTTAAGAAATCACAGGTTTCGTCGGTGATGACGGGTTGAGGGAACGGCGGTGTAACCCGTTGTCGCAGGGCGATTGTGCAGCGCCTTGACGGGTTGTGTCACCGGACAATTCCCGACAAACTAACCCAATGCGTCGAAACATGGTTACAATTCGCGAGTTGGCCCATGTCGTGGAACTGCTTGAAGATTTCGCCGGAGCGAGCACCGTTGCGGACGCCCTTCAAGCGGCCGGCCTGGACCGTTCTGTTCTATCGCTGAAAGCGGGTTTTGCACCCTACGCATCAGAGGGCATTCTGGTTGAAACGGTGGCCCGTGCGATGGGCGACAGGCTTCTTGGTGCCCGGATTGGCCGCAAATTCGATTACGCGCGTTACGGCGCGTATTCAAATTTTGTGCTGAGCGCGCCTGACCTGGCTACCGCGCTGGCGCGCGGGGCACGGGCGTTCTTGCTGATACACCCAGGTTCAGAGATCGTATTTCGTCAGACCGAGACCCATGTCGTGGTCGGGCGCAGTGCAGTCGGGCTGACGGTCATGGGTCACAAACATCTGGACGAAGGCTCGGTGTTTGTCCTCGCTACCGTCATCCGCCACTTTCTGGGCGAAGGCTGGCACCCGGACTGGATTGAACTGCCACATGAGGCGCGAGTCGATGTCCCGAAGATCGAAGAGATGATTGGCGCCCCCGTGCGTCTTCGGGACAGCCCGCCCGGTATTGCCATCCGACTGGGCGATTTGCAAACGCGCGACCCTTCGCCCCGCAGTCTGGACGCGAACATTGATCTTGATGATCTGGCGGCGTTGATGGGCGTTAATCCTGTGCAGACCATTGGGGATGCAGTGGAACAGATATTGCAGATCACTGTCGCAAACGCGGATATGTCAGAGGATACCGTGGCAAGCCATCTTGCAATAGGGCCGCGAACCCTGCAGCGCGCGCTGCGTCAGGAAGGCACGTCCTTCAACGCCGTCCAAACCCGCTTTGCAAAAAGCAAGGCACAGCATTTGCTGACCCAGACCGACAGGTCTATTGACCAGATCGCCAGTACGCTTGGCTATAAAGATCCCCGCAGCTTCCGACGCGCCTTCAACCGCTGGACAGGCGTTTCGCCCTCTCTCTATCGAACCCAGCAACGCGCAGGATCTGACCCGGTTTTGGCAGACTAGACCCATCGAGGTCGTGCCCGGTGCGGGCGCCGGGCATCGAAACCGCACCCAATTTGCGGCTGATACTTATGGTCGCGCGTGGCAATAAACGATTGCCAATGTCGGACTATTTGCAAAAGAAATGTGTGAAATCTTGTGCCGCAAATTCACAAAGCGGCCGGAATATGACGGAGCGTTAAGGGTCTGATGCGTAGGTTTTGGTGGCTATTGATCTGTGTCGCCCTGACTGGGTGTGCAGCGAAAACCTACAATGAAATTGACATTATGCCTTCGCCAACGGTCTTTGCTGATGGCACGCTTGATCCATTCGAGGATGTGACCGAGGGCAATTTCGAGTCGCGGGCGCGACTGTTTTACGCAACAGACCGCCAGCCCGCAGGACCGGACGACCCACAGAAAAGCTACAATAACGCACGGGGGCAAGTGCTGCGGGCGGGTGTCGCGCAGGTTGCGTCGGACCCGCCGCTTGAAAGCTGGAAAAATGCACGGCGCATAACACTCGCCGCGGCGCGGGATCAGGACTATAGGCTGCGTGTGGTGGGCGTGGCCGAGACCGGCATCTTGCCGTTCAGCGCAATCAAATACATGGATACCCCACCCAGCCGTGTCGAAGTTGAAGCCGCCGGTCGCCGTTTTGCGTCACAAATTAATGCGCAGTTGGCGCAATCGGCCAACAAGGACATTTTCATCTACATCCACGGCTATAATGTGGACTTCGACTATTCCACCCTAGTCTCAAGCCAGTTGCAGCATTTTCTGGGCTATCAGGGCGCTTTCATCAGTTACAACTGGACAGCAACCCCAAATACGCTGGCCTATTTCCGTGATCAGGAATCGGCGCTGGCCTCGCGACGTTATCTGCGCGAGTTGATTGCCTTTCTCTCGACCCATACCAATGCCCGTCGCATCCACCTGATCGGCTACAGCGCCGGGACAAGGCTGGCCTTTGACGCCGCCTATCAAATCGCGTTGGGGGCCGAGGGAAACGCGCGGTTGGGCAAACTCATCCTGATCGGCAGCGATCTAGACCGTGCTTATTTCATTCATGCTATCGAGGACGGTCTACTCGATGCGGTTACGGACCTGACGATCTATCAGTCGCAAACGGATTCCGCCCTGGCGATGTCTAGGCTCGTCTTTGGCCGCAAGCGCGTCGGAGAGACCTCGCCCCCCGGCGAAGCAGTACCTGCGGTGCAAGCGGAATTGGCCCGGACCCCAAGGCTGCATGTCATCGACGTGACGGATGCCGAAGAGGCGGGCAATGGCAACGGACATTGGTATTTCCGGTCTTCACCATGGGCCAGCAGCGATCTTTTCCTATCATTGCTGACCAACAAAGACCCCGCCGCGCGCGGTCTGGTGCGCGCACCCGGAGAGATCATCTGGCGTTTTCCAGATGATTATCCGCAAAGGATCAGGGAACTGGGGCGTTTTTACTGAAGGAAAGGAACCGTTAGGTTTTCCCCGTCTGTTCGCTATTCTGGCTAGCTTCCCACACGAAGCTTCGTCTGATCATTCCGAATCTCATAAGTAAGTTTATCCATAGGTCAGGCTTATGACATTGAAGGTATAATCGATTTTTCTTGGCATATTAATCTGTCAAGATGCGAATGCTCAAATGTGAGTTTAACGCCGCGCAAGAATGGCGAACCTGTCAAACAACTC
>NZ_JBQFZL010000033.1:0-7644 GCF_056542225.1 Ruegeria sp. AE3 | reverse complement strand
TTTGTGAAACCAAGCTGCGCTGCAGCGATGGGCTGACCGTCTGATGGTGATCTGGACGATCAGGCTTGCCGCTCGTACATCGGTCCGATTGTCCCGCATAGCGGACATTTGGCGAAGAACGCTCAAGGTCTGCTGTGCGGGACAGAGCGCCAATTCGCTGCAGCTGCGCGAAGGTCCGCTTCGTCGGCTGGCCGCTTACTCCACAATTACCACTTGCCCTGTCAGAGCGCCCTCAACGCACTTTGCATATGCCAACCCTACATCATGGGATGGCACGGGCTTGTGACCGTGAAACCACGCGCCATAGCGCGGTGCGGAAACGTCCAACATTCCAGGACTGACAACATTCACTCTCAACCCGCGCGGCATCTCTATTGCCGCACCGATGACGAAGCCAGCCAATGCCCCATTGGCGGTCGCAGCATTTGACCCCATTCGGATTGGATCGCGGTCAAGGACGCCGCTTGTCAGTGTGAAGGAACCGCCATCCGAAATGGCACTCAGCCCAGCGAGGACGAGGTTCACCTGCCCCATCACTTTCTGCCGCAGACCCACCATGAACTCCTCATGGTCCATGTCAGACAAGGGCGCGAAGGTCGCATCGCCTGCACAAGACACAACGGCATCAACGGTGCCGACCTTTTCATAGAGTGACTTAACCGCATGAAAGTCGCCCACATCGAGCTGTAAGTCTCCGGTGGTGCGACCGACGGTGACGATTTCATGCCTCTGTTCAAGTTCTTTGCAGGCGGCTCGCCCAATATCGCCTGACGCACCTACGACGATTATCCTCATGTCTGATCCTTCATTATTTCATCGTACCTATGCAGTTTTTGGTCGAGGATTTTTCGGCAGCGTTCCAACTCCGCTTGTCGAGCCTTGAGGCTTTGTCGGTGTGCTAGAAGCACCGCCTTACGATTCGGGATTGTTGCATCGCCTAATGCATACAAGGCAGCGAACTTGCGCATCTCAGACAAGGGCATTCCAGTCGCACGCAGTGAGGCCAGCAACTCCAACCAGTCGGCGTCCGTCTTCGAAAACCTGCGCTTACCGTCTGCGCTACGTTCGATGAACGGACATAGTCGGGAATTCTCATAGAAGCGAATCGTTGAAATGCTGAGCCCGGTCTTAGCAGCTACTTCTGAAATCTTCATACAGTCGGCCCCTCCTTTTCAGGTTCGTAGCAACCTGAAGCTACTTTAGGTCAAGCATTATCATCACGCTGGATCGTGGAAGCCGCCATTCGTGCGCTGCGCGGCATCGGGTAAAGAGGGCTCGGAGTTGCCGTTCTCTGCGCCGCGCATCAAAGGCTGGTCACAGCCCACAAACATCCCGACTTGCCATCAGACAATACCCGGCCCCCGCTCCTTCCCCCCGTCATGCGGGAGAAGGCCCTTCGCTTTCAGGTTCGTATCCACGCGATGCCTTTTGTCGGTGGCCAGCCGCTTCCCCACAGGCTTCTCACCTGCCCCGCTCTGACCGCGCACGGTCTCGGCGGTCCCCGATCCGTCTGGTGTCGAATGACAACCATCGGCCGGTGGGTTCCGTTGTCGCGTTTCTGCACCGGGCCAGAAGGAGCCGCATCGGTGCGGGTTGGGGTAGTCCCCGAACCATAGTTCACCTTTGGAGGCCGGTTGGTGAACGTACCGTGGTCACCGCTTTTTTTGATCGTTCACCAGGGGAAGCAGCAAGAATAAACCGGGCGCAACGGAGACGGGGAAGACCCATCCCGGCCCGGAACGTCCGATTTTGTGTTCGTGCTAACTAAGTGTATTGATCTGGTTTTTTTACTCGTTGGGTTTCACACGGTCACCCTCTCCACAATTAGTAGCTGGCCCGAAGCGCCGCAGCCCCCAAATAGCGCAGGCGGTTCGGGCCAGCGGTTCGATACTGAATCCGAAGCCAAATTGTTCGCTTTCCGTTCTCATATTTGTATGTAATTTTTGACAAAGTCGACTCGTCTTAATCAGCACGCTTTCTCAGCAAACAGCGTTGACGTTGTGCGCAACCGCTGTTGAACGAGTCGCCTGACCCTGAAGTGTTCCAAACGGAGAATATAATGAGCGCCAATTCGAACAGCGGTCAGAGTGGCAACCATGACGTTGCAGATACCGAGGGTGACTACTCCATTTATCCGCACATGGATGGGATCAAATGCTCGATGTCATGGAAGCTCGGCAGTTATGGCGAACGCGGTGCTCTCTCTGATGACATGATCGAGAGCTTGGCTGAACGGTTTGACCTGCCAACTAAGCTCGTACGCGAGCTCTCTGTGCTTCTTGGGAATTGCCTCAACAACGATGAAGACATCGCAATCAACCTGACCGAGGTCCGGCGCTCGCAAGCGATTGAACGAGGTCAAAAGCACCTCAAGACACTCCTGCGGGAAGCCAAACGGGGCACAATTACTGCACAAGAGCTCCGGAACGCATTGGGCACGCTTTCGACCTATTTCGCGTCGACACCGAATGATGCAGAACTTCTTCCCCAAATGCTCGACAAACTTGAGACTGCGACAACGTTTACTCAGGACATCAACGATGACATTCGACACATCTTCGAGACACCCGGTGCGGCTGCGGAGATGTCGCCGCGTGACAAGCGGTTCTCACGCGACAAACGCCGTCAGTACATCGTCGAGAGCTGCTGCTATATCTGGAAAGATGCCGGTCGCCCCCTGACCTACACGACATACTCAGACGGCCGCCCGGGAGGACAACGGCAAGGGCCACTGATTACCTTCATCCAGTCCGTCGTGAAGATGTTCACCGAGCCGGGGCAAATCCTGAGCGGTGAGACGATCCGCGTGGATATTGACGATTTTCGCGACAGGCTTGAGCGCGAAGAGAAAGAGCGTTGGGCCCCGCCGGAAACAAGCAATCAATACACTTAGAATGAGCAAGCCTGCGTTGTCATGGTCATGTCATGACACGCGTTCCTGCCATACCCCCTTCAGACAACCACGCGCACCGGCAGGTTGAGACAGCGATTGACCAGTTGGTCCGATTGTTGGCTGCCCAGACAGTACGGGAACTGGGCCGGAACGCCTCTGACCAAAAGGAGGCGCATCAGGATGCCACAGATCAAAGCAAAGAATAAACAAATCCGCAAACTTCTGTCGGTGAAAGACGTCGCTGAACTGGACAATTGCTCGGAGAAGACGGTGCGCCGTGCGATTGCGGCTGGCCTGCTTGAGGTTATTCGGGTGGGCCCTGGCGGACGCCTCATCCGCATTGATCCGGCAGCTCATGCCGCCTACCGGCAGGCACAGTGCTGGTAGGTAATCGCGACCATTAATGTCTATTAATGTCAATGTGTTAAGCGCATTTCGGGAAGAGGGCATCCCCGTAAGTTTCTAACTTTCTGTGCTACGCTTTTCCCGAATCGGACCCCCTGTCCACACCCGTCCACCCGAGACCTGACATGTCCAAAGGAACGCAAACCCGATGACTAAGCAGAGACCCGTTCCATTGACATTGGCCTTCGTCAAAGCCGACACACCGATGTTTGCCGACCTTATCGAACAGCTGCACTCCGACACCTCTCTTTCTGACGCGCGCCGCCGCGACTTGATCTCCGGCCTGCGCCGTGTGGCCAAAGCCCTTGGGCTGCCGCCAGAGGATGTGCCCTGCGATAGCCGCTGGTTGCAACCTCGTTTGGCCAAAATCGCCCCAGCCACACTCGGTCTCACACCAAAGAGTTGGCAAAACGCGGTCAGTGATGCGCGGGCTGCGCTCTCTCACTTCGGGCTGGTGGAACGGCGCTTCAACCGGATCGAAGATCTGCGTCCTGCCTGGAAAGCGCTCTGGGCGAATGTACTGGCGTCCGGTGACAAGACATTGCAACCCGCGCTCTGCCGCTTCGTGCACTTTCTAAACCGGCAGGGCGTTGAGCCTGCCAACGTATGTTCAGACCATGCCGCGGCCTATCGAGAAGCCCTTGCGCATAATGAGATCAGCAAATCACCGGATGTCGCATATCGGGCTGCGGTCAACGGCTGGAACCTGGCGGTCCGACGTATTTCTGCATGGCCCAAGGCCATCCTGCCTCTGGAAACGCGTCGGAAGGTCATCACCTTTCCAGCGACTGATTTTCCGGCGCCATTCCAAACTGCTCTTGCAAAGCTGATGCATCGTCTGTCCAATCCAGACCCCTTGGCAGATGACGGTCAGAACAGAGCACTCCGATCCGCGACCCTGTCCCAATACCAAAGACAGTTGGTTCGGTTTGCCTCCGAACTCGTTCACTCTGGTATCCCGATCGCGGAGATTGGCGGATTGGACGTCCTGATCAATCCGGTGATGGCTGAACGGGGTTTGCGCCAGATGTTATCGCGCACCAACAACCAGGCCACAAAGATGATCAGTGAGATAGCCGCGTTGCTCCGCAACCTGGCCCGGATACTCAATGCACCCGATGACGCCCGCGATGCATTGGCCGGGCTTGCCGCGCGCCTGGCCGTCAAGCCTCAGATTGGCATGACCCAAAAAAACCGAAGCCGGCTGCGGGTGTTGCAGGAGGACCGGCATCAGCAGCGCCTGCTGCTCCTGCCTGAACGGATTTTCGCGCGACCACGCGGCACGTCCAAGCCGTATGGCTGGGCTCTGGCACGCGAAGATGCGCTCGCCATCGCCATCTTGCTGGTCTGCCCGGTTCGCGTGAAGAACCTGGCTGACATCCACCTGGAACGCCACCTGCACCGTCCCGGTGATGGCCGAGCCTACCTGGTTCTGGAAGACGGCGAGACAAAAAATGAGCGACCTGTCGAGTTCGAGATCCCGCGTGATGTATTGCGCATGATCGACGTTCATCTCAAATCTCGCTGTCCGGAACTCTGCCCCGCTGGAACGCCTTGGCTGTTTCCCCGCAGGGATGGTCAGCATTCGGTTGATCCCGGCGTTCTGGCTGCGCGCATCTCCAAACGGATCCGGAAAGAGACGGGGTTGGAGATGAACGCCCACCTGTTTCGACATTTCGCGGTGATGAACTGGCTCGACGCTAATCCCGGCGGCTACGAGGTTGCGCGCCGGTTGCTCGGGCATTCGGAGGTCAGCCACACCATCAACATGTATTCCGGTCTTGAGGCACGGTCGGCAACACGTGCCTTTGCCGACCTGATAGAATCTAAGAAAGGGCGTCGATGATGAGCCTTGTTCTGCCGCTCGACGAATGGCCCGCGCAAGACCGGGAGATGTGGCTCAACCTTCAGGCGGGAGGTGGACCGCTTGACGATTGCGGCGCGCTCTCACATCTACGCGCGACCTCGTTGAAGACTTTGGAGTTGCGCTATGCCCGATGGCTGCAATGGCTGATTACATGCGATGCGAAGGCGATCACACTGCCTCCGGCTCGACGCGCGACTCTGCCGCGCATGTCCGCTTGGCTTCGGGACCTCTCACACACCCGGCCAATGACCCAGTTGATGTTCATTGACGGCGTTTTGCGTATCCTCTCCGCGGCTGACCCTACGCAGGACTGGTCCGCTCAGCGGAAGTTGAAAGCGGGATTGAAGCGCGCCGCGGGTCGAGGTGATCGGGATCGCAAACTTGGGCGTGTGTTGTCCAGCGAGGTTCTATTCCGTGTAGGTCTGATTCTGGCGACGGGTCATGCAGAAGCGGCGCCAACACCGCTGCGCCGTATGATGTGCCTGCGGGATGGCACCATGATAGCCATGCTGGCTTTGATGCCGATGCGGCGACGCGCCTTCGCAGGCCTTCAAATTGGCATATCCTTGCATGTCACAGCAGACACCATGACCGTCGCGCTCCCGGGGGATCTGACCAAATCAGGGCAGCCATGGGAGGCTGATGTTCCCCAGAGCGTTGAGCCGCTCTTGCGTCGCTATGTCAACGAAGCCCGTCCCTTTTTAATGGAGCGTGGCCAACAACAACACGATGTCTTGTGGGTCGGCAGGACAGGCGCACCATTAAAGCAAGATGCGCTGAGCCCCCGGATCGCGGAGCAGACCCTGAAGCTGACGGGTCGCCGCATCCCACCGCATTTCTTCCGGGATGCTGCCGCGACAACCTTGGCCCGCTCTTCTCCGGAACACGCCAAGCTAATTCGACCAATTCTTGCGCATACGAGCTTCGGAACCGCCGAGCACCACTACATCCACGCCCAAACCATTGAAGCGGGCCGCGACTACGCGGCTTTGATCGACCTAAAGAGAAAGGCCAGACGATGACCCGAGTTGCAATCTATGCCCGCTTCTCCAGCCAGATGCAGAGAGACGCATCCATCGATGACCAGATGCGTTTGTGCCGGGAACGTGCAGAGCGGGAAGGCTGGACTGTTGTCGACGCCTATTCTGATCGGGCGGTCTCTGGTGCGTCCATGTTGCGTCCCGGGCTGCAAGCACTCTTCAATGCAACTCAGGAAGGACGGGTTGATCTGATCTTGGCAGAGGCGCTGGATCGGTTGAGCCGGGACCAGGCAGACATCGCTGCGATTTTCAAACGCCTGAGCTTTGCAGGGGTCGGCATCATGACTCTGACCGAAGGCGAGATCAGTGAGTTGCATGTGGGTCTCAAGGGGACCATGAACCAACTGTTCCTCAAAGATCTGGCCGACAAAACTCGACGTGGTCTGCGCGGACGGGTCGAGCTTGGCCGTTCCGGCGGCGGCAACAGCTACGGTTACGACGTCGTCCGGCGTCTTGGGGCCGACGGCCAACCCGTCACGGGAGAACGAATGATCAATGCAGCAGAAGCTGAGATTGTCCGGCGGGTGCTTCAAGAGTTCTCCGAAGGGCATTCTCCCAAATCCATCGGGCGCCGCCTGAACGCCGAAGGTATTCCCGGTCCCCGTGGCAAGTTATGGCGTGACACGGCCATTCGAGGGCACAGAGTGCGTGGGACGGGCCTTCTCAACAATGAGCTCTACATCGGCCGCCTTGTTTGGAACCGGCTGCGCTACATCAAGGACCCGGAGACCGGCAGACGTGTTTCCCGTCTCAACGATCCGTCCAAATGGATCATCACGGAAGTCCCCGAACTGCGGATCGTCGGGGATGAACTTTGGGAGGCGGTCAAGCAGCGGCAAGGCGAGATCGAGGCTGATCCCCGCGTCAAAGCCATCAAGGAAACCAAGTTTTGGGAGAAGCGTCGCAAGAAGCACCTTCTGACAGGACTTGCATTCTGCGGAACCTGCGGAGGGCCACTCGCCACTGTCGGGCGCGACTACCTCGCCTGCTCTGCCGCTCGCAAACTCGGTACTTGTTCCCATAAGCAATCCATTCGCCGCAATGTCCTGGAAGACGCCGTTCTGGATTTGCTTCGTCAGCGTCTGATGCAGCCCGACGCAGTGGCCGCTTTTATCAAGTCCTTCAGCGAAGCCGCCAACGCAGAAGCAGGCACAGCGGAGGTAGCCCGGACCCGTCTGCAATCCGAGCGGGACAAAGCTGCGCGCAAACTGAATGGGTTTTATGACGCGATTGCAGAAGGCATTCGCACCTCAGGTCTTCAGGCCAGGCTTGAAGATCTCGAAGCGCAGATCGCAGATCTGGACGCAAAACTCTCCGAACCCGCACCGCCCCCTGTGCGCCTTCACCCTAACCTGTCGGAACTCTATCGCTCCAAGGTCGCCGATCTTGCGCAGGCGCTATTGGATCCTTCGATCCGCACCGGGGCTTTGGAGATCATC
>NZ_JBQFZL010000032.1:0-7827 GCF_056542225.1 Ruegeria sp. AE3 | reverse complement strand
AACGAGGCGTTCCGGGGGCTGACGGGTGGTGGCTGGTGCTGGTGGGGGGCGGGGCGGAAACTTGTACTGGCGCTCTGTGTCCCAGTTCACAGTACCTCTCATTCATCCAGGTTAACGTAAGGTCATCAATGGGAGGTCGCAATGCTTCGTAAGGCTTCAAATACCTGGCACACTCGCACCGAACACGCAGTAACCATGATACACCCAGTTGTGCGTATCTTGCGTCATTGCACCCAGATGCAACGCCAAGTGAACCGCTACTATTGAATTCGAGCGCGGGTAGGCCGACCGGCTGACGACCGTTTGTTGACATTGATGAAGTGGCTGACCGTTGGCGCAGAAATTTCTGCTCGCCCCGCAAACCCCGATGGTTGTCTCAGGGAATATCAATCCACCAGTTCGAAATCGTTCATCTTCCAGGTCTGGTCGAAGAACGGCTCCAGCGGGCCGTACAGGCGCACGATGGCTGTCCAGCCCTTGCTCGGATCAGTTTCGACCCAGTTCGACTCCATACCTTCTGGCGCTTTTGGGCCGAAGTAGAGGTCGACCGTTCCGTCTTCATTCTGCGCCAAATCGTCGTAGCTGCTGAGCGCAGGGAATTGCTGTGATGTTGCCATCATCGAGCGGTTTGCGCTGTCGTAGACGACGACAGACCAGAAATCCTTCGCAGGAACATCAGCTGGAACTGTCAGCTTGTACGTCTTCGCACCGTCGAGCGGAACACCTTCGCCATCGGTATGGGTACACAAATATTGCGACCCAATACCCACGTTTTTGCTCGCCATGGCCGGTGTCACGCCTGTCGCATACGCTGCAAAAAAGGCCTGAGCGTCGTAGTCGAGGTATCCGTTCGGGTCAAAGGTGTAGACGCCGCCAACAAACGGGTTCCACCATTTGCGATCCTCGTAGATGTATTTGTCGTCGCCAACGTAGTTCCACATATTGGCCCGAAGCAGCGCCGCGCCCGCCATGGCGGCTGGCTCAAGGATGGCCTTCTCTTCCGGTGTGGGATCGAATGGCTTGCCGAACTCCATGCCGATGGAGGCGAGCAGAAATTTCTGCGCCCCGTCCAGCGCGTCCGGGTGCTCTTCTTCGACGAGGTGCCCAAGCTCTTCCAGGAGGTGATAATTTTCGGAATGAACTGTCCAGATTTCCTGTCCTGAACCATCGATTAGTTCGGTGGGTTCCGGATTGTCCGCTTGGGCCAGCGGGTAGATCTTCAATTGCTCGTACAGCGAATTGGCTGCATCGGTCGTGCCATCGACCAGGAAGGCTCTGAGCGCCAGCCAAACCCCGTAGGTTTTGGATTCAAAAACGAAGTACCCATCCGGTACGTCTCCCTCGTATCCCGGCGGAAGCACGAGGAATTTGCCGCCTTCGCCCTTGTCCGGCCCCGCATTTCCAACATCGCCAACATAGCGCATCCACATGTCGTTGAAGAAACCAAGCATGCCGGGAGGCGCTTCGACCACTGTCGGACCGTCTGTGTTAAGGTCGAGAAAAGTCATCGCATAGACGGTTGTATTGTTGGCTGTCAGAAACTCGGACTTGGCGTCCATCAGGTCCTTGAACACAATGACCTGATTAGGTTTTCCTGCACCGAAATCTGCGTAACCCTTGCGCATCGCATAGAGCGAGGCTCCAAAGACGTTTTGCTGGATCACTTCCATCACCCGATAGGTCGTCCGTATCTGGAACAAACGTTCGGTGGTCTCAGCGGTCGGAAATCCCTTCTCGAAGGTGAAGTTGCCGATGATCGTGTTGAACTCTTCGTTCTCTAGGAAGCGGCCATCGCCGCCTTCCGCAAGCGCCATGTTCGCTGTTACGGCAAGGGCCGCGCATCCGGCAAGAAATGTGCGTTTCATCTTTTTCTCCTGTCAGAAAATCAGTTTGCTTTCTCGACGTCCGGCAGTTGCCATCCGCTTTCGATCCATCCTTCCGCTGGCCCATAAAGGCGAAATAGCAAGAAGAAGTCCTCGCCGGTCGGTATCCAGTTGCTTTCGAGGCCATCCGGAGCCGTTGGCGCGAAATAGACGTCAACCGAGCCGTCGTCATTGACCTGCATGTCCGGCAGATTTGGCGTTGCCAGGCCCACGCGCTCATTGCCTGCGACGAAGCCCTTGGACTTCATGCTGTAGACGATGACCGACCAGAAATCCTCAGCGGGCGTGTCGGCGGGAACATTGAGTTTGTAGCTGTCTTGCCCGTTCAGCATATCTCCATCGCTGTCGGTCAGGCCTGTAAGGTAGAAAGTCCCGCCACCCAGCTTCTTCGGCAGATAGGTGATCCACGAATACGAACCGCCCGCGCGGTCATCGATCAGCACCATTTCATCGGTCACATAAGGAAAACCCGCTTCCGGCTGACCCTCGGCGAAGGCCCAGACTCCCCATTTGCGGTCTTCCCAGAGCGGAACGACCGAGCGCGTGATGAAATGCTCCTGCATGGTGTCATAGGCGCATTGCAGCCCTTCCAGCATCGCGGCCTGCATTTCCTCATCCGGTTCAAACGGCTCGCCGCGCACCATACCAAGCGAGGCCAGCATCGCCATCATGACCTTGTCCTGCTCCAGAACCGGCTCGCGCTGGATGACCGTGTTCATGTCGTGAAAAAACGTCATGTCATACACGGGAAGCGTGTTGATCGGGTTCTCCTTTACGTCGATGAATTCAGTTGGCGACGGATTGTCGACCTCGGACAAGGGGTAGACTTGAAGGGTCTGGGCGTAGGCAGCCTGATCTTTGCTGGTGCCACCATCCTTTGCTACAGGGCGGAAGGCGAAATGAACGCCATAGGTGTTGGACGGATAGATGTAGTAGCCCTCTTGCGGGAGGTCGCCGTCATATCCCGGTGGCACGATGAGGTACCTCCCGCCTTCGCCCGCATCATCGCCCGAGGTGCCAACATCTGCCAACGGAACCTGCCAGGCGTTCGTGATCGTTCCAAAGAATGCCGCCTTTTCTCCGGCTGACGGAACATCGATGACAACGGGCTCATCCACCGCGTATCCACCGCCAAATACATACGGTGTCACGTCGTTGGCCGTCAGGAAGCCGTGTCGGCTGTCCATCGGTTCGCTCATATAAGCGATCACGCCTTTGTCGGCCCCCGCATCGCGCTGGATCGCCAACTCGATATCGTAAACGCCAACGGCAGGCATCGCCCAGATCGCAGCCTCGCAGGAGCGCCGGACAACGGTATCGCGGGCGATTTCAGACATCTCCGCCACAACAGGCCCAGCCAGAATAGAAAGTGCAACGCCTGCATACAGCCCACGAGCAGACTGCCTGGTTGCCATATTTGTACTTATGGTCATCTGCGTCTCGCCTCCCGCCAATAGCCAAATCGAGAGCATAGGTTGGCATATCGCTGCGAGATCGGCGTATCATTTCACGACAGAATCACGATTAAGCAAACCTGTATGCCAGCAGACCCTCCCATGATCTCCGCCAAGGCGCTTGGTGCGATGCCGCAATTCACGCTTGAAACCTGCGGGCAAAAACCGCTTGAACGAGCGTTGAAGCGATCCGGTTTGCCCCATCGCTTCATCGAAAGTCGCGATGGCTACATCCCGAAACACGCCCTCGCGACATTCATTCAAGAGGTCGGGCGTTCCGCTGGGGAAGAGAATATCGGCCTGCTCTGGGCACCGCATCTCACCGTCGCGGATTACGGGGCATGGGGAGACTACGTTTTGTCCTCGCCAAACCTCGGAGCGGCTCTCGTGCGAACTGCAAAGGCGATCTCGTATCACTCGAGTGCGGACCTGATCGAGTTTCAAACACACGGCGCCCGTGCATGGTATGGATATCGCTTCGGACTGCGATCACATAGTGCGTATTCCGACGTCGCTTTTTCGGCAGTAGGCGTCTTTCTCAGCGTCTTCAGGCACTACCTTGGACCAGCGTGGTCGCCGGAGCGGCTGATGATCGATACTTCAAAACCGTCCGCAGGAGATCGCGCCGAGGAAGTCTTCGGGTGCCCAGTCCATTGGGATCAACCTGCATTGGGAGTTGTCTTTTCCAGCAAACTTTTGCGGACGACCGCGACGGAGGCCAAACCGAAAGCGACTATCGAGGACATTGCTCGAGAGAGAGTTGGTGGCCCGCCCAAGACTTTGCCCCACAAGGTCGCTGCCATGGTGCGACTGCAGATCTATGAGGGTTCGGTGTCCATCGAAAGAACCGCAGAATGCATGGATATCGGGGTCCGAACCTTGCAGCGAGGATTGATGCTGGATGGGGTTCGGTTCAGGGACATCGTGAACAACTCTCGAATAGAGCGTGCCAAAGAACTTCTGCGTCACGGCGATATGTCGGTTGCAGCCGTCGCATTGGATCTTGGTTATTCGAGCCCAAACAACTTCAGTCGGGCCTTCAACGCTCAGACAGGCTTTTCGCCCAGCCAGTTCGCCGCGTCGGACCCGCGCTAGGTCGCTTGGCCTCGGAAGTCGCCGTTTGAGCCCACGCTACTGAGTCGAGACTTTTAGGATCTCGCAACAACCGTAGGAGCCGCCGTTCGCAGCGACGAACCAAAAGGCCAGATCTGGGTCGGTCACGTAGGTGCAGGAACCCTATGCAAATGTCTGGAAGCGTTCGCATTGCGGTCCATACTCGTGGAGCCCCGATGTCGGCTTTGCGCAGAATACGGACCCATCAGTCAGCGCCGGGAACGGCAACAAAGTCCGCAACTGGGTCATTCAGCCAGCCCTCAACCATAGTACGCTTTGGAAAAAAGAAAGCAACGTGGGCACCCCCGGCAACCCGCTAAGGGCCGCCGAGGGATAGGTTTACGAGGGTGGTCGCCGCTGGACGACATAGTCTGCCAGCCACTGCCAGTAGGCTTCGGCATCACGGAATCCCTGAGCCCGAGCCGCGAGGTTCTCAGCTTCTCGACGAGAGCAGCCACCATCGTATTCAGCGATGGCCGCTCGCTCCTCAAACGCGTCAATGTCCGGGAAACTCATGCGGGGAGCCGTATCTGGTCAACGATCGACCGACGTTGCTCGTCACTGATGCCTGCCGAGTAGATGCCGTAGGTGATCCCATTCTCCGACCGCGCAGATTTATGGCCGACCAGAGAGGCTGTGAAGTGCTCAGGAACACCTGTCCGCTCGCACTGGGTAATGAACCACTTGCGGGTCGAGTGAAACACCAGTCCCGGTCGTTCCAGAGCCAGCCGCCGTCTCAGTCTCGCGAACCCCTTGGTCACCTGCGCGACAGTCAGGTCAGGGAACAGCGGGCCATGGCTAGGCAGCTGTCGGAGCGTCTCATCCAGCACGGGATGCACCGGAACCAGTCGTTCAGCGGCGTCGGTCTTCAGCAGTCGCAGTCGGTTAGGTCGAACATGCACGAAGCAACCGAGGTTGCCCTTGGCCACGAGGTCTTCCCGGAGCAGCCCAACCGCTTCCCCCGCTCGCATTCCTGATAGCAGGCAGGTTAGCAGAACCGAATGCAATTCTCGGTCATTGGCTCCCAGCAATCCCACCACTTCATCGTCAGTCGGAACTGCATAGGGTTGAGGACGCACCTTGCGATCGAAGGGCACCGTCCGGAACGGGTTGGCCTCCAGATGCCCCTCATAGACCACCCAGTCGAGGAAGTGATTAACCTGCGACCAGATGCGTCGCTGGGTTCTGGCGGTTATCGTCAAAGACCCCTGAGACGAGTAGGTAACGAGTTGGTCCAGGGTTAACCCCCGAGTCCGTTCCGACTTTCCAATCATTGGAGACAGTTGAGCTATCGCTGACAGGAACTCTCGCCCCTCTGCCCGCGTCAGGCTGCAAACCGTTCGATCACCATATCGGCTCGTGAACAGCCCGACGGAGTATCGGACCGACTTGAACCCGCTGGGTCGCAATTGACTACTGCGCCGGGCAAGATAGGCGCGGCTCAGGTCACGGACCGCCACCTTTACCGGCACGACGGGTCGGATGAAGGCAGGGCCATCCAGAACTGTGTCAGAGTCCCCCAGAGTGGCCCGGAGACGGACGAGAGACGATTCTGGCTGGTCAACCCAATCAGGAACGTTAGCGTTGCTCTCCGTGGCAGACAGGGCCTCCTCTGCCTTGCCCCGAACTTGCTCCACCAGCGTTTCAAACCGGGCATTGACTTCAGCGGCACGAACGCGGGCGGTGTTACGATCACCGGTCTTGAGACTTTGCTTCAGCGCCTGAGCGCCCAGCGCGAGAGCGACGTCAACGGGGTAGTTGCGTCGGTAGAGCCACGTATGACCCTTCAGATAGGCATAGCGAATGTGAGCAGACATGAGTCTCCTCCTTTCAGATTTAGGATTTGGGTTGGGTTCAGTCAGTGGAGACGAGTCGAACGATCATCTCCCGATCCGGTTCGCCGTAGGTACCAGCCAGAGGGCCGGTGACAGCAAAGCCGGTCACGCAGTCTTCGAACACCTCGTCTACGCGGAACAGATGTTCAGGGACGTCTTCGAAGGCCTGAACGACCACGACGTCACCATGGTTCAACTCAAGTTCAGCCATCATCGCCTCCGTTCCTCCACGTCCAGAGGACCGCCAGCAGAACCAGCGCCGAGACAGCGGGGTGAGACCGTGTGACCACCCAGAGCATCGTCGTCAGGACGGCCTTGGGCGGTGGGTGCAAAAGAAAACCCCCGGCGAGAACGCCGAGGGCAGACAGGTACTTCATGGATCAAACTCCTGCAGTTGCTTCTTTATTTAGATGCAGGGGTTCTCTCGGTTTTTACGAAGGCGAGAGTAAGTGATACCCGCTGGGTTGTTTGCGCGCGGCACCTGCGTTAGCCTGAATCTCCCAAGGCGATTACTGGGTGAGGTCAGAGCAGGTCTATTGCACGGGGTTGAGATCGCGGGGTAAAAAATGACTGATACTAAATGCAACTATCAACGCGTAGTTTCGGTTGAAGAAGTCAGGTGCGCCCTTGAAGAGGCGCAGTGCCAGCACTGTGGCATAACCACTAATGAACTAATGTCACACGGGGAGTTGCTTGAGATTTGCGGTGAGGAACTTTGCTCCGACATCTCAACGGGCAAGAAAATGTTCATCACGATTGCACTATGCCCAAGCTGTCATGCGCGGGCGCACCAGGACGCTCAGAACCAGCACAACCCCTGCCAGATAAAGGCTCGGTGGAGCAGAGAAGGCCTAGCGTAGCGGGTAACGAGGGCTCTCAGAGGCTGGGAAGGCCGCATTGTCTACCCTTGTTCCGCACTAAACTTGTCTGGCCATTCCGGTAATTGTACACTCAACGATGGCAGCCAGCAGGTGAGGCCGGTCAAGGCATTCTGTCATGAGAACAATTGCCCGCGTTTAACCTACGCTTGAATTGGAAAACCAACCATGAAGTTAACGACTAAGCGCGCCATTCAGATAATGATGCACTATCTTGAAACTGCTGACCGGGCCAAACTGACGAATAAGAAGACACTGTTCGGGAAAAGCGTATTCGAAAAATACTGGGACAAGGCTTATGCGCAGTTGGACGCCGTGGTGCAAGTTGCGATTGATTGCGGCGATTTAGAAGAACCGCCTACCGCCGCCAATCTAGTTAGACTGCTACTGGATTTTGCAACGAACGACAAAGAGTTTGAGCACAAGATATATGGCCATGCTGTAACGATCGCAGCAAAACAGTGTGGCGTGCCTCACGATCAAGTAAAGAACTTTCTTACAAATCTGGCCAAATAACAGATTTATAGCGTTAGTGACGCTGACCAAGACCCTTTCGCAATTTCCGGATCTGTTGAAGCCGTTCATTAAAAGGGGGCAAGCATGCTTAGCGCCCCCAACCCACCAGCACCAGCCACCACCCGTCAGCCCTCTGGAACGACTCGTC
>NZ_JBQFZL010000031.1:0-8917 GCF_056542225.1 Ruegeria sp. AE3 | reverse complement strand
GACCACTAAAGTGTCGCGGGATGGAGCAGCCCGGTAGCTCGTCAGGCTCATAACCTGAAGGTCGTAGGTTCAAATCCTACTCCCGCAACCAAAAATTCCAGTCAGATATCAAACACTTAGCGTCCCAAGGGGCGCTTTCTGCGTTTGGGGCCACTGCACAACTGGAAGCACTGTGGAAGCATTAGGACGCAATTCACCCTGTGATGAATGCGCAACAGAGGCTGTCCGTCCGCCTTTGCGATACTGAGCTTGATAGGTCTTGGCCCCGGAGGGCATAACGCGGACCCCAAACCCGGCTATCTGGCTGTCCCAGACAAAATAATCTTTCGCCTCAACGGGCAGGGCTTCTACGGCACGTTTGGTCAGTTTGGACATCCCTCATCCTTTCTCTGTCATCGCCCCGTGATCTCCAGTTTTTCGGATGCAGCCTTCTCATCGCTGCAAGCAGCGAATGCCGGGTGACAGATACCTCATTCGTCGTCGCCCCCATCCGCGATCATGCTTTTTTTGAGCAACCGCAGTTCAAGAGCCTGTTCGGCAACCACTTCCTTCAGATCGCGTGCCTCGCGGCGCAGATCTTTGACCTCGGTCGATGTCGCTGCACGGGCCGTGTCGCCTGCCAGGCGTTTCTTGCCGGCTTCAAGGAACTCCTTGGACCAACTGTAGTAGAGGCTCTGGGCAATGCCTTCACGGCGGCACAGCTCTGAAATACTGTCTTCGCCCTTCAGGCCGTCCAGCACGATCCTGATCTTCTCTTCAGCCGAATACTGTTTGCGGGTCGCACGGCGAATGTCCTTTATGACCTTCTCACCGTGGCTCTGCTTGGTTCCGGGTTTCTTTCTCATCTCCACTCCTTGGCAGTTACGATGAGCCAGAAACCCTCTCTTATCAAATCACCCTAAACTGTCCCATTGGCGCTGACGTTAGACATTTTGTGAGCGGCCCACAGCCGCCATCCATCGATACGGCGAATTGCTGCGTTCGCATTCCGCCTTGCAGGCATTCGAATTGCGTCAGACTATCCGAAGCGCTGGTTCCTGAAACACAGCAAAAAAATGTAGCATTTTATCAGAATACTTTTACCTTGTGGTCAAATTTGGGGGAAGATGAATGCTCGACATCATCATTAGACAAGCCCAACTGCCGGATGGCCGAGGGCCGTTGGATATTGCGATCAAGGGTGACCGCGTCGCAGAAATTGCCCCCAAGATCAAGGCCGAGGCAGGCGAGGACATTGATGCGGCTGGGCGATTGGTTACGCCCCCGTTTACCGACCCGCACTTCCATATGGATGCGACCCTGAGCCTTGGAACGCCTCGCATGAATGCCTCGGGCACACTATTGGAAGGCATCGCGCTTTGGGGTGAGCTAAAGCCTCTGCTGACACCCGAAGCAGTAATTGAGCGCGCCATGCGATATTGCGACCTTGCCGTATCGCAGGGATTGCTGGCCATCCGTTCGCATGTGGATGTTTCATCCACACCTTTGGTTGGCGTTGAAGCGCTGTTGGAGGTCCGCAAGCAGGTCGCTCCCTATATTGATCTGCAACTGGTAGCATTCCCGCAAGATGGCCTTTACCGCGCAGAGAATGCAGAAAAAAACTTGATCCAAGCCCTTGATATGGGTGTCGATGTAGTGGGCGGTATCCCTCATTTTGAACGTACGATGTCGGAAGGTGCCCGGTCGGTCAGGAGACTGGCCGAGATAGCGGTGGACCGAGGCCTGATGCTGGATTTGCATTGCGATGAAAGCGACGATCCAATGTCGCGCCACGTGGAAACCTTAGCCTATGAGACCACGCGCCTTGGGCTTGGCGGGCTGGTGACAGCAAGTCATGTCACCGCGATGCACTCGTATGACAACTACTATGCATCGAAGCTCATACCTCTGATCGCAGAAAGCGGCATGAACGTGGTGCCCAACCCGCTCATCAATATAACGCTGCAAGGTCGCTCGGATACCTATCCGCGTCGTAGGGGGCTGACCCGAGTGCCAGAGCTGCGCGCGGCGGGTGTAAATGTCGCCTTCGGACAGGATTGCACGATGGACCCGTGGTATTCGCTTGGCTCCGCCGACATGTTGGAAGTGGCTCATATGGGCGTGCATGCCGTGCCGATGACATCCCGCGAGGCGATGGAGTGGGCGTTTACGTCCGTTACTCAGAATGGTGCCAAAGCAATGGGCTTGCCCGACCCGACGATCCGCGAAGGCGGCCCTGCCAATATGGTAGTGCTGCAAGCGCAGGACCCGATTGAAGCAGTTCGCATGAAAGCCACCCGGCTTGCCGTTATCAAAAACGGAAAGGTGCTGGCCCGCACAGAACCACGAATGGCCGCGCTTTCTTTGCCTGGTCGTCCCACGACCCTGGATCCCGCAGATTACGCGCCCAGGCCCAATACTTAGGAAGTTCATTAACAAGAAGAATTGCCACCAACAGAAGAGGATCTACCAATGAAACTCACCACAACCCGCCGTCAACTGATGGTCGGCGCTGCGGCCACGCTGGCCCTGCCGGCTTATATCCATCGCGTGAACGCGCAATCTGCGATCCGCGTCGCCGGAGTGCACATGTCTCCGGTTGAAAATGCATGGAACAGCCGCATTCACCTGGCGATGCAGGAAGCCGCCGACGCTGGCCTGATAGAGTATGAGTTTTCAGAAGGAGTAGCGCCGACCGACTATCCCCGCGCGATGCGCGAGTATGCCGAGGGAGGTGCGCAAATCATCTGGGGTGAATCTTATGCTGTGGAGCGTGAAGCACGCGAAGTGGCGGGTGACTACCCCGACACCGCGTTTCTGATGGGGTCTTCCGGTGGGCCAGAAGGTGACAACTTCGGTGTCTTTGGCACACGCAACCACGAGGCAGCCTATCTGGCTGGTATGCTCGCGGGTCATATGTCCGAAAGCAATGTCTATGGTTCGGTCGGGGGTTATCCGATCCCCGAGGTGAACCTTTTGATCAATGCTTTCCGCATGGGCGTAAGCGAAGTGAACCCAGACGCCACCTTCGTCAACGGCTTTATCGGTGCATGGTTCGATCCGGCCCGCGCACAAGAGGCTGCGATTGCCCAGATTGATGCGGGTGCAGACATTCTGTTTGGTGAGCGCATTGGCACTGCGGATGCGGCCCAAGCGCGAGGTGTGAAGGCGATCGGTTCGCTTATCGATTATACCCCGCGATACCCGGGCACGGTTTTTGCCAATGCAATCTGGAATTACGGTCCCACAATCGAGGCCATCGTGGCGGATGTTCAGGCCGGTAATCCAACAGGTCGTAACTACACGGAATATTCCTTTATGGCCCATGGCGGCAATGAGCTGATTTATGTCGCCGATGAAGTGCCTGCCGACGCCATCCCGGGGATGGAGGCCAAACAGGCCGCTATTCAATCCGGTGAATGGGACGTTCCGATTGACGAAAGCGAGCCCTCCTGATCCCGAGGGCTTTGACGTGACCGATGCCACAGCTCTTGCAGCTGCCATCACGGCAGGGCAGATCTCTGCCTGCCAACTGATGGAGTCCAGCCTTGCCGCCTGCCACGCACGGGCAGATTTGGGGGCCGTGGTATATCTGGACGAAGATATGGCCCGCGATGGGGCAAAGGTTGCAGACGCTTTGCCACCAGACCAGCGCGGGCCATTTCATGGGGTTCCGTTTTTGGTGAAAGACCTCGGCAGTTTCGCAAAAGGGCTGCCTGCGGCGGCAGGATCCGCGGAGATCCGTGCGCAATGTCGTAAACCCGATAGTGACAGCCACCTGCTGCAAAGTCTTCGCCGAACCGGCCTGATCCCTTTCGGCTTGACCGCAACACCTCCCTTTGGCCTTTCCCTGACATGCGAACCCGATGGCATGGCGGCGACCCGCAATCCATGGAACCCTGCGTTGACACCCGGTGGTTCATCCGGTGGCGCCGCAGCCGCGGTTGCAGCTGGTATTGTTGCAATTGCTCATGCCACGGATGCAGCCGGGTCCATCAGGGTTCCCGCTGCGTGTTGTGGCTTGACCGGGCTCAAGCCTTCTCGTGGCGCGGTGCCCGGAGGCCCTGATTTTGCCAATCACCTGATGGGCATAGCGTCTGAACTGATCCTTTCGCGGTCGGTCCGCGATGTGAAGACCGCCTTTGACGCGGTAGCCCAGCCCATGGCCCCGGTAAATCTGCCAGAACGCCCCCGCGTCGCATTGGCATTGCCGGAGCGTTGCGGTGCCGACCAGTGCAAGGCCGCGAAAAGTGCTGCCGACGCGCTGCGCGATGCAGGCTGTGAGGTGTGCGATATTCGTGCCCCCGACCGATTGGGGGATGAGGCTCACGCAATCGCCCGAACCATACTTGCTGTTTCCTTGGCCGAGTGGCTGACTGCGCTCAGGATCTCTGATGATAAGATTCCACCGCTTGCCGCGACCATGGCTGCCGAGGGCCGTGCGACACCGGCCACAGCGCTTTTTGCGGCCTCACGACAGCTCGCACGTCTGACAAATCGATCTCGCAAGCTTTTTAAGTCTGCCGATGCCGTCCTGATGCCGATCCTCTCGTCTGCACCGCCCGTTGTAGGCACTTTGGATCTGTCCGGCACCTCCCCAGACGATCACATGGCGCGGCTCGAGGCTTTTGCCCCGAACGCCGCACTTGCAAATGTAGCGGGCTTGCCAGCTTTGGCGCTGCCTTTTGGCATGGCAAATGGTCTTCCACTCGGCGTTCAACTGATTGGTCCCCCTGGCTCGGATTTTGCGCTGCTGAAACTTGGCGCACTTGTCGAAGACCGCGCGCCCGCAATCACTTTTCCGCACCCAATCGCAGGCCTGCCCGCATGACCAAGGTTCTGGAACTAAACGGCATTACCAAGCGTTTCGGAACGCTTACCGCAAATGACGATGTGACCCTGACACTAGAAGACGGGGAAATTCTTGCTCTGTTGGGCGAAAATGGTGCGGGTAAGACGACGCTGATGAATATCCTGTTCGGCCATTACGCAGCCGATAAAGGCTCGGTCAGGGTGTTTGGAAAAGAGCTGCCCCCAGGCCTGCCGCGTGCAGCGATCGAGGTGGGTGTGGGGATGGTACACCAGCACTTCACGCTTGCGGGCAACCTCACGGTTCTGGAAAACGTCATGCTTGGTTCCGAACCCTTGACGCGCGCGCGTTCCGCTCGTGGCGAGGCGCGCAAAAAGCTGTTGCAGATCTCTGAGCGGTTCGGCTTGCCTGTGAACCCCGAGGCCAAGGTTCGGACGCTTTCCGTTGGTGAACGTCAACGGGTCGAGATTCTGAAAGCACTCTATCGCGACGCACGTATTTTGATTTTGGATGAACCGACTGCCGTTCTGGCCCGGCCCGAGGCGATGCGCCTGTTCGAAACGCTGCGTGATATGACAAAAGAGGGCCTCTCGCTTATTTTCATCAGCCACAAGCTGCATGAGGTCATGGCAGCCTCTGACCGTGTGGCGGTGCTTCGTGGCGGCAGGATGGTCGCGGAACGCAAAACACCCGAAACCACACCAGAAGAGTTGGCGGAACTGATGGTTGGCCGCAAGGTTGAGCGTCCCGTACGTCAAGACCATGAGATTGGAGCGCCAGTCCTGATCGCAAAGGACGTGAGCGTGGAAGAAGACGGTGATTTGCGGCTGGATGATGTGTCTTTCGCTGTCCATGCCGGTGAAATCCTCGGTATCGTCGGCGTTTCAGGCAATGGTCAGTCCTCCCTCGGTGCGCTGCTGTCAGGATTGGCACACCCAAGTGCGGGTCAGTTAACACTCTTGAACGAAGATATCAGCCATCTGGGTCCGCGCGGCATGATCCGCGCGGGCGCAGGCAGGGTGCCTGAAGACCGGCACGCAGAAGGCGTTGTGGGCGAATTGAGTGTGTGGGAAAACGCGGTGCTTGAGCGCTTGCGCACACCGGGATTTTCGCACCGCGGCTTTGTTCGACAACGCGCCGCCCGGGAATACACTGCGGGGCTGATAGAACGTTTTGATATCCGCGGCGCCAGCCCCGACACGCGAACAAGGCTGCTGTCCGGCGGCAATATGCAAAAGCTGATCCTTGGCCGGGTTCTGACCAATGGGCCGCGTTTTGTGCTCGCAAACCAGCCAACGCGTGGTCTTGATGAAGGTGCAATTGCTTCAGTTCATGCCGAGCTTTTGGCAGCACGGGCCGAAGGTGCCGCAATCCTGCTCATCTCAGAAGAATTGGAAGAAGCTGTAGCCCTGTCAGACCGAATACAGGCCATCGTAAAAGGTCGCTTGTCAGAATCGATATCGACTGATGAAGCCGACCCACAACGCCTTGGCCTGATGATGGCAGGTGTCTGGAAGGAAAATGATGATGCGGCTTGAACGACGCTCACATGTGCCGCTGCATCTTGCGATCATTGCACCACTGGCCGCGATCTTTGCTGCATTGCTTTTGGCCGCCGGTCTCATCGCTGCTGCTGACGTAAATCCTCTAACGGCTTATGGCGAAATGGTGAATGGCGCGTTCGGCTCGCGCCTTTCCATCGCCGAGATGTTGACCCGCGCCACTCCGCTTATCTTTACGGGGCTTGCCGCAGCTGTCGCCTTCCGAGCGCGGCTTTGGAACATCGGGGGCGAGGGACAGTTCTTTGTTGGGGCGCTAATCACGGCTTGGATCGGTCATTCAATCGGGGTTCCAGGGTGGATAGGTATTCCGATCTTGATGTTGGCGGGCATGGCGGCAGGCGCGGCCCTTTTGGCAGGACCTGCCTTTTTACGCTTACGTTTCGGCGTGGATGAGGTGGTGACAACCCTGCTGCTCAACTTCATCGTGATCCTTTTTGTTGGCCTCATGATTGAGGGCCCTATGCGCGATCCGCTGGCCTTTGGGTGGCCCTCTTCGGTGCCCGTAGACGGGGATTACCGCCTTCCGGATCTGATCCCCCGTACACGTCTCCATATCGGGCTGCTTGTTGCTATCGCAGCGGCAAGTGCTGTTTGGCTGATTCTTGCGCGTACTGTTGTTGGCGCTGAAACACGCGCCGCAGGCTTAAATGCCAGTGCCGCTGCCTTTGCCGGAATTTCTCTGCCCCGAACGATCATGGGTGTTGCCTTGCTTTCGGGCGCGCTGGCAGGGCTTGCCGGGTCTGTCGAAGTCTTGGGGGTCACTGCGGGGGTCACCACCACTATGAGCCCAGGATTTGGTTATGCAGGCATTGTCGTCGCCATGCTCGCCGCTTTGCATCCGGCCGGAGTGGTCGCTGCCGCTGTATTCGTCGCCACAGTCTTTGTCGGGGCCGACGCCATGAGCCGTGCGACGGGTGTACCCAGTTTCATTGCCGATGTGATCGTGGCGCTGTGCCTGCTCACCATGATCGTGGCCCTTCTTTTCACAACCTACCGGGTGCGCCGATGAGCGATGCAATTGATCTGCTGCTGAATACCAGTCTTTGGGCTTCCGTGCTGCGTATTGCGACACCGCTCATATTTGGTGTTCTTGGTGCGTTGCTTTGCGAACGTTCGGGCGTGCTCAATCTGGGAATCGAGGGGATCATGACCATGGGGGCGATGAGCGGTTGGCTTGTCGTCTACATGGGCGCGCCATTGCTTGCAGGCCTCATTTTTGCAGCGTTTTGCGGCGCGGTGATGGGATTGCTTCATGCTATGCTGACAGTTCCACTTGGGCTTTCGCAACACGTCTCAGGGCTGGGCATAACGCTGTTTGCATCCGCTTTAGCCTATTACCTGTACAGGTTACTTGTTGAGGTGGGAGATCTGCCTCCTACGATCGAGGCTTTTAAGCCGCTCGATTTTCCGGTCCTGTCAGATATTCCCGTTTTGGGACCGATCCTTTTTAACCAAGCTTTGCCGACCTATCTGGCGCTCACTGCAGTGGCTGTGATGGCCTATGTTCTTGCCCGTACGCCTTTGGGATTGGCCATTCGTATGACCGGAGAGAACCCTCATGCGGTTGAGGCGCAGGGGTTGAACCCGATCCGTATCCGTATCGGCGCAGTTGTTGTCGGGTCAGCTTTGATGGCGGTTGGCGGGGCCTTCCTGACTACAACGGCGTTCAACAGCTTTTTCCCGGGCATGGTGCAGGGGCGCGGTTGGATCTGCATCGCATTGGTAGTCTTCGCTGGCTGGCGGCCCGGTAAGGCTTTGATTGGCGCGATGTTGTTCGCTTTCTTCGATGCCTACCAACTGCGATTGCAGACAACGGTTGAGGGTGTGCCATATCAGTTGTTCCTCATGGCACCGTATGTACTTTCGATCGTTGCGCTGGTCCTTGTCGCCCGCAGAGCCGAAGTCCCAGCGGCGTTGATGGCACCCTACCGACGCGGCGAACGTTAGTGGCATATTTTCGAACATATTGGCCAGGAAACGATAAAATCATCAAAATAAACATCTACTCGACCAGACAATGAAGAGCTGGGCACGAGACCTTAACCACATTCCGGAAAACTCTTGACACTATCTATATATTAACGCTCCGGCGTCATTCAGTCGCGCAGATTGAAATCCGGTCTCAAGGCTACTTGAATGTCTGCGTTCGAATATTCGACCTGACAGGCTCACGCACGCAGCGAATGGCCGGTTTCCGCCCGACCTTCGAATACTGGTCGGGCGAAGCGCCATGCTGATCGTGTCTGCTTTCGGGCTGACTGCTGTCCTCCGGACTAAAAATGCGGATGGCCGCAAAGTCCGCTCCTTGATTGCCGAAACCGAGCGCAGCGAAAGGGTAGTATAGATTTAGCTGAATTTCACACCGATGAGTGACCGAAAACGAAAAACCCTCTGCGATGCGACAAACCGTGTGCCGCACCTGCGAGCAAATGCTGCGTCAGCAAATACCCGAAAGGGCAACGGTAGCTTAGTCCGGAGGGTGTGTGAAAACTCCCCTATTTTGACCGGACTGATGGTATAATTTCCGTATTCGGTACGGAGGTTGTTGATGACGCAATTTATCGAG
>NZ_JBQFZL010000030.1:0-9820 GCF_056542225.1 Ruegeria sp. AE3 | reverse complement strand
ACCATTCCGGCCGACCGGAAATCTCGTATCGTACGGCGCGGCAATAGCATCCACCCTTTAGCTTTTCCATCATCCGATCCTCCAACTGCACTGCCCCAATGATAGGCATATTGCTAAATTTTTGACTTCATGCGACTCATTAATCCTGTCGTAACATTAGAAAATCTATTATATGGACTGGTTGAGACTCCCGCCATTGAACAGCCTGCGCGCCTTTGCTGCCGTAGCTACTGCAGGCAGCTATGCAGGTGCCGCAGACCACCTGAACGTTACACAGGCCGCTGTTAGCCAGCAGGTCAAAGCGCTCGAAAACCGAATTGGTATTGCGTTAGTCCATCGGGTCGGTCGCGGCATTGAGCTGACGCGTTCAGGCGCCCGATTAGCACGAGATCTGGAAGCAGGCTTCGATATCATCAGCCGCGGCGTGGAGCGCATAAGTGAAGAAGCCGCACTCCGGCCGGTACAAGTGACTATGCCACCAGCCTTCGCTGTTGAGTGGCTCATGCCGAGGGTCGGCGAGTTCCAGCGGGCGAATCCAGAAATCACCCTGATGCTCAATCCGACGTCACAGATCGTTGAGCTCAGGCCGGGTGGGATCGACGTCGCCATAAGGTATCGTGATCAAAGGCGAGCCGAGCCGGATGTCGAGGCTGTCCTCAAGACAGACATGGTTGTCATCGGTGCGCCATCGCTGATCGAGGCACGTGATCTTTCAGACTACAAGTCGCTTGCCGACCTACCTTGGCTGCAGGAATTAGGGACTAACGAGGCGGCGGAGTGGTTCACTTTTCATGGCATCGTCCTAAAGCGACCTTTGGCGATTAACCACATGCCGGGCAACCTGATCATGCCAGCGGTCCGACGCGGCGATGGCATCACCTATACTGCCCGCGCCTTTTTTACGGAAGACATCGCGGCTGGCCGGATCGCTGTGCTCGCTTCTGAGACGCTCTTTGGTGTCTACCACATCGAAACCTCGCCAGGACAGCAACGCCCCGAAGTGCAGGCATTCATCAAGTGGCTCCGCTCGAAAGCCGAAGTCATTACAGTGTCGGACTGAAGTCGCCTGAGCTTTACGAGCGAACGGTTGCTCCGGGCTCTCACCACGGTTTCGCCGCTTTTCGCATGAGCGTCGGCTCGACGATACCCAAGGGCTGCTAATCCGATTTGCCTAAAAAACTTCGAAGAATTAGTCGCAGCATCGGACGGCTGGTCTCGGTGGGGCATTGTCAGGTTGTTTTTTGCGCCGGGCAAGAGCGGGGTGGAGTGCTGGATTCAAGCGGCCAAGTCGTTTGCATATTCGGTCCAAAGCTCGAAGGCATCGGTTCGGGCGTGGCGGTAGGAACCGGCTGAAAGACGGTGGCGTTTGGGGCGGAATAGTGCGGCGGTTTGATCGTGGACCGACAAGAACCGTTGTGCCTTACCGGACGACTTAAACCAGCCCATTATTTTCTCTCGCCGTCGCGTATGTCTGTGTGAAGCCTCGACGCGATTGTTTAACCCCTTGTGCTGGCGATGCTCAATCCCTGGGGCCAGTTCCGCTATTGCCGCCCCGTAGGAGCGCAGCTTGTCGGTGATAATTACCCTTGGTCGGCCCCAAACCTTGAATAGTTTCCTGAAAAAGCGCTTTGCGGCAGCTTTGTTCCGGCGGGATTGAATCAAAACGTCCAGAAGTCACCGTTGGCATCAACCGCGCGCCAGAGCCAGTGTTTACGCCCTTTGATTGGCACCACGACCTCATCGAGATGCCATTTACAAGCAGGAAGCGGTCGATCCCGTCGGACCTTTACGGCAAACTGAGCCCCAAAGCGTGCCACCCAGTCCCGGACAGTTTCGTAAGAAACCGCGATCCCGCGAGAGGCCAAAGGATCCTCAACATCACGCAGGCTGAGTGCAAACCAATGGTACGCCCAGACCGCGCAGCCAATGACCGAGCGCGGGAAACGAAAACTCTTGAGGCGGGAAAGATCACACAGATTCAACATGGCAGCGCGCTACAACGACGAGACCGCTTCAACAACCTGACAATGCCTACTGTTCCAACCAAACGTTGTCGAAGCGTGCCTCGAACTGCTGGTGCCGCTCATAGCCCTTCAACTCCGGAACATGGTGCAGGTACTGACTCTGCCAGAAAGGCTGAATGATGGCGCCGCTGTTTCGCAGGATTTTCTGCATCTCTGCCATCAGAGGCCGACGTTTCTCAGGATCGGCAATCCCGACCGCCTCTTTCAGTATTGCATCGAAATCCGCATCGCTGAAACCGGATTCATTCCAAGGTTCTCCGGACCTGTAGGCCAAACCGTATATCTGGACTCCGAGCGGGCGGGCGCCCCAATTGGTTGTCGAGAACGGATACTTGGTCCAGTCATTCCAAAAAGTCGCGCCGGGAATGATCTTTCGTTTCACGTTGATACCGGCATCACGAAGCTGCGCCGCAATCGCATCAGTCGTGGTTTGCCGCCAGTCACCATCCAACGAGATCAACTCAAACTCCGTATCGGCGTGGCCGGCGGCGTCAAGCAGTTCCTTGGCCTTGGTTGGGTTGAACTCGGGCTTGCTGATTTCCGCGTATTCCGGATGAAAGGGCGCACAATGATGGTTTTCAGCGACGACGCCGGTATTGTTGATGCCTAGTTCCAACACGACATTGTTGTCCACCGCCGTTTGAATGGCGCGCCGAACATCGGCATTGTCATAAGGGGCGCTGTCAGCGCGCATGCGGGCAACGATGGTGTTTGCGGTCGCCTTTTCTTTCCGCACCAAGCCAAGCCCGTCCAGGACTTCGACGAAATCGGCAGAGGTATTGTCGTTGACATGGATTTCACCAGCCTCGAACGCAGCGACGATTGCCGAAGGATCGGTGCCATAATCGACGAATTCAATTCCGGCGAGATGAGCCTGACCACCCCACCAACCGTTATCCCGCCGTTTAAACACAGCCTTTTCCCCAACCATGTGGGACACTAATTCGAACGGTCCCGTGCCGATAGGCGTATCCACGATACTGCCCGAGAAACTTGGATGGACCAACAGCGCGGGATGATCAGCCATCGCCGCGATCAGCGTGATATCGGGGCGGGGCAGATTAAGGCGCACGGTGTATTCATCAACTTTCTCGATGACACCTGTGCCCGCCCTTTGCGTTTCTTCGTCGATAAGGCTGGCAAAACGGGATGCCATTGCGTTGCCTTCGGCGGACTTGTCACACCAGCGTTCGATGTTGAAGACAACATCATCGGCAGTGAACGGGTCGCCGTTGTTCCAGATCGCGTCTTGTCGCAGGTTTAGCGTATAAGTTTTAGCATCATCGCTAACCTCCCAGCTTGCCAACAATACACCGCCAAAGCTGTAGTCGAGTTCCCAGCGCACCAGAGGCTCAAGGAACTGGCGGCTTACGTTGTTGGCTTGGTCCCAATCCTGAAAGCGCGGCTCAGTCAGAGCAAGAACCCGCATCTCGATTTTCGCAACGCCGCCCTTTTGCGGAATGCCGGTTGCCGCCTGCGCCGGGGCACTCATTCCCAGCAAGCCATAAGCTGTTGCTGCGCTGGCCCCAAATGTACTGGCCGTCGCAATGAATTCGCGGCGGCTCATTTCACCGCGGCGCACAGCGTCCGCCATTTTGGCCACTATCGGGCGGGTTTCACGGGATTCGTTCATTTGGTATCCTCCCTGGATATTGCGCCTCACCCAAAGTGAAGCGTCTTGATTTCCTGATAGTCTTCAAGCCCGAACATCCCGCCCTCTCGGCCGTTGCCCGATTGCTTGTATCCACCAAAGGGCGAGCCATAATTGAAACCCCCGCCATTGATATGGATGGCGCCGGCCCTTAGCCGGGCGGCAACACGCTCGGCACGGTCCGGATCACCGGTTTGCAGATATGCGGCCAGACCGTAGGGCGTGTCATTGGCGATGCGGATCGCATCCTCTTCATCCTCAAAGGGGATGATCACCAGCACCGGGCCAAAGATTTCCTGCCGGGCGATGGCCATATCATTGGTGACATCGGCAAATACTGTGGGCCGCACATACCACCCCCGATCAAACCCGCCAGGGCGACCGGGCCCGCCAGCCAACAGGGTCGCTCCTTCGGCAATGCCCGTTTCGATCATGTCCTGCACCCGGTCAAACTGAATCCGGTCAAACAATGGTCCGATATGATCGCCTTCCTGCACCGGATCGCCGACCATTTGCCCCTCGGCGGCGGATTTTGCGAACTCCAGCACACGATCATAGCAATGGCGCTCGACCAGCATCCGGGTGGGCGCATCACAGCTTTGACCGGTGTTGTACATGCATTCCAAAACTGATGCTGTGACCCGCTCGTTCAGATCGTCGCCGCAATCGGCAAAGACTAGATTGGGAGATTTTCCGCCCAGTTCCAGTGTCACCCGTTTGATCGTATCGGCGGCTTCTTTGGTCACAGCAATCCCGGCGCGCGTCGATCCGGTGAATGACATCATGTCCACATCGGGGTGGCGCGAAAGGCCCGATCCAATTTTCTCGCCGTCACCATGGATCAGGTTGAACACACCAGGAGGAAACCCTGCGTCATGGATCATCTGTGCGTAAACAGTGGCAGAAAGAGGGGTGTGTTCCGAAGGTTTCAGAACGCAGGTACAGCCGACCGCCAGCGCAGGAAGCACCTTGAGGGCAATCTGATTGATTGGCCAATTCCAGGGTGTGATCAATCCGCAAACGCCGATGGGTTCGCGCACCAAAACGTCCCCATTGGTCAAGACCTCACGCAGGTCTTGTGCCTTCAGTGCCTCTAGAATGCCCCGCAGATGCCCAATACCGGTATCTGCCTGGGCGTCGCGCGACATTGTGATCGGTGCGCCCATTTCCGCACTCATCGCCTGCGCCATATCTTCGCGCCGGGCTTCACTGATCTGCAGCAAACGTTCCAGAAGTGCGATCCGCTCATCACGAGAAGTTTGTGAATAGTTTTCGAATGCTGCGCACGCGGCGGCCACCGCCCTGTTCAGATCATCCTCGTTCCCCAGATAGACCGTCCCGATCCGCTCTTCTGTGGCCGGATTCAGAACAGGAAATGCGCACGTAGAAAGTGGGGTGACCCAGTCGCCGTTGATATAGAAATTCTCTGGTGTCATGAAGTTGCTCATTTCGCGTGCATTTTCCGTTTGCGGTCGCGCGTGACGCGCGTCGCGTCTTCGGACCCGTCGTGATAGGTGCCGAACCACTTGTCCCACGGCATTTCAGAGTTGCCGTAGTTGCATTCGTAGTAACGGTGATGCAGCTGGTGAAAGAACGACCCGATATCCAGCCGCTCCTTGTTCTTGACAAACAGCGTCTCGTATCCGGCATGCGCCGAGATTGCGCCCAGAACCAGCCAGTACAGCAGGAACATCAGATGCACCGGATGGGCCGGGATAACCAACAGGATCAGCACCGAGCTGATATAGAGAAGCTGCTCCAAAGGGTGCATCGACATGCCCGACCACGACGTCGTGTTGACATTGCGGTGGTGGATCGAATGGACATGCCGGTAGAGCGGTGGCCAGTGGATCGCCCGGTGAATGACATAGAAATGAAAGCTCTGCCAAACTGCCAGAGCCGGGAACAGCAGCACAAAATAAATCGGGTGATCCCAGAAATTCACCGGCGCAACCCAGCCATTGGTAATGGCCATGCGCATACCGATCTCAAAGCCGCACATGATCGGGACACCATAGGCCAGCGCATAAAACATGTTGTCGCGCAGCTGATAGTCGAATTTGTACAATGCGTTCTTGCGCGGCAGTATCGGGCGCGGATCATACTTGAACCGGTTGCCTTGCCCTTTGCGGATATAAAGCCACCAGTGCAAACCACCCGCCACCGCAATCACCGCCAGATAGTTGCGCAGGACAACCCAGGCCGCCCACCCAAAACCGAACGAGGTCTGATCCGGAGCAACTGGCTGCAGCCAATATGCAACCACGAAGGCAAGCGCGAGATAGATCGCGCGATCCGAGAACTGAAAATAGGTATTCCACAGCCATTTCAACAGCTTCATCGGTTTCGGAGGCCAATCCCAATAGGGTGCATACTTCACGGGCAAGTCCGGATGGTAGTGCCATTCGCAGCTCATGGAGGCCGGTTCTGCGTCTTGAGGCTGGTGCGCTGTGTCGGACATCAGATCAAACTTTCTCAGGTTTCAGCAGAAAGCGCTTCCAGCGCCTCGCAGAGTTTCGTTAGTTCCCCGTCTATCATCGCAATCGAATGGGCGGCGTCGGGGAAGGATCCATCCTGCACCGCGTAGCGAAACGCCGTGAGACCCTTGTGTTTTTCGGCCTGTAGTTGTTTGCGGATCGGTGCCATGTTGGCAAATGCCTTGGCATGGCGTGGCGGGTTGTCGATGTCGCCGCAGATGTCTTCCTGAAACATGAAAATCACATCAGCGGCCCCACCGGACCCGATGGAATGGGTGACGAGCCCGGTTCTGGGGCTGAGCTCGGCAATCACCTCATGCGCGACACATTCCAGTTCAACGGCATAGGCACCCGCATTTTCGAGCCGCCGCATCGCATGGTGCAGGCTCAATGCCTCGTCGGCTGTGCGCCCATAAGCTCTTAAACCGCCGATCATGGTGGACAGTCTCGGCACAAGGCCAAGATGGCCCTGTACAGCCAGTCCCTCTTTGGCCAGCATTTCTACAACATCAAGCGAACGTATCGTATACACAGCATCCGCACCCGCTTCGGCGGCCTTGATCGCCGCCCGCAGTATTTCGTCATGGGTTGCGAAATCCGTTGCGGGCAGGCAGGCGGTAATGAACGTGTTCGGAGCGCCTGCACGGATCTCAGTTACGTCGGAGTCCAAAATCGACAGGTGGTCGATGCCCGCCGCTTGCGCCGCGCGGGCCTCTTCCTGATCATAGGAGGTGGTTTGCGTAAACTTGCGTGCGCCCTTGCCGGCGACAAAATCCGCTACCGTGTGGTTGCGCAACGCTTCGTGCCCGCCATAGGTGTATATGCGTCTGGACTTGACCATGCCTGTTACACCGCAACCGGTTCATCCGCAGTCTCATTCAGCTCCATATGCCCTTCGCCCTTGGACAGAATACGGCGCAGCATTGGCTCGAAGAATTCCAGCGGTTTTGTTGGGTAATCCGGATCAAAGGCGCATTGGTCATATTCATGACAGAAGTACCGGCAGTCTTCCCAATAGGGGCTGTCCTTGTACTTGTCGCGCGCGTTCCGGTCCCCGCCCAGATAGTGATTGTAATAATACCCCTGGAAAACGCAGTGATGTTTCAGGATCCAGTATGTCCGCTCGCTGACATAGGGTTTCATCATCGCTGCAGACAGTTCGCCGTGGTTGTAGGGTGACAGGATATCGCCGGTGTCGTGCACCAAAGCAGCAACCACGATTTCCTCGTCTGCGCCGTCCTCATAGGCGCGGGTCGCGGCCTGCAAGCTGTGTTGATAGCGGTTGACGGGGTAAGGGGTCCACTCTTCGTCCAGCGACCGGAGCGCGTCCAGTATCCGGTCTGGCAGGGCCGCGTTGTAGGTGTCCTCATAGTCCATCACCGCCAGAAAATCTTCTTTGGTGGCATTTCCGAAACTGGTCCAGCTGGATTTATGCGACTTATCCATGGCTATGCCCTTTCCAATTTTGAGTTTGGCGACCGAAGGGGGAGAAGCTTCGGTCGCCAGCGCAGATCACTCGTAAGAGGCGCGGTGTTTCACCACGACTTCGGCACCTGCGCCTTCGGGTTCGTGATCGACCAGATATTCCGGGAAACCGGGCGCGCGCAGGTCGGTGCCGCAATCATCCTCAAGCCGTTTGACCACCTGGCTGGACCACACGCGCGGGCCATAGCGTTTCAGCCCGTCCTCCATCGCGGCCACACAGACCGGCGACAGCTCGACCGGAACGCCGTATGACTTGGCCAGATCGTCAAACAGGGTCACATCCTTGACCTCATGATCCATGGTGAAGTTGATGTTGTAACTGCCGTTCAGGATCAGTTGGCCTTCAGTTTCATGCACAAAGGAATTGCCGGAGCTCACCCGGATCGCGTCATAGGCCACGGCCAGATCAATGCCTGCCTTTTTGGCGACCATAAAGGCCTCACCGGTGGAGACCAGCTGCACGCCCGCCAGGTAGTTGGTGATCACTTTCAGCACCGAGGCCGATCCCAGCTTGCCCGTATGCACGATCTGACGGCCCATGGTCGACAACAGCGGCAGCACCTGTTCAAACGCCTCGCGTTTGCCGCCGGTAAAGATGGCGATATTGCCGGTTGAGGCACGATGGCAGCCGCCGGAAACGGGGCTGTCCATCGCGATACCGCCTTTGGCCTCAACCAAGGCCCCCAGACGTTGCACGTCTTCGGCTTCGGTGGTGGACATCTCCAGCCAGATCTTGCCCTTTGAGATGCCTTCCAACACGCCGTTTTCTTCTTCCAGCACCTTGGCGGAAACCACGGGTGACGGCAGGCAAGTGATGATCACATCGCAGGCTTCGGCCAACGCGCGGCCGCTTTCAGCCCAGATCGCTCCCTGATCCAGAAGGGGTTGAGCCGCAGCTTGATCCGAGTCGCGGACGATGACGTCAAACCCGTTGCGCAACAGACTGCCCGACAGTTTTGCCCCTACGTTTCCCAAACCGATAAATCCGACGCGCATTCTTGATTCTTTCTTGAACGTGACAGTTCTCTTGACGATGCGGGGCAATTGGGTATCAGTCAAAAGAACTCTTTGTGCCCTAAGGGGTCTAAAAATTGGAGGCTATATGTCTGACACCAGAACCAGCTTGCCGCCACTTCCCGCACTGCAGGCTTTCGAAGCTGCGGCCCGGCATGAGAACTTCATGGCCGCGGCTGAGGAATTGAACCTTTCTCAATCTGCAATAAGCCACCGCGTAAGAGCGTTGGAGGCCCATCTGGGCTATGCGCTGTTCGTGCGCTTGCCGCGAGGGCTGAGATTGACTGAAAACGGAAAGGCGTACTTGCCTTCAATTCGACGTGCGTTTGCGGAAATAATGGGATCAACTACCAGCATTTTCGGCCTTCGACAGCCGACCCGGCTATCAGTTCGCGCTCCATTGTCGTACTCAGCGATCTGGGTGTCGAACATTGTTCAGGAGTTCTCCCGTGAGTTTCCAAACATCGAAATCCGAATGAGTTCTTCCGTTTGGGCTGATAATCAGGCGGACGAAGCGGATATAGAACTGCGCCTAGGGCATGGGAATTGGCCGGGCTACAGAGCCGAACTGCTGTTTCATGATGATCTCGTTCCCTTGTGTTCTCCCAAGACGCGGGAAACAATGCCAACGCTAGTAACTGCTGAAGATCTTGCAGTTAGACCTCTCGTTCATATCGTTGGTATCGAGGATCAATGGGGGGACTTTTTTCGTAGCCACCTATTGGGAGAACGGCCAAAAGCGCACAAAAACCGGATATCCACTGATAGTTCTGTTGCGGCAGCAGTCATTGCCTCGCATGGCCCGCACATATGCTTGCTGGCTGAGAGATTTGCGGCGTTCTTTGTCGAAACCGGGCTTCTTGTGCAGCTGTCAAACCTGACAATCACGTCCAGGCAGGGGCTGTATCTGGTAACCCCAGACGCCAACAAAGCGCTTGTCCCCGAAGTTGAACTGTTTCGAAAATATCTGCGGAACTGCTAGTAGTTCTGCCCAGCCTCGATAGAGAAATAAGTGCGAAACAAAACATCCAACTATTTGAGCGGAGTGTCTGCTTTGTCCCGCGTCTCGTTTCTCCGAGACCGCGTTGCACGAATAGCGCTTGGGCCGCATTTGCCCCTTTCCCCGGTTCGTTATGCGACACGTTCATAGGTCGCACGACCTAGACGGG
>NZ_JBQFZL010000029.1:0-10521 GCF_056542225.1 Ruegeria sp. AE3 | reverse complement strand
CCCGTCTAGGTCGTGCGACCTATGAACGTGTCGCATAACGAACCGGGGAAAGGGGCAAATGCGGCCCAAGCGCTATTCGTGCAACGCGGTCCCCCACATCCACCTTTTCCTTTACTCTTTCCCATACCGGTCATTCTCCGGACGGTGGCACCTCGGCCCATACCAGATATCGGTACTCGCCGCCCTCGCTCAACGCGCGCTGCACGATGTCGCGGATATTTGCGGCAGATCGCTTCGGATCGATAAAGATCTGCCATTGCCTTTCGTTGCCTGGGGTCTCGTTCGCCAGGAAGTCGTACTCGAAAGCACGCCCTGGCCCTTGGCCCTCGAGCCGCACAACCTCCAGTCTGGCTACGCTATAGCCCCGAGATGCTATGTATTCGTTGAATTCAAGCATCTTGCTAGAAGGCTCGACGTACACGAAGGCCCCCGTTTCGAGCTTGTCCAGCATTTCGTCAAACTCATTTTGCATGTTCACTTTCACTCCAACGGCCTGATGATCGGGTCAGGTTCATTTTCTCTGTCCCGAAGAGGACGGTTCCTATTGCTTACGGCGACGACGTGCCCTTCCGGACCCAAGAGTACCCAGTGCCCGTCCTGTCCAGTCAGCAAGGTCATGTCATGACCCCTATAGTCACCACGTCCGGCGACGATGCCGCTGAGATCGGGGCGGGGATTGGCAATGATGTCATCGATCTGTTCGGCAGTGTGCCCTTTTCCTGTGATGTACTCCAGCCCGTCGCCCTTGCTGCCATGGTCGCCAATCGTATTCCCGTCGGGGTGGTGAAGGCCTCATTCCGACGTGCCTCGACAATGCTCGGACCCGCCGCATCCGGAATCGGCGTGGAAACGATGTTGCCGGTCGGGTCTTCGACGGCGGGCGAGCCCGTGTGGTTCGGCAGACCAAGGGTCTCGACCGGATAGGTTTCCAGCCACTGGTCGATGCGTTCCGGCGTGAAGCCAGGAAGTTCACCCAACCGGCGCTCGCCCTCAGTGAGTTCCGGGAAAACCTCGACCCAACCTTGGGCAATCGTGCCGTCCTGCAGCCGCAACCGGCCTTCCGCGAATGCGTTATAGCCTTGCTGCACCAAGTCTCCGAGGGCAAGTTGTGCGGCAGGATCCCCTTCGACGACACGCACGATGGTGCCAGGGTTCAACATCTCGTAAAGCGCGGCCGCCTGGCCTGCGATCTGCGCGGCCTCAACCGACTTCGGCAAACTGGACCCGAGACCAGAGATGACCGCTTCCTGCACCAGTTCGTGGGCCATAGCCGCAAGGAGCCCTTCGGCCGTTCCGGGATTGACGCCAAGGATCTCCGCCGCACGTTGGAGCCGACGTCCGGTGGCCAGACGCGTGAATTCCTGCAGGGCGCCGCTGGCGGCCAAAGCAGCCAGAGCGGCAGTTCCAAGTGGTGTGATCGCGATGGCGCGGAGACCGAGGCGACGCAAGATGGCGTCCACGGGTGCCTCGACCGGAAGGGCAAGTTCTGCAAGAATTGCATCAGTCCGCGACCCTGGCGTGATCGGCTCTGCATGGCAGCGGCAGTTGTGCGCCTGCCCCGGATGGCCGCCAGCGGGCGGGGCGTCCCAGCGAAACACCTGATCGTCGTATTCGGCATGGCTGTCACGGACTTTCGCGTCGCCCTGAGACCGCCAGATGTAATGCTCGATCCCCAAATCCTGCTGCCGAAGCTGATTGATCAGGCCCGCGAAGGCCCGAAGCAGGCGTTCTTCCATCGCCGCCCGCAACGGACGCAAGCGTTGCGGGTGGGTTTCGTATTCCTCGAAGATGGCCGTCAAGCGCGCATCCCACAGGCGCAGCGCCTCTTCCTTCGCATCTGTAACATCGCGAAGGTTGGCGTCGGTCGCCAATGGCACGGTGTCCGGGGGCGTCAGAGCGTTCAGCAGCATGCGGGTGTTGTCGGCTATCACGCGTTCCAATTGGTCGATGAAATCAGTCCGCAGGTCCGCATAGCCGGGGAAAAGCGATTTGATCGAAATGCCTGCACGGTAGCCGTACACGCCTCCGTTCTGCCGCGCGAAAACGTACTGACCACTGCCACCGTGGCGGAGAAATTCGCTAAGACTGTGTTTCATGGAACCTCCCGCTGACCCGCGCGAAGGTATGTATCGCCAATGCGTTAAGAAGCGATCAGCCGACCGTACGTTGCCTTGATCAGGGGCCATTCTTGCGGACGACGGCATGCGAAAGATCACCAGAGTGAGAGGCGTGCCGGTTTTCCGGTGACGGGTTGAGGGCTGGGAGAGTGGCTCCCGGCGCCCGTCGCGGGAGATCGCAGATGGGCGTTGTGGAAGTTCTGGATCCGGTTCAGCCGGCGCGGGCCGGTGGCTGGAAAGTGGATGTGAGCCGGGGCGAGCGGAACATATCCTCGACGTCGCTTTTGCTTTTCGAGGTTTTGGAGCGCTTCACCGGCCTGGGCTTCGTCATCATATGTCACCATCATGGCTTGCCCGTTTGTCCCAATACGTCCCCAAGTACGAAGGACGGACACTTCCCCAAACAGCGTCGGCTGCAATTCTATTCCATAGAACCGCGCCATGTTAATGTCGGGGTCCACATGGATCAGGTGGACAGGTGTGGTTGCCGTCAGTTCCATGACGCGATTGTCGGCAAACTCAGCCCGTCTGTCCAATGACATTGCGAAATCAATTCCCGTGAATGGATTCTGATCCTGAATGGAAAATGACATTGAATGCATCCGCTACTACTATAGCTGACCAATATGTAGGTAATAGGATCGGCCATGTTTCGTTTTCTACTATTTGCTTTCGTGATAGGTCTTGCCGCCAGCGCAGGCACGGCGCAGACACCGCCTTCGGCTGATGAGGTCGCGCAATACGACGGTCTCTTCGCAGCCGCTCACACCGGCAACGAAGAAATGATCCGGCAACTCGTTGCGGCAGGGGCAAACGTCAACGCACGGGACTCGCGGGGTCGCACACCAGCCCATGTGGCCGCGTTTGCTTCAGAGGACGAGGCATTGCGTGCACTGGCTGAGGCCGGTGCTGACATGAACGCGCTTGAAGGTCAGGCCTACGACGTTGTCACAATTGCGGCCGTTGCAAATGATCCAGAACTGATGACGCTCGCAATCGAGTTGGGAAACGATCCCGGACTAACGACCAGCCCTTATGAAGGAACGGCACTGATTGCAGCCGCGCATCTCGGTCATGTCGAGATTGTTCGACAGCTGATCGCTGCTGGCGCGCCTCTGGATCATGTGAACAATCTGCATTGGACCGCAGTTATCGAAGCCGTTGTGCTTGGTGACGGCGGCTTGGACCATCTTGCGGTTCTGGATGCGTTGTTGGCAGCGGGTGCTGACCGATCGCTTGCCGATCGTAACGGCACTACACCGCTCGAACACGCCGAACTGCGCGGATTTGCTAAGATGGCAGAGCGGCTAAGAAAAGAGGACTGAGGCCAGTCCAGCAGGCTGAAGCGGAGCGTTCCACCTCACAGGTGCCGATGGCAGCTTGGATGAGACCAGCCTCAAATCAAGTTCCTCTCGTAGCGGAGCGGTGACAGAGTTGAACACATCTCACGGGTAACGGCACAATGGACAAGATCAGAAAAAGTGAACAGGACTGCCACAGCGACCTCGTATTCGCGAGGCGTGGTTTTCTTGGCGCATCAGGCTTTAGCGCACTGACAATTGGATTGAGTGGCTCCGCTGTAGGCCAAACTTCTACAAGGGCGGACGACGCAATACCTCAACCAAGTGATCCCAAGGATGCCACATTCATGGAGCGCGCGTTCGAAATGCGTCAGTATGCGATTGATCATGGAGATCAGGGGTATGGCGCAGTTGTGGTGCGCGATAACATTATTATTGGCCAATCGTGGAGCAGGGTCATCTTGGATCAAGACCCCACGGCCCACGCCGAAATGGCCGCGATCAGGGACGCGGCGCGCCGCCTCAATGACCGAGATTTGAACCAAGCGGCCATGTACTCATCTTCCCGACCATGTCCCATGTGTGAAGCCGCGGCATACTGGGCTGGAGTCCGCCTCATGTTCTACGGCCGGAAAATCACGAGCGCAGGTTCGCCGAAGCTTTGCAGTTAGAATGGTTCTCAGCCATCAGCGACGTTTCATTTTGCATTCGCCTCCCACGGTGGGAAGTCGGCCCAAAGGAGACCTTCACCGATCAGTTGAGCGTTGCGGTGCGGCTCCTGCATTGCGGACATTCGTGCAAAGCGCAGCATTTACGAGGGATTACACATTTGGTTAGCGGGGAAATTTTAGCTTTCGCCTCCAGTACCCCAATAACTGTTTACTGCAGGGAACGAGATTGCAGTGAACATCGGCAGACGTGGAAGAAACCTCCCATTTCAAAGCGGTGTGACTTCGCATTTCCTCAATAGGACCTGAAATGGCTTGCCAGATGATCTATTAGCGCTCGTACACGTGCGGTCAGATGGCGATTGGGCGGATAAAGCGCGTAAAGGCCGAAAATTTCTGTCTCATACTCGGGAAAAAGCTGTTCCAGCGATCCGTCCGCCAGACTCCGGGCAATGGCATATTGCGGACAGCGCGCGATGCCGAGCCCCGCAATCGCCATGTTCGCAATCGCGGCCGGCGCGTTGGCATGAAAGGCACCGGCCGTCTTGACCACAAAATCCCGGGCGCCGGTGCGGAACCGCCAGGCGGTGGCATCCGCCGGGTTTTCGTCGATCAGGCAGCTATGGGTGGCAAGCGCCATCGGATCGCCTGGATGGCCGTTGGCGGCCAGGTAGGCCGGTGATGCGCAGACTATCAGCGGCATATCCGCCAGTTTCCTGGCGATCAGGGTCGAATCCCGCAGCACGCCGATCCTGACCGCCAGGTCAAAACCCTCCTCCACCAGGGCGACCCTGGCATCCGAGAGCCTGAGATCGATGTCGACATCCGGATGCGCCTTCATGAAGGGTGCGAGGGCCTGGGTCAGATTGGTGCTGCCGAACCCGGTCGGAGCGGTCAGGCGGATCGGGCCGGCCAGGGCGGATTGCCTTTCTTGTACCAAGTCGTCGAGTTCGTCGATCTGTTCGACGATCGGGCGGCAGCGTTCAAGATAAGCGATCCCAACATCCGTGAGGGCGACGCTTCTAGTCGTCCGGTTGAATAACTGGGTCGAAAGCCTGCCCTCGAGCTGCGCCACATATTTGCTGACCAGCTTGGTCGAGAGGCCAAGACGTTTGCCCGCGGCGGTGAACGAGCCCTCCTGCGCCACGGCCAGAAAGGCGCGCATCGTATCAATCGTGTCCACTGCAACGCTCCTTCGTCGTTATGTTGATGGTTTATTATTCCCAATTTGTTCATAGTTATTGAATAAAATATGCGATTATCAACGAATGGGCCATATGGCATGTTTCTGCCTGTGAGTACTGCACCAGTGCTCAGCCAAGGAAACCCCTCCGAAAGGTAAAACCCATGCCAAACGCCATCCGCATTCACCGTCATCCACTTTCCGGCCACTCGCACCGGGTCGAGCTTTTCGCCAAGCTCGGCGGCATCAATCATGAACTGGTCGATGTCGACCTGATGGCTGGCGAGCACAAGAAGGAACCATTTCTGTCGCTCAATCCGGCCGGGCAGGTTCCCGTCATCGAAGACGGGGACGTGACCGTTGCCGATTCCAATGCCATTCTGGTCTATCTCGCGCGGAAATATGCCCCCAACTGGCTGCCCGCCGACCCCATCCGCGAGGCCGAGATCCAGAAGTTCCTGTCTCTGGCTGCCGGCGATATCGCCCATGGCCCGGCAGCCGCGCGGCTGGTCACCGTCTTTGGCGCCCAACTGGACGCCGAACGCCCCAAGGCGGTGGCCAAAGCCGCCTTCGCGCGTCTCGAAGCGCATCTGGAAGGGCGCGACTGGCTGGTCGGTGGCGCACCGACAATCGCCGATGTCGCGATCTACAGCTACTCGGCGCATGCGCCCGAGGGGAACGTCTCGCTTGCCGACTATCCCAATATCCGCGGGTTGCTGAGCCGTGTCGAAGCCTTGCCGGGCTTCGTCCCCATGCAAGGCACCAAGGTCGGCCTGGCCGCCTGAGGGATCCATGCGCCCGGTCCGATGACCGGGCGCAGTCTAACCCGCCTGCAGTCACCAGATCGCCATCCCGGCGCAAGGAGAATTCCGATGCCTGACACCATTCAGAGCGACATCAGCATGTCCCCGTTCCACCAGGGCGAACACCTGGCTCAGGAGCGGCTGTGTGTCCGCGGCATCGAAGACTGGGCACGACAGGTCGTCCGCGATCACCTGCCCGAACAGCACCGCGAGTTTCACACCGCCTTGCCGTTTCTGGTCGTTGCCGTGCGGGACGGACAGGACCGACCCTGGGTCACCTTGCTGGAAGGGCCCGAGGGATTTATCACGTCGCCCGACAACCAGGCGCTGTCGGTCGGCGCATTGCCCGGACCGGGTGACGCGTTGCACGACAGCATCCTGCCCGGCAGCGATATCGGCATTCTCGGCATCGAACTGGCCACCCGGCGCCGCAACCGCGTCAATGGCCGCGCGGCCGGGGTCACCGCCACCGGGTTCGATTTTCGTGTCGACCAGAGTTTCGGCAATTGCCCGCAATACATTCGCGAACGAAACTGGCGCCGTGAAGCAGGTGACGTTCGCTGCCAAACCACAAGAGGCCGGCGGCTGACGACCGAGCAGGCCCGGTGGATTGCGTCCGCGGACACGTTTTTCATCGCCAGCGGCTATCGCGGCGAGGGCGAAAGCGCGACCTTCGGGATGGACGCCTCGCATCGCGGCGGCGACCGGGGTTTCGTCGAGGTGCGGGATCACAGGCGGCTGCGGTTTCCGGATTACGCGGGCAACAACCATTTCAACACGATCGGCAATATTCTCCTTGATCCCAAGGCCGGGCTTCTGTTCGTCGATTTCGCAAGCGGCAGCTTTCTTCAACTGACCGGCAAAGCCTCGATCGACTGGGACAGCGGTGCGCTCGCCCGGTTTCCCGGCGCGCGCCGGCTGGTGACGCTGGACATCGACGAGGTTGTCGAGACACGATCGGCAGTCAGCCTCAGATGGGCAACGGATGCGGATTCGGTCCGCTCAATCCGGCTTGTCGAAAAGACGCCCGAGAGTGCCGATGTCACCTCTTTCGTCTTCGAGGCGCGGGACGGCGGACCCCTGGCCGGGTTCGAACCGGGTCAGCACCTGCCGATCGAGTTGGACATTCCTGGGATCGGCGAACCGGTCGGCCGCACCTATTCGCTGTCCAACGGCCCGAATGAACATCGCTACCGCATCACCGTGAAACGCGAACCGAAAGGCATCGCCTCCCGGTTTATGCATGACCATCTCGAACCGGGCGCGATCATCAACAGCCGCCGGCCCGCGGGGGATTTCGTAATGACCTGCAACAAGTGCCCGCTGGTTCTGGTCAGCGCTGGCGTCGGCGTTACGCCGATGATGAGCATCCTGCAGGCGGTTGCCGGCGAGCGAGGCAACCGCCCGGTCTGGTTCGTGCATGGCGCAAGAGACGGACAGCACCACCCGCTGGCGCAGGAGGTTCGTGACCTGGCGTCTAGCCGCTCGGGCATCACCGTGCATGTCGCCTACAGCCAGCCCGGCCCGGAGGACGAAATCGCGGTCGATTATGACAGTCACGGACGCATTGACGGAGCGCGGCTGGCGCGGCTGATCAACAATCTCGACGCGCATTACTTCATCTGCGGGCCCACAAAATTCATGGGCACATTGCAGGCGGATCTGCAAGGCCGGGGCGTACTCCCGGAACACATTCACACCGAAAGTTTCGGCCCCGCGGGGTGATCGCGCCCGATCAACCAAGACGGCCGGGGCCATAGCTCCAGGAGAAAAAGAAAATGGCTAAATCATATGATATTGTGATTATCGGTGGCGGCAATGCCGGGTTCGGTGTGTCGGCCATCGCCCACGAGGCGGGCAAGTCCATCGCCTTTGTCGAAGCGCGCGATTTCGGCGGCACCTGTCCCAACCGCGGCTGCACCCCTAAGAAAGTGTTGGTCGCCGCTGCCCACGCCTTGCATGAGATCGAGCAGGCCCCGGTGCACGGCATTAGCGTCGGCAAACCAAGGCTCGACTGGGCCCGGCTGATCGAGCGGGAAAAGGACCTGATCGGCTTCATCCCGGACGCCATGCTTGATCTCGCCGAAAAGCGTGGCGACGTCTATCGCGGTTTTGCCAGTTTCGTGGGTCCCAACAGTGTCGAGGTCAACGGTGAGGTCATCACCGGCCAGGACATCGTCATCGCGACGGGATCAAGGCCCAGGCCGCTGCCGATCCCCGGCGCCGAACACATGATCACCTCGGACGAGGTTCTGTCGGACCCGACGCTGCCGGGCGAGGTCGTGTTCATCGGCGGCGGTGTCATCGCGATGGAGTTCAGCCATGTCTATGCGCGCGCGGGCGTCAAGGTGACGATCCTTGAAGCGCTGCCGCAGCTCCTGCCGCGTCTCGATGCTGATGCCGTCGCCGCGCTTCGGGCCGAAACCGAACGCCTCGGCGTGAGCGTCAAGACCGGGGTATCGGTCACGGCGATCGAGAAGACAGGCGACGGTCTCACGGTGCAGTTTTCCCATGATGGCCGCGATCAAAGCGTCACCGCCGAGCGTGTCGTCAACGGCGCGGGCCGCATCGCCAATATCGACGGCCTGAACCTCGAGACCGGGGATATTGCGCATGACGGGCGTCGCATTCTCATCGACGACACGTTGCGATCGACCTCGAACCCGTCGGTCTGGGTTGCCGGTGATGCGCTGGAACACTCCCCCCAGCTGTCTCCGATTGCGACTTACGAAGGCCAAATTGTCGGCCATAACATCGTCAACGGACCGACCAGAAATCCGGATTACAGCGTGATCCCCAGTGCGGTCTACACGGTCCCGACACTCAGCACGGTAGGGCTGAGCGAAGCCGAGGCCAAGGAGAAAGGCCTCGATGTCGCGGTAACGGTATCGGACATGTCGGGCTGGTTTTCCGCCAAGACCTATGCCGAAACGGCGGCCTGGTCGAAAGTGCTGGTCGACAAGGCCAGCGACCGGATCGTGGGGGCCCATGTCCTAGGTCATCACGGCGAAGAACTGATCCATCTCTTTGCCATGGCCATGCGCCACGGCATTTCCGCCAGCGATCTCAAGACCTCGCTCTATGCGTTTCCGACCTTCGCGGCGGACCTCAAGTCCATGTTCTGACAGTGTGGGCAAAGACACGTCACTTCAAGAAGGGGATTTACCATGCAAGACAAGGTCTGTCTGATCACCGGTGTCGGCGATGGCACTGGCAGTTCCGTCGCCCGCCGATTTGCGCGCGACGGCTATCGCGTGGCCCTGCTGGCGCGCAACAAGGACCGGTTGCGCGAGCTTGAAAGGGAACTACCCGGTTCGAAAGCCTTTGCTTTCGACCTGGAGGATCTCGATCAGCTTGTCAGTGTCTGCCGCCAGGTGACCGAAGAGATGGGCACGCCCGAGGTGATCGTGCACAACGCCGTTCGTGCCACCTTCAAACCCTTCATGGAGGTCGACCCCACGGAACTGGAACGCAATTTCCGGGTCAACACCACAAGCCTGCTATACATGGCGCGTGAACTGACCCCGGCGATGGTTGAACGTGGCAGCGGTGCCATCGTGGTCACGGGCAATACATCAGCCTTGCGCGGGGTCCCCAATTACGCGCTCTTTGCCCCGACAAAGGCGGCCCAGAGGATCTTTGCCCAATCCCTAGCCCGGGAACTGGGACCAAAGGGCATTCATGTGGCCTATGTGGTCATCGATGCCGCCATCGACACGCCCTGGACCCGTATGCCCTTCAACCCGGACGCGCCCGAAGATTTCTTCAGTAAACCCGATGCCATAGCAGAGGAGGTGTTCCATATCGCCCATCAAGACCGATCTACTTGGTCGTTTGACGTAGAACTGCGACCCTACGGTGAAAAGTGGTGAGCGACGGACGGCCCAAAGGAGACATCCGGCCGTCACTTACTATGCTGCGGTGTGGCCCGTCGAACCTGCCATTCGCTGCATGAGCAAAATCTGAGCGCGGTCGAACTCACACATCGCGGACTTTGCAGTCGGTCGTGGAGCCTACTCTGGCAGTCTTCATTCTGCGCAAAGCCGCCGGTGAGCGCGTCTGAAAACCTTCCTCGTCCAGCATCAATCCTGGATTGGAAGCGCACATTCACTTTCAACGCGAAGACCGTCGATAAGGAGACCAAGGTAGACCTTGCCCTCCGCCTACCTCGCGAATGAAGCAACCATCCGAGGTTTCCAGGACGTCGCAAGACAGCATCAAGATCGGACATTCAGGCGATCTGCGGCGAAAGTCTTTTCAATGTGGATGCGGGAAATGGCCCCGAACATTTCTTCATCGAGCCATGCAATTAAGCCCTCGACTACGCCATCGAACGAACGGTCGAGGGTTACTGACATCCAAACTTCCGCCTTCCATCAGCCTTGCGGCGTGTACCAGATCGGAGACGTGTAGGCGCGCTCCTGCTGCGACATTGGTGCGCCTTCAGGA
>NZ_JBQFZL010000028.1:0-12386 GCF_056542225.1 Ruegeria sp. AE3 | reverse complement strand
GGTCAGCCAGAAAGGATTGCTCATGTCACCGCTCTGTTTTCAGAGCCGTGAAACACGCAGCGCTCGGGAAATCAATGCATCCTGACCCTAGTAGGCGGAGTTGGAGTTAGAGTAGTCTAGACATGAACTTAACGCTTGGTTTTCTATGCACGTTGCCGGCTTTCTGATTACCCTTGGTGTCCTCTTCCTTGCCGGATTGGCGGCCGACCAGCTTGGCAGGGCCACGCATCTTCCTCGTGTTACAACCTTACTTTTCCTCGGTCTGATCGCAGGGAACGCCGGGATGGGGTTGATCCCACTCGACGTTGCCATTTGGTTCGACGAGGTATCCATTGTGGCCTTGACGATGGTCGCGTTTCTTCTTGGAGGATCTTTAACCCGAGAGAACCTGGTTCGGCATGGCCGTGCCATTCTGACGATTTCGATATCGATTGTAATTGCGACCTTTCTTATCGTGTCGGCTGGACTAACTGCAGTTGGCGTACCCTTCGGGTTAGCGTTGGTGCTGGCGGCAATTGCCACAGCTACGGCTCCGGCCGCCATGACTGACGTAATCAAACAATCTGGAGTGTCCAACAGCTTCACCGAGACCTTAAAGGGCGTTGTCGCAATTGATGACGCTTGGGGTCTGATCGTTTTCAGCATCGCCTTGGTTCTGGCCGGTCATTCTGACGGTTTGGCCACGGTCACGATCACGGCGATGTGGGATTTTGGGGGCGCCATTTTATTGGGTGCAGCACTAGGCGTACCGTCCGCTTACCTAACTGGTCGCTTAAACCCGGGGGAGCCAATGCAAGCCGAAGCGGTGGGAATCGTCTTTCTTACAGCAGGTCTTTCATTATGGCTGGAAGTTTCGTTCCTTTTAACAGGCATGGTTGTGGGCGCAGTTATCGGGAATCTGGCCCGCCATCATGACCGTGCTTTTCATGAAATCGAGCACATTCAGTGGCCATTTATGATCCTTTTCTTCCTGCTGGCTGGCGCAACGTTGAATATTGAAGCCTTTGGCTTGATGGGCTGGGTCGGTGCACTTTTCCTGATCCTGCGCATAGTGTCCCGCCTAGTTGGGGGCTATTGCGGGGCAAGAATTGGGGGCCTGCCTCGCCGTCAGGCCCCCTGGTATGGTCCCGCGTTGCTGCCGCAGGCCGGTGTCGCGGTTGGAATGGCCCTTGTAGCCGGAGAGCAATTTCCGAATTGGGCCGCGTCCATCTTGGCCTTTACCTTAGCCAGTACTGTGGCCTTCGAAGTGGTAGGGCCGCCATTGACTCTCATGTCTATCAAACACACGGCTGATACAGATTAGCAGATTAGTCAGTGACTATTCAGCCTGGATCGATTCAAGAAAGGCGAGCAAATTCGCCAACGGCAGGCCTACCATCATTGGTTGCCCATTAGGCAAAGCTAACGCGATTTGTTGGTCTGTCTCAAACACCGCACCAAAGATTGGCATTTCGCCCCCATGGGCGAGCAATTGTGAACGACCATCAATCTGTTCAGCTATTCGGCCTATAGGAAACACTCCATCGTTTTCACTCGCCAGCTTGGTGAGGTCGGGTGTTCGAATAGCAAGCATTTCGGCCATCGGCCCATCCCCAGTTGCTTCGAAACCATGGCATTGCCAGCAATACTTCCGGTACAAATCACTTCCGGCACTGACATTGACGTCCTGCGCCAGTGCAGGTGCCGTGGTGAACAAAGCCAATAAAATTCCTAGAAAAAACTGCATATGCTCCTCCAATTCCCTACCTCTGATGAAGATTCAATTAAACAGTATCCCAAGGAAACTTCTTTGACCTTGCTCATGTTATTCACTCCAGTAAGAACATTGGCGTTTCATTGGAATAGAGTTTGAGCACGCGCCAAATCTAATCCAGGCGAACATCCAATTGCGCCATCTCGACATTGACCTCACCACCTGCGTCCACAGATGATGCTCCTTCCGATACGTTCATATGCCTGAGAATTCTGCCAAAGGTGATAAGACACTCAATGCAACCATCTGAGAGCACGCAACCGAGCCGATACCACTCCGTCTGGCAGGCTGTCAGTCGCAACGTCGGAAATGAGCAAGTCTCTGCGAAGCTTCCTTTTCCGTCGTAGAAAACGGCGAACACGGTTCAGCGTGTTTTCACGTTTCTCTGGATAGTCGGTTTCCAAGTAACTGTCAGTTTCTGGAACTATCATCGAAGCAAGCCGTTTCAAACGCCGGTCCTTCGGCAACTCGATTATCCGATAATCTTGGCTACACCGGTAGAGCAGCCAATCAAGATGACCGAGGATATGGTACATACCCTTGATACTGGATATCTCTAAATCGGACCTGCTGAACAGTTTCATCTTGTCTATGTACGAGCGCGCTTCGGACACAGCAGTCTCAACGTTGTCCCCCCACAAAGTCGATTCCGTTTGGCTGAGATGTCCCCATACATGACCGAAGGTGTGCCACTTCGGCCCTTACAATTTGTTCGACTTTAGCTTTTGTTGTTTCCACAGCTATTTCTAGGATCCCAGGAATGAGAGGATCTAGAGATCTAGTTAACTCTGCACCTCTGTCGGGTAACAGCGCCTCGACAAGTCTGGCGGACGGTTTAGCGAACAGCAGGATCAGCACTACGCCTATCCAATCGCGTGAAGACATTCTACCACGCTGCAACACCAAACGTATGGCCACGTACGAGTGCTCAGAAACAGCATAATTGCAAACACTTACGATGTCTGCCCGGATTCAACCAATAACACTTATAGGTCCGCAACTCGAAAAGGCCGACCGATGATCGGCCCTCAGTGCTGTCATGCTTAAGGACAGCTGCGAACCAGCAGGCCGTCTATTTCGACGATACCTTTATCTTACGACTTGGATCCCGAGGCTTAGTCTTCGGCATTTCGATATGCAAAACGCCTTTGTCGAATGTTGCTGAAACCTTGTCGATTTCCACGGTGTCTGGCAGCGTCATGGCTCTAGAAAAGCTGCCATAGCTTCTTTCGCTGACACGCAGATCGCCCGTTTCATCATGCGCAATCTTCTTCTGACCGCGCAGGATTAGCCTGCGGTCCTTGACTTCAATTTCGACGTCATCCTCTTCGAGCCCCGGCAATTCAGCCGTAAGAATAATCGCAGAATCCGTTTCTTGGATATCAATCGCCGGTGAAATTGCACCCGTCATATCAAGAGACGGAAAACCCGTGCGTTGCGCAGCCGTTTCCATTGGTAGGAAAGGTGATCTTGCTCCAAAAAAACGCGACATCAGGGTTTCCATTTCACGTCGAAAATTGTCTGGGAGCGGATGCGTTCCAGTGAAAAGTTGCGGGGACTTTTTGTCTTCTAACATTTTTTGAACCTCCTCCTTTGGTCGGATTTCGCGCGCGTAACATTATGACAGAAAACGCGGTTAAGAACCTTGATCTTGCGCAAGCATGCAGCTTCAGCTTTTGCCAAATCGCACGAACCGGCTGAGCCAACAGAAACAAGAACCGTCAGCCAACAAACTTGCCATGTCGTGCTGAAATTAAGACCAATCTCAGTAGGCTTGATCGGAGTCCCAGGTCAGCTTAGCGTTTATCCTGAATGAGCCCGAGTTGCCTACCTTTAGCACAGTGGAACAAAGCCGTATGAAATGGCCGTATCTGGCGCTGATTTACGTTTTGCTGATCTTGGCTCCCTTGGGTTTTTCTTGGTCCTTGGGATGGCCACCGCGACCATTTCATCAAGATCTCGGGTCCGGGCTTGGAATGCTTGCATTTTCAATAATCCTGGTGGAGTTCGTCCTGTCTGGGCGGTTCCGGTTCATCTCTTGTAGTTTGGGTATGGATGTGACCATGCGGGTGCATCAGTTGATGGCGCGTACCGCACTCGGCTTTGCGCTTATACACCCGCTGCTGTATCAGGGAACGCCTTCTGGCGGACGCCGCCCGTGGGATGAAACACACCAACTTACGATTACGACCGACTTTTCTGCGCTGGTATCTGGCATCGGCGCTTATTTCTTACTGTTCATTCTGGTCGCCCCGGCAATTGCCCGTAAATCCCTTGATTACAAATACGAGACATGGCGCCTCTTACACGGGCTGGGAGCCTTGGGGATTGCCTGCCTGCTATTGCACCACACGGTATATGCTGGGCGCTACGGTGGGCATCCGCTATTGACGTATCTCTGGCTTGCCCTGACCAGTATTGCAGTTGGAGCTTCACTGTATGTCTATCTCGTTCGTCCTTTGCGTCAGAGGAAAAGGCCGTGGCACGTCACTTCTGTGTGTCGACTAACACCGAGGCAATGGGAGTTGCGCGTCAAGCCCGATGGTCACAACGGACTGACCTTCAAAGCAGGGCAGTTTGCTTGGCTAAATGTCGGCCACAGTGCCTTCTCGCTACACGAGAACCCATTCTCGATTAGTTCTGCACCGGCCGAAGGACCCGAAGTTTCATTCATGATCAAGGAGCTTGGGGATTTCACATGCGGCCTCGGAAAGATCGCTCCGCAAACCCCGGTCTATCTGGACGCCCCATACGGAAATCTGTCGATCGACCACCGTCCTGAGAAAGGCATTGTACTGATCGCAGGTGGCGTCGGGATCGCGCCGATGCTGAGCATTTTGCGTCAGACAAGGGCGAGTGGGACACGGCACGATATCAAGCTTATCTATGGCAACCGGGTCGTGGAACAGATTGCTTATCGCCAGGAGTTATCCAAGGAAGATACAGTATTTGTTCTATCCGAACCGCCAAAGGATTGGCGCGGAGAAACAGGTTTGGTCGACGGTCCCCTATTGGACCGCAATTTATCTTCTAAGCAATTTGAAAGCTGGCTTTATGTTCTCTGCGGCCCCCCTGCCATGATGGACGTCGTCGAAGATCACCTAATCGCACGGGGCACCGCGTCCTACCGGATTTTGTCTGAAAGGTTTGACTATGATTAGATTGCTCAGAAACCTGCCCGCGCGCCAACAGGTGAAGTTCTCGGTGTGGTGTATCAGTTTTACAATTTTCACCGCTGCCTTGACCTTTTCCTTAAGATAGCAAAACGGACCATTTGGCCTTGCTAGTTTCAAAATTGTCAGCCGAAACAAGCAAGTTCTCTTGGAAATAGCTGTCGTCGCGAACTTCCTCAAAATCATTCTCCGCTTGGACAGCAATTACGTACCACAACTATCCCGATATGCTCCCAAGAAACGCCTTTGATGGAGATCAAGGGCAACGCTCGCCACTTACTCATAATAAAAAATCTATTCAGGCCGATTTTGGGAGGATCGGAATGACCGTACTCATCGCCTTCGCTACCGTCGAAGGCCACACAGCAAAGATTGCGCGTTTCATCTGTAATGTCGCGAAGAATGCCGGTTTCAAAACAAACCTGATCAATACCGATGATTTCTCTGGCCACGTATCGCTTGACGGTGTGGTCAAGGTTGTTCTTCTGGCCCCTGTCCACGAACGTAGGCACCCCGAGTCATTCGAGGCTTTTGTCACTTCAAACAGAGATGCCCTAACTAAACGAAAGTCTCTCGTGCTTTCCGTTGGTCTAAAAGCTTCTTTCGCGTCAGGTCGAGAAGAAGCACGCGACTATCTCAACGAAATGTTTATGCGAACAGGTTTTGAACCGAATGCGACGGCGTTGATCGCAGGCGCGTTGAGGCCCGAGAACTACGGGTATTTTGAGAGGGAGGTCCTTAAGCACGTTGTCTTGCTAGGTCGAAAAATCGATCCACAAGATGGGGCACGGGAATTTACTGACTGGGACGAACTGACGTCAATTGTAATAGATTTCCTTAGCTGAAACAGTCGGGCAAACCAGCATCAATCTCAAGCGATTTCCTAATAGCAACTGGCTGCTCCCGCATTTGCAGGTGAACATTTTTAGCTATGGCTCCCAGCAAATCACAGTCGCCGGTTCGTTTAATCAGTGTCCGAAAAGCACTGGCAACCTCGTCTGCTCTAACATTGCTTGCGTCGTTCCCCCAAAAACTGACTCACGCAAATGAGAATGCCCATAAGCGCCCATAGCAACGAGGTCGGCCCCCAATTCTCTTGCGCGTTCTTGAATGCAGTGTTCGATCGAAGCCCCACCACATGGGAACTGCGACACGGTCGCGTTGCAACCGTGATGGCTGAGCCATCCAGCAATGTCAGTTCCGGGCACTTGATCTTTTACGTCATCAGGCGACGGCAAATCAAAACACCCAATCACAACTTCGTTGGCCGCCAGAAAATAGGGTAAAGCTAAATGCGCAGCCCTAGACGAAGGCAGGCTATCATTCCATGCCAAAAAAATGCAGTCGCGTTGGGCAAACGGATCTCCATTGATCATCAGGGGGACCGGCGAATGAAACAACACTCCGCACGCGATCTTGTGAAATAAATCGGGGTCTTTTCGCAACTCAGCGTCTAGAAAAGCGATATCAGAGCAATTTGCTTGTCCTGCCACAAGATGCTGTAACTCTGCTCCAGATCCCATAAAGGCGATTACATTTGCCGGTACGCCCTGCTCGACCAGAAACGCTTCAACTTCAGTGGCGCGGGACATCAAGGCGGCATTTTGCGCGTTAAGAACATCCAACCAGTTTGAGGGAAGACCCCCCTCAACGAACCTGTTTGATCCATACTTTACGTAAGGCAGGTTAGGTAAAGCCGCGATCATTACACAAATCAAGTGGCCGTTCTGAATACGGGCAGTTTCAGCGCATTCCAAAATCGACGCGTCGTCAGCATCAACTCCTACATAATATGCCACTGTTCTGTGTTGCATTCCCGACCTCCGTCCGGAATTTCAATTCGCCCAAGAGCCATGCGCACTGATTAAACCAACAAATAGACGATGTTGTTAGTCGCTCTTCTTACTTAGGCAGCATGAAGAACTCTTCCAGCACAATCTTGCCTTCTGCCACCGAATACATTGCGATCTCGCGCAGGGTCATACGCTCACCCGTAGCCTTCTGAACCACTTCAGCCCTGAAGCGCACTCCAAAGCGGTTGGGTGGGTGGACGTAGGGGCCATCCACGTCTAGTTCTTGAATTTCGTGCGATGCCAACCAATCCCCTCTTTTTCCCTTTATGGCTTCTCGACCCTTTGCAACGCGGAATTGGCGAACTGGAGGCACAACTGCCTCTATCGACTGTGCGTTTTCAGCATACATTTCATCAACACTTCCAAGGCCCCTGCGCTTACGCATGGCCTGGACGAATGATCTTCCGAATTCAACCAACTCTTCCATGAGCACCCCCTTAATTACCAGTGACTGTACCACTTCTTGCCCACGCAAATCTTGACAAGGATCAATGAGCATTTGGGTAAATGTAATGCGGCCAACTCGCACTCACCTCTGCGAAGCCATTAGGGTCAGGACTTCGGTAACGGAGCCGTCCCAGTCAAGCTGTTTTGCGTAGCATGATTGATCCGCCATGGCGGTGTAACTTTACCTTGTTAGTGTCCGCTCTGCTTTCTGTCACGGCCTTCGATTGAGATCCTTGGGGTACATGCTTCGGGTCGTGGTCAGCGCGACGGCTGCCAACATGATGCTGGTTCGATGTATTTCCGATGTGCCCATCTCATAGGCGTGCATGACTAGATTCAGCGACGGTCCAGACCACGACATCATCGGAACCACGTCCCTGCGAGACCTCGAAGGCCTGCTATCAGGCAGGCAACAGGTGGATTAACAGACGATCAGTCCATGTTCAGTGCAGCGTCGAGCCGGAATACGGTGCCATCGACCCAAATTCGATGGAGAATGGCCAATACCGATCATGCGGATGCCGAAGGTTTTGAGGACGCCACGGATGTGACCTTCGAGGTCCTTGCGCTGCCGGATCAGCCTTTCAAGGGCACCGACAAGGCATCGCAGCCGGTCGACCTCTTCGCTGCGGATATGCACCGCAGTGAACCAGCCGGTTCGGGCGAGCTGCGCCAATCCTTCGGCATAGGTGGCGTCAGACTTGTTGAGCCGTGCCGACAAGCTCTTGTGCGCCTTGAGGGCAACAATGCAGGTCGCAGGCAGACCGAGACCGGCGAGGCCGCGCTGCAACAAGATCGACAACATTCCGCTTTCATGCACGATCCGTCGGGGCGTAAGTTCGCGGTTGCGAAACCAGCCCGCGACGCCCTGGGGATCAGCGGGACAGACGCCACGCGCTACAGTCTCAACGCTATTGGTCTATTTGGTCAGTGCCAAGCTTGGTTTGCCCGGACGAGACAGATGAAGATCGCTTCCGTTGGCTCGGGGTGTCGAGGGCACCTCCGCTCGCCGGGCCGCGCAGCGGCTGAATCAGCATTCGGTCGAGCCAGAGGTCTCGGCGTGTGCGAAACTGCTCGATGCCGATTTCCATGCCCTTATGCCCCATCTCGGGTTGCGCAACGTAAGTGCCTAGAAGTCGGTCCCACCACGGTAGATTAAACCCAAAGTTCGAGTTGGTCTCGCTTGGATCAACGGAATGGTGGACTCGGTGCATGTCTGGAGTGACGACGATCCATCTAAGTATTCGATCCACCGGACGCGGCAAGTCAATGTTTGCGTGATTGAAGAGCGCAGTAGCGTTCACGATCACCTCGAACAGGAGCACGGCGACAGCGGGCGGCCCCAAGGTTGCTACAACCGCCAGCTTGATCCCCATCGAGATGAGAATTTCTACCGGATGGAAACGCAAGCCAGTGGTCGCGTCAAAATCGAGGTCGGCGTGATGCATCCGGTGCAGACGCCAAAGCCCCGGTACGGCGTGGAACATCACATGCTGAAGGTAGATTGCGAGATCGAGAAGCAGCATGGAGGCCACGATGGCAACCCAAACCGGCGCCTCGATGTTGTTGAAGAGCCCCCATCCGCGATCCTCGGACATAGCTGCGAGACCAACTGCGAGGATTGGAAAGGTCAGCCGCAGGATGGCGGTGTCGAGCACCACGAGCGCAAGGTTGTTTGTCCATCGGATAACGCGCGGAATATCCCGTCTTCGCCGGGGTGCGGCCACTTCCCAAAGTGCCATCGCCGCCAGGACGGATAAGAAGGCAATAAGGCGGATAGTTGGTTCAGCAGCAAGGATTGTGTCGGACATGGACATCCACTATTCGGGTTTCTGTCGCGATAGAATTGCAAGCTGTTCTAGGCGACGACCGCTCCAATGTAACGCAGACATTCAAGCGATACCATCAGAGGGCGGCTTGGGTCCGCAACTCTGCCGTTCAGCAGATTTCAGCGAACGTCCGCTGCCGAACCAGCAACTCCCGGGCCCGCAGAACCATTGCGGACGCCTGGATCTCTTCACTTTTCACGGCAACAAAGCGCATAGTTGGTCTACTCGCGGCTTCGCAGATCGCTTCCGCATCGGCCGTATCGTTCTTTTGACATTTGACGAATGGATTCACGTAGGCCGGATGGATCAGCTTGACTTCGTGACTCAAGCGACTGATCTTGCGCGCCCAATAATGCGCACTGGCACAGGCCTCCATTACAACCACGCAACGCGGCAGCTTTGCGAAGAACTCAAGGACCTGACCCCTGCGCAATTTCTTCCGAAGAACAAGATAACCTGATCCATCCGCTCCGCGCACCTGGAAAACGTTCTTCGTCAAATCCAGGCCAATCATACTAATATTTTCCATAAACGCCTCCATTCAGGTTGTTTGCAAACCTAAGATGGCACACCGAGGCCAGCGCGGGCGTCTACACCTTCAGAACCGGAGCCCAGAATCGGGCGCGTTCGTCTTTTGACGAAACGGTGATCCAATTCAATTCTCGCCACTAAAAGCACGACGCAGTCAGCGTTGCCACGGCATCATACCAGAGTAAGGTACCCGGACCGCTACAGAATGCGCCATTTGTGCTAATGTCGTAAGGTCAAAAACGGGAAGCTGCAGCTCTTTCTGAAGACGCGCGGAATATGGCGGCAAATCGGTGCACTCCAGTACCAGCGACCGGATTTCCGGTGTTTGGTGTTTTAGTCGCCGTGCTGCTTCAAGGACTTCGGCCTCGATCACATCGGTGTCCATGCGGGTCCGTGTATTCCGCAAGATCACCTCAGCGAATTCGCTGGTGTCCTCCAATCCTTGCACCGCGACGGGAATACCGGCGGCTCCGACACCTTCGAAATGCTTTGGTGTCAAGGCTGACGCATTTGCAGTCAGCACACCCACCGGGGCCTTGGCTCCGGTCATATGGAAGGCGAGGGGCACCTGAATCAGGCTCGATGCAAAGACAGGCACGGAAACGGCTGCGGCGAGTTCCTTTTGGAACAAAGCCAGAAACCCGCAACTTCCCGTAATGGCGCGAACGCCCTCGGCCTCAAGGCGTTTTGCGCCCTCAACAAAGGGGGCAAGCAACTCAGGCGATGGGTTGTTCAGCAGGGTCGGGACGGTGATGCCGTCGATCATTTCGTAGAGCACGGGAAACGGAAGGCTGGACGGATTCTTGATGTGTCCGGGCGGTTTGAGGCCTTAAACAAACAGCTCGTCGAACCCTCCGTCCGGACAACTTCGTAGCCATCATTTAAAAGCACACTGTCCGGCGGACCACATGCTACCACAGCAGCAAGTGCAACTGCGCCGAATGCAATTCTGAGTGTAATTGTCATGTTGCTTTCCTTATTTTGTTATCGGTCACAGCAAGTCTTGGTCCAAAGTTACTGGACGATGTCGAGCTCTACGAATGATTGCGAGACGACCCGCCTCAGAGCTGACTGACAGTACGCGCGCACATTCGACTTTTCGGCCGGGGTTAATCGTTCCCAAGTACCTCCTGCAAGCTGGATTGGTAGCTTTTCAACACCCATTAACGGCCTTCCTTGCTTGGTCAGTTCACCCGTTTTTGCATTCAGCAATACAGGGGTTATGCCAATAGCGCAGTGATTGGGTCCGCTTCCGTCGCTACCGTTTACTTCAAGTATTGACCGAGAACTGTAACGTCGCGGATCATCAATTATGATGTAGGCCATACCTCCTGCAGCAGCGGCAGCCGCAATACTGACCGAACTGAGCAACACATCCTGTCCGGGTGTGTACTGTTGTCCATACTGATCAAGAGGCGTTTGTTGCAAAACGATCAAAGCGTCGGCAGCTCTGGCCACGGCGCTATTTTCGTCGCGCGTGACAGCAACCGAGGCCCCGGTGCGCCCAAGGATTTCATTGGAAATCTGTCCTGTTCCGGCTGCGGCGTCCCATCCCAATCGAGACATTGAAACTTCAAGCTCTGCCATGTTTGGGCGATATACAGATAGCAGGTTGTCATTTACCCGCGGGATTACGGCGATCGATTGATACTTTGATTTCGCACCGGCTGGAACTCCAACCTGAGATGCGGCACATGCTGACAACGTCACAACCAAACACAGCAAAATTGCTTTTGAATGGTAGGCGATCAAGTTCGAAGGATTCCGGTCACAGCGCATTGGCGATGCTCCTGTCTCCGGCAAATTTTCTTGCGATCCCGCTGACGCATTTGCTGGACAAGTCGGCAATCATTTTGTCAGAAGGCCAAGCATACGTGCGAGAAACACAAACGTCCGAATAGGCGCGTGTCGTGCCGCCTACAGACACCTTAAGCGCGGCGTCTATTGTCACGTCCCAATGGGTTGCAGTTGCGGGCGTGCTGAGTGCAAACCGTTCCACAACACCAGACACTTTTGTCTGCCCGCCGGTCACGCTATGCCCAGCTGCCGATAACTCAGACTTGATTGCCTCTGTGAACAATGCCTCCGGCGGAGGGTTTAACGTCACATAGCCCATTGTGACGCCTCCGACGGTTGTCCGTTCACCAATTCTGCCGGGTAGTACTCCGACGCCTCGTACCATTGTGAATGGTTGAACATTTAAGGCGCGCGGTGAGACTGAAGAAAGGACTCCGCCTCCGCTGGATGCGCTTTGCAGCGAAGCATTTGCAGTGGTATCTTGAACGCCCGCGCATGACGCCAAACCGATCAGCACTGTAAGTGTAGCCAGATACCTCGAAATCAATTTCAACAGTCCCATCGCTTCTCCTCCCCAAAAGGCAAAATCTGGAGAAACAGAGATATTACATTTACTGAATGTGACTTTGATTTAAATCATTGAGCTCGTGTGTACATGATTTGACGATCGACCGCCTTGGGCTCGAACCGGACATTCGGGTTATGGCTGACGGTGCTGACAGCGCAGACGGAAACTGCGGGTTGGTTTTCATGATGGGGTAAGATTCGGCTTCAGGAAGCGCCAGAATGAGAACGCTTTGATAGCTGTTCTTTGCTCTTTGGCGTAGCACCGTTGTAGCACCGGGTTCGGCAGGGCCAAACGCAGAAAGCGCCCCTTGGGACGCTAAGTGTTTGATATCTGACTGGAATTTTTGGTTGCGGGAGCAGGATTTGGCCTATACCGAACGTTAACGGAATTATTAATCTAAAAAGCCATCTCTACGCATTCCCTGTCTGTTTGAAA
>NZ_JBQFZL010000027.1:0-12946 GCF_056542225.1 Ruegeria sp. AE3 | reverse complement strand
GGGATGATGCTGATTTGAAAGGTTGGCAAAGCCCGCATTGGGCTTGTTGTCGCCTTTCGTTACTTTTCACATTAATGACCGGTGGCAGCCCAAACCGGACATTCAACCCAGGACTTTGCAATTCCGGCTTGGCGGGCTTTTTGGTCGAAGAAATTTCTTGCACCAAGGTGCTGAGCCCAAAAAGTTAACAAATCAGACCGTTCCTCTAAGCCGATGTTTTTCCTATGGTTGGTAAGAAGTACCAAGTCGGGAGGTCTTAATGAAAAAACTTATCTCAGTAACGGGTGCCGTCTGCTTTGCTTTCACTGGAGCTTGGGCCGACGAACATACCCCGCCCAACATTCTTGTCATCATGGCAGATGACGTGGGTTGGGCGAGCGTCGGCGTTTACCACGGAGGTGTCAAAAGCATCGAGACGCCGAACTTGGATCGCCTCTCCTCTGAGGGTGCTCGTCTCACAGATTATTATGCCGAGCCAAGTTGTACTGCCGGTCGATCAGCTTTCATGACCGGACAATTGCCAATACGGACTGGTATGCACACGGTTGGACTGCCGGGAGATCCGATAGGTTTAAACCCAGATGACCCAACGCTTCCGATGTTCCTGAAAAAGTTGGGGTATACGACGGGGCAGTTCGGAAAAAACCACCTAGGCGATCTCAATGAGTTCCTACCGACTACAAAAGGTTTCGACGAGTATTGGGGCTGGCTGTATCACTTGAATGCTATGGAATATACGTCTGATCCGGATTGGCCAGACGACCCAGAATTCAACGCGCAATTTGCGCCTCGCAACATCATTCATTCATTTGCAACAGAGGAAGTAGACGAAACAGTCGACCCGCGATTTGGAAAAGTCGGGAAGCAGCGCATTATTGATGACGGGCCTGCGCCTCCTGAGCGCCAAAAGACTTTGGATGACGAAGTGACATCTTACACGAAGGACTTCATTTCTCGTGCAGTAGAGTCGGACACTCCGTTTTTTGTCTGGATGGCTCCAGCCCGTGCACACGTCTGGACCCACCTCAGCCCCGAATACGAAGCTATGTTGGGCAATGGGCGCGGACTTCAGGATGTTGTCATGAAGGAGTTGGACAACAACGTTGGTAACGTTCTCAGCCACCTTGAGGATCTAGGAGTTGCCGATAATACCATAGTGATGTTCACCGCCGACAATGGCCCGGAAACACTGACGTGGCCTGATGGTGGTACGACACCGTTTCATGGGGAAAAGGGTACTACTTGGGAAGGTGGCTTTAGAGTTCCTGCGATTATTCGCTGGCCGGGCAAAATTCCAGAAGGTCAAGTCTTGAATGGCATCTTCAGCGGAATGGACTGGATGCCAACATTTGTAGCTGCGGCTGGAGGTCCGACAGATCTAAGAGAAAAGCTCCTAGAGGGATATGAAGGCTATAAAGTGCATCTCGATGGCTACAATCAACTATCTTACCTGACGGGTGAGGATGAAGAGAGCAATCGCCGCGAGCTGATTTACTATCAGGGTACGGACCTCCAAGCAGTACGCTACAACGATTGGAAAGCGCACTTTGTCGTTCAAAACCACGGCTGGTCAGGCCCGAAGGAAGAACTGGTCGCCCCCTTGCTTTTCAACCTCCGCCGCGATCCCTACGAAAAAGCTGCGGAGGAAAGCGGTATGTACGTCCGCTGGATGGGTGAGAAAATGTGGGCATTCGGCCCAGCCGCCCGGTTAGTGCAGGCACATCTCGCTACTTTCGAGGAGTTCCCTCCGCGCGGGAAGCCGGTCGCCAATCAAGACCATGTTGAAGAACAAACATCAACCGAAGGCGGCATCTCTCAGTAGAGGAAGCGAGTCAACCAATACGCCTTTCCCACCGCAGCGTGGGCATCCGGCTCGGATCATCGGATGCCCAAAATAACCGACTAGGAATTTCGCAAAAAGCGAAACCTCTACGAGAAGGAGTCCTCCATGAGTGCTAGATTAGTCCTTCTGCTTGCGGCCGTCGGCCTCGTGCCAATTGCGTTGTCATACGGTCTGATGCCCGGCCGTTCGATCCCAGTTTTGCTGGGATTTCCAGTGGAAGGGACGAACCAAACCCACGTGTTCCGAGCGATTATGGGTCTTTATCTGGCAAACGCTTTGTTTTGGTTGGCAGCCGCTTCAAAACCAGAATTACAACGCCCCGCGCTGTGGGTTCTTTTTTTGTTTATGTCAGGACTGGCCGTTGGGCGCATACTAAGCATCCTTATCGATGGAGTTCCGAACGGGATACTTCTCTTTTATCTTGCAGCCGAGATAGCTTTTGCAGCTCTGGCGGCGGTTTCTCTTAAAAAAGTACGGTGAAATAGGAAGTAGTAAAATGGTGAGGTTTGGCTTTGTTTTCTCGATGATTGCAACTCTATCAGTTTCGACATCCGCTTTTGCACAATCTTCATCTGCCCAGACTGCGGTGGACGAAAACTTCTTAGGGATTGAGACTGCCGTTGCCGAAGCGGGAGCTACTCCAATCGCATCGATAGATCACGCGCGCCTGGCCAAAGCCGAAGGCGTAGAAATGCCAGCATCTCGCGTACTCATTTTCTCTGTTCCAGAGATAAACACGCCCATTCTGAAAGGGAACGTGCGAGCAGGACTGGACCTTCCTTTTCGCGTACTTTCCTTCGCTCAGGATGGTGGCCCACAGATCTCTTACACAGACTCGCAATTTCTCAAAGTCCGGCATGGACTCACGGACGCTTCTTCGTTGCGTGCGTTTCAGAGTAAGATGCTCGAAGTTCTAAACGACTTGGAAGCAACACCAGCGCCGACCAACGGGTTGTTTGCCGACTACGGGATCATCGAGCTGCGATCTCAGCTCAGCGTACCAGAGGCAGTCGAACGTCTCAGGACAGCCGTGATGGGGCAGGACGATACTGTCTGGTTTGGAGAAATCGATTTTGCGGCCGAAGCGTCCCAACTGGGGACGGAGCTGCCGGATGCTGTTCTCTTACTGTTCGGCGGACCAGCGCCCGGTGGTGTGGCTATGGCGGACTTTCCGACAATTGGTTTGGATGCCTTTTGCCAAAAACTATTGGTTTATGCGAATGAAGAGGGCGGCTCCGTAGTCATTTTCAATGACATCGCTGCCTTGGCGGAGTTGCACTACGGTTCTTCAGCCGAACCTCATCACGGATTGAACAAACGGCTGACCGAGACATTTCGCAAGGCAATTGAGTAGCCGCTGTTAGGAAAACGCAAAAAACCTTTGCCGATTGGCCATCTTTTCGTCGTCCGCTTTGGGTTGATTTCAGCGGTTCTCAACGCAACAGGCCTACCACGCTTTGGGCCGTTCGTTAGACTTTGCAAAGGCCGCTTTCTGCGCATTGCTGTCATTGGGGCATAGAGCAGCATCGGTCAAAGTGGGCTCCGAGCAGCCGTTCGCCGCTCTTTGCATGAGTGACCGCTTCGCGGACTTTGCTGCCAATTTGAACATGTATCGCTTGTTCAGCATACGGTCTAAAGCTGACTCAGCGTTAACTGAACCATAACGGCGTGAACAGCTCAAAGCCCCAATGCCGGCCACGACACAATTGCGAGTGGGACCCAGATTGGAGAGGTCAGTACTGCTGCTGAAGTTATAGCTAGATTTTTACCTATGTGCTTTTCTCGGAGCTCATCGGCCGGTTTCGTGCTTTGGCCTGATGCAATCAGCTGTTCGCGCATGAATGCGGTTTCAGCTTTTTGCGCCTTTGTCTCGCATGCGGTTACAACAATACAGATAAGAGTTATTTGAATAGTCTTGCTCAGCATTTCTCATCTCCCTTTGCTGGTAATTGCTAAAGTAAAAGATCGGATAGGAAGCATCTCTCGAACCGCAAACATTTAATATTAAAGTAAAAATCCACACTGGAAGGTTTCACGTCATCCATTCCTATAATGGAATAGTGTTTTATGTTTACTTGTTGGTCCGCCGCTGATTGACGATCGATGCAGATAATCAAGTTGAATTCAGAGCAGGCCTTCGATTTTTAATGCGGCGACGAAATCCGAGATGAAATTTCGACCGATTGATGCTCCTGGCTCATCGTCAAACGCAACTGTTCCTAAACCTGTTTCTTCATACCAAACCAAGTTGCCATTGGAGTTCAGGGCTAGCCGGTAGCAACCATTTAAAATTAGGTTTTTTGTGTCGCTTAAAACTAAACGCGCGAAGCTAGCGCTATGAACCGTAACGCTGGATTCCAAGTTTCCGGTAATGGAAATTGGATCAAAGTTCATGGTCGTTACAACAGTGGTTTTACCGTCAATGACTGTGTACTTTCCGTGAAGAGTAAGTATCGGGCCAGCCTTGCCAAAGTTTGTGCTATTGAATGGTTTTAACTCGAAGACTTTTACCCCGGCCTTTAACAACCTCGCACGATACTGGGAGTATCCACCATGCACGGACACATGGTTGGTCGAAGCTAAGGAATTGGTCACGACTTCGACCCGAATGCCCTTGTCGCTCAACCGCTCCAGAAGACTGGCGCCCTTGTCCGTTGGAATGAAGTAGGGTGTGACAATCAATACTTTTTCTGTCGCTCGAGCGATCTCGTCGTAGTGCGATTGCGAAACGAGGTATCGACGCTCAAATTTATGCCTACGTATTTTTCCCGGAACGTCCGATACAAAAGAAACCTTGGCGCTAATTCCATCGTTCTTCAGCGGTCGTCTTTCAGATGGTTTTTGCAGGTCCCGATATGTTCCTTGCCACGCTTCTTCTGCCCTTCGGCGTGCGGTAACGCGAAGATCATCGAGGCCGACCATTGGAGGCAGCAACTGAAGGCTAGAGATGTCTTCGCTCCATTTATCGGTCCAGTAGAGCTCGAATGCTTCAGAAATGGCCTTCACTTTCTCGCCGCGAACCCCAATTTCGAAATCAAGGAACTTGGAAGTGCCGTTATCTGCGAAGTACTCATCAGCGATATTTCTACCTCCAATAATTGCGTAGAGGTTATCAGAGATTTGAAATCGGCTATGCATTCGCCGTCGGCTTTTTTCGTAGTCAACTATAAAGGAAAATAGCGTCGGGCTAAGGCGCGAGTATGGATTGAAAACGCGGACTTCAATGTTGGGGTGATTGTCTAGCGCAAAGAACTGATTTGCGGTTCGTCGATTGAACAAGTCATCGAAGAGCAATCGGACATTTACTCCTCGATCAGCCGCATTCAGGACTTTGCTTACAAATAGATGACCGGCATCGTCTTCTCGCAGAATGAACAGGCTAACATCAAGTGTCTTTTGAGCCTGATCAATGGCGTTCAAACGGTTACCCAACGCTTCCAATCCGTCTCGGAGCGGTTTGACTAATGCATCGGATGTTTTTGTTTTCACCTCAACGTTTAAAGATTTTTTGACGGGGGTGTAGGGAGATATTTGGGGCATTGAGCGTGAAACCATTGGTGATGTTTCAACGAACAAGGTGCACGCGCTCAATGTTAGGAAGAGCGCCCCTGCGCAGAGCGACGTTCCGTCAATTTGTCTAAGCAAGAAAACTTTGAAAACGCGAAGTGCCCCAAACATCTTTGAACTCACTTAACATTTATTGATCACTGATTATTTATCATATGTTGAAAATAATCAATGATCAATATATAATATATAGAGGATATTAATTATACAGTTTCAGAGGTTTAAGTGGCAAGGAGATCAGACCATACCCGTGCAGAGCTTAGGGAAATGATTTTAAAATCGGCAACGAAACTAGTTGCGAGCGAAGGTCTCGAAAAGCTGACAATTAGGCGTATCGCTAGGGAAATTGGGTACACATCAGGGACGCTTTATCTGATTTTTGAAAATCGCGATGATCTAATTCTGGAATTGCACGTCAACACATTGCGGAGCCTTCACACGTATTTGTCGGGCGTGATCTTGGATGGCTCGCCCGAGAAGGCATTGACGGAGTTAGCGAAGTCCTATTTGGAATTTACTCAGAAAAACTCCAACCTTTGGAGCGCAGTGTTTGAACACAAGTTGCCACCGGGAAAGGTAACTCCCGAAAAATACGATCGTGCCATTTTCGATCTTATTGATATTGGTGTCGCGGCAATTCGCCCATTGTACCCAGAGAGCCATGTTGATGAAGCCATTCATGACGCTCGTGTTCTTTGGGCTTGCCTCTATGGAATCGCCGCCCTTGACGCCTCAGACAAGTTATCCCGATATGAAACCTCGGAGTCGTATATCGAGTCTTTAATGAAGAATTACGTAACCGGGATTAGAAAGAGTATGCAAGAAAACGAGATATGACCAATGTATGAGGTCGTCTCTTCGAGAATAACAGCCAGGCTTTCCCTTCCATTAGTAAACTTTGATCAATGCAGGTCGAAAAACAGTTTACGTCAACTTCAATCGTCCACTTGGGCTCAGAGCTGCCTATCCTCACAGCTTGTATGATTAGCTGGTTGGCAGCCCATGCCGGTCCTTCTCAACAAAGTCGCCATTCGTCACCAAGCATTCCAAATCGAAGTTCAAGGCCGATTTCTCGTTGGGCGTCGAAGCCCCCCTGATCTTATCAAGCTGGCTTAATCAATGTTCCCAGATATTCTCGAGTATCGGCGTCCCACGAACTAGGATCTTCTCCATGGGCGACTACCGCGTGCAGTTCCATGAGTTTCCATACTTCGTCCTTAGTCGCTGCAACCACTTTGCCTGGGCAGGCCTCCATGCCCTCGCAGTCCTTGCAGGCATATGAATAAACAGTGTTCATCGCTTTCTCCTCCGTTCGCTCGGAAAGTTGGTTAGAACTCAGGAAACGTCGGCAGCCCGTCGTCGAGTTTTATCCATGGCTGCTGATGTGAGACGAAGACGTGGGCCTTGGGTTGCGCAATCGATGGGTCGTCCAACGTCACAGCAGAAAACCAAGCGTCAGCGCTCCAGTCTTGGCCCTCACCTTCATTTAAGGCGGCATAGGTCAACGTCGTTCCACAGTCCCGACAAAACCCGCGGCGAATACCCGAAGTTTTCTCAATGTGATGGATTTCGCCTTTGATAACGGCGAAGTCTTCGGCGGCTACCTTAGCCCAAGTTACAAAGGCGCCACCAAGGGCCATTTGGCATGAACGACAATGGCAATGTCCCGACCAGACAGGTGGTGTCGCGATCTGGTATCGAACAGCACCACAGTAACATCCACCTTGAAATTTATCCATCGTATCAAGATCTCCTGGCATGCGGCTAGGCTGACATCCGCGATGAAGCCCATACCCAACTTTTTTGGAGCATATAAACAAATTTCGATATGAATATTGTCAGGAAAACCGATATCATTCGACTCAAATAGTCTAACCGAACATTAGAAAAACTACAGTATGGATTGGTTGCACCTTCCCCCGATGAACGCTTTGCGCGCCTTCTCAGCGGTTGCGGAAGCTGGGAGTTACACCGTGGCGGCTGAACGCTTGAACGTGACCCAAGCGGCTGTCAGCCAGCAGGTTAAATCGTTGGAAAGGCATTTGGGTGTAGCTCTCGTTACCAGACGTGGGCGCGGCATTGAGTTGACAGAGCCAGGTATCATTCTTGCACGTGAACTGGGTATCGGCTTTGAAATCATTGGAAGGGGTGTCGAACGACTGGCAGAACACACAGCGCAGCGTCCCGTTCAAGTGACAATGGCACCAGCATTCGCGGTGGAGTGGCTGTTGCCGAGAATGGCGGAGTTTCAACGTGAACATCCAGAGATCACTTTGATGCTGAACCCAACTTCGGAACTGGTTCAGATAAGACCAGGCGGAATCGATGTCGCCATTCGGTATCACGACAGACGCATGCCGAGAAAAGAAGAGGATACTGTCCTTGTTTCCGACATGGTCGTGATCGGAGCACCTTCACTGGTGGAAGGCCAAGATCTGCGTGACCCGGCCTCTTTAACGAAGCTGCCCTGGTTGCAGGAACTAGGCACCAACGAGGCGGCTGACTGGTTCACCTATCATGGGGTCGTACCTCCCGAGCCATTGACCATAAATCACATGCCTGGGAACCTGATCATGACTGCGGTTCGCCGGGGTGACGGCATCACGTATTCTGCCAGAGCTTTTTTCGAGGACGATCTGTCATCTGATCGGATGATTGAGTTGTTCTCTGAGCCACTCTTCGGCGTCTATTACATCCAGACACAAGCAGAATTTCAGCGTCCCGAGGCTAAGGTGTTCGTCAACTGGTTAAAATCTCAGTCGCAGGTCGTATCGAGACACACGTCCGAAAACTGATCTAGTTACAGTTGGAAACCTTCGATCCAGGCTAGGCTCGAGGCTGTCGCGTAGCTTATTTGCCCGAAGTGGAAATCAAGTGATCAACAACGTACTCCGCGTCCTCGCCCACGCCATAAAACAGGCCTGACCCTTGTGTATGCATCCAATGCAGTCCGCAGAAGTACAGGCCATCTACATCTGTAATACCTCGCTCATATTGCGGATAGCCACTCTCATCGAAGACCGGCAAGTCGATCCATCCAAAATCGCGGTGAAACCCTGTTGCGTATATTACGGTTGAAACATTTGCTGCAGCCAAGTCGAAGAACGGTAGTTCAGGTTTGGGCTGCCAGTTGATCGGGACAACAATTTCCTTGGGATCATCGAGTCCATTCTCTGCAACGAACGTGTCGATGCTCTCCATTTCCGCGCGACACACATCGTCCACTGCCTTGAGCGTCTCTTCAAGTCCGCCTGCCAAAATCAGGCACCCGTCTTGAACACCCTCTACCTTGCTGTGTAGCTTGACCCCGTCGAGCGCCATCTGGCGCAGATCAATTATACGACCACCGTCTCGCCCAGATAGATGTGGATGGGCTTTGAACCGGATAGCTGTCCCTTTGGGATGGTCTTTTACCGCAATGTTCATGTACCCAGTCGCCAAGTCCCATTCAAAAATGTCGCGCCCCCTATAGCGACGTGGGATGCGGCCAGCACTGCCCACTGCAAGATGCACGTCGCGCCCGGATAAATGCAGGTCCTCAGCGACCTGACACCCTGACTGACCACTTCCAATGATGAACACCGCACCATCCGGTAGGCTCGCTGAGTTGCGATAGTCACACGTATGTATGCCAGTAACTCTTTCGGGCAGATCGTAGTGCCAACTTGGTATATTCGGGTGTTGATGCGTGCCAACGGTGACGATCAAGTTCTGCGCTCTGATTTCGCCATCTGATGTGGTTAGTTTGAAGCGACCCAGTCCTGCACTTGCCTCAATTCTAGCCACCTCGACACCCGCTCGATATGGCGGACCAAAACTTCTCGCATAGTCTTCGATGTACTTGACGATCTCATCGCGGAGCATGAAACCATCGGGATCATCCCCATCGTAATGGAAACCTGGAAGTCGGCAGAGTTTGTTAGGAGAGACCAGGCAGAACGAATCCCAGCGGTTACGCCATGTATCGCCAATCTGCCCGCGGTCCAAAACAACGTGATCATGACCAGCCTGCTTCAAGTGCCAGCTAACGGAAAGCCCAGCTTGACCTCCGCCCACAACCACAGTGTCAATCAGGGTGTACATAACAGCAAACCTCTCTATGAAACTCTATCGGCGACAGCTAGTTGCTTCAACGTATCAATGTCCGCTCAGGGCTCAGTTCGGTAGTTGGCGGCGGCGTGTCAGAATGGTGGTTTTGGACAGTCCGTACAAGGGAGAGTGGTGCGGGGGAATGGACTTTTACCGCGAATCTGGACGCATTAGGCAACGCAGGAGCGTACCAACGGATCGAAGACAAATGTTCTGATAGCACGACATGCTTCACGCCTGTCCTAAGCGACGCTAGTCTCCCGTCATAGCAACGCTGAAAGGAGCCGCCCAATGTCCCTCTTCTCTAAACTCTTCGGTGGTGGTGAAAAGTCGGAGCTGGAGCCGGTCTCTTACAGAGGGTTCGAAATCTTTCCGGACCTGATGCCCCAAGGTGGCAAATACCGCCTTTTAGCCCGTATCGAAAAGACCATCGACGGTGATCGCAAGACCCATACAGTGATCCGGGCGGATGTTTTTGAGACCCGGGATCAGGGCGAAAGCTTCAGCATCGCAAAGGCGAAACAGGTGATCGACGAGCAGGGCGAACGCATTTTCGATTAAGCAAACAGACAGCCTAATGTAAGCGATGCAATCGACGGATGGTTCCGCAAAGTAGACATCCGCCCCGATTTGGCGAACGAACGCTAAGCAGGCCAAGCAGTCATTGGAAGTCTTTGATACCCGATACATGCAGCTGCCTTCCGAGGCCCAATTTCGACTATTTTGCGGCCTGTGGTACGCTGTTGCATTTATTGTAGACAATTGGGGGCTGAAGATATGTGGAACATGGAACAGTTTGTAGCAGACTGCCGGACCGCGGTGGATCAGGACACGTCTCACAAATCGGTGGCTGAGGTGGTGGACCGGGCGATGCGCGATCCTGCGGGCGTGACGCAAGCCTTGGGAGAGCCGACCGAAAGCGGTATCTTTCCCATTTACAAGTCGAGTGATCTGACAATCGTCAACGTCGTCTGGAAGCCGGGAATGACAATAATGCCCCACAATCACGAAATGTGGGCCGTAATCGGCATTTATGGTGGTAGAGAAGACAACATTTTTTGGCGGCGCGTGGCAGATGACCCTGAAGGACGCATTGAAGCGGCAGGGGCTCGAGCATTGTCGACGGGTGAATTTACTCCGCTTGGTAAGGACCTCATTCACTCGGTTACAAACCCTATCCCCAAGTTGACCGGAGCAATCCACGTATACGGCGGGGACTTTTTTGAAGCTGAGCGAAGCGAATGGGATCCTGAAAACCTGACGGAACATGCGTATGACATGTCGAAGGTTCGCGCATTATTCGAGGACTAGTTTGCAGTTTGACAATCTGCGCTGACAATACTTGAGGCATGTTCCATCTATACGGCAGGCTTCGCTGATTGCCGATTACTATCTCGTTGAATTGACACGGGGTGATGATCTCGGATTATGGACAGATGAGAAAATTACAACGCCCCCCGAAGCCTCGGCCGCGCCCATTTCTTCCCAATCCGGACCGCTACGAGCAAATGGTCTATCGCCGTTGTGGGCAGTCTGGCATAAAGCTACCCGCGATAAGCCTTGGGCTATGGCACAACTTTGGTGGGGATACCCCGCACCAGACAAAGCGCGATCTCTGCCGCACTGCTTTTGACTTGGGTATAACGCACTTTGATTTAGCAAATAACTATGGCCCGCCGCCGGGATCGGCGGAAGAAGCATTCGGTGAAATTTTGAAAACTGATTTCGCAGGCTATCGGGACGAACTCATCATATCTACCAAGGCAGGGTATGATATGTGGCCGGGCCCCTATGGGGAGTGGGGATCACGAAAGTACCTTGTGGCCTCTTGTGATCAGTCGCTCAAGCGGATGGGGCTAGAATACGCAGATATCTTTTATTCCCACCGCTATGATCCAGATACCCCTCTGGAAGAAACGATGGGAGCCCTAGACTATATAGTGCGCTCTGGGCGCGCACTTTACGTCGGAATTTCAAGCTACAACTCGCAACGAACGCGCGAAGCGCTGGCCATCTTGAAAGACCTTGGCACACCGTGCCTGATCCATCAGCCGTCGTATAACCTACTCAACCGTTGGGTTGAGCGGGACGGGCTGTTGGATACGCTTGACGAATTGAACGTGGGATCGATTGCGTTCACGCCACTTGCCCAGGGTATTTTGACATCGAAGTATCTGAACGGCATTCCCGAAGACAGCCGTGCAACCCAAGGCAAGTCTCTATTGGACGGCATGATCAACGAACGTTCACTGACGAGTGTCAGGGCTCTAAACGACATAGCGGCGTCACGCGGTCAATCATTAGCTCAGATGGCGCTTGCTTGGGTGCTGAGAGGTGACCGGATTACGACAGCCCTAATTGGCGCTTCGCGACCTGAGCAGATCGTGGATTGCGTAGGTGCGGTCCGGAATTTGGAATTTACCGAAGCGGAACTCGCCAAGATTGACGAGGTCAGTTCGGAAGAGGAAATCAATCTCTGGGCGCGATCCTCGGAAACGGAGTAGAATTGTTGACCACTGATTTTTGGTGCAAGCAGGTTTTTCTGCGTAATCGCTTGGCGTTTCTGCTTTGGGCTCCGAGCAGCCGTTCGCCGCTCTTTGCATGAGTGACCGCTTCGCGGACGATGCTGCCGTTCGCTGCGTGGCGGCGCCAATCGTCTCGGTGGTTGTCAGCTTTGCGGACGAAGCTGGCATCGCCGACACTAGACGCATCATTCCTTTCCAGGCTGTGCCGTTGGCTGATGCCCTCGATGATTTTACTATGTCGGCGCGGAACAGCGGAGTAAGCTGCCGATCTTTATTGGGCATGAAAAGAGGTCGGTATGGAATATCGGATAGCTTCGGTTACCGAAGTAGACGACAAACCCGCATTCGAAGAACTTCTGACCGAGTATTACGCCGTCGTCTTTCATAAACTGGCCTTGGCAGGCGGGTCTGCGAGAAAAGAACCAAAAGATATGGCATCATCCGTTCTGGCAAATATTCAGACGTTCTTGCCGCCAACCGGCCGCCTCGTTCTGGCATATGGTGAACAAAACCGCCTTGTGGGGTGTGGCACGCTGCAACAGGCCCGACCAGATGCCGGAGAGCTAAAGCGTCTTTTTGTTCGACCGGAAGCAAGTGGAAACCGCCTTGGCCGAGCTTTGGTCGATGCACGGATGGAGGCCGCTCGGGAGATGGGTTGGCGCACCCTTTTGGTGAATACTGTAAAAGGCAATCAAGATATGCTCCGCATCTATGAGCGCATCGGCTTTAGATTCATCGAAAGATACCCGGAGTGTTCCGATCCCATCGAGCTAACTGACTACTTTGATTATATGCAATTCGACTTTTATTAAGTTCTGCTCTGCCCGCTTCGGGCTCTGAGCGGCCGCTACGGTCAATCATGAGAGACGTCCGGTATGAGATGGCGGACGACTGCGGCCGTCCGCCAAGGCCTCAGATGTCG
>NZ_JBQFZL010000026.1:0-13892 GCF_056542225.1 Ruegeria sp. AE3 | reverse complement strand
CGACATCTGAGGCCTTGGCGGACGGCCGCAGTCGTCCGCCATCTCATACCGGACGTCTCTCATGATTGACCGTAGCGGCCGCTCAGAGCCCAAAACATCGGATGTTGCGTAGCGATCGAACATCCGCTTTGCGATTTCACGGCAATAGGGAAGTTGGTTCCATCGTGCATCTCCGCCGATCCCGGATACGAAAATCGTGAACTCTCGGCCAGAACGTCCGCCACAAAAGGGGATGTGGCCACCACTTGCAATAACCATTGGCTAAATGGTTTCCTATTCTAATTGTGTCCCGCAATGTGCATGGTTGGGGCCATGTCTTTCACGCTGAAACAGATCAGGTATTTCGCTGCGGCTGCCGAGATGGGCTCGATCAGCGCCGCGTCGCATTCGCTGTCGATCTCGCAGAGCGCGGTGACTGAGGCGATCAAGGATCTTGAGGCGATCTTGGGCGTGAAGCTGTTCGAGCGCCACCCCCGCGGCCTACACATCACGCCGGAGGGGCGGCGGTTTCAGCGCAGCGTCACCGCGATCCTGGCGGAGGTTGCGAATGCGACCCGCGTGCTGGCCGAGGGTTCAAAGCGCGTTGGCGGGCAGTTGAACCTTGGCGTGACCTCTCTGACGGCGGGCTATGTTTTGTCCGAGATGCTGTCGAAATTCCGGCGCCTTCATCCGGATGTCGAGGTGACCGCCATCGAAGATACCGGGGAATATCTGGAGCATCTTCTGGTCGGCGGGGAGTTGGACGTCGCTGTCATGGTGACGACCAACCTGCGCAATGTTCACGCGCTTCAGTCCGAAATTTTCGAGGTGTCGCCCTTCCGCCTCTGGCTGCCGATCGACCACCCGCTGGCCAAGCAGCAAAGCATCGCGCTGCCGGATGTGGCGGATGAACCCCTGATCGTTCTGGATGTCGACGAGATGGAGCAGGAGGCGGTCAAGCTACTCTCGGCCTTTGGTAAACGGCCCAAGCTGGCCTTCCGCACCCGCAGCGTCGAGGCTGTTCGGTCGCTTGTGGCAACCGGGGCGGGCGTCGCGATTCTGCCCGATCTGGTCTATCGGCCTTGGTCGCTGGAGGGCGATCGCATCGTCAGCCGGGATGTCTCCGGGACGTTGCCGGTAGTCCAGGTCGGGCTGGTCTGGCGCAAAGGCGCCGGAATGTCCGAAGCCACGCGCGAGTTTATCACGATGATGCAGACACTAACCGCGTCCGGGGTCCGGTGACGGTGTCAGGCATCGGAAGAAACGATACCTAACCATCTGATTTTTGAATTTGCGATATCTGGCCGCAGGGCGCATCCTTTCAAAAAACATATCGAACTTTGGGAGGAGTGATATGAAACGCTATCTGAAATCCTGCACCATGCTGACCTTTGCGGTCGGTATCGCAGCTCAGCCGGTCTATGCCGAGATGATGACCTCGCTCGGCGCGGGCGAAGGCCAAGTCAGCATCGTCGCCTGGCCCGGTTATATCGAGCGTGGCGAAACGATGGAGGCCTTCGACTGGGTGACCGGCTTCGAGGCCGCCACTGGCTGTATGGTCAATGTCAAAACCGCGAACACCTCGGACGAGATGGTCGCGCTGATGAACGAAGGCGGGTTTGACCTTGTCACCGCGTCGGGCGACGCGTCGCTGCGCATGATTGCCGGTCGTCGGGTTCAGGAAATCAACCCGGCGCTGATCCCGTCCTGGGGCACTCTGGACCCGCGTCTGGAAAGCGCACCCTGGCATACCGTCGACGGCAAGCATTACGGCACGCCCTATATGTGGGGCCCGAACGTGCTGATGTATAACACCGAGGCCTTTGGCGGCAACGCGCCGACCTCGTGGAATGTGGTCTTTGAAGAGCAGACCCTGCCGGACGGGCAGAGCAACTCGGGCCGCGTGCAGGCCTATGACGGACCGATCCACATCGCCGATGCCGCGCTCTACCTGATGCATCACCAGCCGGAGCTGGGCATTACATCGCCCTACGAGCTGAACGAAGAGCAATATGCGGTTGCGCTGGATTTGCTGCGCGGTCAGCGCAAGCTGGTCGGCCGCTACTGGCATGACGCCTTCATCCAGATCGACGACTTCAAGAACGAAGGCATGGCGGCCTCGGGCTCGTGGCCGTTCCAGGTGAACCTGCTGCAGGGTGATGGCGCACCGATCGCCTCGGTCATCCCGGTCGAGGGCGCAACGGGCTGGGCCGACACCACCATGATGCATGCCGATGCCGAGCATCCGAACTGTGCCTATATGTGGATGGAACACACGCTGAGCTCGAACCTAATGAGCGACCTGTCGGTCTGGTTCGGTGCCAACCCGGCTGTGCCCGCCGCCTGTACCGATGGCCGCGGCATGCAGAATGCCGAGGGCTGCACCAAGAACGGCTTTGACGATTTCGAGCGTATCGCGTTCTGGCAGACCCCGGTCAGTAAATGTGAAAGCCAGGGCGAATGTGTGCCCTACTATCGTTGGGTCTCGGATTATATCGGGGTCATTGGCGGCCGTTGATTTGACCTGAAACCTCTGCCGTCCCGGTCCTGCGGGGCGGCAGACTGCTATCCTAGAGAGACACCATGACTACTGCCGTCCGATTCCGCGGCGTTTCCCGCCATTTCGGAAATGTGAAAGCTGTTGACCGCGTAGACCTTGAGGTTGCGCCCGGTGAGTTCTTTGCCATGCTTGGCCCGTCGGGCTCGGGCAAGACGACCTGCCTGCGGCTGATCGCCGGGTTCGAACAGCCGACCTCTGGCGAGATCGAGATTTTTGGAGCGGAATCCTCGCGCGTGCCGCCCTATCGCCGCCCTGTGAACACCGTCTTTCAGGACTATGCGCTGTTTCCCCATCTCAGCGTGACCGATAACGTCGCCTACGGGTTGATGATCAAGGGGCTGGGCAAAGCCGAGCGCCGCCGCGCCGCCGAAGAGGCGCTGGAGCTTGTCGCACTGCCGGGTTATGGCGGCCGCAAGCCCTCGGACCTGTCCGGCGGACAGCGTCAGCGTGTCGCGCTGGCCCGTGCGCTGGTCAACAACCCCAAGGTTCTGCTGCTGGACGAGCCGCTGGGCGCGCTGGACCTCAAGCTGCGCGAGGCCATGCAGGAAGAGCTGAAAAGCCTTCAACGGCAGCTGGGCATCACCTTTGTCTTTGTCACCCATGATCAGAGCGAAGCCTTGTCGATGGCCGATCGGGTTGCCGTTTTCGATCAGGGCAAGATCCAGCAAATCGGCTCGCCCGAGGATATCTATGACCGCCCCGACACGCCGTTCGTGGCGGATTTCGTGGGCTCTTCCAACGTGCTCCACCCAGAGCTGGTCCGCAAACTGACCGGCAAATCGGCCCATGCCAGCCTGCGCCCCGAGGCGATCCGCCTGACCAGTGAAGGCCCGGCGGCCACGGTGCAGTCCTGCGCCTTTCTGGGCTCGGCGACCCGTGTTTCGCTGGACTGGGATGGCGAACAGGTCGCCGTTCTTCTGCCCAAAGGCGCAGAGATACCGGTGCCGGGTCAGACTGTTCACCTGTCCTGGGAGGCCGATGCGCTTTACCTGATGGAGGGCGCTAATGGCTGACGCACGCCCAAACGGCGCGTTCGGACGCCTGTCGGATCTGCTCTGGCGCAGGCCGCGGGTTCTGCTTCTGCTGCTGATCGGCCCGCCCGCCTTGTGGCTTGGCGTGATCTATCTGGGGTCGCTCTTTGCGCTGCTTGCGCAAAGCTTCTTCTCGATTGACGAGTTCTCGGGCCTGATCAATTACGAATTCACCCTGCGCACTTATGGCGAGCTATTCCGCCCGGCCAATCTGGATATCATCCTGCGCACCGTGGTGATGGCGACCAGCGTGACCATCGCGGCCGCGGTGATCGGCTTTCCGGTCGCCTATTACGCCGCGCGTTTCGCGCGTGGGCGCTGGAAGGCGCTGTTTTATCTGGGCGTGATGCTGCCGCTTTGGTCCAGCTATCTGGTCAAGGTCTATAGCTGGAAGCTGATCCTTGCGAAGGAGGGCATCCTGAGCTGGGTCTTTGCAGAGCTGCACCTGACCTGGCTGCTCGAGGCCTACCTCTCGATCCCGGTGCTGGGCGGTAACTCGCTTTCGGTCAGCTGGACCGGCACCTTCCTTGTGTTCCTCTATGTGTGGATCCCCTTCATGATCCTGCCAATCCAGGCGGCGCTCGAGCGCGTTCCGGCCTCGATGCTCGAGGCCAGCGGAGACCTGGGCGCCCGGCCGGGCCAGACCTTTCGCCATGTGTTGCTGCCGCTCGCGCTGCCGGGTGTCATTGCGGGGTCGATCTTTACCTTCTCGCTGACGCTGGGTGACTACATCATTCCGCAGATCGTTGGCACCTCGGCCAGGATGATCGGTCAGGCGGTCTATCAGTTCCAGGGCACGGCCGGGAATATTCCGCTTGCGGCCGCCTTTGCCATCGTTCCGATCCTGATCATGGGCGTCTATCTCTATGTCGCACAACGAAAGGGGGCTTTCGATGCACTCTGACCGCGCCTCCTTCGGCCTGAAACTCGCAGCAGGGGCGGGGCTGACTTTCATGCACCTGCCGATCCTGTTGATCTTCGTCTATGCCTTCACGACCGAGGACAAATCCTATCAATGGCCGCCCCCCGGCCTGACACTGAAATGGTTCGCCGTCACCTGGGAGCGTCCGGACGTCTGGGAGGCTCTCTCCCTGTCGGTGCGGGTTGCCAGCATCTCGACCGTGATCGCGCTTCTGTTGGGCACGCTCTGCGCGGCGGCCGTGGCACGCGCCAAGTTCTTTGGTCGCGAGACGATCTCGCTGCTTGTGATCCTGCCGATTGCACTTCCCGGCATCATCACCGGCATCTCGCTGCGGGCGGCCTTTAACCTGGGGGACATCCCGTTCAGCTTCTGGACCATCGTCCTGGGCCACGCGACTTTCTGCATCGTGGTTGTCTACAACAACGCGGTGGCGCGGTTCCGGCGGACTTCGGGCAGCCTGGTCGAGGCCTCTATGGATCTGGGCGCGAATACCTTCCAGACCTTCCGCTATGTCATCCTGCCCAATATCGCCACGGCGCTTCTGGCGGGCGGCATGCTGGCCTTCGCCCTCAGCTTTGACGAGGTGATCGTGACCACCTTTACCGCCGGGCAGCAGCAGACGCTCCCAATCTGGATGTTGGAAGAGCTGGTGCGCCCCCGTCAGCGCCCCGTGACGAATGTCGTTGCCATGGTCGTGGTGCTGGTGACCTTCCTGCCGATCCTCGGCGCATATTATCTGACCCGCGGCACGGAGAGCGTGGCCGGGCAAGGCAAATAAAGTAGAAAGGGCTCCCTGATGGAAACCAACATGCTGATTGGCAATTCTTTCGAAGCAGGCACGGATCAGGAAGAAATGGTCCTGAACCCCCGCACGGGCGAGGTGATTGTCCAGATCCCCGAGGCCGACCCGGCGCAGATCGACCGCGCCGTCACGGCGGCGCGCGCGGCCTTCACCGGCTGGGCGCTGACCACCCCCGGCGAGCGCGCGGGCTATCTGCTGCGGATCGCGGATGCGGTCAAGGCCAATCTGGAGATGCTCTCCCAGCTAGAGGCACTGAACTGCGGCAAGCCGATCGACGGTGTGCGCAATGACGAAATTCCGGCGGTCGCGGATTGTTTCCGCTTCTTCGCGGGCGCGGTGCGCAACATGCATGGGCCGATTGCCGGGAATTACCTGCCGGGCCATACCAGCATGATCCGCCGCGACCCGATCGGCGTCGTCGCCTCGATTGCGCCGTGGAACTATCCGATCATGATGATGGCCTGGAAACTGGCTCCGGCCCTTGCAGGCGGCAACACCGTTGTCATGAAACCGTCCGAGCAGACGCCCCTGACCGCACTGGCTTTCGCCAAGATCCTAGCCGATATCCTGCCGGAAGGCGTGGTGAACGTGATCGCCGGCAAGGGCGGCTCGGTCGGGAACGCGCTGATCAACCATGACGGCGTCGATATGGTCTCGATCACCGGGGATGTGGCGACGGGGAAAAAGGTGCTTCAGGCCGCCTCGCGCACCGTCAAGCGCACCCATCTGGAGCTAGGCGGCAAGGCTCCGGTCATCGTCTATGACGATGCCGACCTGTCGGCGGTGGTCGAAGGGCTCAAGGCCTTTGGCTATTACAATGCCGGGCAGGACTGCACCGCAGCCTGCCGGATCTATGCGGGCGCAGGGATCTATGAAAACCTTGTGGCCGAGCTGTCCGACGCAGCGGCCAGCATCGTCTATAACAATGCCGATGACAGCCTGAACGAGATCCCGCCGCTGATCTCGCCGCGCCAGCGCGACCGGGTCGCCAGCTTTGTCCAGCGCGCCGCTGACCTCTCGCATGTCGAGATCGCCACCGGTGGCGCAGCGGTGGACGGGCCGGGCTTCTACTACAAACCCACCGTCGTCGCAGGCGCCCGCCAGGAAGACGAAATCGTCCAGCGCGAAGTGTTCGGCCCCGTGGTCTCGGTCACCCGGTTCACCGAGGACGACCCGGTCGTCGATTGGGCCAATGACAGCCAATACGGCCTGGCCTCGTCGGTCTGGACCGGAAATATCGGCCGAGCGATGGATGTCGCCGCCAGGCTGCAATACGGCTGCACCTGGGTGAACACACATTTCATGCTGACAACGGAAATGCCGCATGGCGGGCTCAAGCAATCGGGCTATGGCAAGGACATGTCCATGTATGCGCTCGAGGATTACACTGCGGTCAGACACATCATGGTGGCGCATTGACTGCGAAACTGGAGTTTCCGGTCTTGAACAACTCGGCACTTGGGAAAGCGTCGCGTCACCCCTTGCAACGGGGGTGTCCGGACGTTTGGAAAGTTGGGCGCTTCAGCAGGGGAAGCCGCCGTTCGCAATTCTGAGTCCAAGGCCCGGAAGGTCCGCTTGTGAGACATCAAGCTGCCGCGCGGCGAACGACCGCTTCCGATCTGGCCCTTACGGCGATGCTCGAACGACCGCTTTTGTGAAACCAAGCTGCGCTGCAGCGATGGGCTGACCGTCTGATGGTGATCTGGACGATCAGGCTTGCCGCTCGTACATCGGTCCGATTGGTCCCGCATACACCCACCGCGTTGCGATCTCGAACCACCGCCTTGTCAGCGCCGATGCCGAGACCGTTGCGTTCCGTTGGAAGGATTACCGTATCAAGCGCGGCGACCGGATGAAGGTGATGCGGCTCAAGACCGGCGAATTCATCCGCCGGTTCCTGCTGCACGTCCTGCCCGACGGCTTTCACCGTAACCTGTCGGAACTCTATCGCTCCAAGGTCGCCGATCTTGCGCAGGCGCTATTGGATCCTTCGATCCGCACCGGGGCTTTGGAGATCATCCGGGGCCTGATTGAACGTGTTACGATCAAACATGAACGGGATGGCGTGCAGATCGAACTGGAGGGTGCCCTGGCAGCGATGATTGGGTTGGCCCAGAATGAACAAAGCCGCCCTGAGGCGGCTTGTTCGAGACTCTGTTCGACCCAAGTGGTTGCGGGAGGCCGCAACCAGCGTTGCCGAACGCAACTAAGATGTCAGGTATAGGCGCAAACCCGACATACACAAATTGTCACTAAACTTCTGCTGTGAGGGACAAGGACGAAGCCGCTCGCGCGGCATTGGAGCCTGTGGCAGGCGTTTTGCATTGATCTGACCCCTGTGCATTTGGGAATGGGCGCGGCTGTCTGACGATTGGGACCTCTCAATCGAAAGACAGGAGGTTCCCATGGCGGAGGAGAGAACAACGCCGCTGCGCGAGCGGATGATCGAGGACATGCGGATCAAGGGGCTGGGTGACAAGTCTCAGAAGTCGCACATCCGGGCGATCAAGGACTTCGCAGCGTTTCTGGGACGGTCGCCGGACACCGCGACGCCGGACGATCTGCGCGCCTACCAGCTTCACATGACCGACTGCGGTGTCACGCCGCCGACCTACAACGCCCGCATCATTGCGCTGAGGTTCTTCTTCGAGACGACCTGCGGGCGGGGCGAGATGAAGCGGCACATGCAGTTCCGCACCCAGCCGCGCAAGCTCCCCGTGGTGTTCAGCGCCGAGGAAGTAGCGGCACTGCTGCGGGTCGCGCCAGGACCGGGGCTGAAGTACCGGGCGGCGCTGAGCATCTCCTATGGTGCCGGGCTCAGGGCCTCGGAAGTCTGCAATCTCAAGGTCAGCGATATCGACAGCGACCGGATGCTGATTCATGTCGAACAGGGCAAGGGGCGGAAGGACCGGAAGGTCATGCTGTCGCCGGGATTGCTGAACCTGCTGCGCGAGTATTGGCGCGAGGCGCGGCCTGAGGGCTGGTTGTTTCCGGGCAAGCCCAAGATCAACCCCCTCTCGTCGCGCCAACTCCACCGCGCCTTCAGCTCGGCAAAGCACATCGCGGGGATCAAGAAGCCGGGCAGCACGCTGCACACGCTGCGGCATAGCTTCGCGACGCACCTTCTGGAGGCCGGTACGGATGTGCGGGTGATCCAGGTCCTGCTCGGGCATGCCAAACTCGAAACAACGGAGCGCTACACACATGTCGCCACGAAGCTGATCCGTGACACGGCGAGCCCCTACGAGACGCTGGCCAAGCTGCAGGATCGAAGCCGGGAGTAGCGGACCAGGGTGGTGCCCCGCCCGCGGCTTGAGATCGCTGACATCTTTCGCGCCCATGGTCCCGCATGGCGGCGGGCCAATGCCGGGCATGTCAGCCTCACCCAGCTCAGGGTGATGTCGGCGATTGAAGCCTGCCGGACCGAGGCGCTCGGCGGGCATGTGGCAGCCTGCGCCAAATGCGGTCACCGGCATGTCGCGTACAATTCCTGCAAGAACCGGCACTGCCCGAAGTGCCAAGGGCCGGCCGCGCGCGACTGGATGGCAGCACGGGCCGATGACCTGCTGCCGGTGGAGTATTTCCATGTGGTCTTCACCCTGCCGGCGGAGATCGCACGGATCGCCTACTGGAACAAGACGGCGGTCTACGGCCTGCTGTTCCGAGCGTCAGCCGAGACCGTGACGACCATCGCCGCCGATCCCCGGCACCTTGGCGCCCGCGTGGGCATGACCTCTGTACTCCATACCTGGGGTTCGGCGCTGACCCACCACCCGCATGTCCACATGATCGTGCCCGGCGGCGGCCTGTCACCTGACGCTACACGCTGGATCGCCTGCCGCCCTGGTTTCCTTCTGCCCGTGCGCGTCCTGGCCCGGCTGTTCCGGCGCCTGTTCCTGGAAGGGCTGTCGGCGCTGCACAAGGCAGGGCAGCTTCAGTTCTTCGGTGATCTGAAAAGACTGGCCGATCCCGCGGCCTTCGCCGCCTGCCTCGCCCCGCTCCGCAAGACCAAATGGGTCGTCTACGCCAAACCGCCCTTCGGCGGGCCCGAGTCTGTCCTCGCCTATCTCAGCCGATACACCCACCGCGTTGCGATCTCGAACCACCGCCTTGTCAGCGCCGATGCCGAGACCGTTGCGTTCCGTTGGAAGGATTACCGTATCAAGCGCGGCGACCGGATGAAGGTGATGCGGCTCAAGACCGGAGAATTCATCCGCCGGTTCCTGCTGCACGTCCTGCCCGACGGCTTTCACCGTATCCGCCACTACGGCCTGCTGGCCGGCGCCACCCGCAAGACCACCATCGCCCGCATCCGCGACTTGCTTGTGCAGACACTGGCCGAACAGGAAACGCAGGAGACTGCTGAGACCGCTCCGCTCACCCTGCGCGAGCCGTGCCCCTGCTGCGGCGGCCCGATGCGCATCGTGGAAATTTTCCGGCGCGGGCAAAAACCGATGAGCCGTGCGCCACCCAGGGAGCAGGCCGCATGACGAAACGCCCGTCCATGCCGCGAAGACTACCCCGGTTCCAATTCGTTTTCCGGAACGCCCCCGGTACGCCCGGTCCTGTGGTTAGCCCGCAATCACCCGGTCAACGGCTCCGACGGCACCCGGAACGCGCGAACACAGCCCGCTGGATAACCGCCCCCAACCGGCGCTTCCTGCCTGGTCGGCGCTCAGAACCGGCTCCCGCAATCACCCGCAGCATACTTTCCCCATAGACGCCGCCCAGCCTCCCGCGGCTTCCTCCTTGTCAGGTTATTCAACGCGGGCCGGGTTACACACGAACGCCAACGATGCGCCGCGGCCCGCATCGAAAAACCTTCGACATAGCAGACTTTTGATATTGCTAGTTGGACGTCTGCTCTGTTGACGGAGCCGAAACCTAGTTCTCAGCGCTGGCGATCTGAGAGATGCGCTGAAACTTCTTTCGGTACGCTGCGGGAGACATTCCTGTTCCGCGTTTGAACACGCGCCGGAAGGAAGCGGGATCATCGTAGCCGACAGCAGAGCCGACATCGTCACCCTTTTGTTGAGCGGTCTCCAGCATTTGCTTGGCCTCCTCGACGCGCAGCGCTTGTACGTATTCAATCGGTGTGAAACCCGTTGCTGCACGGAAGCGTCGGGAGAATGTTCGGGGGTTCAGTCCTGACCGCTCAACCATTTTCTCGACGGGATTGGTTGTGGCGTAATTGTCAGCGATCCACAGTTGGCACTCCGAAATCGGACCATCGCTGGATTCCATAGGTCTGGTCATCACCGAATAAGGCGACTGTCCTTCAGAGTGACCGCTGATGAGAAAGACCTTGGCTGTTTCTATCGCGGTTTTGTATCCGCAGAACCGGGCGATCAGATAGACCGTCAAATCATGCCATGCGCTGACACCTCCAGCAGTGACGATCCGGTCGGTTTCGGCAGCAAGGCACAGAACGGATTCATTTCGAAAGGTGATTTCAGGGAAATGTCGTTGAAACATGTCGCGATATGCCCAATGGGCAGTTGCCTCATGTCCGTTCAGAAGCCCGGACTCAGCCAGCAGCAAGGACCCCGAACAAACGGAGGAGAGCAGTGCGCCATCGGCGTGCATTTTCCTGATCCATGCGATTTCACGTGGATAGCGGCCCTTTGGAACATCGTAGATCGACGTATACATATCGCAAATAACCACTGCATCCGGCGGGGCCAGATCGCTAATGGCGGCATGAGGTTCGACCGGTATGTTGCCGATGCAGTGAAAAGGCTTTCCGTCTGCAGACACGATCTTGATGTCCAGCAATTCATCCCCAGGCGCACCATTCACCATGTCGGGGTAAACAGCGCCTGCGGAGAGCAGAACATCGTAAAGCCCGTAAAGAACGGATGCTGATGTTTCTGGTGCCGCAAGAAGGGCAATTGTCGGTTTGCGTTGGGATGACATAGGCATTCCTGTCATATTTGGCACTGTTTTGTCGGATTTGGATTCTCTTTATGTCTATTATGCCACGTATCTGGCGAAGTTGCCACTGATACCATGTCCTCAAATTCCTTACTGTACAGGAAGCAAACGTTAGGAGGGATGACATGGACGGTCTTGAAACAACGAGTATAGAAGACATCCCGGGATTTTCCGGGGAAGTCATATTGCCCAAGTCACAGACGTATGACACCGCCCGCGCTGTTTGGAATGCCATGATTGACCGTCGCCCCGGCATGATTGTTCGGTGTCGCAATAGCGAGGACGTCATTGCGGCAGTCAATCATGCGCGCGCCCATGATCTGCCAATCTCGATCCGTGGTGGCGGACATAATGTTGCCGGTCACGCGGTCTGTGACGATGGGTTGATGATTGATCTCAGTGGTATGCGCGCGGTCTCAATTGATCCGGACAAGCGAATTGCGTCGGTCGACGGTGGCGCATTGTGGTCCGATGTCGATGCCGCAAGCCAAAAGCACGGCTTGGCCACACCCGGCGGGCTGATTTCTGATACGGGCGTTGCAGGGCTGACGCTTTCAGGTGGGATCGGCTGGCTGCGCGCAAAGCACGGGCTTTCGATTGATAACCTTGTCGCTGCAGAGGTGGTGACGGCCAAAGGACAACTGGTTCGGGCCAGCGAGGATGAAAATGCAGACCTGTTGTGGGCGCTCAAGGGCGGTGGCGGCAATTTTGGCGTCGTCACCCGGTTCGAATTCGCCCTGCATCCCATTGGTCCCGAAATCATGTTCGCGGCACCAATCTATGCGGTTGAAGACGGGCCGGAGCCAATCCGTGCCTGGCGCGAAATGATGAAGAAGCACGGCGGCCTCGTCGGATCGCTTTGCGAATTTTCGACGGCCGGTGGCGAGGATTTCGCGGAGAAGGATCAGGGCAAGCGCGTTTATACGCTGGCGTGCGTGTTCAATGGAGATGCTGACGAAGGCGAGGCGTTGTTGCAGCCGCTACGAGAACTCGGCACGATGGTCGCCGACTTTTCCGGCCGAATGAACTACTGCGAGGTTCAGCAACTCTTCGATACCCTGATGCCTGCGGGTGATTTTCGATGCTACTGGAAAGCACGGTATCTGACCGATCTCTCAGACGAGATGATTGATCTTGCCATGCAGAACGCACTTTCAGCACCTTCTGACAATTCGATTTCCTCTTTGTGGAGTTTTGGCGGTGCGACTGCAGAGGTTCCAGCGGCTGCCACAGCCTTTGGGGATCGATCGATGGGTTGGATGTACTCGCTGGATGGGGTCTGGACAGACCCGGCAGACGATGCCCAGAACATTGCCTGGTCACGCGATGGCTGGGAAAGCTCCGCGCGCTTTGGGCACCATGGCCGGGCCTATCTGAATTTTCCGGGCCATGGTGAGGACGGCGACGCACTGACCCAGGCGTCTTTCGGTGAAAACTTCAAGCGATTGGTGGAAATCAAGACCAAGTACGATCCGGACAACCGATTTCGCTTCAATCAAAATATTAAGCCGGGGGTTTGACATGACCATTCAATCCCCTTTGCCCGCCATGGGCTCGGGTGAGATTTTTCTCACCGAGGGCGGCACCGAAACCGAGATCATGTACCGTCATGGGTTCGAACTGCCTGAATTCTGTATGCTACCGCTGCTGGATAATCCAAAGGCCGTTTCCGCGATGCGGGATGTGTTTTCGCAGCAGCTTGATGTGGCCGCAGAGTTTGGCTTGTCCTTTCTGCTGACCGGGCTCGACTATCGCGCGAGCCCGGACTGGGGTGCCAAACTCGGCTATTCACCCACCGGCTTGGCGGATGCCAATCTCGCCGCGATTGAGTTTCTCAGGGATGTTGCGAAAGGGTATCGGAGCCAGATTCCACGACTTTTGATCGGAGGGATTCTTGGTCCCAGAGGGGATGCATACAGCCTCAACGAGGAGATTACAGCCGAGAGTTCGGAGGAATACCATGCCGTTCAACTTGAAACGTTGAAACGGGCAGATGTGGATTTCGCATGCGCCGCCACATTCAACAATGTAACGGAAGCGGTCGGCGCCCTCCGCGCGGCGGACCGGATTGGGGTGCCGCTCTCGGTGTCGTTGACGCTCGACAGTTCATACCGGTTGAAGTCGGGACCGACTTTGGCAGAAGCGATCACAGAAATTGATCGTCAGTCCGAACATGCCGCCCCGGAGTTCTACATGGTCAATTGCTCCCATCCGCTTGAATATGAACCCGCCCTAGAGAACCGGGAGTGGATCAAGCGGCTGCGCGGGGTCCGCCCCAATGCTTCCAAGATGGAAAAACTTGCCCTCTGCAAGCTTGGGCATATCGAGGACGGTGACCCGATCGAGCTCGGCGCGCAAATACGAGACCTTTTTGAACGCTATCCGCATATGGATATATTTGGTGGGTGCTGCGGCACCGGACACACGCACCTGCGGGAGATTGCAAAAGCTCTGGTGGCTCATTGATTGCCACAATCGGCTTTCACAGTTTTCCGCCATTGGTGCAATGCGCAGCATAGGGTGAAATGGGCTCGCTACGGCTATTCGCTGCTTTTCGTATCATCGGCTGCTCGCAGCCCAAAGCGGACCTTCATCACTAAGCTTTGCAATCTCTGAGATGCGGGACGAAGCTGACTTTTCAGGTCCGGCTATGCGTTCCTTTCC
>NZ_JBQFZL010000025.1:0-17316 GCF_056542225.1 Ruegeria sp. AE3 | reverse complement strand
GGGATGATGCTGATTTGAAAGGTTGGCAAAGCCCGCATTGGGCTTGTTGTCGCCTTTCGTTACTTTTCACATTAATGACCGGTGGCAGCCCGAAGCGGACATTCTCGAAAGTTGGCACACTACTGCCGAACTTGATAGATTCGAAAAAAGGTTGCTATTGGGAAATGCGCATGACACGCCGACTTGCCGCCATACTTGCCGCCGATATGGTCGGCTACTCACGGCTTATGGCGGCTAACGAGGCGGGAACACTTGCTCGTCTCAAAGACCTACGACGGGACATCATCAATCCAAGTATCGAAAGTGCCGGAGGTGAGATTATCAAGCTTACCGGTGATGGCCTGTTTGCACTTTTTAGCTCGGTCGTTTCTGCCGTTGAGGCCGCAGCGACGCTCCAGAAGGCGCTGCACGCCGCCGAAGCCGAGAGCCCCACCGAAAGCCGGATCAGCTTCCGAATAGGGTTGCACATTGGAGACGTAATCTTGGACGAGGGCGACATTTATGGCGAGGGTGTTAATCTTGCCGCAAGACTCGAAGGCATCGCTGACCCAGGCGGTGTCATACTGTCTGACGACGCATGCCGGCAGGTTCGAGGCAAAATCGAACACGACATCATAGACCTTGGCGAAGTAGCGCTCAAAAACATCTCCGAGCCAGTTCGCGCCTACAAATTGGCGATGGAGGGCAAATCAGATTCCACGCAAAACCAATCTCAACCCACTGACAAACCCTCCATCGCTGTCTTGCCCTTCCAGAACATGTCCAATGATCCAGAACAGGAATACTTCTGTGACGGCGTTTCCGAAGACATCATCACAGAGCTCTCGCGCTTTCCCGAGCTTTTCGTCATCGCCCGCAACTCCTCATTTTCGTTCAGGGGTCGCCCCGTCACCCATATAGATATCGCTCGAGAACTCGGTGTTCGCTACATGCTAGAGGGTAGCCTCCGTCGAGCCCAAAACCGCGTACGCATTACTGCCCAACTCATCGACTGCACAAATGGAGCCCATGTTTGGGCCGAGCGCTACGACCGCACGCTAGACGACATCTTCGCGTTACAGGATGAGATTACACGCAGCGTGGTCGGCGCCATCGCCCCCCAGATATCCATTGCCGAAATAGATCGCGCGTCTGTGGCTCGAGATATCGACTTCAACTCCTACGACCTCTCGCTACGTGCAATGGCGATCTTCTACGCGGGAGGCTTCTACTCTCAGGATAAGTTCGATGAGGTCATATCGGTCTCTGATCGCGCCATTGATCTCGACCCGCGCAACGTCCAGGCCCATTGGATCAAAGCGTTTGCCTACCTGATGCGTTATCTATACCAGTTCGATGAGGACCCCACCGAAAACCTGGGCCTAGCTGATAAAAGCGTTGAACCTCTGTTTCTTGGTGGTCAACTCGACCCGCGCGCCTTATGCGTTCGCGGTATGGTTCGTCATTTCCGTGGAGATTTTGACGGGGCCAACGCCGACTTCAGTTTGGGCTTCACACTGAACCCGAACTTTGCCCGGAACATCTTCTTCATGGCCTGGCATGAATCTTTGGTCGGCCGAACCACACAGGCGCGCGAACATGCCCACCTTGCCCTCCAGCTTTCCCCACGCGACACTGACCTCTGGGTAGGAGACGCCTATCTGGCGCTCGCCCAAGCTGCCTTCGCCGACGCTGATTTTGAAGACGCAATGCGTTGGGGTGAGCACGCCATTCAGATGACGCCGCGTGCGCCGATCCGCCGGGCTCTTATGATCGCCAGTGCCGCCCACCTCGGGCGCGCCGAAGCAGGCCTGCCACATGAGCAGGCGCTGGCGGATTTCGCCCCAGCGTTCCTAGACAGCATTGTCTCCGGAGCTTTGATCCTCTTCCGTCTACCCGAACACAATGCGCTTTTGGTCGAAGGCTTGAAGAAAGCTGGTGTTAAGCCGTAGAGTTGGTCAGGACGCCAAAGCTCGAAACTATCGCAGACAAATCGTGCCAAGGGCCAATCCAATTTTAGCGCAATGTCCTCGAAAGGTTCTAAGCAATCGCTCATTGCTTCAATCGGCGACGACTGTTTCCAGCCCAAAGAAGACATACAACAGCGATGTTTGAGTATTCTGGGAAGTTTAACACAGCTCCTATTTAGGACACCTTTTTGGCAAATAGGGCGGCTTTCTTTTTGACTGTGCGGATCTTCCCAAGGCCACACCATACCGGCATCGCCCGAACCGCATGAAACACGACCCACAAAGAAACTCTGTGACTTCTATCGTATGCCCTCTAAACTCCAGTCTTGTGTGTTTCATTGGTTTGCGTGGGGGGGCACGAACGCAAGTGGGTCGAAAAAAGGTATCAAGAGAGCCTGCTGATTCAGCGTCGTCATCCTCGCAAAGCAGGGGGCTCAGCGCGGATGATCAACAGGCTCGGTTTGAAGCCACCGCGCGGGTTATGCAGGCGATCTCCGAGACCAAGGATGACGTCCAGCCAGTATGCGACCTGATTGTAACGCTGGCAAAAGATCTCTGTGATGCCTTTTTTGCCGGTCTGGTACTCGGGCAAGAAGGGGATGCTCGTCAGCAACTGGTTGCCAGCGTTAATCTACACCCGGATATTCAGCAACTCTGGCTCGACGGCAAATACACGATGGAGCCAGGCAACTCCATTGTGACTGACACTATTCTAAGTGGCGAGACAAAACGTGTTGTCGATATGGGGGACACCGATTTTCATAAATCGGGAGATGAGCGCTTTAAGCTCATTGTCGACACTCATGGGTGCAGGAGCAATCTCTTTGTTCCATTGAAAGTGGGTGGTAGCGCAATCGGATGCCTGATGTTGGCACGGGATGAGGTACGACCTTATTCCGACGATCAGGTGCAGCTGGTTGAAACTTTCGCCGCGCAAGCGGTCATTGCAATTGAAAATGTTCGACAGTTTAGCGAGTTGCAGGTGCGTCTGGCTCGTGAAGGTGCCACGCGTGATGTTCTGGAGACGATCAGTCGGTCTCGGGATGATGAAGCGCCGGTATTTCAGACGATCTTGGAAAACACCGCACGGCTTTGCGAAACAGATGTAGCCACGTTGAGCCTGCTAAATGAGGCAGGAACTCATTTGGAATACGCGGCCCATTTTGGCGATCAATTGGCTACATACAAGGTCGGCGTGGATCGCTGGTCCCTGGACTCAAATTTACAAATTGCCGAGTCCGTGCGGGAAGCGCGCGTCATTCACAATGTCGATTTGCGCCAGACGGAACACTACATCAACGGGGATCCCTGGCGCCGGCAACTGGTTGATGAGGAAGGTGTCCGTTCGTTTCTTACGGTTCCTTTGATGTCGACAAATGGTGACCCAGTAGGCGTCATTGGGATTTACCGGCATGAAGTGCGGCCATTTACTGAAGATGAGATCTCTTTGGTCGAGGGCTTTGCGGCCCAGGCTGTGATTGCAATCGACAACACACGTCAAATGAAAGAGCTGCATACTCAACTGGAACGCCAAGTGGCGACGCAAGAGGTCCTGAGTGTTATCAGCAAAAGCCGGGACAATGACGCACGAGTCTTTGAAGCCGTACTTCAGCAAGCCACGGAAATCTGTGACGCGGATCAGGCGGCGCTGGTTTTGGTCAACGCTGCGGGAACCCATATTCAATTGGCCGGTGCATGGGGGCACGATAGAACCGACGTCGAATTGGGAGAAGAGTGGCCTCTCGATGGTTCGGTTACGGCGGCGGCGGCGATACGAAATTGCAAGGTTGTACGAGTCGAGGACATCGCCGACACTGAGTTCTACCGCTCGGGTGATCCTACTGCTGTTACAATGGTCGAGGTCGAAGGCATCAGGTCACGGGTTGTTGTGCCCTTGATGCAGGGGGAACAAGCGATAGGTGCTATTGCGGTTAGCCGCCGCGAAGTCCGCCCGTTTTCTGATCCCGACGTGCAATTCATCGAAGAGTTCGCCAAACACGCAGTCATAGCGATAGAAAACACGCGCCAATTTCGAGAGGTTCAGGAACGACTTGAGCGCGAAAAAGCATCGCGAGAAATCCTCGAAGTCATAAGCCGTAGCCGCGACGACGAAAGACCTGTATTCCAAAGCATTCTCGAAAACTCCAGCCGTCTGTGCAAAGCGCCACTCGCCTTCTTGTGTATCGCTGATCACGAACGAGGGCTCGCAACGATCCCGGCAAATATTGGCGCAAGAACCGATTTTGACGAAGCGCTGAAAAATTTTGAGGAGCCGTTAACGCGCACTGAATTGATCGCGATCAGACCAATGATCGATGGCCAAGTTATTCGCCAGGATGATATCGCGGATGACCCGCTTTATTTCAAGGACCGAGACCCAAAACGGGTTCAGATGGTTGAGATTGAAGGAGCCCGCTCGGTTCTGGCAGTTCCGTTGATGAAGAACGGCACCGGTCTAGGGGTGATCGTACTATATCGCCGTGAAGTTGCGCCTTTCTCAGATGATGATGTGGCACTGGTCCAAACCTTTGCAGCTCAGGCCGTGATCGCAATGGAAAACGTCCGTCAGTTCCGGGAAGTACAGGACCGGACGGCGGAAGTTACGCAGGCTTTGGAATATCAGACCTCTACATCTGAAGTACTGCGGGTGATTTCGTCGTCGCCAAACGAGCTGGCACCCGTTCTCGATGCTATCCTCAAAGAAGCGTCGCGTATCTGCGAATTGCAGGATGCCTATGTTGCAATGTTGAACCTCGACGATCAGCTTTTTCATGTTCATGCGATACTTACGCAGGACACCACCTTTGCGGAATATGTCAAAGCTCATCCTATTTCGCCTGATGAAAGCGGTGTAAGCGGGCGTTCCATTCTGGCGAAGCGCACAATCTATATCGAAGATGTTGAAAAGGATTCTTCTTATACTTGGATGGAAGAAAGCGGCGTCGGTGAATACCGATCCGTGCTCGGAGTGCCGTTGATCAAGAACGGCGATGTCGTAGGTGTCATTTCAATCGGGTCCCCCGAGGTATCGGGGTTTTCTACCAAGCAGATACAGTTGCTGGAAACTTTTGCAGATCAAGCCACTATCGCCATTACGAATGCGAGTCTTTTCCGCGAGGTCGAGGAACGCACTGCGGAAGTAGTTCAATCGCTTGAATACCAGACGGCCACATCTGATGTGTTGTCGGTCATTTCGCGATCCCCAAACGAGCTGGAACCGGTGCTTGAGGAAGTCTTGAGGGTTGCAAGCCGAATCTGTGAACCAAAATACGCCGCGATTTCGATCCTCAATCCAGAGGATAGTCTATACCACACTGATATCACGCTGGAATTTGACAGTGATTTCATGAGGTTCATAAAAAACAACCCGGTGCCAGCCGGTCATGGAAGCGGTATTGGCCAAACAGCAGCACGAGGAGAAACAGTATATTACAAGGATACCGAAGCTGAAGAATACGAGTGGAAAGAGGCGGCCCGTATCGGAAAATACCGCTCGCTGTTAGGTGTCCCTCTGATCAAGGGCAAAGTAGTAGTCGGTGTTATAGTCCTATGCCACGACAAAGTCGCACCATTCAACGCAAAGCAAATTTCACTCTTAGAGACTTTTGCGGCACAGGCCGTGATTGCGATCAACAACACTCAGTTATTCGAAGAAGTTCAAGCTCGTACCGCCGAAGCTGAAGAGACATTAAAGTACCAGACAGCTACGTCTGAAGTACTAGATGTTATCTCCCGTTCACCCAACGACCTGCCGCCAGTGTTGGACGCCATCCTGGAGGTTGCTTCGCGCATCTGCTCGCCAGAGTACGCATTTTTTGCCATGCGGGATGCAGACGATGGGCTTTATCGTGTCGTGATGTCTCATAACGTAAGCGAGGCATTTCTGAAGTTTCTGACGGATAATCCGATAGCTCCTGAAGAAGGCTCGTGCATCGGGCGAACTGCATTGCATGGAAAGACAGTCTACATAGAAGATACTCGAAACGACCCAACTTACACTTGGAAACAGGCTGCCGAGATAGGCGATTATCTCACCACTCTCGGGGTTCCACTTGTCAAAAATGGTCGCACGCTTGGTGTTATCGTCATGGCGCACAGGCAGGCTTCGGCATTTAGCGCCAAACAGATCAACCTGCTGGAAACCTTTGCTTCGCAGGCTTTGATCGCGATTAACAACACGCAATTATTCGAGGAAGTGCAAAAACGCACCGCCGAAGTTGAGGAGTCTTTGGAGTACCAAAAAGCCACAAGCGAGGTACTCGAAGTTATTTCCCGATCTCCCGACGCATTAGAGCCTGTACTGGAAGCGTTGTTGGCCGTTTCGTCTCGCATCTGCCGCCTACAGGATGCTTTCCTGGCGCTTAAGATGCCCGAAGATGGGAAGTACCACTATTTTGCCGGGCACAATTTGTCTGGAAAATTCGCTGACTTCATAAAAGCGTATCCTTTCGAACCAGGAGAAACATCGGCCACAGCACGTGCCCTTCTGCATGGAAGGGCTGACTATGTAAAGGACACGCAGGCTGACCCCAACTATGACCCACTTCTCAAGTCCAATCTCGAAGGCTATCGATCCGTTCTTTCCGTGCCACTGATACGAGATGGCGAGACAATTGGCGTTATCAGCATGGGGAGTCGAACCACCGCTGCTTTTAACGAGAAGCAAATCAAGCAGATGGAGACATTCGCGTCCCAAGCGATAATAGCAATTCAGAATTCGCAACTCTTCAACGATACTCAAACCGCACTCGCGCGCCAAACGGCAAGTGCGGACGTGTTAAGGGTAATCTCTGAATCCCCAACCGATACCAAACCGGTTTTTGAAAAGATTGTCGCGCTGGCGACGACCCTCATAGATTGCGACCTGTCGATTGCTATTCAGGCGAACAAGACTGAACTTTGGCAAATCGCCGCCGCGACACCCGATGGCGTCGAAGAAATCACATGGACCGAGCGCCTGCCGATTGATCCCGAAGACAATTTGCCGTCCAAGGCAATCAAGAACGGCAAGACCTTGCATTTGCCCGAATGGCGATACGATGAGCTACCCCCGCGCGATCAAGAGATCATCCGCAGGAAAGGGTTCAAGTCTTCGCTGACGGTGCCTCTGATGCGCGGGACGGAATGTTTCGGTGCCTTGGTATTCATCCGAAAAACGGCCAAAGTTTTCAGCGAAAATGAAGTCGCCATTGCCGAGTCTTTCGCTGATCAGGCCATCATCGCGCTGGAAAATGTTCGCCTGTTTAATGAAACTCAGGCTTCCCTGGCACGTCAGACTGCGAGTGCGGACATTCTACGGGTGATCAGCCAATCTCCTGACGACATCAGGCCAGTCTTCGAGGCAATCGCAAAAGCAGGTGTGCGGTTGGTCTCCTCTGATATGGTTGCAGCTATGACCGCGCAAGATAACACGTTCGAGGTGCTTGCGCGGGTTAGTGCAGAAGGTGTTGCTACCCTTGAAGGCAACCAAAGTTTTCCTATCGACCCGGATCCGATGTCCAGCTTTCCCGCGCAGGTTCTGCATGAGAAGAAGATGCTCCATCTACCGGATTGGGATACACTCGAACTCTCACCGTTCGAACAGATTACGTATGACCGGCATGGCGTGCGCGCAGCTTTGTTGCTGCCACTTATGAAAGGCAAGGCGTGTCTGGGTGTGTTGGTGTTCGCTCGAAAATCAGCCGGCGCTTTCACCAAAGATGAGATCGACCTCGCCTACTCATTTGCAGATCAGGCGGTGATTGCCATCGAAAACGTGCGTCTGTTCCGTGAGGCCGAAGAGGCGCGAAAGGTTGCTGAAGAAGCAAACGAAGCAAAAAGCGCCTTCCTGGCGACGATGTCCCACGAAATTCGAACGCCAATGAACGCCGTAATCGGTATGAGCGGGCTGTTGATGGACACAGAGTTGGACGCAGAACAAAGTGACTATGCCAATACCATCCGCGATAGCGGCGATGCGCTGTTGGGCATCATCAACGAGATCCTCGACTTCTCGAAAATTGAAGCCGGGCAGATGGATATCGAAAACCATCCGTTCGACCTGCGCGAATGCATAGAAAGCGCCCTCGATTTAGTCAGCGGTAAAGCTGCCGAGAAACAGCTCGATTTGGCTTATGAGTTCGATGACACACTGCCCCTGGCGATTAGCGCAGATCTGACCAGATTGCGGCAAATTCTGCTGAATCTCCTTTCTAACGCAGTGAAGTTTACCGAAAGCGGCGAAGTGGTTCTGTCTGTTGAACAATCCGCCGAGGTGCAGGGATCGCTCGAACTGACGTTCAAAGTCCGAGATACTGGAATCGGCCTGTCCCAAAAGGGCATGAGCCGATTATTTCAATCTTTCAGTCAGGCAGATAGTTCCACGACCAGAAAATATGGCGGCACTGGTCTGGGTCTTGCGATCTCGAAACGCCTCGCCGAACTTATGGGTGGGACCATGTGGGCTGAAAGCCATGGCGAGGGGAGCGGTTCCACCTTTGTTTTCAAAATCCAGGCAAAACCTGCAAAGCCAGTTAAGTCTTCTTCCCGCAATCTTGTCGGCGTTCAGCCTGAACTCGAAGGCAAGCGAATTTTGATGGTGGACGACAATGCCACCAATCGTAAAATCCTCGCTCTTCAAACTGAGAAATGGGGCACGCAGACCACGACGCGTGAATCTCCGTCAGAGGCGCTGAGCATACTTGAACAAGGCGTCGAGTTCGATTTGGCCATTCTCGACATGCATATGCCCGAAATGGATGGAGCAGATCTCGCCAAAAAGGTTCGCGCCAAGAAGCCGGGTTTGCCACTAATCCTTTTCAGTTCACTTGGCCCGCGCGAAGTAGATCTGGAGGAAGGGCTCTTTGCTGCCAACCTTGCCAAACCTTTGCGCCAATCCCACCTGTTCGATACCTTGGTTACATTGTTCGCGACTGAAAAAGTACGAGTAAAGCCGTCCAAACTACAGGACAAACCCCAAACAGATCCGGATATGGCAACGCGACATCCACTGCGAATTTTGCTGGCCGAGGACAATTTGGTGAACCAGAAACTTGCACTGCGCCTACTGGAGCAGATGGGCTATCGCGCTGATTTGGCCAGCAACGGTGCCGAGGCTGTCGAAAGCGTGAACCGTCAAAAATACGACGTCGTTTTCATGGATGTGCAGATGCCCGAAATGGATGGTTTGGAAGCGTCACGACGTATCAACAAAGCGCTCCCCGAAGGAAGTCGCCCTCGTATAATCGCGATGACCGCGAACGCAATGCAGGGGGACCGTGAGATGTGCCTGGATGCAGGGATGGACGACTATATCACCAAACCGATCCGCGTACCTGTCCTAATCGAAGCCCTGTTAAATTCCCCAAGAATAAGAAGGTGATCCATGACAGACAGCCCAATTGATCATGAAATCTTCATGGAACTAAAAGACGCCACAGGCGAAGATTTTGCAGCCGAACTTGTAAACACCTTTCTCGACGAAGCGCCAAGTATGATTGGCGAATTGAAAACGGCGGCGGGCGAGGCCGATGTAGACCGATACCGCCGTGCTGCACATTCTATCAAGTCGAATGCCAACACATTTGGTGCGACGGCTCTTGCCGAACTGGCCAGGAAAGTCGAGCTGGGAGAACTGCCCGAGGCCGGAGACCTAACAGATGCGACGGCGTTGGAGACAGCCCTAACCACTGCCGCCGCCGCGTTGCGGAGCCTGATTGATGTCTGACGCCCCCGGCCATTTGCTCATCGTCGATGACAACAAGGTGAACCGCTTGCTTTTGTCGCGCAGCGTAGAGCTCTTGGGTCATCAAGCATCGGTCGCGGAAAACGGCCGGGTTGCGATGGAGATGTTGTCTAACCAGCCGTTTGACTTGCTGCTACTGGATATTGAAATGCCAGAAATGGACGGCTTCCAAGTTCTGGAGGCCGTCAAATCGGACATTGATCTGCGCGATCTGCCAGTAATAGTGACGTCATCTGTTGAGGGTCTCGACAACGTAGTGCGCTGCATTGAATTGGGTGCCGAAGACTACCTGCCAAAGCCTGTTAATAAGACACTACTTAGTGCGCGTGTCTCCAGCTGCCTTGAAAAGAAAAGGCTCAGGGACGAACAGAAGCGCCTGCTAGAGCGCTTTGCTACAACTGAGGTTGCACAAGACTTACAAGAGTCCGGTTTTGCCATAGGCGGCAAGCGCGCCAATGCTTCGGTCCTGTTCTGCGACATTCGCGGCTTCACGACCTTGTCTGAAAATCTCGCTCCCGAGGAAACAATTGATCTGCTCAACACTTTTTACACGTTGATGTTCGAGGCTGTTACTAGCAATGGCGGAATTGTCAGCCTGATGCTGGGAGACGGTTTGATGGCTCTGTTCGGAGTTCCGCAGCCGCTGTCCAACTCCGCTCAAAGTGCGGTGGCGGCAGGGCATGAAATGCACAACATGATTGAGATATTAAATCTCGAAAGGCGCTCAGAAGGGAAAAGTGACCTAAAAATCGGCATCGGAATAGCGACTGGCGAAGTCGTCGCCGGCTATGCCGGTACGGACAATCGAGCGACGTATACTTGCATAGGATCGACCGTAAACCTTGCTGCTCGCCTCGAGGCAGAAACGCAGAAAACCGGAAGCCGTATATTGATTGATCAAGAAACCTTCGATCTGTTGGAAGGGGCAAATGTGTTGGAGACATTTGGTAGAACAATGATCAAGGGTTTCTCCGATCCGTTCGATATCCATGCGCTATGACCATTCATGCAACCTGGCAAGCGCAACTACATCGGGTGTAGTTGCGCTTGTGGCTTTGCTTTTAGCCTGATGATTTTCATATGTGGCTCAGTGATTGGAGACTAGATATTGTCAGACTTTGCAAAGTCAGCTTTCTGCGCAAACCCCATCTATGCGACATGTCAGTCAGCGGCTGTCTTGTCACCGCAAACTGACAGGAGCCATGTCAGAAACCGCCGAGGTGATAGCCGAAACGTTGGCATTCAGAGCCTTCAATATGACAATCGTTTCTACGATGTCTAACCGGCGTTCTGCCAATTCATATTTTCCAACATAAGATGGAGGCTTGCCCAGCAACTTCGCTAAACCAGCCTGCGATAGGCCAGCTACCTGCCTGAGCCTGATAAGTTCACTCAGCAGAAACTGATAAGCCTCTGATCTTACGGCACCCGCCACTGCTCATGACCTTTAACGTGTGGACACAAGCAGCTACCCCTGTTATGGGATTAACCCCAAATTGGGGGTATTGCGCGGCTACCCCGCTGCAACTTCATGCAGAACTGGGATGGAGAGGAGATTCATACATGCAGATTTCAGTTCAGAAACGGCAACCTCCCGTTGACCGTTCAGCTTTGTATGGTGATTACGCCGGAGATATTCTGAGCACCCCTTACGGTGAGGAACTGCTACGTGATCGAGCGGCATATATGTTCATCACCGGCCACTTTCCTTCGCATCTGCGACCGAAGACAAATGGTTTTCTTCGGCAGATCAGCCACATGTATCGCCGACCTACAAGCCTTGATGGTCGCTTCGGGCATCGTAAACTCAAAGATGATGCGATCCGTGTACTCAGGCTCAATGAGCATGACATGGTGAAAGCCGTTCGGGCAAAGATTCGGGATGGTTACTTCATCCAAAAAAGCCGAGGACTTGGCACCCGGAATGGTTTCACAAAGGTCTTTATGTTTGCGGTGGAAGATGGGGCCGCGGTTGATCCGATCACGGTAACCTTACAGGGCGCGATAAAGTCGGGCTGGAATTAAACCGGTTTTCACCGGTAACGCGTCAGGCTGGTTTTGAATATGTTACGAGAGTGTTAGCGCACGGGTGGGGAATTTCTATAAATGCCCAACGCAGGTAAACTGCGGCCACTTTTAACCCACCAGCCCTAGTTGCTGGGCCGCAATCATTGGGATTGAACAGGGCGGCTCTTCGTCCTCGACGCACTCGATGGCAATGATCCTGACCTCTTTTGAGGTCAGTGTTTTGCTATGTGGAGTGCTCTCCCAAGCCAAACATCACGATCATTGCCTCGTGCGGTTCTTTCAGAAGGACCACTGCTTTGGCGTGCTCGTCTACCAATCCCAAGGGCAATCTGCCCGATCTCACTCTCCCCAAATCCCTAATCGACTTAGTGCACCTGCTGGCCCGCGAGGCTGCGCGGTCGGATTTCGCATCACGTTGCAACGGTTGCAACGCGGAGGTGGATCATGGTTGATCTGCCGATTTCAGAGGATGCCGCCTATCTAAGCGTACGCGATGTCGCCGCGTTGTTTCGCATCAGCACCAAAACCGTTCGCCGCTGGATCAAATCCGGCAAACTGCCTGCAACTCGGTTGGGTCGCGATTGGCGCATCGCCCGTAGTGAACTGCATGCCCTTGCCATGCAACGCGGCAATCAGGCTGCGGCGCATGTTCTCTAACTTACTCACAATATTCACCTTTTTCAGCACTCGGGGAAACGGGTACAGAAACTTTGGATTTAAATTCACACCCTTGATTTCCCGAATGTCCGCAAGAGGGCCGCCATGGGTCTGCCTGTCCTCCAATGTCCCCCTTTGTCCTTATCTCAAAACCGAAGAGGTTTATCGTGGTAGATCACCAAGACATCCAACCCCCAGCGACTTTGGCCGAAGTGTTAGACGCGCTAAAGGCCAACCCAGACCCTGACAAGAAGCGTCAGCAGTCCAAGCTATCCGCGATCTCACGCATCAGCGCATACTTGAACCGACCGCCGTCGGACATCCCGACAGACATCCCGCAGCTACGCAAGCTACTGGCATCGTTGCATCCCGCAGCCTGTGGTGTGAAGCCTAAAACCCTCAGCACCACCATAAGCGATTTGGCAAGCGCGTTGCGGGTGGTCGGCGTCTTGCAAGACGTGGAAGCCAAGTCTGCCTCGACACCGGAGTGGGACACATTTCTCAAGGCCGTAAAGTCCAGCCATCAGGTTTGGGGCTTGATACGTTTTGCACGTTATTGCAGTGCCCGGTCGATCCAACCGGCAGAGGTCAACAGCGAAGTGGTTCAGGCATTTCAGGCAGCCCTCGACGCTGTGTTGCTGAAGAACGAGCCCATCAATTATGTCCGGTCAATGATCGACACGTGGAACCATGTGATCGGCAGATACGATCTCAATCTTCCTCGGTTGTCGCGTCTGCCGTCTGATCGGTACGTGGCCCGCCCGCTGACGGATTACCCGGAAAGCCTGCAAGCAGAGATCAAGGCCTATATCGACCGTTTGGCGCAACGCGATATCTTCAGCGATGACGGGCCTGACAAACCGCTGCGCGAGACCAGCCTGCGCAATACCCAAGCGCATCTGCGTCAAATGCTGGACACATTGGTCACTACTGGTCGCAAACCGGAAGACTTCACCAGCCTTTCTGTATTGGTCACACCAGACAATCTCAAAACTGCCTTCCGGGCGATGATGGACCGACATGGGAGCAATTGTTTGCCGTCCGGGCTGAGCAATATAGCTGCAACCTGTATCGCCATTGCACGGCACCACCTGAACGCGCCGGAAGACGTCATCAAGGCACTCAAAGCCATTCACAAACGGGTCGCTACAACCCCGCGCGGTATGAGCAACAAAAACGCAGAACGCCTCGCGCAGTTCAACGATTGGGAGAACGTGGCCCTGTTGCTAAGTCTGCCAGATACACTGATGTCACGTGCGAATGACAGTCCGACCCGGCGCGACGACGCTTTGGCGGCGATGCACGCTGCGGCACTGACCATCCTCTTGAGTTGTCCCATGCGTGTCAAAAACCTCGCCGGGCTTGATCTGGACAAGCATCTGATCGTCACCCGTTCAGGAACACATACTTTGTATTCCATTCGCGTCGAAGGGATCGAGGTAAAGAACGGCGAACCAATTGAAGTTAAATTGAACGCCCGCAGTTCCAAATTGCTGCATCGCTACATCATGCAGTTCCGACCGCAGGTGTCGCTGGCGGATGGACGAGCTTTGTTCCCACGCAACAACGACGGAAGGCCAAGAGCGCCCAGCAATTTTGGTGGCGAACTCACCCAGCGTATCTTACGCGAGACTGGATTGAAGGTGCACCCTCATCTGTTCCGGCACATTGCTGCCAAGCTGTACCTCGAGGAGCGCCCCGGTGATTTCGAAACGGTGCGCCGCCTGCTCAAACACAAACGGCTCCAGACCACGATGGACTTCTACGCATCGCTCAGCAACCAATGGGCACATGACCACTACGACGAGGTGGTTCTTTCCAAATGGAAAGGCAAGCCTGATGACTAAGACGACCCCTCTTGTTCTTCCTCACAAAGATTGGCCCCAGGCGGATAGAGCCGCCTGGAAAGCCTTGTTCGCAACTGGCGACATATTCGACGGAACGGGTCCATGCGTTTATTGGTCTGACGGCAGTCGTAATAAGAGACGCCAGAGTTATGGATACTGGTTGTCATGGATGGCACGGCTTCAGCCAACGCTCTTGGAACACCGACCAACGGACCGCATCACCAAAGATGAAGTGCGTGCTTTTTTGGAAGAGGCCGAGACACGCGTCGGCGCTGTCACACTCAAAAACCTGGTAAGTGACCTGTACGTCCTCGCGGTAGCCATGCACCCATCCGGCGATTGGGACTGGTTAAACCGTCTTTTCAATCGCTTAAGTCATCGTGCAGATCGAAAAAGCTTGCAAAAAGCCGTCCCAATTTCAGCGGATGAGATTTTGGGCAGATGTCTCGAATGGTTGAAAGATATCGAGAACGATCCTTCGCTCAGCGACTTAAAGCGCGCAATCCGTTTCCGCCAAGCATTGATGATTGCCTTTCTCGTTTCGCGCCCTGTGCGTCGGCGCGCCTTGTTGGCGATGACAGCAGATCAGCATCTGCGCAATACCAAAGAAGGTTTCGAAGTGGTTTTCTCAGCTGAGGATATGAAAGACAAGAAGGCCCGTTGGTTTCCTCTTCCCAAGGCCTTGGTCAATCCCATGGTGACGTATCTGGATATGCATCGAGCAACTCTGCTTGGGCCCAAAAAATCCAATGCGCTCTGGATCAATCAGTATGGCGATCCGATTGCCCCGGATGGTCTCTCACGAGAGTTACCCAAAGTGACACAACGTCTGCTAGGCGTCGAACTCCGACCCCATAAGTTTCGGCACATAGCGGCTACCACGATTGCCGAGACAGACCCAGAGCACGTGGGCATCATCCGGGACATCCTGGGACATGCAACTCTGGATATGGCCGAGAAGCACTATAACCGCGCCTCCGGCCTATCCGCCTGCGATGCATACCAGAGTGTCGTCATTCAACTCCAAAAATCTCGACGTTGATATGTATCGGTTCTTTGATGAGGAGGCATGGCGGGCGTCGGAATGAACACAAGGATCAAATGATCCTTGGAGATCCATTGTTCGATTGTCAGAAAGAAAGAAACACCTAGGAAGAAACTTCCATCGGGTCTCTCCGACGCCCGGAACCAGCTTGTCTTATTTGGCGCTTACCATAAACACCTAAATCACTGATCTTGTTACATATCTAGCCTTCTCAAAGTGACCAATCTAATTGCAACTGTTGCAACAGAAAGTAAGGCTGCGCAGAGAACAGCAGCGAACGACCATTGCAACAAGTTGCAATCGAAAGTGGAAGACACTGTCCAATCCATGCCTATAATGGGATGGGCCAACTAGTTTCTCAGTCCGAAAGGCCCGACACATGCGCGCCGCCATCTACGCCCGTTACTCCACCGATCTTCAAAGCGACGCCTCCATCGAGGACCAACATCGGCTGTGTCTACGCCTAATCAATGGCAACAAGTGGAAAGAGGCGGAGACCTATACCGACCGGGGTCTGAGCGGTGCGTCGCATCTGCGCCCCGGCTACCAGCGTCTATTAGAAGATGCGCGATGTAATCTGTTTGATGTCGTTGTAGCCGAAGGCCTCGACCGGATCAGCCGCGACCAAGAACATATCGCCGCCTTCTTTAAACAGATGCGATTTCAGGGCATCCCAATTGTCACAGTGGCGGAAGGGGAGATTTCCGAACTGCATATCGGCCTCAAGGGGACCATGAGCAGTCTGTTCCTGAAGGACCTGGCTCAAAAGACCCATCGCGGACTAGAGGGGCGTGTGCGCAAAGGCAAGTCAGCCGGTGGGATCACCTACGGCTACGACGTCGTACGTAATTTCAACCCAGGCGGACAGATGTCCACTGGCGAACGAGCCATCAATGAAGAGCAAGCTGCCATTGTTCGCCGCGTGTTTGAGGATTACGCGAATGGTAGCAGTCCTCGAGCCATTGCAGGAGCATTGAACAACGAGGGTGTTTCTGGCCCTCGGATTGCAGGCTGGGGCGCGTCCACAATCTACGGGAACTGGCGGAGGGGCACCGGCATTCTTAATAACGAACTCTACATTGGTCGTCTCGTCTGGAACCGCCAACGCTTTGTAAAAGACCCCAAAACCGGTAAGCGACAAGCGCGACCAAACCCTCCCGAAGAATGGGTCATTGAAGACGTACCTAATCTTCGCATTATCTCCGACAACCTGTGGTCCCAAGTCAAAGACCGTCAAACAGCCACCCGAAGTGCTGTCATCAGCAGCGGTGTCAACCGCCCGGAACGCGCACACCGCGCCAAACATCTGTTCTCTGGGCTCTTGAAGTGCGGCGATTGCGACGGGGGCTACACCATTGTTGGAAAATCTCATTTTGGTTGCGCCAACTCTCGCAACAAAGGCACCTGCAACAACCGACTGACCATCAAGCGGGAAGATTTGGAAACCCGTGTGCTCACCGGCCTCAAGGACCAACTGCTGCATCCGGACCTCATCTCCGAGTTTGTGTCAGCGTACCAAAAAGAGTTCAATCGTCTGACTGCCGAGATATCCAAGTGCAAAGCCAAAACCGAACAAGAACTGGCCAAGATCACCAATCAAATCAGCAAGATTATTGATGCGATTACAGAAGGGATGTTCCATCCCAGTTTGAAGGCGAAGATGGACGATCTCGAAGCCCGCAAAGAAGAGTTGGAAGCAGAATTATCCGCTTCGTCTCAGGAGCGACCCGTTCTTTTACATCCCGGTCTCGCTGGCATCTATAAAGAAAAGGTGGAGGACTTGAGCGATGCGTTGAACAACCCCGCGACGAAGACTGAAGCGACATCCATCATTCGAGGATTGTTGTCCGAGATTCGACTGCTGCCCAATGACGGACAGCTTACCATAGAACTCGTTGGGGAGTTGGCTGGTCTTTTGGCTCTTAGTACACAGCAGAACGCCCGCAGCGTTGGCGCTACGGGCGGTTCTGTGACGCTGGTTGCGGGAGCAGGATTTGGCCTATACCGAACGTTAACGGAATTATTAATCTAAAAAGCCATCTCTACGCATTCCCTGTCTGTTTGAAA
>NZ_JBQFZL010000024.1:0-23129 GCF_056542225.1 Ruegeria sp. AE3 | reverse complement strand
TCTACCAAAGTATCGAAAAACAAATGGGACAAGAAAAACTCAATCAACTCCTCGACCTGCTCGAAGAACTCCAAGCCGTCAAAGTCTGACCCCGCCTTGTAATGGCGAGGTCAGGGAAGATCTTACAGGCTTGCCAAACCAGTATCCAACGCCGACAGGATTTTAGACACATCGTCGGACGTAATGATTAGTGGTGGTGACAGGATAATGTTGTTACCCGACACCCGGACCATGACACCATCATCATATGCTGCCTTCTGAACCTGCAAGGGAAGATGCTTGGCAATCGGTTCTTTTGTGCTGCGGTCCGAAACCAGTTCCAGCGCACACATCAGGCCCTCACCGCCGCGCACATCGCCGACCACGTCGTACTTGTCGGCCAGCTTTTTCAGGCCGGCAAACAGTTCATCCCCGCGAGCGGCGGCGTTCTCCCACACGCGAAGGCGGTTAATTTCCGCAAGTGCTGCCAAGGCTGCTGCCGCTCCGACCGGATGGCCGGAATAGGTGTAGCCCTGATCGACTGACGCTTTGCCGGTGGTATCGCTTTCGAACACTTCGGCAACTTGACCGGAAATCATCGCAGCGCCGAAAGGGAAATACCCATTCGTAATAGCCTTGGCCGTCGTCATAATGTCCGGCTGCACACCCCAGTGCCGGGCTCCGCTTTCGCTGCCGGTGCGGCCAAAGGCTGTGATAATCTCATCCGAGATCAACAGAATGCCGTGTTTCGAGCAGACCTCGCATACCAAAGGCATGAAGCTCTTGTGCGGCGGAATTACACCACCGGCACCCAAAACGGGTTCCATAATGAACGCTGCGACAGTATTTGCGCCTTGGAATGCAATCTCGGCTTCCAATTCTTTGACGCAAAGCTGTGCCAGACGCTCGGGGTCGGTCTCGTCGAAAGGATTGCGATACGCCCACGGCGCCGGGATGTGGAAACACCCTGGCATCATCGGTTCGTAGGCCGCGCGGAACTTCTGGTTGCCGTTGACCGACGCTGCGGCAAAATGGGTCCCGTGATATCCTTGTTTCAGGCTTATGAATTTGGTGCGCCCGTCTCCGCCGCGCAACTTGTGGTACTGTCGAGCCATTTTCAGGGCGATTTCAACCGAATCGGATCCACCCGAAGTAAAGAACGCGCGGGTCAAACCATCTGGCTCGAAGAACCGGGCCAGCTCGTATGACAATTCGATCGCCTTGTCGTTGCTGGTGCCGCGGAACGTTGAATAATACGGCAACGCATTCAGTTGGTCCGCAATCGCCTGTTTCACAGGTTCGCAGGAATAGCCCAGATTAACGTTCCACAACCCGCCAACGGCGTCGATGGCCTTGTGGCCGTCGACATCGATGATGCTCACCCCTTCGCCGCCTACCAAAATGGTCGGCGGGTTCTTTTGGCTGTCGGCTGGGTGCGCCATCGGATGCCAAAAATAGCGGGCGTTGTTTTCCTTCAGGAAGTTGGAATCCTTCATCTCAAAATTCTCCGGGAATTGCGTCCGACCGAGCTCTCGGTCGAAACTCAGTTGGAAAGTTTGCAGGAGCCTGGCCACCAAAAATCGCCGTAAGTTCTTGCGAAATTTTTTTCAGGGCATTCAGTAGAAGCGGCTGTCTGTCGCTTGCGGTTCTGATTTCAGGAACCGCAAATGAAACCGTTCCAAGCGCCTGTTGATCTACTCCGAAAACCGGGGCTGCAAAGCCGTGGACACCGGCTTCGAAACCTCCGTTACTATAGGACCATCCGGTTTCTTTTACTTCGACGAGACGCTCTTGAATGAGTTCAAGATTCGTTATCGTAGAGTCCGTAATACGTGGCAAGTCGCAGTTTTCGAGGCCTTTCAAAAGCGATGGGGGGCCAAAACAAAGCATACACAACCCTGAGGCCGTAGCATTGAGCGGAAGGACTTCCGTGGGGTCCAAGCTAACGCGAACGCTGTGCTGAGTGGTCTCGACCACTAGCGCCGTTTGAAGAATGTCGTTTTCCAGAAGAGAAAGGTGCAGGCTTTCTCCTGCTTGTTGCACCGCGCTCTGCATTTTGAGGCGCGCTGCTTTGAGGCCGGGGTTTGCAGTCTCGCGCAACGCGGCAAGACGCAGTGCCGCCGGGCCAATCATATATGATTTCGTTCCCTGATTCTGCTCGATCAATCCGAACTCTTCCAGTTCACGCAGATGCCGAAGAACAGTCGCCTTATTGACACCAGATAGCCGAGCCATCTGGGTCAGCCCGATTTCTGGCCGTGCGTTTGAGAATAACTCCAACAATCTCAAAGCATTAAGAGCAGTTCCCATAAGTTTCTCCTCCTCCTTAAGAGAATACTTGACACAATGTAATTAACAACGCAACAATAAACATGACTTATAGGTTCATTAATTGAACCAATAATGGGAGGAGTCCATGAAGAAAGTTCTTACCGCTGCCGTAATGGCGATCTCTGCATCAGCTGCTTTTGCTGAATATCCAGAGAAACCTGTATCCTTCGTCGTTCCGTGGCCGCCGGGCGATCTGGAGGATGTATTGACACGTCTGATCGCAGATGATTTCCAGGAAATGTACGGCGTGCCGGCGGCAGTCGTGAACAAACCTGGTGGCGGCGGTGGTCCGTTCCCTGGCGCTGTCGAGGTCGCCACCGCTCCGGGCGATGGCTATACAGTCGGCTCTTTTGTCATAGGCGTGCCGGTGATTGGCCCCGAGATTGGCATTCCAGAGCTGAACCCCAACCCATTTGACCCAATTGGCATCTTCCTGACCTATCCGTTCGTGATAGCGTCCAGCAAAGACGCACCCTTCTCATCTTGGGAGGAGTTGGTGGAACATGGCAAAGATAACGATGTTGCACTGGGGCATTTCGGCTCTGTCCTGCCCCCCACCCAGGTGACATTCGCAGCTGCTGTCAGCAGCGGGTTTGATTTCGCCAGTGAAGCCGCATTTGATGCTCTGGACTGCAACACCCTGACTTCAGGCGACGTGGACGTGATCAACACGACACTTCAACTTATACTGCCCTGCTTAGATCAGGTGAATGTTCTGGCCAGCATCGGCGGTGAGCGGATTTCCCTGGTCCCCGACACTCCGACTGTTGTCGAGCTAAATCCTGACCTGCCTTTGGCACTATGGAACGGTCTGTTCGTTCACAAAGACACCCCGGCAGAGGCGCGCGAGAAGATCGCGGCAGCCGCACAAAAGGCTCTGAGCTCCGACAAAGCCAAGCAGCTTGCCGAGGAAACAGGTGCGCTGATCTACTGGCAGGACCCGGACGCCTCCAACGCGCAGATTGAAAAAGACAAAGCCTCTTTCGCCAAAATCGAAGAGATTCTGGGCGAATAACTCAAGATTGGCCCGGCAGGATTCAAACTGCCGGGTCTGTTTTAATCGGTGGGGAGGTAGAGATGATCGCGAAAACCTTACAGGACATGTTCAAACGATATCGCCGCCCTGGCGATGTAGTTTTTGCGTTCGTGTTCCTCGTGTTTGCTGTCTTTTTGTTAATGCAGCTGGGTGAACAGACACAAATTGTCAAGCGAACCAAGTGGTTCGCGCAACCCAATCTTTGGCCAAAGATATCCCTATGGGCCATGGTGGTTTTCGGATTTCTGCACTGGCTCAGTTCGGCAATGTCGCAGCGGCGTCACGGGCGCTGGACCGAAGTGGCATTCTGGTTGAGGTCGTTTGAATATGTTTTCTACTTCCTCGTTTACGTAAAAGCCGTTCCCTTGCTTGGGTATCTTCCCGCGACAGTCATTTTTGCCGTGTTTTTGGCAATTCGCACCGGATTTCGCGACGCAAAGGGTATCGGTTGTGCCGCTCTGTTTGGTGTTTGTGTCACGGTCATCTTCCGGGCTTTTTTGCAAGTGAAAATCCCGGCCGGCGCTGTCTATGAATATTTGCCGGACACGGTCCGCGCGTTTGCGCTGACGTATCTCTGAGGTTTCGCCGATGGACGCTCTATTTTCGGGTATTTCGATTCTTGCGCAATGGTCGGTTTTCGCTGCTCTTTTGATCGGATCGATCGGAGGCGTGATCATTGGCGCCCTTCCAGGGGTTGGAGCGCCGGTGGCAATTGCCATTCTGTTACCCGCCACTTTCGCGTTTGAACCCATCGTTGGCCTGACCCTGCTGCTAGGCATCTATGGGTCCTCGATGTATGGCGGTGCAATCCCTGCCGTCCTGATCAATACACCGGGCACGGCGGTCAATGCGTTGACCACCTATGACGGCTATCCGATGACGAAGCGCGGCCAGGGTCATCGGGCGTTGTCGCTGGCCTATTCGGCGTCATTTTTTGGAGGCATCTTTTCGATTATTTGCCTTATGCTCCTGTCGCCTGTCCTGGCACTCGTTGCCCCGCATTTTGGCAGCCGTGAGATTTTCCTGGCCGCGTTGCTTGGCATCATATTGGTAATCCTCGCTCATCGTGGCCAGATCTTTGCGGCGGGCATGCTGGCGGCATTTGGCCTGTTCTTGAACACTGTCGGGCTGGAGCCGGTCAAATACACCCGTCGTTTCACATTCGAACAAAGCTGGCTGGCGTCAGGGGTAGACCTGATTGTTGTTGTGCTGGGACTGTTCGCAATCAGTCAGGCATTGCTTCTGTTGCTTGAAAAAAACCACACACCAGGTGAAGCACGTGTTGGCGGCAGCATCTTTGCGGGATTAAAAGAGCTGCTTGGCCTCAAGCGTATCGCGACCGTGTCGTCCAGCATCGGCGTATTCATGGGCATGGTGCCGGGGACCGGCGAGTTCACCTCGCAGTTCCTGTCTTACACATACGCTCAAAAAACCTCCAAAAATCCAGAAGCCTTTGGCGATGGTTCGCCCGAGGGGCTTGTGGCTTCTGAATCCGCAAACAATGCTGTGCCCGGAGCGGCGATGATCCCGCTGCTGGCGTTGGGTATTCCTGGCGAGGCACTGACAGCAATGATGTTGTCAGTCTTTTATGTGCACAATGTGATACCTGGGCCGCAGCTGTTCGAAAACCAGATGGATTTCGTCATGGCCCTCTATATGGCGCTGATCCTGCTGAACGTGATCGTTCTGGTGTTTTTGCTGTTCTCGACCAACTTGCTGCTGAAGATCATTCAGATTCCAACTCGTTTTCTGGGCATCATGATCCTGATCCTGGCATTTGTTGGCGTATACAGCCTGCGCAATTCGATCACCGACTGTGCATTGGCCGCGGCATTTGGAGTGTTCGGTCTAGTCCTCAAACGGCTGGACTTACCGATCGTTCCAATCATCCTGGGCATGGTTTTGGGCGGCATTATGGAGGTCAAGCTCCGCAGCGCCATGGCTCGGGTTAATTCACCGCTGGATTTTGTTGATAGACCGATTGCCGCAATCTTGTTCGGTATGATTGTTCTGATCCTCATTCTGCACTTTCGAGCTCTGTACTACGAATTCAGAAACAAGCTGAGACCGGAACCAAGCACCGAGCCCGTCGATGCAGATCACCCAAATCAACAAGGTTGAGATTTTCCATGGATCAGTCCCTAATCGACGCGCTGCGAGCGCAGCAAATCGCTCCGCGCGGCCACTTCATAAACGGCCACTTCACCGACGGTGAAACGGGTGCGCAGGTCGAAGTGTTGTCGCCCATCGATGGCCGACCTCTGACTCGAATCGCCGATGGAAGCGCGGCGGACATTGACGCAGCCGTCCTGGCCGCTCGGGTTGCATTCGAGGACGGGCGATGGTCTGACATGGCACCGTCGGGGCGCAAGAAAGTGTTGCTGAAGCTGGCGGATTTGATCGAAGAACGTGCGCTGGAAATCTCTGTTCTGGGGGTGCGTGACAACGGCACCGAGATCAGCATGGCCTATAAGGCCGAGGCGCTTTCGGCGGCGGCGACATTTCGGTACTATGCCGAAGCAATTGACAAGATTTATGGTCAGATCGCGCCAACCAGTCATGATGTTCTTGGCCTTGTACACCACGCCCCGGTCGGCGTGGTGGGTGCAATCGTACCGTGGAATTTTCCGCTGATGATCGGCAGCTGGAAAATTGCTCCGGCCCTTGCCGCAGGCAATTCCGTGGTCTTGAAACCCGCGGAAAGCGCTTCGCTCAGCCTTTTGAAGATTGCTGAACTGGCTGCTGAAGCTGGGGTTCCGGATGGCGTGTTCAACGTCGTGACAGGGCGTGGCTCGGTCGTGGGCGAAGCGCTGGCACTGTCGATGGATGTGGACATTATGGTGTTCACTGGGTCAGGCGCAACGGGTCGTCGGTTGTTGGAGTATTCCGCCCGTTCCAATCTGAAACGCTGTTACCTTGAATTGGGCGGTAAGTCAGCCAACATCGTCTTCAACGACGCCCCGGATCTGGCCGAGGCCGCCAAAGTGTCCGCAGCAGGTATCTTCCGCAACTCCGGTCAGGTCTGCGTCGCTGGCTCTCGCCTTCTTGTTCAGGAAGACATCTACCAGGATTTCGTGGTCGAAGTCTCGCGCCATGCTGAAAACTTTTGCGTCGGCGATCCGCTAGACCTGAACAGCCAGATTGGTGCCGTTCACAGCCTGTCGGAACTTGAGGCCAATCTGGATTTTGTTGCCAAAGCCGAGGCGGAAGGGGCAGAGCGGCGCACCGGTGGCAATCGCATCCTGATGGAGAGTGGCGGCTATTACATGTCTCCGACCGTAATGGCCGGGGTAAAAGAGACGGACAACTTGTTTCAGAAAGAAGTCTTTGGCCCCGTTCTGGCGGTGACACCCTTCAAAACGGAAGAAGACGCGATCCGGTTAGCCAACGCCACCGTCTATGGCCTGGCTGGCGGTGTCTGGACATCTAACCTTAGCCGCGCCCACCGCATGGTGGCTGGTATCCGCACTGGCGTCGTACATGTGAACACCTATGGCGGTGCTGATCTGACTGTTCCGCTCGGTGGAGTGCGCCAGTCCGGCAATGGGCACGATAAGTCTTTACACGCGCTTGAGAAGTACTTCGACCTGAAGACGGCCTGGATCAAGCTCTGAATGGCTGCGCAACGAAGGAGGAGCTCATGACTGTGAAAACGATTCTGTTGATCGGCACTTACGATACGAAAGAAGCCGAGATGCGTTTCATTGAAGACGCAATTCGCGCACAAGGCGCTGATGTGCTGACAATGGATGTCTCAGTTCTGGGTGATCCCAGGACGCCAACCGACATCTCCAAGCACGACGTCGCTGCTGCTGGCGGCATGACCATTGATGAAGTCATCGCACAAGGGGATGAAAACAAAGCTTTTCGGGTAATGTCCGCGGGTGCCGCAAAAGTGGTTGCTCAGACCTATGCCGATGGCCGCTTTGACGGGATGCTGGCCACCGGCGGCACCATGGGCACCGATCTGGCGCTGGACTGTGCACAAGCGCTGCCGATGGGTGTGCCAAAGTACATTGTCTCTACGGTCAGCTTTTCGCCGCTGATCCCTCCGCATCGTCTGGCGCCGGATATTCAGATGATCCTGTGGGCTGGCGGGCTCTATGGTATGAATTCGATTTGCCAGTCTTCACTCAGTCAGGCAGCCGGGGCAGTTGTTGGCGCGACTAAGGCCGCTATTGCACCGGACCGCAACAAGCCACTGATTGGAATGACTAGTCTTGGTACGTCTTGTCTGCGCTACATGAAGACGTTGAAACCGGCGTTGGAGGAACGCGGTTTTGAGGTGGCGGTGTTCCACTCTACCGGTATGGGTGGCATGGCATTTGAAAAGCTGGCTGGCGAGGGCGCATTTGCCTGCGTGATGGATTTCTGCATGCAGGAATTCGGGAATTATTTGGCGGGTTCTGTCGTGTCCAGCGGCGAGGAGCGTGTAACCAGTGCAGGTCGGGTGGGCACGCCTCAGATGATCGCGCCCGGAGCGCTGGACCTGTTGGATTTCGCGGGTTGGCAGAACATCCCCGACCAATATTCTGATCGTCCGTTTCACGTGCATAACCGACTGATCAAGAGTTCTGTTTTTAATGGGGATGAGCGCCGCAATTGGATCCGTGAACTGGCCAATCGAATGGAGGCCGCAACCGGACCTGTTCACTTTTTCCTGCCTGTTCAGGGGGTTGAAGCATGGGACAGGGAAGGCGGGGCTGCGCATGATCCTGAAGCTCTGGCAGATATGGTGGATGAAGCGCGCAAGGTTATACCGGGCCGTGCGCCAATGACGGAACTTGACGCTCATATCAACGACACCGCGTTCTGCGAAGCGGTTCTCGTGCAATTTGATGCCTGGGTCGAGCAGGGTGTGATCCGCAAAAATCGCTAATCTCCGTCACTTGAACAGGTCTGTTTACGCTCGGACGCCGTCGCGTCGCTTCGAAAATCACCTGCGGAATATGCACGCCGAAGGACAGAAAATGCCCAGAACAATAGATCAGCTTAGGGCCGACCGGGAACGACTGCTTGGACCCAAAGTCTCAACCTTCTACGACGATCCCATTCATTTTGTCAGGGGGAAAGGGGTATGGCTATGGGATGCGGCCGGGCGCAAATACCTGGATTGTTACAACAACGTCGCGCATGTTGGGCATTGTAACCCGCGCGTGGTCGAGGCGATCTGCAGACAGGCTAGCACACTAAACACCCATACACGCTATCTGCATGACGGAATTCTGGACTACGTCGAGAAACTAACCAATACCATGGATAAATCGCTTAATACGGCGATTATGACCTGCACTGGCTCTGAGGCAAATGATATAGCCCTCCGTATGGCCGAGGGCATGACTGGGAAACGCGGGATCATCGCCACGGATGCGACGTATCACGGTAACACCTCGTTGGTTAGCCAACTGAGTAAATCGAATATTCCTACTGTGGGTTTCGGGCTTGAACAGTATTTTCGCTTCGTCAAAGCGCCGGACAGCTATCGCAATCCGGACTCGGACGGCACTATGTTCGCTGACGCCGTTGCAGAACAGATCACTGAGCATGAAAAATCGGGCACCGGCTTTGCTGCGCTGATACTATGCCCTTACTTCCTGAACGAAGGTTTTCCTGATCACCCGGACGGTTGGTTGAAACCAACTGCTGAAGTTGTGCGCAGGGCAGGGGGGTTACTGATCTGCGACGAGGTCCAATCAGGTTTTGGCCGTACGGGTACTCATATGTGGGCACACCAGAAAATGGGAGTTGTGCCGGATATCATGACACTGGGGAAACCTATGGCGAATGGCCATCCAGTGGGAGGAGTTGTTACACGAACAGAAATCCTTGCTACTTTTCGAAAGGGCTATCGCTATTTCAATACATTTGGCGGCAATCCCGTCTCCTGTAGTGCAGCGATGGCGGTGCTGGAAGAGATCGAAGACAAGCAATTACTGGAGAACGCGAAGAATGTGGGCTTGCATGCCCGCAAAAGAATGCACGCGCTTGCGCAGAAGCACGACGTTATTGGCAACGTGCGTGGGTCCGGTTTGATCTTCGGAGCTGAAATGGTTTTGGACCAAGACAGCAAGGAACCGGCCAGCGAATTCACCGATCGAATAATTAACGCGATGAGACATCAAGGTATCATACATTCCAAGCTGGGTCGGTATAAAAACACGTTGAAAATACGGCCTCCAATGCCGTTCTCGATCGACAATGCCGATTTACTGTTTGACACGCTCGACGAAGTTTTGGCGAAGACCCTGTTACGCTCATGACTGACACGGTAAGAAAGGCACTGACCTATTGGGGAATGTCCGGTGCAGCTTTCAAACTGATTGCCGCGCGTGAAAACCAGGTGTTTCGCGTCGACTGCGAAGGGAAAACCTATGCCCTGAGGTTGCATCGTTGCGGATATCGATCGAACGACGAACTCCGATCCGAGTTACAGTGGATGGCTGCTGCGTCTGAGGGTGGATTGAATGTGCCGCGACCCGTTCCCTCGGCTTCCGGGGCATTCCTGCATGTCGCCGATGGCATTCAAATCGATGTCCTGACGTGGATTGCGGGCAGTCCGATGGGGAAAACGGGGCAGGCGTTGCACTCGGATGACAGGGCAGGCCTGTTTCGAAACATTGGCCGTGAAATGGCTAAGCTGCATAATATTTCAGATGCTTGGGATATTCCCGACGGGTTCCAACGGTGTTCATGGAATCGCGAAGGGTTACTTGGTGAAAACCCGGTATGGGGCCGTTTTTGGGAGAACCCAACCCTGTCTGGGGAAGACAGAGCGTTGTTTAGCAAAGCGCGTGCGCGAGCAATGGCTGATCTGAAGAACATGGAACCAAACCTGGATTTTGGTTTAATCCATGCAGACCTGGTTCGCGAGAACATTATGGTTGATGGTGAAAGGCTGTGGTTAATCGATTTTGATGACTGCGGATTTGGTTTCAGGTTATTTGATCTGGCCACAACACTTCTCAAAAGTATCAACGAGGACGACTACCCGGACCTCTGTACCGCGTTGATTGACGGGTATTCTACACTCCGGGATATTGATGTGGGACCTCTTGCTTTGTTTCTTCTTCTCAGATCAGCCACCTATGTCGGCTGGATCGTCAATCGGATGCATGAGGAAGGGTCCAAAGCTCGCAATGATAGCTTCATTGAAGTAACCAGAAGACTAGCTCTGGCATATCTCGACGAGTAATGTGGGGAAATCGATCAATCCCGAAAGCTTTTTCCGCAGACTTTGACACTTCTCTGAACAGGGCACTTTAGTTATCGACGTGACGCCAGTTTCACCGCGGCAGGCACTGACTATTGGAGCCAGTAGTTCAAGCTGATCGTGCCACGATGAGCTGTTGATTTACCAAATCTGGGCCGCCGCCCAATATTCGGTAACGTTCACGGGATCATCTCGCCCGCGACCCACCAAAAGATTGGAAAACCCAATTGATAAACCGGACGCGTTTTTGAGAAATTAGAGCGACATCCACATCGTTCCGACGCTTCATTCCTTGGTAAGGTGTTTCCTGACAGTTGGATCAATCTTGGTACTATGGGTTGAGTAGATACCACAGGCGGCAATGGCCTCGCGCGCGGTTACCCGCTCGTGCAGGCGCTTCCAGATTGTTTTGGCGGCATAAGGATGCGGGTAAGGGCGCCAAGCAACACCCATCGTCATTCCCCGCAGATACTTTAGTTGCTGGCGGTGCGCTGAATATAAGATGGTATTGGCAACGCTGCCTTCGCGCATCAACTCATGTTCGGTTATAAATATCCTGTTTCCCCGCATTGTCACCAAACCAACGTAACGAGAAATCTGGTGCATGCTTTTGTCTTGCGATGTGGCAATTTCGCGGGACCGGATTGTGAAAAGCCCATCAACTTCCTGAATACGGATTAACGAACAAAATATCTTCCCTTCCCAGGAAGGCGTGCAGAAAAACGAGTGATAGAAACCAACATAGCGCCTGAGGTTTTTGTGTTGGCCCCGAAAAGGATCCAGAAACGCGTCTGCGGGCGTTTTTCCGGTTGGTAGTAAGACGTCCTTTAGCATTTGCTCAAAGCGAGCAGTTTCAGCGAACAGTTCGGCTTCTGTCAGGCCGAAATGGCGCGCGATCCGACGCATGTTGTGGGCCGAAGGCAGGCTGGAGCCATTCAGATACCGATTGAACTGCTGCCGGTTGACGCCAATATCCCGACAAATCTTTGAAATATTGCCGTGTTCTGCGCATAGCGACTTCAGGTTGGCAGAAAAATACTGGGACATGGAAAAACCTTTCGCGATTTGACGCTATTACGCTGCAAATAGCATCACTTCGCATAAGATTGCACAATTTGTTTTTTCTGCAAATTGTTTTCTTCTTCGGCCTCAGTTCGCAAAAAGCAAGCTCTCGGATGCCAGTTAAAACCGTCGAAAACACATGGATCACACTCTCCGACGGGCGGAGGCTTGCTGCTCGACTCTGGTTACCCGAAACCGGTCCAGCTCCGGCCATTCTGGAATACCTGCCTTACCGCAAACGCGACGGCACAGCGCCCAGGGATGAAACAACACATAAGGTATTTGCCGAGGCTGACTATGCCTGCGTTCGGGTTGATATCGCCGGTACGGGCGACAGCGAAGGGCAATTCGAAGATGAATACTCGGAACAGGAACTGAGTGATGGTGAAGAAGTCATCGCATGGATCGCAGCGCAGGATTGGTGCGACGGTCACGTTGGGATGATCGGAATATCTTGGGGTGGGTTTAATGGTTTGCAACTGGCTTTCCGGCAACCGCCTGCGTTGAAGGCTGTCGTCAGCGTCTCCTCGACCGTGGATCGCTATGCAGATGACATCCATTTCATGGGTGGTTGCCTGCTGAGCGACAACATGAACTGGGGCAGCCAGATGTTCGCCTATCTGACCCGACCTGCGGATCCGGCCTTACGTTCAGACTGGCGAGAGGACTGGCTTGCGCGGCTGCAAAATGCTCCGTTCTCTGCCGCAGATTGGCTGCGTCATCAGACGCGGGATGCTTATTGGAAGCGCGGCTCGGTTTGCGAAGATTGGTCTGCGATCCAAGTCCCGGTTTTAGCCATAACCGGCTGGGCAGATGCGTATGTCAACGCCCCGACAGCTTTGGCTGCTAACATGACATCGCCCACCAAGGCCGTCATAGGGCCGTGGGAACATCGATATGCGCATATCTCGAAAATTGATCCTGCGGATTTCCATTCTGAAGTCATCGGCTGGTTTGATCGATGGTTGAAAGGACAGGAAAATGGCGCCGAAGATCTGCCTGCGTACCGGACATACATGCAAGAGCACTTCAACCCGACGCCGAAAAACGGCCCTCGACAAGGTCGTTGGATAGCCGAAGGTCGTTGGCCATCACCGCACGTACACGAACAGATCTGGCATCTGGGACCGGGCGGGTTCTCCACTAGCCCATCCCAAGGCTTTGCAACTATTGCGTCGCCTTGCCATGTCGGCAAGCAAAGCGGGTATTTCTGTGCGGGTATGCGCGTCGATAACGAGCTGCCCGGCGATCAGGCAAGCGACGATGCCTTGTCGCTGAGTTTTGACAGCGCGCCGTTGCTTACGTCGATGGAATTGCTGGGGCGGGCAAAACTGAAGTTTCGGTTTTCGGTGGACAAGCCCGTCGCCCAGATTGTTGCGCGCCTGTGCGATGTATCGCCCGAGGGTATTTCACAGCGCATTAGCTATCGGTCGTTGAACCTATGCCATTACCGCAGTCATGAAGCGCCCGAAATCTTACATCCCGGTGAGATTTACGAGGCCGAGATTGCCCTGAACGAATGTGCACATCGATTGCATGAGGGTCACGTGTTGCGGCTGGCCATGTCGACATCCTACTGGCCTATCATCTGGCCGTCGCCAGATCTGGCAGAGGTGACATTGCACTTGCAGGATTGCGCTCTGCATCTACCGGTGCGCGAAGTGTCGCGGGAAATCCAGGCTTCTGAACCCGGTCCGGCGCAGAAGTTTCCGGTTCTTGACGCCGAGCAATTGCGGGTGCCAACCGCGCGATCCGAACATACCGAAACCGAAGATGGCCGGATCGTGCTTGAGACGTTTGATGACTATGGTAAATCGCGCGATCCCTACCACGGCCTGATTGTCGGCAGTGATGTGCGCATGCATTACGGCATACATCCGGATGACCCGGCCACTGCCCGGTTTGAGACGGCCTGGAATTTCACCTTTGAACGGGCAAACTGGCAGGTCGCTATCTCGACCGAATGCCGCATGAGTTGCGACGCGCAGAATTTCTACCTCTACCGCAAACTTCGCGCCACCGAAGGCGCCGATGAAACCGAAGTCCTGACAAAGGAATGGTCGGAAACCATTCCACGCGGATTTCTCTGACTTAATCCCAGGGAGGATACTATGAAGATAGAATGGACAAAGGCCAATGTTGGTCGTCGCGGGTTCCTGAAAGGCGCAACCGCGCTTGGAGCGACCACGGCGCTTCCGATGGGGTGGGCAAATCGCGTATTTGCAGCACACGACGGTGTTCTGCGGGTACGGGCCTATGGCGATGCACAGAACATGGATCCGGCCCACTCGGTTGGTGTTGTTGAAGAAGAGGTGCATGCCGCAATCTACAACAAGCTGATCCAGTATAAACCAGGCGAGGAATGGGGTTGGCAGCTGGACGCGGCAACGATGATCGAGCAGGTTGACCCCACTCATATCAAGTTTGCATTGCGTGACGGCATCGGCTTCACCAACGGCTTTGGCGCCATGACCGCCGAGGACGTCAAGTTCAGCATGGAACGGATCGTGGATGACACGACCGACAGCCCGAACAAACCCGACCTGGGACCGTTCAGCCATGTTGAAGTGACCGGTGAACGTGAAGGGACGATTGTGTTGAATAAACCCTTCGCACCGATTTGGTCGATTGCCCTGCCTTACATCACCGGAAACATTGTCTCGAAAGCAGCGGTCGAAGCAGCCGGTGGTCGGATCGGTGCCGATCCGGTAGCAGAGTCTGGCCCATATCTGCGGGATAGCTGGTCGCCCAAGGAAAAAACGGTTCTCAAGCGCAACCCTGATTGGAAAGGCGATGCTCCGACCTGGGACGCAATCGAAATCTATCCTATCGACGACGAAAACACCGCCGAGATCGCGTTTGAAGCGGGCGAACTGGACGTGACTCGCGTGTCGCTGGGTTCGGTCGAACGTTATCGCGCTGGTGTTCCCAATGGTGGCTCGCTGGTTGAGAAACCCTCGCTTTATTATGTCTGGATGGGAATGAATGTTGAACATCCAAAGCTGCAAAATCAGAAACTGCGGCAAGCGATTCAACATGCCGTAGATGTCCCCAGTATTCTGGAAGCTGCTTATTTTGGTGCCGCCGAGCCGGCAACCGGGATCATTGCTCCGGGTCTGGCTGGGCATCGGCCGTCTTCGCTGGTGCCACCTGAGGCAAATTTCGAAAAAGCGGCGCAACTGCTTGCGGAATCGGGTGAAACCAACGTTACGCTGACCCTTGACACGCTAAACAAGACGACGTTCACGACAACCGCACAGATCATTCAGGCGACGCTGGCACAAATTGGTATCACAGTTGAGGTGAACGTTCTGGAATCCGGTGCGTTCTGGGCGTCTGGCGACAACGAAAACCTGCAGCTTGTTCTGAACCGCTATTCGATGACGCCGGACCCGTATTATGCGACGTCGTGGTTTACGCCCGAGCAAATTGGCAAGTGGAACTGGGAACGCTTTAACAGCGCAGAGTTCAACGAAATCCACGAAGCTGCGTCTGGGGAAACAGATATCGCAAAGCGGGCTGAAATGTACCAGCGTGCGCAGGATTTGATGGAAGAAAGCGGTGCCTATCGCTTCATCACGCACGAGGCGACGCCGGTTATTCATAGCGCAGGTGTCATTCCTGCATTGCGCCCGGACGGGCTGTCGCTGCTGCGTTACTTTGGCAAGTCGACCTGACCTCCCTAGGTCGACAGGGAGCGGCGGGCGCTAACACTCGCCGCTCCATAACCAACGCCATCCAGCCACAAGGAGCCAGTTGGCCATGCTGAACTTCGCAACCCGTCGCTTCGGGCTGTCGCTACTCATCCTTTTCGTGGCGGTCACCGTCATGTTCCTGATGATCCGCGCTGTACCAGGCGATCCGGTCCAGATCATGCTGGGTCCGCGCGCCACACCCGAGCTTCAGGCCCAACTCACCGCCGCACTTGGTCTTGATCAACCGATATGGAAACAGCTGCTGATCTTTTACTCGAACCTTTTGCAGGGTGACCTTGGCACCGATGTCTTCTCGGGTCGGTCTGTGACTGAGATTGTGTTTCAGCAATTGCCGTTCACTCTGGAGCTGATTTTTGCATCAATCCTGTGGTCCGCAAGTCTTGGTATCGCACTTGGCGCTTATGCGGCTGCGCATCCAAACACGATGATCGACCGGATGGCCGCCGCAATTTCCGTCAGTTTTGTTGCCGCTCCGGCCTTTGTTGTTGCGCTTTTGGCTTTGTTGGTTTTCGCCGTTAATTTGCAGTGGTTTCCTGCCATTGGGGCAGGGGAAGGGTTCTGGGATCGCCTTGACCATCTGGTTTTGCCAGCCTTCGCCATCGGGCTCAGCTGGGTCGGTTACATTGCCCGTTTGGTTCGGGCATCGATGCTGGAAGTCATGGGCGAAAGCCATGTACGCACGGCCCGGGCATTTGGTATCGCTGAACGTCGCGTGGTCATGGTTTACGCCTTACGTATCGCCATTCTGCCAGTGGTTACCGTGATCGGGGTTGGGATGGGCTTTCTTCTGAGCTCTGCCGTCTTTGCGGAACTCGTCTTTGCCCGGCCGGGTCTGGGCAAGTTGGTTATCGATAGCATTACCACCCGAAACTACCCGATTGTGATGGGCTCAGTCCTCATCTCAACAGCGTTGTTCGTGGTGTCGACAGCGATGGCTGATCTGGTCAATGCGCTGCTCGATCCACGTGCGCGTACGGCTCATTGAGGAGGGTGAGTGATGGAAAAATCTCGTTCCGAACTTGGCCAGATCATAGTCGGGGTCGCCCGCGACCCGCTTGGTCTAATGGGCTTGATCATTGTCGGCATCATCGTATTCTGCGCAATATTCGCGGCTTGGATCGTGCCCTACGACCCGATTGCCATGGATATCAAATCGCGCATGCAAGGACCATCCGCTGCGCACCTGTTGGGGACCGACCAACTGGGGCGCGATACATTTTCGCGAGTAATCGCGGGGGGGCAGGTAGCACTTAAGGTGGCATTGCCCGCCGTGTTCGGCGCGATGGCGATTGGCCTGACACTGGGCATGATTGCCGGGTATGGGCCGAAATGGCTCGACAACCTACTGATGCTGTTTTTCGACACCATCCGGTCCTTCCCGACCGTGATGTTTGCACTGGCTGTTGTGGCTCTGGTCGGGCCCAGCCAGCAGACGGTTGTGTTCGTGGTCATGGCGACCTCGATCCCGACCTATGGGCGCGTTGCACGGACCCAGACACTGACGCTGCGCAATTCCGAGTTCATTCTAGCCGAGCGGTCGATGGGGGCCAGCATGGCGCGCATATTGGGCGTTCATATGCTGCCCAATATCATCGGCGTTCTGGCAGTGTTGGCGGCTATGGATATCCCCACTGTCATCGCGCTGGAGGCTGGCCTGTCATTTCTGGGTCTGGGCGTCAAACCTCCGACTCCCAGCTGGGGTGCCCTGCTCAAGGACGGCTATTCACTAATCCGCCAGACGCCGTGGCTGGTTGTGGGCGGGGGCCTGCCGATCATTCTGGCAACACTTGGGTTCACGTTCCTGGGCGAAAGCCTGCGCGACGTGGTTGATCCGAAACTGAGGAAACAGCGATGACCGATACACTTCTGGAAATCGACCACCTTAGTGTCGACTACGAAACAGGCCGTGGCGACCTCAAAGCCTTGAGGGACATCACATTCAACGTCAATAAGGGTGAAATCGTTGGCATAGTCGGAGAATCTGGTTGCGGTAAATCCACCTTGATTTCATCAATCCTGCGTTTGACCGCACCCAATACGCGGTTCCGCGAGGGAGAGGTTCGGTTCAAGGGGCAGAACCTGTTGCAGGCTTCCGAGCGTCATATGCGCGACCTGCGCGGGGCAGACATTTCCATTGTCTTTCAGGATCCGATGCAAACGCATAATCCGGTTCTCACTATCGGGCAGCAGATGCTGGACATTCAGCACCGTTCCAAACAGTCAAAAGCGGACAAGCTGGCCCACGCAGCCAAGATGCTGGGTGCTGTCGGCATCCCCGATCCCGAAGCGCGCATAAAGCAGTATCCGCATGAGTTCTCAGGTGGGATGCGCCAGCGGATCGCCATAGCAATGGCGTTGATGTCCGAGCCGGACCTCTTGATCGCGGATGAGCCAACCACTGCATTGGACGCCACTCTTGAGGTACAGATCATCGAGCGCCTACAAGAATTACAGCGCGCAGTTCATTGTGCCATTCTGTTTATTTCGCACCATCTGGGCGTGATCGCGGAACTCTGCGACCGGGTGGTGGTGATGTATGCAGGAGCCGTTGTCGAAAGCGGCGATGTGCGTGAGATTTTCCACAACCCTAAACACCCCTATACACGTCGTCTGATCGATTGTGATCCCGGCCACATCAAAGAACGCGCCCGCGTTTTGCCCACTATCCCCGGTGAAGTGCCTGATCTGGCCAACCTGCCGGGGGGGTGCATCTTTCGGGACCGTTGTGATCAGGCCATGGCGCGCTGCGCGACCGATGTGCCACCACTGGATCAACTGAAAGAGGGCCACCACGCCGCATGCTGGCTGAACCACGAGGAGGTCGAAACATGAGCTTGCTGAATGTCGTGGATCTTAAAACCAGTTATGGACCGGTCAACGTTCTGGCGGGTGTCAGTTTTACCGTAGAACCTGGCGAAACTTACGCGCTAGTTGGGGAAAGCGGATCGGGCAAAACGACGGTTATTCGCGCGATTGCGGGTCTTGCGCCTGCACAGGACGGTTCGGTCATATTCGAAGGTCAGGAAATTCGGGGCGCGCCGGAAAGTGTCATGCGCCCGCTGCGTAAAGACATGGCGATGATGTTTCAGGACCCGGTCGGTAGCCTGTCGCCCCGCCTAACAATCCGCAGTCTGATCACCGAACCCTATCGCATTCAGGGTATGAAAAACCGCAATCTGGATGACGAGGCCAAGCGCCTATTGGAAATGGTGAACCTGCCTGCGCATTTTGCAGATCGTTATCCGTATCAGCTGTCAGGAGGTCAGGCCCGGCGCGTGGGCGTCGCACGCGCCCTGGCGCTGGAGCCCAAGCTGATCCTTGCGGATGAGCCGACTGCCGGTCTCGATGTTTCGGTCCAGGGCGAGTTGCTGAACCTGCTCAACGATCTGCGCGAAACGCTGGGGTTGGCGATGGTCATCATCACGCACAACCTAAGCGTCGTGCGCCACGTGGCCGACAGAATGGGCATCATGTATCTGGGCCGTCTGGTCGAAGAAGGCACAACGGAAACGATCTTCAACAACCCGCGCCATCCCTACACGCGCTGCCTTCTCAGCGCCAACCCCGAGCCGGACCCGGATGCGCGACTGGAACGGATCGCTCTCAAAGGGGAGCCTCCCAGCCTGCTCAAGCGGCCATCTGGCTGTGAGTTTCGCGAGCGTTGCCCCTTTGCTCAAGACATCTGCACCCAGACCCCGGAATGGGAGATAAAAGGCGGCCACGGGCTGCGATGTCTGGCCCCGCTGTCGTAACTAGGAAATCCAATGACAAGCACACTCTACTTCAACGGCACCATCCTGACCATGGATGCGCAGAACTCTTCACCACAGGCGGTGCTGACTGATGGCAACAGAATTCAGGCAGTTGGTACCGAAGCGGAGCTGCGCGCTGTTATGTCCGCAGAATGTCACGAACATGATCTTGAAGGTCATACTCTGATGCCTGCGTTTATCGACCCGCATGGGCATTTTCCCGATCCGGGCTTTGTCAGGCTGTTCCGTGTCGATCTGTCATCGCCTCCTTTAGGGGATTGCAGGCACATGTCACAGACGTTGGACAGGCTTCATGAAAAGGCAAATTTAACACCCGAGGGTGAATGGGTCATGGGCGTGTCATTCGACAATACGTCTATTCAGGAATGCCGAATGCCCACACGGGCCGAACTGGATAGCGTTTCACAACGCCATCCAATCTGGGTTATTCACGCGTCGGGTCACAATGGTGTGGCTAATTCCCTTGCGCTGGAAAGACGCGGGATAACCCGTGAAACACCTGATCCAGAGGGCGGCCGTTTCGGTCGTGATCCTGAAACCGGAGCGCTGACCGGATTGATCGAAGGGCTAACGGCCATGGGAGAAATGGGCGATACTGATTTCCTGATCGACCGCGACCGGTTTTGGCTGGGCTTTGGCGTCTGTCGCGACGAATACCTGTCCCATGGTGTGACCTATGCCCAAAATGCCTGGACGTCGCAGCATATGCTGGATCACTTCGCCAGCCTGCCTGAGGATCAGGATCCGGGAATTGACATCGAGCTTTTGCCCGTCGGAAATCTGGAGCCAGAGTTGTCTTCGCGATGGATTGGTACGAGCTGGCCGGGCAACCCGCATTTTTCTCTGGGTCCGCGCAAACTGTTTACGGACGGAGCCTTTCAACTACAGACCGCGTATCTGTCTGCTCCATATTTCAAACCTGCCAACCCTGATAACCCTTGTGGAATGACCTATACCTCGCAAGAGCAGTTGGATGCGGATGTAGAAAAGCTCCACAGTCAGGGCTTGCAGGTTCACTGCCACTGCAATGGCGATGCCGGTGCCGAGATGTTCATAGATGCGGTGGAAAAGGCGCTTGTTACGCACCCACGCCAGAATCATCGACACACCATTATTCATGGCCAGGTTCTGAGGGATGACCAATTGAAGCGTATGGCCCGGCTTGGTCTGACCGTCAGCTTCTTTCCCGCCCATGTCTTCTTCTGGGGGGATCGTCATTACGATACTTTCCTGGGCCCCGAGCGAGCCGAACGGATATCTCCAGCGGCGTCAGCCGAACGGTATGGTGTGCGATACACGATCCACAACGACGCCTCGGTCACACCGACGCGTCCAATCCATCTTGCTCATTGTGCGGTGAACCGAAAATCCGCTTCTGGTCGTGTGCTTGGCGAGGATCAGAAGATCAGCGTTAGTTCAGCCTTGCGGGCCCAAACCATCGAAGCCGCCTGGCAGGTGTTTAAGGAAGATCAACGCGGATCCATCGAACCGGGTAAAGTTGCAGATTTTGTTGTTCTTTCGCGCAATCCACTGCACGACCCGGACCGCCTGTCAGATACTGTCGTGCTTGAAACCATCCGCTATGGCGAAAGTGTTTTTTCGGCAGCGTGTACTGAACAAGAGTTTGAGCACGCATAATGGTGACCAAGCGTATTGTGATCGCGGGGTTCCAGCATGAAACCAACTGTTTCGGTGTGACGAAGGCTGGGATGCCTGAGTTTGAGATGGCAGATTCCTGGCCGGGAATGCTGCACGGTTTACAAGTTGTTCTGGAAACCGAAGGCATGAACCTTCCGATCGCGGGTTTCGCCGTCGCGGCACAGGCAGCGGGATTTGATGTCATTCCAATTTTGTGGTGCTCTGCCGAGCCGTCCGCTCATGTCACCGATCACGCATTCGAAACGATCTGCGGGATGCTGTTGGGCGGAATAAGGGGCGCAGGTCAGATTGACGGCGTCTATCTTGATCTCCACGGAGCTATGGTCACGGAAAGCTTTGCTGACGGTGAAGGAGAGATTTTGCGACGCGTTCGTGAAACTGTGGGTCCAGATGTTCCAGTGGTCGCAAGTTTGGACCTTCATGCCAACATTTCCGCCGAAATGGTTGAGCACTCAGACTACCTGTCGATTTTCCGCACTTACCCACATTTGGATATGGCGGAAACGGGTGCAAGATGCGTTCCTGTCTTGCGTCGCCTGCTAGCGGGCAAAACCCTGTACAAGGCATTTCAACCGGTGCCCTACCTGATCCCCCTGCATGTGCAACATACGGGTTCTGCGCCGATCAATGATATCTATCAACTGCCACCCAAGTTTGAGCGGCAAGGCATTTTGGCAGAGATCGCTCTTGGTTTTACGGCGGCGGATTTTCCTGACACAGGCCCATCCTGCATTGCCTATGCCTTGACTGCTGCAAAAGCGGCTGCCGCTGCCAGAAAAATCCTCAACATGTTCCTGTCCCGTGAGGCCAGCTTAGAATGTAAGATGTTGTCTTTGGAAGAGGCCGTTTCCACATGCCGTCAAAGGCGCGAAGATCCTATCGTTCTTGCCGATGTTCAGGACAATCCGGGCGCAGGCGGAACATCAGATACAACGGGGTTGCTGACCGCTTTGATTGAGGGCGGGGTAAAAAACGTTCTGATGGGTCTGTTCCATGATCCGGAAAGTGCCAATCAGGCCCATGCGGCAGGGGAGGGTGCGCGGATCATTCTGGCTATCGGCGCAAAGTCGAACCTGGTCGGACATGTTCCAGTCAGCGCAGAGTTTGAAGTGCTCTCCTTAAGTGATGGCGCATGCCGCTATACCGGTGAAATGTATGGCGGTGGGACAGCTGCGCTAGGCAAGACAGCTGCGCTACGTTTGGTTGGACACGACGCCGACATTGACCTTGTCGTCACAAGCATACGAAACCAATGCTTGGATCGCGCGCATTTTGCTCATATTGGGTTAAACCCTTTGAGTTATTCGGTGATCTGCGTCAAAAGCACAGCGCATTTCCGGGCAGATTTCGAACCTGTTGCAAGCCATGTCTATTCGGTCGCTTCGCCCGGAGTTTTTCTCTGCGACCTCGAAAAAGTTCCTTACACTTCTGTCGCGAGAAGAGTGCCCAACAGCCGTAATGTTTCCTTTGAGGCGTCATAATATGACAGCCCTTTGATGTCAGAGCCGCCCCGACGTGCGAAGTGCTCCACTGGAGTAACTTTCTTCAGCCTCGAATGCTCAGCTTTAAGCCGCCCACATATCTCTGCAATCGGGAACTTACACTTTTTTCGCGCCCAGCCGGGTACTGCACATGACAAACAGCGGGAGTAACACCGGTACATTTAACGCACGACTTGTCGGAAACAGTTTTGCTTCGGTATGGCTTGCAGGCGCGAGAAGTTGAAGCGCAACGTACAAATCCGCACCCATCCAAAGAAGTTACTTGTCGTCTTCAGCTTGAGTTCGCAAAGGGGCCCACAAACCTTTGATTGCGGCCCCGAACTAGGTAATCGCAGCCCGTTCAGTATCTCCAACAAAGCCGGGGGTAACATCACCACCAGAAGCTGTCTTCCTCCAGCAAGGATGCAACTGTCAGGTTAGCATCCTCGTCCAACACATCGATTGCAGGTTCATGCCAAGCACCGTCCGAGTTGGTTGTAAAGGGTGCGTCAACGTTATTTTTTACGCAAGAAACAACCAACCCATAGATATCCTCATCATCTTGGTAGGTTGCCAAGTCGGGCCTAAATTCCAGATAGTCGACATCTTCGTCCCATTCGGAGGCCACGGGCTCCTCAGCCACCGTCACGGTAGTGATTTCGGATGCCAACAAAGCGCTCAGCTTTGGTTGAACAGGACCAATGGTCCCATTTCCATCAATATCGTGGCCATAGAAGACCTCGACATCCACAACATTGGCAACGATAGCACCGCTTTGGTATTGTCCTGAAGCATCCGTGGTCCATTCGGCATACGATCCGTTCGCATTTTGCCACAGCACCTTGTAACCACCACCCGACGCTTCGGCCTGAAGTGCCTGCC
>NZ_JBQFZL010000023.1:0-28442 GCF_056542225.1 Ruegeria sp. AE3 | reverse complement strand
GCTTCGGCTTCGGCTTCGGCTTCGGCTTCGGCTTCGGCTTCGGCTTCGGCTTCGGCTTCGGCTTCGGCTTCGGCTTCGGCTTCGGCTTCGGACAGGTCTTCTTCTACAGGTTCAGCCGGGTCAACAGGCGTATCTTCCTGCCGCAGATCAGTTTCAACTGCATCATCTGCTAGGAGGGGTTCCACCGGCTTTTGATCGGATTTCTTCTTACCAGCCACCGCAATATTCCCCTTATCGAATCCAAATTCAGATGAATAACAGCCCAGGTTAAGTTAATCGGGGACCTCGCCACCCTCAACCCGCAACACATGTTTCACAAGCTTTTTAACAGCTTTACGCATTTTCTTCGGTGTCGGATGTTTTGCAATCTTCAGGTGCTCATAGTCCAAAGAATAAAGGGGATCAGCCGTAGCCTGGCTGATCGCAACCAGCCAAAGGGGGGCTGATCCGGCCCAGATATCGGCAAAATGTCGCGCCGTGCGCGGCGAGAAAAGCGGAGCAATTATCGGCAGATTTCCTTCGGCGGCCTCGGTGGCCTCGGGTGTTAGCGGCAACAACCGCTGCTGATAGACTGGCTGTTCCCGAACGGTCAGACCAGATTCGGTCAGGCGGCCAGCGATATTACCCCGTGTATGTTCACCCCGCAGGTGCAAAAGCGGGCTTTTGGGCCGATGCTTGAGCAGATGCCCAACCAATTCTTCTGCCGTGGTTCCGACCATCTTGGCCTGCCACCCATACCCTTTCGCGGTACCGGTTGTTGCGGGCCCCACGCAATAGGCCGGCAGAGTGCGGTCAACACCTTTCGAAACCGCCGCATTTACCGCATTGGCCGATGTAAAGATCAATCCTTTTACACCTTTGGTATCCACCGCAACTGGCAGTGGCCGGATTTCCATGATCGGCGAATAGAGGGCCTGTACCCGAGATCTGACGCGGGTTGGCAACTGCTCGACAAACCTTTCCGAGGCGGAGCGAGGGCGGGTCATCAACAAAAACAACGTGTGGCGCCTTGACCCTTCAGGATTGTTTGCATCCGCGCAGGGTGATACCCCGCCGTATATACATGATGCAACGGATCAGGGTGATGGTGCAAACACTTACCGTATTGGGTTTGGAAAGCAGCTGTGACGACACAGCCGCAGCTGTCGTGCGCCAGACCGAAGGTGCCAAAGCCGAGATCCTGTCTTCTGTGGTGCACGGTCAAACCGATCTGCACAGCGCCTTTGGCGGTGTCGTGCCCGAGATTGCGGCCCGTGCCCATGCCGAAAAGCTGGATGTCTGTGTCATGCAGGCACTGGAGGCCGCCGGTCTGTCGCTGCGCGACATGGACGCTATTGCCGTCACCGCAGGGCCCGGTCTGATCGGAGGGGTCATGTCCGGTGTCATGTGCGCCAAAGGGCTAAGCGCCGCCACGGGCTTGCCGCTGATTGGCGTCAATCATCTTGCCGGTCACGCCCTGACACCCCGCCTGACGGACGGCATCGCCTTCCCTTACCTCATGCTTCTGGTGTCGGGTGGCCATTGCCAATACCTGATCGCCCATAGTCCCGAGCAGTTTGCCCGCCTGGGCGGTACAATCGACGACGCACCTGGGGAAGCCTTTGACAAGACCGCTCGCCTGCTGGGACTGCCGCAACCCGGCGGCCCGTCTGTCGAGGCTGAGGCCCGTGATGGCGATCCCCAGCGGTTCCGCTTTCCCAGGCCACTGCTGGACCGGCCCGGCTGTGACTTGTCCTTCTCGGGGCTGAAAACAGCCCTGATGCGAATGCGCGACCAAATCGTGGCCGACAAGGGTGGGCTGACCCGTCAGGACCGAGCTGATCTGTGCGCAGGATTCCAGCAGGCCATAGTGGACACATTGGCCGAGAAAACCCGCCGCGCGATTGATCTGTATCTTGATCACAATCCTGCTGATCCCGTTGTCGCGGTTGCAGGTGGGGTGGCTGCCAACTCGGCCATTCGGGCAGCGTTAGAGTCTGTTTGCGCACAACAAGGTGCCCGGTTTACGGCACCTCCGCTGGCTTTGTGCACGGACAATGCCGCGATGATTGCCTATGCGGGTCTTGAACGCTTTCGCACCGGCGCGCGCGACGGTCTGGACCTGACTGCCCGTCCCCGCTGGCCGCTCGATCAACGCAGCCCGGCAATGCTGGGCAGCGGTAAGAAAGGGGCCAAGGCATGAACGTATCTGTCCTGGGATCCGGTGCGTTTGGTACCGCTTTGGCAATCTCGCTATCAGGCAACGGGCCAGTAACGCTGTGGTCCAGAAACGCCGATCAGGCGCGGCAGATGCATGAGACGCGCGAAAACTCCACCAGGCTGCCTGGTGTTTCCTTACGCACGAACATCGCCGTAACCGCAAATATCGCTGAGGCGTCGAAGGCTGACATTCTGCTTTTGGCCGTTCCTATGCAGCAATTGCGCAGCGCCTTGCAAGATCACGCCCCGGTGCTGCACGGCAAGACACTGGTCGCTTGCTGTAAGGGGATAGAGTTGGATTCTGGTCTCGGGCCCGTTGCGGTCATCAGGGATGTTGTCTCCGATGCCTCGATCGCTTTGCTGACAGGACCCAGTTTTGCTGATGACATAGCGCGCGGTTTGCCCACTGCGTTAACGCTGGCTTGCGGTGATACGAATCTTGGCAAAACATTGCAGACCGAGCTGGCCACTGCGAACCTGCGCCTCTATCGGACCACTGACACCATAGGTGCTGAACTTGGCGGGGCGCTGAAGAACATCATGGCCATCGGTTGCGGCGCAGCAATCGGCGCGGGGCTGGGGGACAGCGCCCGTGCCGCGTTGATGACTCGCGGTTTTGCGGAAATGCAGCGCTTTGCCTCCCTGCGGGGCGCGCGTCCTGACACCCTGATGGGCTTGTCAGGGCTTGGAGATCTGGTGTTGACCTGTTCCTCAGAGCTGTCCCGAAACTACCGTTTTGGTCTTAGTTTGGGCCTGATCCAACCATTTGACCAACATACTACTGTCGAAGGCGTCGCCACCGCGCGCGCCATGTCAGAGATTGCCGTCAAGGAAGGGCTGGACATGCCCATCAGTACAACGGTGGCGGATCTGAGCCATGGTGCCTACAGTGTGACCGAGGCCATCCAAAACCTGCTCAATCGCCCACTCAAGGAGGAATAACATGCTGATCGCACTCATCGCCCGTGACAAAGCCGGGGCACTGCAAACCCGGTTGGACAATCGCGCGGCCCATCTGGCCTATATCGAAGAAACGGGTGTTGTATCGCAGGCAGGGCCGCTGCTGGATGGCGACGCCATGATCGGTTCGCTGGTTGTGCTCGACGTCGAAGATCTGGCTGCTGCGCAAAACTGGGCAGATAATGACCCCTATGCGAAGGCTGGATTGTTCCAGTCGGTTGAACTGATTCCCTGGAAAAAGGTGATCGGCTGATGGCATATTGGCTTTTCAAGTCCGAACCTTCGACCTGGAGCTGGGAACAGCAAATGGCCAAGGGGGATAAGGGCGAGGAATGGGACGGTGTGCGCAACTATCAGGCGCGCAATTTCATGCGTCAGATGGCCATTGGGGATTGGGGGTTCTTCTACCACTCTCAAAAGGACAAGTCAGTTGTTGGTATTGTCGAGGTATGCGCCGAGGTACATCCCGACAATTCCACCGATGATGAGCGCTGGGAATGCGTGGATATCAAGGCCGTCCGGTCCTTTTCCAAACCCGTGACACTGGACCAGATCAAGGCCGACGAACGGCTTGCCGAAATGGTGTTGGTGAAAAACTCTCGTTTATCGGTGCAGCCGGTAACTGACGATCAATGGAAGGCGATCTGCGCCTTGGGTGAAACGCAGCCGGATTGACCTGCCGTCCTGTACAAGGTGCAAAACTTCTCAATCGCCCGGCAAGGTGTTATGTTTCCAAGGGCTACGCCGGGTAGGGACCTGAAGGTTATGATTGCTCTGATCGTAACCGCTTGGTGTTGTTCGGATAAATTCGATATGTTTTGAAAGTTTGAACCCCGTGTCTGACACTGAAAACGGCAACGGGACACTCGATAACACCGTTGCTGCGAAAAGCACGAGAACCTGGGAAGCGCGCCTGAAAGAGGCGCGGGAGAAGCGCGCGTCGGTGCTTGCGGGGGCGCAAGAAGAGGCGCTGAAAGAACCTGCTTCGACCTCTGCGCAATCGGACGTTCTGCCCCCACCGGACGATACAGATACTGAGCAGATCGTTTCCGAACGGGTCCGCTCGCTAAATCTGGACAAGCCACGCGTCAGAAAAAAACGGAAAACTCGGGTCGCGTTAGTACTGGTTGCCCTTTTGTGCGGGGCCGCCTTGCAATGGGTCATTGCAAATCTTTTAGATGACTGGCCAACCGCAGACGCAGAAGATCAGGCCGTTCTGAATGCGCTTTCTGAAACCTTTCTGGCCCCCGAAGAACCGCCTGAGGCCGCAGCCACCAGCCTGCCGGACCCGAAAGACGCCCCTATACCAGAGGATCTGTTGGTTTCAGGGCCCCCTGAGCCTGAGCCTCTCTCAATACCCGCTGACGTCAGCGAACCCTTGGACAAGCCAAATAGCGAGTCAGTCGATCCGGTTGTTTTGGATCAATCCAGTGCAACCCTTTCCCAGGAACTGGAAAACACTGTCATGCCGGAAAGCGAGTTTGCAACCGGCCCGAATCCCGAAGCGGTAACGGAGAAGCCGGAGATTTCCTTAACACCGCCCAAGATTTTCATTCCTGCCCGGATGGAACCCACGTTGGCCGCCGCGACCGCCTCAGACATTCAAGCCGCGATTCCTGCCTGGTATGAACCACGACTTCGCAATCCCAATCCGCTGAACAAGGGCGGATTATCGCAGATATCACAGATAACCAATGATCCCATTCCGCAAGAGATCGACACACCCGCCAACCCGCCCTACGCCGAGGTGAAACCGCTTCTTGTGACGCCGATCATTGATCTTGAGGTCTCGCTTTTTGTACCGTCGAGAGTTTCGCAAGAGACCAGCAACCGGGCGTTGGAACTGCTTGTCCGAGGTCAGGCAACAGTGGTGGCAACAGCTCGGGTGGGATACCGGGTCAGAGAAACCCAGGTCCGGTTTTATCACCCCGATGACGCCGAAAACGCCGCGATGGCCGCCGATGCACTGGGGGGTATTTCACGGGACTTCACAAGCTCGGGCAGCAAGACGCGCCCGGGGCGGATCGAGGTTTATCTGGAAGGCAGCGGCGGAAATGCGGACGACAATTCAACCGTTCAACCTGACAGGGCAGAAAACCTCATCGCGCGTATTCTTAAAGAGTTCAGATGAGTAATGAGGGAAGGCTCTGACGATACAGAACCTTCCCTACCCCCGCGTGCTCCCTACTCACCACACGCGTATGGAAATATCTGGTTCTGACCGTCCTGGTCACGGATTGACCTTAGCCCAACCGCGCGCAGCGTTTCAAACGCCAAGTCCTTAAAAAACAACTCAAATACGAAACGCCTGCCGGAAAGACGACAGGCGTTTCAGGATTGCGCGGTTAGATCAGCCGTAAACAGCTTCTTTCCCGAAATGCTTAGTCAGCATGTAATAGACCACGGCGCGGTATTTGTTGCGCTCGGACATGCCATAAGTTTCCATGGCTTTGTTGATCGCTGCCATCAGCTCGGGACCATCTGACAGGCCCAGTTTCTTGATCAGGAAGTTGTTCTTGACGGTTTCCAACTCGGGCGCCTGGCTGGCTGCAACAGTTGCCGCATCTGCGTCATAAATCGCCGGGCCGCAACCGATTGTGACCTTGGTCAGCAGATCCATATCGGGGCTTATTCCGCATTTGTTTTTCAGATCTTCAGCGTATTTGGCTATCAACTCGTCGCGCTTGCCCATGTCCCAATCTCCTTTATCCGTTAATCCGGCACCAATCACCGATAGCCGAGACTAGACGTGTCACAGGTCAGCCCAAAAGGATAAAATATTGCGTTTCCTCCCCCTTAACGAAGGCTGGAATGCACGGGATGCAAGACCTATCTGCAATACCCCCAACCAGAACCTTGCAGGTGAAAATGATCCGCGTGCAAGCGATTGAAGTCCGGGCCTAGAACCACACGAAACCAGTCGCACGCGCCCCGCCAGATTTGCCGCAGGAATGCGGGTTCGGGTCCGGTACCCTGCCAGCCATTTAACAGGGTCAGTACGCGGCCATCGGTCGTCTCCACACCGATGATATCGATCGATTCCGCACGGGCATGGCTGCTCCATCCGTTGTTTTCACCCTTCAGGGTGCGTATGCGCCTGCAATTGTAACTTCCGACATGGCGCAAACGGGCAATACCGGTTCCAAGCAGTTCGTGCGCAGCCGGCTGCACGACATGGTGTTCCCACATCGTCAGCCGCAATGTTGTGGCGCAACTGGTTTCAACGGCTTCGATGTGCGAAGTGGCCAGCCGGGTCAGTAGACCCCGTGCGGCAATGCCACAGTTCTGATCAATGACCAGATCCTCCATCGCCTCGAAATGAACGCCTGCTTCGGTCAATGTAGCCCGACACTGGGTTTCATCCGCCAAGGCCCGGTTCAATTGATACCTGGTGACTGGCGTGACCTGCGCGCTGACTTTAAGGTCGTGCAATGGGTTCCAGTGAGATGGCACCGGTGTCTTTGGATGCGCCAACAGCACCCAGCCACCGCCACCCAGCACGATCACCACAACCAGAACCCTGAAAACAAAGAACGCCGCCGAGTAAAGAAACCGGCGGCGTCCGTTGTTCTGTGTCATCGTCAGACGACAATCAGTAGCGGTAGTGTTCCGGCTTGTATGGACCTTCTGGTTTGACACCGATGTACGCGGCCTGATCCGCATCCAGCTTCGTCAGCTTCACGCCGATGCGATCCAGATGCAGGCGGGCGACCTTCTCGTCCAGATGCTTGGGCAGGATGTAGACCTTGTTCTCGTACTGATCACCTTTGGTGAACAGCTCGATCTGTGCCAGAACCTGGTTGGTGAACGAGGCCGACATCACAAAAGACGGGTGACCTGTGGCGTTGCCAAGATTGAGAAGGCGGCCTTCAGACAGCAGGATCAGACGGTTGCCCGAAGGCATCTCGATCATGTCCACCTGCTCCTTGATATTGGTCCACTTGTGGTTCTTCAGGCTGGCCACCTGAATCTCGTTGTCGAAGTGCCCGATATTGCCGACGATGGCCATGTCCTTCATCTCGCGCATATGCTCGATGCGGATCACGTCCTTGTTGCCGGTGGTGGTGATGAAGATATCCGCGCTGGCAACTTCGTCTTCCAGCAGGGTTACTTCGAACCCATCCATCGCAGCCTGCAGCGCGCAGATCGGGTCAACTTCGGTCACCTTCACGCGCGCACCCGCGCCACGCAAGCTGGCGGCTGAGCCCTTGCCGACGTCGCCATAGCCGCAAACCACGGCAACCTTACCGGCCATCATTGTGTCGGTGGCGCGGCGAATACCGTCGACCAGCGATTCCTTACAGCCGTATTTATTGTCGAATTTCGACTTTGTGACCGAGTCATTCACGTTGATCGCCGGGAAGGGCAGGTGGCCGTCTTTCACCAGTTGATACAGGCGGTTCACGCCGGTGGTGGTTTCCTCGGAAACGCCTTGGATCTGGTCACGCATCTTGGTGAACCAGCCGGGGCTTGCCGCCATGCGCTTGGCGATCTGCTTCTTGATCACCTCTTCCTCTTCCGAACCCGGAACTGGGATGATGTCTTCGCCCGCTTCCGCACGTGCACCCAGCAGGATGTACAAGGTCGCGTCGCCACCATCGTCGAGGATCATGTTCGGGCCGTCTTCGAACAAGAAGGATTTATCCAGATAATCCCAATGCTCTTCCAGCGTTTGACCCTTGATGGCGAAGACGGGAATGCCTGCCTCGGCAATCGCGGCTGCTGCATGGTCCTGGGTCGAGAAGATGTTGCACGACGCCCAGCGCACATCCGCGCCCAGCGCAACCAGCGTTTCAATCAGAACAGCTGTCTGGATAGTCATGTGCAGCGATCCAACGATACGCGCACCTGTCAGAGGCTTGCTTTCCCCATATTCCGCACGCAGGGACATCAAGCCCGGCATCTCGGTTTCGGCAATGTCCAATTCCTTGCGGCCGAACCCGGCCAGCGAAATGTCTTTAACGATATAGTCCACGGCCATCTGGCGCTCCATTTTCGGTAAATCACAGTCCCGGCTGCCCCTAGCACTCCTTGGGGCAGGTGGCAACTTTGAAGACTGTTACCGGAAGCTTGGTGGCCGCTTTCAGCTTGGCGTGCCTTCGATTTTTATCTTTGGTATCGCTTCAAAAAAATCGGTGCCAACGGCAACAATACAACTGATTCCGTTCGCATTGGTAACCAAAACGGTATAGCTGCCCGTTTCTTTCGAGGCCCAAACCTCCATCACAGACTGCGCGTCGCGCGTCTTTTGCAGGCCGCCAAAGGCCAATTCCTCGGCATAGTTTTCCTGCAATTTGGTGACGATGTCGCCGCGCTCTGCACAACTCCGGGCAAAGGCTGGTGGGGCGGTCGCGGCCATTCCAAAGGTCAGGGCAATGGCGAATAAACGCTTGAACATGACAAACTCCTATCGTTTCGCGTTTCACGGTCGAGAGGAGCACACCGGGAGAAGCATGTGCCCCCCTCGGTTTTGATGTCGGGATCATGGCGCGCCGTTTCAAAGCACAAATGCTCAAGAAACTGTTGGCAGCAAGTGATCCAGACAGGTACATCATAGCACAAAAATATGGCGCAATCGCGTCCGGTCAGGTGAGGCATAGCAAAATGGCAACACAACCCAGGGCATGGCAGCGCATGTTATCGGGGCGTCGGCTGGATCTGCTGGACCCGACCCCGGTGGATATCGAGATCGAAGATATCGCGCATGGGCTTGCTTTTGTGGCACGTTGGAATGGGCAGACACGCGGCGATTTCGCCTATTCTGTGGCCGAGCATTCCCTATTGGTTGAGGAACTCTTCGGAAGAATTGCGCCCAAGACACCCGTCAAATGGCGGCTGGCAGCCCTGTTACATGATGCGCCGGAATACGTGATCGGCGACATGATTTCGCCGGTCAAATCTGCCGTGGGCCCCGGTTACGGCGCGCTGGATGACCGGCTGGCGGCGGCGATCCACATCCGCTTTGGCCTGCCCGCTACAGTGCCGAAAACGGTGAAACGGCAGATCAAAAAGGCCGACAAAATCAGTGCCTGGATGGAGGCGACGCAGATTGCGGGCTTCTCCGAGGCGGAGGCGACGAAGTTCTTTGGTCGCCCGGATAAAGCGGTGATGGAGGGATTGGAAATCACGCTTAGGCCACCGGTTAAGGTGCGTGAGGCGTATATGGCTCGGCATAGCGAACTGTTGGCGGCGTGCTGAAACACTTTGCTTAAGGTTGCGTATCAAACAAAGAGAAGCTGAATGAACGAAACATCCATTTATCAAGCTGTAAGAAGCAAACTTATTACTCACGGAGCCGACAAAACCAAAGATGGTCGGGTCACTTTTAATGACCCAAAATTATTCGGATTGTTTGTAAAACTAGAAAGGGCCGCAAAAGGGTCAAGTTTTTCCGCAACTCAATCCACTGTCCAAGAAATCGAAGATTATGCCTTTTCTATTGGCAAGGGGCATTTGGTTGTCTTCGCTTTCATGTACCTGCGGTTTTCCGACCTGACTCCTAAGACTTGGGAAATAGACGAAGAACTGTCTGACGGGAAAGTAAAAACAACCAGTATCTATGAAAGAGAGCTTTCCGAAGAAGAAATGCTCATCGGTCTTTGGGCAAAGGTACGGTACGATACCATCGGACAGTATTACCTTTCAGTTGTCTACAAGGACGAACGCTCTTAAGACTATTCAGCCAAAAGTTTTACCGCGGGCTGCGTTTCGCCAGTATCCGCTGCAATGTCCGGCGGTGCATGTTCAGCCGCCGCGCCGTTTCGCTGACATTGCGGTCGCACAGCTCATAAACGCGCTGGATATGTTCCCAGCGCACGCGGTCCGCGCTCATGGGGTTTTCCGGCGGCGGGGGCAGTTCGTCGCCCTTGGCCAGCAGCGCATTGGTGATGTCGGTGGCGTCGGCGGGTTTCGACAGATAATCGGTTGCGCCGATTTTTACGGCGGCGACTGCGGTTGCAATCGCCCCGTACCCGGTCAGAACCACAACCCGGCTGTCGGGGCGCTTTTCGCGCAGAACCTCAACCACATCCAGACCGTTGCCATCCTCCAGTCGCAAGTCAACAACTGCGTAAGCCGGTGGGCGGGCGGTGGAAATTGCACGACCTGCGGCGACGGATCCTGCGGTTTCAACCTCGAACCCACGCTTTTCCATGGCCTTGGCCAAACGTCTCAGAAACGGCTCGTCATCATCCACCAAAAGCAGGGATTTGTCAGGGCCGATATCAAGCTGAGAACTGTCTGCCATATGTTAGGTCTTTCCGCTATTTCATGCCTTTGGCTTAAACATGAGTAATAGCAGCGCAGAAACAAAGGTCAAACAACCTTGTTAATGCGCAGCCTGGTCCAGAAAGCACCCGACCTTGTCCGCCATCTGTTCGGCCGTGTCATCGCGCTTGAAGAATTCAAGGAAACCATGTTCGGGCGTCACCAGATAGGTGAAGGTGGAATGGTCAACAAGATAGAATTCGTCGCTTTTATCCTGTGCCTTGTAATAGGTCTTGTAAGCCTTGCTCGCCGCCCTGATCTGTTCGGGCGAACCGGTCAACGCAATCGTTTTGCCGCCAAGGTTGAAGGCATAATCATCGACTACTTCGGGCGTGTCCCGTTCGGGATCGATCGAGATGAACAGCGCCGTTGCCGACTGCCCGCGCTGGTTCAGGATATCCACGGCCTCAACATTGCGGGACATGTCAAACGGGCAGACATCGGGGCAGAATGTATAGCCGAAATAGACAAGTGTGGGTTCGGTGATAACGTCTTTGTCGGTCACCGTCTCACCTTTGCCATTCACCAGTTCAAACGGCCCGCCGATAGCAGCGGTCCCCCCGGCGATCTGCCCAGACCGGCACTGTGCAAACTGGTCACCAGAACCGCCCCCACGCGTCAAAAGCCACATCGCACCTAGGCCAATAGCCAGAACGAGAGTTGCAAGAATTGCGTATAGGCGGGTCATTTCGGTTTTCCGGTCGCAAGGAGTTGTTGATCGTTTCGGCCGGGACACCTAACAAGATGACCAGCCTTTGCAACAGGACATAAGCGACCGATGGCAGATTCCGATCAGACTTTTTGGCGCGGCCAGGAACGCAGCAGCTGGATCCGCCTGCGCACTCTGATCCTGTTGCGATGGGTTGCCATCTTTGGTCAGATCACTGCCATCACCGTGGCCCAGCAATACTATCATGTGCAGCTGGAACTGGGCCTGTGCTATCTGGCCATCGGGATCTCGGTCATGGGTAACCTGACCGCCATTCTGTTGTTTCCACAGAATAAGCGGATGTCCGAGTTCGAAAACTTCCTGATGGTTCTGTTCGATCTGTTGCAACTGTCGATCTTGCTGTATCTGACAGGCGGGCTGAACAACCCCTTTGCCCTTCTGCTTCTGGGGCCGGTCACGATTTCCGCCAATGTGATGAGCACACGGTCGACCTTGATTGTCGGGGCTGTTGCAATTGTTCTGACCACTCTGCTGGCGGAATTCCACCTGCCGCTGCGGACCAACATCGGGGTGGTTTTGGACATTCCGGAAATCCTGCTGTTTGGCAACTGGGCGGCTATTATTATCGCCATCGTCTTTATCGGTGCCTATTCTCACCGCGTCAGTTCCGAGGTTCAGTCCATGTCCGAAGCGCTGGCTGCCACCCATATGGCGCTGGCGCGCGAGCAAAAACTGACCGATCTGGGCGGCGTGGTCGCCGCCGCCGCGCACGAGCTGGGCACCCCTCTGGCAACAATCAAACTGACGAGTGCGGAACTGATCGAAGAGCTGGACGACCGTCCCGACCTCAAGGAAGACGCGGCCTTGATCCGCGAACAGGCCGATCGGTGCCGCGACATTTTGCGCGATATGGGTCGTGCCGGAAAAGATGACCTGCATTTGCGGCAGGCTCCACTTTCAACAGTGGTGAACGAAGCCGCCGAACCGCATGTTGACCGGGGCAAGGTCGTTCATTTTTCGGAAGGCCCGGCGCAGGACGGAGATGTGCTGCAACCCTCGATTCTGCGAAAGCCCGAGATCATTCACGGACTCCGCAACCTGATACAGAATGCCGTAGATTTCGCCCGCGCCAATGTCTGGGTCGAAGCCGAATGGACGGACAGCAAAATCACCGTCAGCATCATGGATGACGGGCGCGGCTACCCGTCGCACATGATTGGCCGCATCGGTGATCCCTTCATGCGCCGCAGACGGGCCGAAGCCGACCTGCGAACCCGTCCGGAATACGAAGGCATGGGACTGGGGCTGTTCATCGCAAAAACGTTGCTGGAACGCAGCGGCGCCGAGCTGAAATTCGCTAATGGCACGGATCCGTATCAGCGTCTGACCGATCAAAAAGACAGGACAGGTGCAATCGTCAAGGTCTCGTGGCCGCGCAACCTGATTGACGCGCAAAAAGGTGACACTCCGGTTCCATCCGGTTCCAACAAACGCATTCAAGTATGAGTTAAGGAGCCGTTAACCTATCCTGCCCATAGTCAGCCGGGGTTTGGTTCTACCTTGGGGAAATTAATGGCCGATTGGATCATTCTGGCCGCGATCAGCCTGGTATCGGGATGCTTTGCCGTACAGTGGTTATTGCCACGCCAGACGCGACGCGACGATGTCTTTGGCTTGTTTTCAACAACATCCCTGTTTGATGCGGTATTCCTGTTTGATGGTGATCACCTGATCAGCCACTCCGATATCGCGCTTGCCGGGTTCGAGCATGTTGGAAGCTGGCAGGATTTGCACCGCCTGCTGAAAAGAGATTTCCCCACCTTCCCCGAAACACCCGAAAAAGTTCGCGACCAAAACGTACTGGTAATCTCGGCCATTGATTGCACAGTCGAACGCGAAGTGGTGTGTGAATGGATCGACGGGATTGTCCGCGTGCGTCTGCACGAACCGGCCCGAATCTCTCCGACCAGGTCAAGCGCGCTGAGTGAACCGAGCCGTCTGGCCATGGAACAGGCCCCCTATCCGGTATGGTTGCTGGATCACAACAGCCAGGTGCAGTGGTGCAATGCAGCTTATGTCACGCTTGTTCGCCGGGCACGTGGTCAGGATGCCGATCTGACTGCCCCTCTGTTCCCGGACACCTCTGATGCTCCGTCGCTCGGAAAATCAAGAGTGGCGGTGGAAGTGACAGGAACCAACAGCAAGTTGTGGTTCGACCTGACGCAGATCGTGCAGGACGACGGGCGGTTATGTTACGCCACAGACATCAACGCTATTGTCGAAGCAGAAACCGCGCAACGCAAGTTCGTGCAGACCATGACCAAGACCTTTGCTCAACTTTCGATCGGCCTGGCCATTTTCGATCGCAACCGGCAACTGGCGCTGTTCAACCCGGCCCTGATTGATCTGACCACGCTGCCGCCGGATTTCCTCAGCTGCCGCCCGAACATCAGCAGTTTTTTCGACCGGCTTAGGGATCAGCACATGATGCCAGAGCCCAAGAACTACCGTACATGGCGGCGTCAGATGAACGACCTGCTCGAAGCAGCCGAGGGCGGTAATTATCACGAAACATGGTCGCTGCCCTCTGGCTCAGTTTATTCTGTAAGCGGCAGGCCGCATCCCGATGGGGCCGTTGCGTTTCTGTTCGAAGATATTACTGCCGAAATCACGTTGACGCGACGCTTCCGGTCCGAGATGGATCTGATGCAATCCATATTGGACAAGCTGGCCGATGCAATCGCTGTATTTGCCGATGATGGCACCCTGGCCCTTACCAACTACGCCTACGAAAAGCTTTGGGGCGACGCACAGGAAATCGGCTTTCAGACCGACACGGTCACCGATGTTACGCGGCGGTGGCAGGACCATTGTGTTGCTACGCCGATCCTCGGAGAGATCCGGGATTTTGTCGAAATGCGGGATAACCGGGCGGAATGGACGGCTGAAATCCGGATGCGGTCAGGCATCACTTTGGACTGCACGGTTTCACCAGTTCATAACGGTGCGACGATCGTGCGGTTTGCACCCGTGGATCTTCTGACAAAAACCGCCCCGTTGGAACAGATCAGCGCCTGAACCGGGGTTGCAGCCGATTGGGCAGAACGTCATTGTGACGCCATGACGACGACCTCCCAAACCCTGACGTTTAAATCGCCCGATGAAACCGCAGATTTCGCGGCCCGTGTCGGGTCTTCGCTTGGTTCCGGGGATGTCCTGTTGCTTAGCGGCGCAATCGGCAGCGGCAAGACGCATTTCGCGCGCAACCTCATTCAATCACTTATGCCTGAACCGGAAGACGTGCCATCACCCACATTCACTTTGGTTCAGACCTATGACACCCCTGCCGGTGAGATCTGGCACTGCGATCTTTATCGGCTGAACGCGTTAGAGGAAGTGGATGAACTGGGTTTGGTTGAAGCCTTTGACACAGCAATCTGCCTTGTGGAATGGCCGGAAAAACTGGGCGCACTAGCCCCTGTCGCTGCGTTAAAACTGGCCTTCGAAACAGACCATGACACAGAAGAAACCCGCCACATGTCCTTGTCATGGACCGATCCGAAATGGGTAGACAAGTTGGAGAATGCCGGATGACAAACAGGACAGTCCTGGCAGAGGCCCTTATTGCACAAACTCCTTGGGTCGGGGCAACGCGTGCACCACTGGCCGGCGACGCATCGAACCGCCGGTACGAACGCGTGACCGATCCGGTCAGTGGGCGAACGGCTGTCCTGATGGATGCACCACCTGACAAGGGCGAAAGCGTCGAATCATTTGTGCGTGTTGCCGAGTATCTGCGTTCGATTGGCCTGAGTGCGCCCGAGATTTACGCAGAAGACGCTGAATATGGATTTCTGCTGCTGGAAGATCTGGGTGATGATCTGTTTGCACGCGTCCTTAAAAAAGACCCGTCCAAAGAACGCCTTTTGTACGAGGCCGCGACAGACGTGCTGCTGCACCTGCATCAGGCGCCAATATTATCACTACCGTCTTACGATCCAGCCCTGATGACGGACCTGGCGGCACTGGCGCTTACGAAATACGCCGCTGGCATTCAGGGCAATGTTGATCAGGGCGTTCTGGACCGGTTCGAACTTCGGTTTGCAGATATTTTGCACCGCGAAACCTCTGGGGACAAAGTTGTCATTCAAAGGGACTATCACGCAGAAAACCTTCTGTGGCTGCCCAAGCGCGACGGCATAAGGCGCGTCGGATTGCTGGATTTCCAATTGGCCATGCTGGGGCACCCCGCCTATGATCTGGTGTCCTTGCTTCAGGACATTCGCCGCGATGTTTCGGTCGGAACAGAAATGCAGATGATCAACCGCTATATTGCAGGGTCAGGTATGGACGATCACGAATTTCGTACCGCGTACAGCGTATTGGGCGCGCAGCGAAATCTTCGCATCCTTGGCGGTTTTTCGCGGCTGGCAACCGACTACGGCAAGCCGCAATATCTGGACATGATCCCGGCGGTCTGGTCGCACCTCATGAGGGATCTGGAACACCCTGCCCTTGTTTCGGTGGCCTCGCTGCTGCACGACGCTCTGCCCCGACCAACACCTAAGAATTTGGCCAGGCTGAGGCCCCAATGACCGGATCACCCTTTGCCGTAATGTTGTTTGCCGCCGGGTTTGGCACCCGTATGGGCGCGTTGACCAAGGACCGACCCAAACCGCTGATCGAAGTGTCCGGGCGCGCCCTGATCGACCACGCGCTGGATCTTGTCGACAACCTTGGCCCTGTTCGCACAGTGGCAAACGTGCATTACCACGCCGATCAGCTCGACGCGCATCTCAGGCCCAAAGGCATTCTGATATCGCTGGAAGAGCCGGAGATTTTGGAAACCGGCGGCGGGTTGCGCGCAGCCCTGCCATTGCTGGGCACCGACCCTGTGTTCACACTGAATACCGACGCAATCTGGTCCGGCCCAAATCCATTGATGCTGCTGCAAAACGCATGGGACCCGTCCCGCATGGATGCGCTTTTGATGTGTGTTCCGACTGCGCAGGCCATTGGTCACGACAGGCCGGGTGATTTTACCGCCGATCAGGTGGGGCGGATCACGCGTGGGCTCGACTTGGTTTACGGGGGCGCGCAGATCCTCAAGACACAAGGGTTGTACGCCATTTCGCAACCGGCGTTTTCGTTGAACCTGCTTTGGAACCAGATGCACGATCAGGGGCGTTTGTTCGGCATCGAGTATCCCGGTCGCTGGTGTGATGTGGGCCACCCCGATGGGATCGCTCTGGCCGAGGATTTGCTGGCAGATGTTTGACCCCGGACCCCTGCCCCGAGTCTTCGCCGTCCCGCCCGGTACGGATTTCCCCAAGGCGTTGGTCGACGGCCTGAGGCGGCGTTGTTCAGGCCCGCCCGAGGCTTTGGCGCGGGTGGGGCTGGTGTTGAACACGCGGCGTATGGAACGGCGCGTACGTGATCTGTTCAATCAGGGGCCACCATGCCTGCTGCCCCGCATCACGCTGTTAACCGATCTGGGGGACAGCGCTGATCTGGCGCATATTCCACCTGCCATCCCGCCCCTTCGGCGGCGTTTGGAATTGTCTCAGCTGGTGGCCAAATTGTTGGAACAACAACCGGATTTGGCCGCGCGGTCATCGGTTTTTGACCTGTCCGACAGTCTGGCGGCGCTGATCGACGAAATGCAGGGCGAAGGTGTGTCACCGGACACGATCCGGGGGCTGGATGTCAGCGACATGTCCGGCCATTGGGCGCGGGCTCAGACCTTTATCGGTATCGCGGATCATTTCATTGACACTGGCTCGCAGGTGATGGACGCGCAGGCCCGCCAACGTCGCGTGGTCGAAAACCTGATCAACCGCTGGCAAACCGATCCCCCCCTGCATCCGCTTATTCTGGCCGGGTCGACCGGTTCGCGCGGCACCACGCTGATGCTGATGGATGCCGTCGCGCGCTTGCCGCAAGGGGCGCTGGTACTGCCCGGTTACGATTTCGACCAGCCGGATCACGTTTGGGAAGGGTTGGATGATGCGTTGACTTCGGAAGATCATCCGCAATACCGGTTTCGCAAGCTGATGCGCGGGCTGGGCCTGTCACCCGGTCAGATTACTCCATGGACAGACCTGAACGCCCCCTCGCCTGCCCGTAACCGTCTGGTTTCCCTGGCTTTGCGCCCAGCCCCGATCACCGATGCCTGGATGAGCGAAGGCCCGAAACTGGCTGATCTACTCGGCGCAACCAAAGACCTGACACTGGTCGAGGTGCAATCACCGCGGGACGAGGCTTTGGCCATTGCCCTGCGCCTGCGACAAGCTGCCGAAACCGGTCAGACCGCCGCCCTGATTACGCCGGATCGCATGTTGACCCGTCAGGTCAGCGCCGCGCTGGATCGGTGGAACATTCTGGCAGATGACAGCGCCGGTCTGCCGCTGCAACTCTCGCCTCCGGGCCGGTTTCTGCGACATGTGGCTGGTCTGTTCACGCGCCGTCTGGACGGCGAGGCGCTGCTTACATTGCTAAAGCACCCGTTGTGCCATGACGGCAGTAAACGCGGTAAACATTTGCTGCACACGCGTGATCTGGAACTGGATCTGCGCCGCAATGGCCCACCATTTCCGGATGGCACCAGCCTCACCGCATTTGCAGTACGCAAAGAAGCCCTCGAAAGCTGGGTCCATTGGGTTGTTCACCACTTCTGCGATCAGCAGATCAGTGGCGAGTTGGCGCTTTCCGACTGGGTAGATCGGCTCACAACACTGGCCGAGGCGATCTCGGCTGGCAGCGCAGGTGAAACCGGCACGCTGTGGGACAAGAACGCGGGTCAAAAGGCGCTGGCAGTGCTGAATTCTCTCAGGGATGAGGCGCAACATGGCGGGCCGATGACAGCCCATGATTTTGCCAATCTTCTGGGCGCGCTGCTTGCCGGGGAAGAGGTCCGCGACCGCGATGCGCCGCATCCGCATATCATGATCTGGGGCACACTCGAAGCGAGGGTACAAGGTGCAGACCTGTTGATCCTTGGCGGATTGAATGAAGGCAGTTGGCCAGGGGCGCCGGCGCCCGACCCCTGGCTGAACCGACAGATGCGCGACAGGGCGGGCCTGTTATTGCCTGAACGCCGGATCGGCCTGTCGGCGCATGACTTTCAACAGGCCATCGGCGCGCCCGAGGTCTGGCTAACCCGCGCAACCCGCTCGGATGATGCGGAAATGGTGCCGTCTCGTTGGGTGAACCGGCTGACAAACCTGTTGCAGGGTCTGCCTGAGCAGGGTGGCCCCCAAGCGCTGGCCGAAATGCGCGCCCGTGGCCAAAACTGGCTGAACTGGTCCGAGGCTCTGGAAGACACGCCGCGCATTGACCCCGCGCCACGCCCATCCCCGCGCCCGCCAGTTGTCGCGCGTCCGCGTCACCTGTCAGTAACGGAAATCAAGCGACTGATCCGCGATCCCTATGCCATTTACGCCAAGCATGTGCTGCGGTTGAAACCTCTCGATCCGCTTGTCCAGGCACCCGACGCGTTGCTGCGGGGGATCGTGATCCACGAAATCCTCGAACATTTCGTCAAGGATAGCGTGCTCGACAACGCCTTGCTGACGCGTGAGAATTTTCTGAAACGCGCGCACACATTACTGGAGCAGCATGTCGCCTGGCCCACGGCGCGACATCTGTGGCTGGCGCGGCTGGAACGGATCGCAGACGACTTTATCAGCGCTGAACTTTCGCGCCGGGGTGACGGTGGGCCAGTGGCCTTTGAAGCGGCGATGAAGCTGGTGCTGAACCCGTTGGACTTCACCATCACAGGGCGCGCTGACCGGATCGATCACAACAGCCGGGGGGCCTTGCGGATCATCGACTATAAAACCGGCGCGCCTCCAACAGAAAGCCAGCAATCCAAATTCGACAAGCAATTGCTGATCGAGGCCGCAATGGCCGAGCAGGGCGGTATCGAGGGGCTTGACCCGATGGCGGTGACAGAGGCCATCTTCATCGGTATGGGTGGTGCCTATAATGAGGTGCCCGCGCCGCTGCTGAAAGAACCCGCCGACAAGGTTTTGACCGAGCTGAAAGAGTTGATATCAGCCTATTTAGAGTCTGATCAGGGGTATTCGTCCCGCCGAATGCTGCACAAAGATACGGATATCGGTGACTATGATCATCTTGCCCGGTTCGGCGAGTGGGACCGGACAGCCGAAACGCGCCCCGAGGATCTGACATGAGCGCGCGCAACGAAGCAACCGAACGGCAGGTGCAGGCCTCGCGACCCGATGCCTCGACCTGGCTGGCCGCCAATGCAGGGTCAGGGAAGACACGGGTTTTGACCGATCGGGTGGCGCGCCTGCTGCTGGGTGGCGTCCAGCCACAACACATTCTTTGCCTGACCTATACCAAAGCTGCTGCCAGCGAGATGCAGAACCGATTGTTTGACCGTCTTGGCAAATGGGCAATGCTTGAAGATGCCAGGCTGCAAAAGGACCTGGCCGAACTGGGCGTGACCGGCGCCATCGATTCAGACCGGTTGGCACAAGCGCGCACCCTGTTTGCCCGCGCCATTGAGACGCCGGGCGGCTTGAAAATCCAGACAATTCACTCTTTCTGCGCCTCGTTGCTGCGTCGTTTCCCGCTCGAGGCCGGAGTCAGCCCGCAGTTTTCGGAAATGGAAGACCGTGCGGCAGCTTTGCTGAGGGAAGAAATTGTTGAAGATTTCGCGGAAGGCCCGCAGGCACGGCTGATCGAAGACGTGGCCCGGTTTGTCACCGATTCAGGCTTTGACAAGCTGACTGCGGCGATCGCCCAAAAGCGCAACCTGTTCGCGCAACAACTGGATTGGTCTGATCTGTTGCAACGCTTCGAGCTGCCCTCGCATTTTAGCGATAATGCGTTGTTCCAAAGCGTTTTTTTGGGTGGTGAGGTTGAGCTGATCCAGTCAATGTTGCCCCTATTGCTCGAAAGTGGCGGCAATAATGCCAAGGCAGCGGCAAGGCTGGCAGGGTTTACCGAAGCACGATTGGCTCACTTGCCCATGCTGGAAGACGTGCTGCTGACCGGAAAAGGCGCAAAAGAACCGTTCACCGCCAAGATCAACGGCTTTCCCACCAAGCCCCTTCGCGAAGGTGCGCTGGCGGACCGGATGCCTCAACTCGAAGCTCTCATGCTGCGGGTCGAAGCTGCGCGTGAACGCCGACTGGCGCTGATTGCTGCCCAGAAAACCGCCGTTTTGCACCGCTTTGCCGCTGCATTCCTAACGGAATATGAGCGCTGCAAGCAGTTGCGGGGGTGGCTGGATTTCGACGATCTAATCCTGCGCGCACGTCAGGTTCTGAATGACCCGGCGGTGGCTGAATGGGTGCTGTACCGTCTGGACGGGGGTATCGACCACATTCTTGTCGACGAAGCGCAGGACACCAGCCCCGATCAATGGGATGTGGTGGAAAAACTGGCTCAGGAATTCACTAGCGGGGAAGGGGCCCGATCAGGGGTCGAGCGCACTATCTTTGTTGTCGGTGATAAAAAACAATCGATCTATTCCTTTCAGGGCGCCGACCCGCAAGCCTTTGACCGTATGCAGGAAGAGTTTGACCGGAAACTCTCTGATTCAGGCTCTAAACTGTGGGATTCGACGCTGGAATATTCATTCCGATCCTCCAGCGCGATCTTGTCTCTGGTCGACACGCTTTTTGAAAACCGCGCCGATGCAGGATTTCAGAAGGAAAGTCAGCACCGCGCCTTCAAATCCGATTTGCCCGGTCGGGTTGATCTTTGGCCCGTCGTCGAGAAAGTCGAGGACGCGGAGGAGGGGGATTGGACCGATCCGGTGGACCGGCCCGGATCACGGCACCATACCGTTATTCTGGCCGAACGGGTGGCTGCGTCGATCAAAAAAATGATCGATGACGGCGAAACTATACCTGAAGACGGGGACACACAGGGCCAGTTTGTTCGACGCAAAGTTCAGCCCGGTGATTTTCTGATCCTTGTGCAACGCCGGTCTGACCTGTTCGCCGAGATCATCCGCGCCTGCAAGGTTGCCGGGCTTCCCATCGCCGGGGCGGACCGGCTGAAAGTGGGTGCCGAACTTGCGGTCAAGGATCTGGCTGCGCTGCTTAGCTTTCTGGCGACGCCCGAAGACAGCCTGTCGCTGGCGACAGTTCTGAAATCCCCACTGTTCGGATGGTCCGAGCAGCAGCTTTTCGATCTTGCCCATCGGCGGGAGGAGCAATTCCTGTGGGCTGCTTTGCGCAGACGCGCCGACGATTTCCCCGAAACCCTGGCCGTGCTGAACGATCTGCGCAGTCAAATCGACTTTCTGCGCCCCTATGACCTGATTGAACGCATTCTGACCCGACACGACGGGCGACGAAACCTGTTGGGCCGACTGGGACCCGAGGCTGAGGACGGTATCAATGCCCTGCTATCGCAGGCGTTGGCCTACGAGCGGACGGATATCCCCAGCCTGACTGGATTTCTGGTCTGGATGCAGACCGACGATCTGGAGATCAAACGACAGATGAGCGGGGTCGGAAATATGATCCGGGTGATGACGGTGCACGGCTCGAAAGGTCTGGAGGCTCCGATCGTCATTCTGCCTGATACCGGCAAACGCCAGCCGCCACGCGACGCCGAAATCATGGTGGCAGACGGGACACCCCTGTGGAAGGTTTCGGCAGACCAATCGCCGAACCTGATCACTCGCGCCCGGACAGAGGCGCGCACCCGCGAGGAAAATGAACGGCTTCGCTTGCTTTATGTGGCTCTAACAAGGGCTGAAAAGTGGCTGATCGTGGCAGCGGCAGGTGATTTGGGTAAAGATGGCAACAGCTGGTACCAGATGGTAGAAGCAGCGATGGAAAGGGCCGGGGCAACGCAACTGCCTGGTTCAGATACACGTCGGCTGTCCCATGGCGACTGGGATGGGTTTCCACTGGTTGAGCTGTCACGCGCATCGGCTAAACATTCAGATCTACCTGATATGTTCCTGCACCCTGCACCTGAACCGGTTGTACCTGCGGCCACCATCAGCCCTTCGGATCTGGGTGGGGCCAAGGCGTTGCCAGGTGACGCTGGTCTGGATGAAGACGCTGCCAAACTGCGCGGAACCCGCGTGCACCTGCTGCTTGAGCATCTGCCCAAAGTCACGCAGGACCACTGGCCAGAGCTTTGCGCCCGCCTGCTGCCCGGCATGGGGCAAGAGGATCAGAACGCATTGCTGACCGAAGTCACAGGCGTGCTGACATCCGAAAGCCTGCGACACATTTTCACGCCGGACACATTGGCCGAAGTACCTGTAACTGCCGACCTGCGCGGGCAGCGAATGTATGGGATTGTCGACCGCCTGATCGTGACGGACACCGAAGTCCATGTAATTGATTTCAAATCAAATGCCACCGTTCCGAACCGGGTCGAAGATTGCCCCGAAGGGTTGCTTCGCCAAATGGGCGCGTATGCGCAGGCCCTGTCGCAGATCTATCCGGACCATAAGATACGCACCGCAATCCTTTGGACAAGAACGGCAAATCTTATGTGGTTGCCACACGATCTTGTGACGGATGCCGTGGCCTGCACCCAGATATCTTGACCTTGCCTACTGCCACCCCTACCTTCACAGCCCAAGCGCATTTCATTCAGGAGACATAATATGTCGACCGTAGCCGTCACCGACGAAACCTTTGACGCCGAAGTCAAGAACTCGGACGTTCCAGTTGTAGTGGATTTCTGGGCCGAATGGTGCGGACCCTGTAAGCAGATTGGTCCGGCACTGGAAGAGCTGGCCGCCGAATATGGCGGCAAGGTCAAGATCGCCAAGGTGGACGTGGACAACAACCCGAACTCTGCCGCCGCCATGGGCGTGCGCGGCATCCCGGCGCTGTTTATCTTTAAGGACGGTCAGGTTGTATCGAACCGCGCAGGCGCTGCCCCCAAAGCCGCGCTGCAAAGCTGGATCGACGAATCCATCTGATCTGGCGATAACGGATTGTTCGAAAGGCGTCTCAGATTGGGGCGCCTTTTTTGTTGAAACGGCGGGGAAACCAATGGCAAAAACGCGCGTTCTTGTAGAATTCGGGATGGGCACTTCCCTGCGCCGGATGGACTATACCGAGGCGTCGCTGCGGGCGATCAGGGACGCGCTGTGGCACAACTCGGTCAATATGGCCGAACTTTTTGGTTTCCCGAAAGAGGCGATGATCATTGATGCCGAGATCGGCGTGCAGCAGCCGGATCAAGTGGATACCGACGCCCTCAAAGCCGTTTTCCCTTATGGTCAGCCCAACATTACCGTCACAAAAGGTGGGTTGGACATCGAAAAACCGAATGGTGACGGCCACACGGTGATAGCCAACGCTGCACTGATCGTTTCTTTCAACATGGACCCGGCGCAATGAGTGAAAAGCGGATCATCCTGGAAATGGGCACTGGTAATGACCTTTATGGTCAGGATTATACCAAAGCAGCCCGCCGCGCGGTACAGGACGCGCTGCATCATTCATCCATCACGCTGTTTTCAAAGCTGGGGATCGATCACAACGAAATGCGCGTGCTTGTGACAATCGGCGTTCAGAATCCGGAACAGGTGAATTGTGAATTGGTTGCTGCCGACATGCCGCGCGGCCGGGTCGAGGTTCGCGCGGTCAAAGGTGGTCTGGATGTAGCTGATGAAGAAGCTGGCACTCTGCACGTCATTGCAACTGCCGCGGTCGAAGCTTTTTTACCCGATCTTGCCGGGAAATACATCCAGAGTTGAGCAACGAAAAAGCCGCTCGGAAATCCGGGCGGCTGGTTCGGTTTGATGATCCGTCGGTTGGATTAGATTTTTGCGATATCCGCGCGGCTCAGACCGATATCGTCCAGCTGCGTGTCGCTGAGTTCCGACAGAAGGTTACGTGTTTTACGTGCTTCATTCCATGCGACAACACTGTCGAATGCATTGATGAAAACGTCCGCCACGTGCAGGATGGTAGCTGCTCCGAGCGGCGCATGAATATTAGCTGTGGTTGCCATGTGCGCAGTCCTTATTGAAGAAACAGCCGACCCGTCGTCGGTTGTGAGCCTCATCTAGTACCGCTTGGCCGGACTCACAATTGCTGGTCCGGTAACCCCGAATTGCATTTTTTGCATATCTTTTGGGCAGTTTGGCAATGGGTTGCGCCAACAACCGGTCCGGCCCATATATACCGCCAGCAAAAGCGGAGACGATCATGGCAGATAACGACTTTCCCGGTTGGCACGGCACAACGATTATCGGCGTCAAGAAGGACGGTCATGTCGTCATTGCCGGCGACGGTCAGGTGAGTCTGGGTCAGACCGTGATCAAGGGCACCGCGCGCAAGGTGCGTCGCCTGTCTCCCGGAGGGTTCGAGATCGTGGCAGGTTTTGCCGGATCGACAGCGGATGCCTTCACGTTGCTGGAACGGCTGGAAGCCAAGCTTGAGGCTACGCCCGGCCAACTGGCCCGCGCCTCAGTTGAACTCGCCAAGGACTGGCGCACAGACAAGTATCTGCAAAAGCTTGAGGCGATGCTGATCGTGACAGACGGCAAGGATCTGCTTGTCATCACCGGGGCAGGGGATGTTCTGGAACCCGAACACAATGTGGCTGCCATCGGGTCGGGAGGCAACTTCGCTCTGGCCGCCGCGCGTGCCATGATGGACAGCGACAGATCCGCAGAGGACATCGCCCGGCAATCCATGGCCATCGCAGCAGATATCTGCGTCTATACCAATGGCAACCTGACGGTTGAGACGATCTCAGGCTAAAAGCGCTTTGATCTCTTTGCCTTTCCATCGACGGTGCATGCCGATCAACCCCAGGACCGCCGCTACGATCACGATGTAATAGGGCACGCGGATATCGATGCTCATCAATCCGCCACCGATCAGTGACATGATCCCGCCCGCAAGGCAGAACACGGCAGTGGCCACGCCCATGGCCCAGCCCTGATCCGCCTCGCTGACGCTTGAGGAGAACAGGCCCAACAGCGTTGGATAGGCGACCCCGAACAGGAAATAGAAGAAAAACACCGGGACATAGCTGAATACACCGCTTGGGCTGAAGGCAAAGGCAAACCCGCAAATGACCATCACCACAAGCGACGTGTAAATGATCGCGTGTTTGCTGAACCTTTCCTGGGCAGGCTTCACCAGGAACGTGCTGGAAAAGGCCAGCGCCACACCGATGACCACCATCGCCACGCTGCCCCCGATGACCCCATACCCGAATGCGCTGGTTAGGAAATTGTCGACAAACACGTAGAATGTGACATTGGCGATCATGAAAAACGAATAAACCGGCAGGATTTTCAGAACCAGTGGGTGTTCGCCAACTGCGATCAGGCTGTCGGTAATATCACGGGGGCGAAACACAAAGGGCTCGCGCTTGGTTCGGGTGTCCTTGAAAAAGAGCAGCACCAGAAATATCGCCACCAGAACCAACACGAACGCGCCATAGAACGGGGTTTTCAACGTGGCAAAGCCGCCGAATAACGCCGAATCCGACAAAACCGCGCCTATGATCGGCCCGCCGACAAGGCCAAAGCTAACACCTGTCACGATGTAGCCCATGTTTCGGTCCCGGTCAGACGCGTCGGTGCTGCCATCGATCATCGCCGCCTGCGCGATGGGCTGATTACCCGCAGTGAACCCGGTAATCGAACGGCCAACGATCAGCAGAAGCAGGTTATTGAGATAAAGCGCCACAATGGTCAACGCATATCCGGCCAGCGCCCCCCCAAGGCAGACCAGCAATGCATTCTTTCGCCCAATCGAGTCAGACACTTTCGAGACATAAACAACGCCCAGAAACCACGACAGGAAAAAGCATCCGATCACCAGACCATAATAAAAATGCCTGCGGCCGACAGGCGTGCTTTCCGGCAGGAAACCGGAGCTCGTTTCCATGATCAGCGAATTGATGATGGGAAAGACCAGACCTTGTCCGATCAGGTCCACGAACACCACGAACAGCAGGGTGATCTTGGCAATTTTCGTCATACACTCGCCCCGTGCTCAAATGCTTTGGGGCGAGTGTAGCAGATATGCGCCGTGTCAGCTAACGACGGATTAGATGCCGGATGATCCGGCCTCTGTCGTTCAGATTATTTTAGCGACGCAACACCCAGCGGGACGCCAGCGACCTCACACCAGATGTAAACTTCGTTGTAGCCCGAGATGTCCATAGTTGGAGGCACCGCATAAGATTGCTTGCCTTTCAAATTCAGCAGTGCACCCAGCTTAGATGACGGGTCGTATTCGCCATCCTTACCGAATGCCACACGCGGGTCGGGGCCACCGTCCAACGAAAAGTCGTTGCCTAATTCAACGATATAACGATCGCCATCCTTTTTTACTTTGACCGAGCCGCTGGTTTCGTGCTTCGAGCGCCCCTCGAAATGACCCTTTTTCTTGTCACCCCCGGCCAAAGCCGCATTGGTGCCGACCAGAGTCAGAGCCGCGCCAGTGGCAGCCGCGTTCAGAAAAAGTGAACGACGAGTCATCATTTTACGTTCTCCATTAGATAAGTGCGGGCGACTTTGCCCGTTGACGCAGACTATGCGCAGCAAATATCTGTGTGGCGATTAACATCACCTCGAATTTCCGTGTTCGGTTCGTGTGTTGGCGTGAGTTTTTTGTGATCAGCTTGTGTTTTCGCAGCTTATGATTAGGTTCCGGTGCGAAACAAACGGATAGAACACATATGACCGACCTGACCCCGCGCGAGATTGTCTCGGAACTGGATCGTTTCATTATCGGGCAAAAGGATGCCAAGCGCGCCGTGGCCGTTGCACTGCGCAACCGCTGGCGCCGCAAGCAGTTGCCGGACGATATTCGCGAAGAGGTGTATCCAAAGAACATCCTGATGATCGGCCCCACCGGTGTCGGCAAAACCGAGATCAGCCGCCGTCTGGCCAAGCTTGCGCGCGCACCCTTTATCAAGGTCGAAGCCACGAAGTTCACCGAGGTTGGCTATGTCGGTCGCGACGTGGAACAGATCATCCGCGATCTGGCCGATGCCGCCATTCTGCAAACTCGGGAATTCATGCGCGAAGATGTCAAGGCCAAAGCCTATCAGGCCGCCGAAGACCGCGTGATTGACGCCATCGCTGGTACGGATGCCCGTGAAGGCACACGAGAGATGTTCCGCAAAAAGCTCAAGTCGGGTGAGCTGGATGAGACGGTCATTGAACTGGACGTCGCGGACAGTTCAAACCCAATGCCGATGTTCGATATTCCGGGACAGCCTGGCGGTCAGATGGGGATGATGAATCTGGGCGATATCTTCGGTAAGGCGTTTGCCGGGCGCACTGTTAGAAAACGTCTGACTGTCGCCGAAAGCTATGAGGTGCTGATCGGGGAAGAGGCCGACAAGCTGCTGGACGATGAGACGGTCACCCGCACCGCATTGGAATCGGTGGAGCAGAACGGCATCGTTTTTCTGGACGAGATTGACAAGGTCTGTGCCCGCACAGAATCGCGTGGTGGTGATGTAAGTCGTGAAGGGGTGCAGCGCGACCTGCTGCCTCTGATCGAAGGCACAACCGTCTCGACAAAGCACGGTCCGGTTAAAACCGACCACATCCTGTTCATCGCATCCGGTGCGTTCCATATCGCCAAACCATCAGACCTTCTGCCCGAATTGCAGGGTCGTCTGCCCATCCGGGTAGAGCTGCGCGCGCTGACCGAGGAAGACTTCGTGCGTATCCTGACCGAAACCGACAACGCATTGACCCGTCAGTACACGGCCCTCATGGCCACCGAAGAGGTTACGGTTGGGTTTACCGAGGATGGTATTGCCGCCCTGGCGCGGATCGCAGCCGACGTGAATCAAAGCGTTGAAAACATTGGTGCGCGGCGGCTTTACACCGTCATGGAACGGGTCTTTGAAGAGCTGTCATTCACCGCACCAGACAGGGCCGGAACGGAAATAACGGTCGATGCGCAATTCGTGAACGACAATCTGGGCGAATTGACCAAGTCGGCGGATTTGAGCCGTTACGTTTTGTAGCAGCTCGGATCTGATACTGCCGCTTTTCCCGTTTCTTTCCTCCGCTCTTTCGTTCCAAACAAAGCGTTTTTCTATTCACGTGATTGCATTTTTGGCCACCAGCAAGGAATGGACAATCAGAAGTTCAGCTAAGAGCCCCGTCAAGAAAGTCGCCAAAGCCATCAGACGCAAAACTCGACAAAAGAGCTTACCCATTCAACTTGTTCGCGCGGTCAATTAACTACGCTCTGAAAATTTCGAATCGAAGTCACATTCCAGATACGTGCAGCAAATCCAAAACGTATACAACAGACGGTTGAGGTTAGGTGTTATGGAGATTGAGCGGACGGGGTTGTCGGGTGTGTTGGTTATTCGCCCGCAGCGGCATGGGGATTTG
>NZ_JBQFZL010000022.1:0-33063 GCF_056542225.1 Ruegeria sp. AE3 | reverse complement strand
CTCGATCTCGTCGCGCTGACGACCCAGCTCAGACCGGATCGAGCCAAAAAGCTCAGGATCGCGGTCCGACAAGGACTGGGTGAAAAATCCGTTTGTTCGATGCGGGGCGTTCACAGTTTTGATCTCCTGAAAATGGTTAGCCGGTCCAGCCAAGACCAGCGGAAATGGCGTTCATGGATTGCAGCAGGGGCACGGGAACTGACCCTGCCTGCGGTTCGTTGCGGGCGTGTTGCAGCAGTTCGACCTGAAGAGCATGAATGCGGGCCAATTCGGCCTGTTTGCGGTCAAACCTCTCGCAAAGGCGGGGAAAGCGATGGCCGATGACCTGACCACCTGTCAGAAACCGGATCGCTTTGCAGGCACTATCGTATTCCGCCTTGATTACCTGCGATACACGTTGGCGGATCTCGATATCAGAGACCAATTCGCCATACTGCGCTGCGATTTCCATATCCGTCTGATAGAGCGATTTTTCCATCTCATCGACGGCGAGGCGGAACAGGCGGGAGTGTCGAAACATGTCGTGCAACACGTCATCACCGCGCGCGCCGCGAAACTTGCGAAAACTGGCCATGGCGGTGCCGAACCCGTACCAACCAGTGATCAGGTGGCGGTTCTGCGACCACGCAAAGACCCATGGAATGGCCCGCAGGTCGTCCAGACTGGCCGCGCCGAACCGACGGGTCGGACGGGACCCCATTTTCAGGCGGGCAAGTTCTTGGACAGGGCTCGCCTGCTGGAAATAGTCCAGAAAACCCGGCATCTGCAAAAGCGAGACATAGGCTGTCTGTGACAACTCTGACAAAGCATCCAATGCGTCATCGAATTCAGGCCGTGAAGGCGCCTCGTCAGGGGTCGCCGTATGGCGCATCGTGCTTGACAGCAACAACTCCAGATGCGCCGCAGCCGTGCCCCGGTTGGCATATTTGGCCGAAACCACCTCGCCCTGTTCGGTCACGCGCAACCGCCCGGCAACTGTTCCGCTGGGTTGCGCGGCGATGGCGCGCCCGGTCGGTGCACCGCCCCGGCTGACCGAGCCGCCGCGACCATGGAAAAACGTGACCTTGAAACCTTGCGAAGCCAGCGCCGAGACGATCCGGCGTTGGGCGCGCTCCAACTCCCATGTTGAGCAGAAATAGCCCCCGTCCTTGCCGCTGTCCGAATATCCCAGCATCACCTCGATTACTCTACCGTCGGTTTTGAGGCTGCGACGGGCAAGCGGAACAGCCAGAACGTCCAGCAGGATCGATGGGGCATTTCGCAAATCGGCAATCGTCTCGAACAATGGGACTACCGAAAGATCCAAAGTTTCGGAGCCAAACCCGGCATAGCGGGCCAATAGGTAGATACCGAGAATGTCGTCGGCCGAACGGGTCATGGACAGGATGAAGGGCCCTATTGCCTTGGGGTCCGGTCCCGATCGCACACCATGGACCAGAGCCAGAAGAGCAAGCAGTTCCCGCGCCTGATCGCTTAACGCGTCGCGGTTTTGATAGGGCAGGTTCTGATCGGCCAGTTCGGTTCGCAAGCGGGCAGACCATTCGGCTGTGCCGTAAACCGGCACCTTTCCGCTATGCGACCAGATTTCGGCCAGAACGTCGGTTGTGACGGTCGAATTCTGGCGGATGTCCAGCGTTGTGGTCCGGAACCCGAAAACCGAAGCAACCCGGCGCAGCGGACGGATGTGCTGCCGCGCCAGAATATCCGCGTTGACCGCACATAAAGCGGTATCAAGCGTGTCGAGATCGCCCACGAATTGCGAGATGTGATCATAGCCGCTGTTTGTCAGCCGATAGCGAATGGCATTGAGTGCTTGCCGGAACGGTTCATTCCGATTGCGTCCGGCGACCGGAGCCCGGTCGACTATCGCTTGTACTTGCGTCCTGACAGGTTCAGGTAAAGGCAATATCAGCGCGCTGATGCTTAACCTGCTTGCGGCACGTTCGAGTGCCTGGCGATATAGGTCCAGAACTGTTTCGCGTCCGCGTTTCAACGCCAATGCGGTCATCTCGGTCGTGACATTCGGGTTGCCATCCCGGTCGCCGCCGATCCAGCTGTGAAAGCGGATATCGGGTGTATCGCTCAGCGTACGACCCAGCACTTGCAGGCAGGCCTGATCGAACCGGCCCATAACCTGCGGCACGGCATCAAAGATTGCATCGCGGAAGAACTGCAACCCCCATTCGATCTCGTCGTGCAGGCTTGGGCGCGACAGGCGGAGTTCGCCTGTCAGCCACAAGAGATCAATCTCTCCTTCCAGACCATTCAGCAATTCGGCGTGTTCTGTCGGGGTCCAGCGTTGCGTTTCAAGACTGACGAGGTTGCGGTAGATACGCCGGTGAATTTCCAGAACCGTAACCCGCTTGGCTTCGGTCGGATGCGCGGTCAGAGTGGGACCGGTACACAGGTCAGCGGTCAGCTTTTCAACCTGGCTATAGGTCAGGGACAAGTCCGTCAGGGCTTCGGCAAAACCGCCTTCTACCGCTTCTGCGCCGTTTTGGGTTTCGGTCAGTCGACGGTCCCGAACTTCGGCGTTTTCATCGATGATGCACAACAGTTGGAACCAGATAGAAAGGGCCTGCAAATACGGCGTTGCCTCGGGTCCCGTGGGAATGGGTTGCAGCGGCGTGGCCTCGGCCCATGCCGCCACATGTGGCGCCCGTTTCAGCAATATGTTCCGCCACAACGCCCGCAATTCCGAGCGCAACCCTTCGGCATAGCTCGAAGGGTTGGGGGTGGACTGAATATTCGGGGCCAGCGCTTGCATCAGATCACGCGATCCCGGGGTTCGCGGCCTTCAAAGAAATCATTCAGGTTATCGAGAACCCGAAACCCCATCGCCTCGCGCGCTTCACGGGTGGCGCTGCCCAGATGTGGCAGCATCACGAGGTTGTCGCATTGCAGCAGGTCCGGGCTGATACGGGGTTCACCATCGAACACGTCCAGCGCGGCCCCGCCGATCATCTCGAACATCAGGGCCTGGATCAGCGCCCATTCGTCGATCACCTCACCGCGCGCGGTATTGATCAGAAAGGCGGCGGGCTTCATCAGGCCCAGTCTGCGCGCGTTGATCAGATGCCGGTTGTCAGCCCCGCCGGGGCAATGCAGCGAGACAAAGTCGCATTGCGGCAGCAAGTCGTCAATCGAGGCCACCTGCGTTGCATTGCACCTGGCCAGCACGTCCGGCGCTATCTGACTGCGGTTGTAGACGAGGATATCCATGCCGAAGCCATGATGCGCACGGCGGGCCATCTCTTGCCCGATGCGGCCATAGCCGATAATGCCCAGCGTTTTGCCGCTGACCTTGGTTCCAACCAGATGCGTGGGCCGCCATCCGGTCCAGGTGCCGGACCGCAGCTCGCGTTCACCTTCGCCCGCGCGCCGCGCCACCATCAGCAGCAGGGTCATGGCGATATCGGCGGTGCATTCGGACAGAACATCGGGCGTGTTGGTCACGGTCATGCCCAGCTCACGCGCCGAAGGTTCGCAGATGTGGCTGTATCCGACACCGTAATTGGCCAGTATTTTGGTCTGCGCACCAGGGACGTCCATTGCCTCGGCGCTCAGTGTGTCCGTTACAGTTGGCAGTACCGCGTCGTAAGTTTTCAAGGCTTGGCGAATTTCGGCCGGGGACATGGGTTTGTCCCCGGTGTTCAGAACAGCGTTGTAATTCTCGGCCAGCTGCGCCTCGACGGCGGCAGGCCAGCGACGGGTCACAAGAACCGAGGGTTTGACCATCACGCGGCCTCCATCACACGGGCAATTGTTTCACCGATCACAGCGGGGTTTTCGGCAACGGTCACCCCGGCGGCGGACAGGATCTCGACCTTCTCGCTGGCGCTTTCGCCAAAGGCCGAGATGATCGCACCCGCGTGGCCCATCGTGCGGCCTTTCGGGGCGGTCAGACCCGCGACATAGGCAATCACCGGTTTGGTGATGTGGTCGCGGATGTATTCCGCTGCTTCAGCTTCCTGCGGGCCACCGATCTCGCCGATCATGGCGATGACATGGGTGTCCTCGTCCTTTTCGAAGCGCTTAAGGATGTCCTTAAAGGATGACCCGTTGATCGGGTCGCCACCAATCCCGACACTGGTCGAGACACCGATGCCGCGTTCTTTCAGTTGCGCCGCAGCCTCATAGCCCAGCGTGCCCGAGCGGCCGATAATGCCGACATGGCCGGGCAGATAGATGTGACCCGGCATGATGCCCAGCAACGCCTTTCCGGGCGAGATCGTACCGGCACAGTTCGGCCCGGTCAGCACCATGCGTTTCTCTTTCGGATAGCGGTACATGTACCGCTTCACCCGGATCATGTCCTGCGCCGGAATCCCGTCGGTGATACAGACGCAGTAGCGGATACCGGCATCTGCGGCTTCCATGATTGAATCAGCCGCAAATGGCGGGGGTACGAAAACAAGGCTGGCATCCGCGCCGGTCGCCTCGACAGCCTGTTTGACGGTGTCAAAGACCGGAACACCCTCGACGGTTTCCCCACCCTTGCCGGGTACGACACCGCCCACGACATTGGTGCCATAGTTCAACATGTCCTTGGTATGAAACCGAGCCATGCGGCCGGTAATGCCCTGCACGATGACGCGCGAGTCACGGTCGAGAAGAATGCTCATTTCACAGCCCTCATCTTGGTGCCTTGAGTAAGGTCGTTTTTCCATGCGCCAACAGCGCGTTCTGCCGCCTCCATCAGCGTTGAGGCGCGAATGATCGGCAGGCCGGACTTGGCCAAAATCTTCTGACCCTCTTCAACATTTGTTCCAGCCAGCCGCACGACGACGGGCAGGTCTAGGTCAAGTTCCCGCAGGGCCTGAACGACGCCTTCGGCCACCCAGTCGCAGCGGTTGATACCAGCGAAGATGTTGACCAGAATGGCCTGAACATTGTCGTCCGACAGGACCAGACGAAACGCCTTGGCCACACGTTCGGGCGAAGCCCCGCCCCCGATGTCGAGGAAGTTTGCAGGCTCGCCACCGGCAAGCTTGATCGTGTCCATCGTGGCCATCGCCAGACCGGCACCGTTGACGATGCAGCCGATATTTCCGTCCAGCCCGACATAAGACAGTCCGCGGTCGGCCGCGCGGCTTTCGCGCGGGTCTTCCTGGCTTTTGTCACGCAGTTCAGAGATTTGTGGATGGCGGAACAGGGCGTTGTCGTCAAAGCTCATCTTGGCGTCAAGCGCCAGCACCCGGTCGTCACCTGTGATGACCAACGGATTGATCTCGACCATTGTCGCGTCAAGCTCGCTAAAAGCGGCATAGCAGCCCTGTAGCGTACGCACCATTTGCTGGATCAGCCTGGGCTCAAGCCCCAGGTTGAATGCGATCTCGCGCGCCTGAAATTCCTGAAGCCCAACCGCCGGTTCCACGATGGAGCGGACGATACTTTCCGGGCGGTCAGCCGAGATATCCTCGATCTCCATCCCGCCCTCGGACGAGGCCACGATCATCACCCTTTGGCTGGACCGATCGAGGACTAAACCCAAATAAATCTCGCGGTCAATCGGCACCGCGGCTTCGACATAGACGCGATAGATGCCTTTGCCTTCGGGGCCGGTCTGATGCGTGACCAGCTTGCGACCAAACAGATCATCGCAGGCCTGATAGATTTCGTTCTCGGTGTTGCACAGCTTGACCCCTCCGGCCTTGCCGCGACCGCCTGCATGGACCTGCGCCTTGACGATCCATTTGTCACCGCCCAGCTCACGCGCCCGATAGGCCGCTTGCTCCGGACTGTAGGCCAGTGCGCCGGATGGTATGGCGACACCGAAATTCGAAAGAATTTCCTTTGCCTGATATTCGTGAATATCCATCTGATCCGCTCCTGTTTATGCAGCGATTGAGGTGCCGTAACGGCTTTCCAGCAGGTCTTCGATTGCGTCTTGATTGACCGTTCCGCCCAGTTCTCGGATGGCTTCGGCGAACAGACGCACAATCCGGCTGACGGCCTCGCGGTTCAATTGGTTGAGGATGCCGATGCGCACCTGCACGGGTTCGCTGAGGGTCGGCCAGATGCCAAACCCGCGCGCACGGCAGTTCTGGACCAGCTCCATCTCGCGGCCAGCCAGTTCCGGGGGCAGGTTCAGCACAATCAGGCTGGGCATGTCGGAGGTGACCTCGCAGCCCATTTCGGTAACAGCGTCGCGCAGAACCTTCTCATGCGTCTTGTACGATGCGGACCGCTTGGCCAGACTTTCCTGAAGGGTCAGGCGCAGGGATTCATGGAAGGCCGCAACGGCGTAGCCCGAATGGGTGCGGTGATAGGTGCCCTTTTCAACATCCTGCCCATCAACAATGCCCCAATGGCGGGCCTCAAAGATGGGATTGTGCACATAGGTATAGGCACCGGTGGTTCTGAGTGATGCGATATAGGCGTCGGTAAAGCTGACAGGGGCATAGGTCAGCGGCAGGCAGCATAGACCTTTCTGCGGGCAGGACGCCCATCCGGCGATGCCCGGAAAATCGTCTATCGAGAAGTCATCGACGCCCAGAGACGACACCGCATCGATCAGACCCATCGCGCCATGACGTTCGCACGCGTCGGAAAATCCGCGCAGGTCATTGATGCGGCCAGATCCGGTTTCCCAATGCGCCATGAAAGCCCATTTCGGTTTGTGCTGCGCGAGAGTCGCCTCGACCAGATCACCGGTGACCGGCTGGCCGTGCGGAACCTCGATCACGGTGACGCTGGCGGCCTGAGGCGCCATCGGGTTGGCTGCATGTTCTTCGGGCGTCGCCGCTTTGAACCGCAGGGTCAGCGCGTCGATCCCCGAGAATGTGCCGTTGGCAAAAGCTACGACCTTGTCGCCAGGCATGACAGCCGAAAACATGGTGTCCAGGGCGCTCCAACCGGTGCCGGCAACAGCAAAGGTATAGGCGTTTTGGGTGCCCCAGATTTTCCGCAGCATGTGCTTGCATTCGACCATCCCCCTAAGGACGTCCCCCTGCATGTGATCGGCAACGCCTGCATTGGCAAAGGCCTTGAGGACGCGGGCATCCGTGTTACCCGGCCCCGGCCCCGCAGCGAGGGTTTGGGGGATTTCGAGCGGAGGGAAAATCTGAAAAGTCATGGTCTGGCATCCTCGGCTGTTGGCCGGGCATTGCGGCCCGTCGTGTCAAGTTACCGAGCAGGAAACGCGAGCTTGCCTTATGACGCAACGTAACTTACTACTGCTTTTGGATGGCCAATAGGATGGGGCAATACCTACCCGTTTTGGTAAAAATACGAAGGTATACAAAGAATCTACCTAATCTTATGGGTAGGTTTTTCCGAATTCGGGGCAAAATCATATGGTTGAGACACCGGGCAAACCCATCGACATCATGCTGGCGGACGGCAACCCGCTGGTTCTGTCGGCCATGTCCGAGATATTCGAGCGGGACCCCCGATTCTCGCTGATGGCCACGTCAGCAACGGCCGAAGGGTTTCTGGGAACGGTGATGCGGGTTCCCGTTCAGGTCGGTGTCGTCGACTGGACGCTTCCGGTTTTAGGCGCTGCCAAACTGATCGAGGTTCTGCGCGATCAGCCCAACGCCCCGCGCTTTGTCGTTTATGGCGACACTGGCGGCGATGTTCCGCGATTGGCGATGCAGGCGGGTGCGGCCGGATTTGCCGCCCGCACGGGCGAGGTTGAGGGTCTGCTGGAAACCTGCGCCAAAGTGGCAGCGGGTAAGATGGTATTCCCGTTCATCGATATCCGGAAAATGCAACAGGACCCGATCCAGAGCCTGTCGCGTAAAGAACGCGCAATTCTGGAGGCGCTGGCGCAGGGAATGTCGAACCGGGATTTGTCAAAGGAACTTCAGATTTCGACAAACACGGTCAAGTTTCACCTATCCAACATCTACGAAAAGCTGAGTGTCAAAAACCGCACGCAGGCCATTGCGTATTTCTATTCGTCTCAGCAGTCGCGAAACTAGACCAAAGGCGATCTGGGTGCCGGTGTTTCCCGACAGGTTTTTCCTCTGGCCCTGACCAATTCTGGATACCGTCAGCGGCAAGGGACACTACGCTTGTCCTGAGCGCTTTGCCGCGCGTTGCAGCGGGTACAACCCTGCGTTGCTTCCGCGAATCCCCCAGACATGTTACCTTGGGTCACCTTTAATGATTTGACTTATTTTTCTGACATCTCGTTTTTTCAGCTCTTTCTCGAGAGGTGACGTTCATGTCCGACTCCAGCAGTGAGCCCCCGCGCATAACGCTGTCCCTACCAAATCTTCGGCCTAACCCATCGATATCAGCGGAAATTTCCGGCACTGTCGCGGCTGGTGCGCACAGCGTTGAGGATCAGAAGCGGGTTGAGGCGGAAAAGCTCAAGGCATTGCGCCGTGGCGTCGGAATTGAGCTGTCCTCAGAAGTGATCAACGATCTGGTCGACCGGCGCGTCCAGTCGACTGGTGCGGTTTTTCGTCAGCTTGCAACCATTCGCGAAGATCTGGCCGGAGGCTTTCTGGGGGCGGTCGTTCCCACCCTCGCCCCGAAATTGCGGGGGGAACTGATCAACCCTGACGGGACCCCTGCCGAACGCGTGATCGTCGAGGTCCTGCGCCCCACCTTTACCGCCAATGAAGGGATCGACGACGCAGATTTTTCGTGGGCTGTCAAAGCCGCCGTCACGGACGCGCGTGGTCTTTTTTCGGTTGATCTGCCTAACCTCCGCCTGCCGCAGAACGGCCTGCGGTTACGGATCAGGGGCCAGAACACCACCCTGACAGAAGCCGTGCCACGCGTTGACGCGCTGGACGGCGAAATGGGTCTTGTGGTGCTGGATCGCACTGTCCTGCCTTTGCACCGTTCGATCGTCGGTGAGCTGGCCGATATCTTTCCGGTGGATCCCGAGGATGCCGAAGAAAACATATCAGATTTCACCGGTACGCAGGCCCCTATCGTGCTGGGCGAGGGCGATTGCGCGTCGGAGTACCGAACCGAAGGTGGCACGGTTTCACGGCGGCGCTATTCGGTTCTGTACCGGCTGATTGATCCGCTCGTCGGGCCCAAGAATATCGTTCGAACGCGCCCCATAGGCGGTGGCCGCTTTGTGACGACTATCCCGGGCACAGCCTTTGCTCAGGCCAATCTATCAGCCGAAACGCTTCTGGCCGCGTTCAACAATGACGGGGGTGATTGGGATTTTCGAGACCGGATTCCGATTGACGAACCCATTGATATCGAAGACTTCTTTGAAGATCTTGAGGAACGGCCGCAGGATGTGCCCAAAGCGTCGAGCCTTGCGCTTGGCTATATTGCCAAGATGCGGTCGACGGCTGTTCACGCTGGCATGTCTTTGGGTCGGCTGGTCTATTCCCTGCCGCTTGCCCCCGGAGAAGAGCAGCGGATTGTCGTGTCGGAACAGCGCGAAACACTGAGCGTACGTGAACGAGAGAGCCTGACATTTGAAGAACAGCAGGAATTCGAGGAAGCCCGCGACACGTCCTTTGACAGTACGTTTGAAAGCGCGCTGGATGAGGTAATTCAGGGTACGTCTTCGTTTTCGACCCGCGCTTTTTCAAAGAGCTTCGGAGGCGCAGGTGGCGTTGGTGGCGGCCTGTTCGGAGGCATCGGGGCCATCGTCGGCGGCGTGGGCTTCAGCGGCGCACGGTCCAGTTCGAATTCTTCCGGCAATTCGTCCAACACGCAGAACACATCGCGCGATTTTCTGTCCGACACGCATGAGACATTCTCTGCCGCGCTTGAACGGGCGGCTTCGGTCAAGCGCAACTCGGCACGGACCAGTGTGCGCACTGCAACTGCGACGGATCGGCGAACGGCCACAACGAAATTCGTGGCCAACCGCAATCATTGCCACGCAATGACCATGCAATGGTTCGAAGTCCTGCGCGACTTTTCCTTGGAAACACGTATCGAGGGCGTGCAGTTGGTGGTCTTTGTGCCGATGCAACTCATCCGCTTCCGCCGTCTGGGGCAAGGTGACCAGTTGCCGGGCAATGTCACCCGGTCCGGATTGCTGAGCCGGTACAAGGTCATCCTGCGCCATGCAGAAGTGTTCCGGCGCGTGTTCCGAAACCGCCGCAGATTCCGCAGCGCCCTGAAGCTTCTGGAAGAGTTTTATGCGGACAAGGACGCAACACCGCAGAACGCGCCCGGTGTCGCACAGGACATCGTCAGTTTCGAGGCGCAGGGCACGTTCATGCCCAATGATGACATTTCTGTTGTGATCTTCACGCAGGATGGCGACCGGGTCGGACCTGTGCCCCTGACCGGTTCACCGATCGACATCGACAACCTGCATGACCTGCCAGCGGAAACACGCGAGAACCTGCTTGTCCGGCTGGCTGATGCGCGGCGTGATCCGACCAAGCGCCGGACCTATACCGGGTCTGTGGCTTTGCCCCGTTCGGTCGAGCGGTCGGATATCGCCCGTGTCGAGCTGCGCAGGCGGACGGGTTCGTTTGCCTACTCGTTCTACACTGGTCCGGATCCCATCAACATTTTCAACATCTGGGAACATCTGGCCAATCTGGAAGATGCCGACGATCTGGACCGGGCCACCCGCAATATCAACCGCAGCCTTCGCACCACGATCTCGGGCTCGGACTTTGACGATCTGGTGGGTCCGCCCATGGTCAGCGAGTTCGAGGCGCGTATGAATGAAAACGCCCAGACAGTTGTTGATGACAACACGTTCCAGGCGTTGCCTGCCACCCTGCCCTATTCCGTGCAGGAGGTGCCGGACGTTCTGTCACGCCGGGATCTGCGCCGCATCGAAGAGATGTACCAGCATGTTGTGGCCAACACCGTTCGCTATTCCCGCGTGATCTGGGCCAGCATGACGGACGAAGAACGTGCGATCCTGCTGGAACGCTTCACCATCGGGGTACCGGAAGGCGGGCTGGACGATGCCTCAAGCGAAATATCGCTGCTCAGCACCGTCCAGAACAAGGTGTTGGGGTTCTATGGCAATGCCATGATCATGCCCTTCTCGATCCCGCCCGATCTGGCCGACCGGATGGAGATGCGGACCGGTGATATTCAGGACAGTCTGCTGGCCTTCCACCGCGAGGATTTCCGGCCACCGCGCCGCACGATTTCACTGCCGACCAGAGGATTGCTGGGCGAGGCCGTTCTGGGCCGCTGCAATTCCTGCGAGATGATCGACCACCGCCGCTTCTGGAACTGGCAGGACAGCCCGACACCGCCGCCGGTTGGCGACGCGCCGGTCCTGCCTGCTGACAGTGACGCCATCTTTGGCACCCGCGCGCCGTCAGACCTGCCGAACAACCAGCCGTCGAACACGCTGACTATTGCAGGGGGCGACATTGGCACCGGCCAGGCTGTGCCCACGTCGCAACTGGCCGAAATCCTCAAGGCCGCGCCTGATCTTGCGCGGGCGGGAACCGATCTTACGGGCCTGAAGGAACTGCAAGCCCAGCTTGCGCTTGAAACGCAATCGGTCGCTGCGGGGCGAGACAAGGCCATCGACACGGCAACGGATCTGACGAAAGAACTGGTTGGAAAGGCCACGGAACTTGCGGGTAAAGGTCAGGAAATCGCTGCCGCCCGCAAAGAGGAAGAGGCCAAGAAAGCCGCCGCTGACAAAAAGGCGTTCGATGCCAGCAACGCCGACAAGATCAAGGGGTTTGAGGATATCGCCAAGAACGCCTCGGGTGTCGCCGCATTGATTGGCGGACAGGCAGACGGCAACCGGGCAGCCTTTACGCAAAACCTGTTCAAGGATTTCCCCGGCGGGGCTGCGGCTTTGGCCAACCCGTCCAACACACTGCTTCTGGCCAAGCTTTTCGGGGCCTTCACCAAGGCGAACGCGGATGCCGATGACGGCAGCGCGACTAAGGCTGGCAGCCAGTCGGTGCTGGATTTCCTCAATGGCCTGAACGCCCCTGCGGAGGACGACAATGAGTGACACGAGCACAAATGTGACGGACAAACCGGGAATTGATGAAAGCCTTGCCGAGGCGATCATCAGCATTCTTGAAACGACCAACTCTCCGGCGATCCAGCGCGCCCGTGAGGTGATTGCCCATAGGCTGGCCATTGCGGGCGATATTGCCCCTTCGCGCATCCCTGCGCCGCGCAACATCACCGAGATCGGCGGCTATATCAATCTGCTGAGCGAGTATGGTGAGGCCGAACAGCGCGCTCGCATGATCGCGGCCGCTTTGGGTATCGCGGGACCGCAGATTTCGCTGCCGCAACCGGGTGCCGTTCCGCCGATGTCTTTCATCACCCGCGACGGTGCAAGGCCCGTTGGTCCGCAGCAGGCCAGTTTCCCGCTGAGCTATACGATCCGCAGTGATTTCGTTCCGGCCTTCGACAATGCGTTGCAGGAGATCGCGATACGTGGCGGTGCGGTGCCGATCCTGACACCTGTCAGGGTCCTTCCGGCCGCCGGATCAGGCCCCGTGACCGACGGCATCGCACAGCTGGCTTTGATCGGTCGAACCCTCAGCCTGGCACCGACCGCGGCGCTGCATGCCGTGGCCACCGACCCGCTGTCGCTCAGCCGTCCGACTGCGGGTGGCGGGTTCGAGGTTCTGGCACGGGTCATCGACGCCGCCGCCCCGATTGCCGGGACCATCGCGGCGGCAGACTGGACAAGCTGGGAATGCGATGCTGCTGCCTGTTCCGAGGTTGACAGCAACGATGCGCGCTTTGCCCTTTCGCCGATCCTGAATGCGGCCGGTTGGCACCAGGCGGCTGATCCCGGCAATCCCACCAGCCTGTCCGATCCCGGCAGCTGGGCCGCGTGGCAAAACATCACCGGGCTTGTACCCGGCGTCACGCGGTTCGCGGATGAGCTGCAATTGCTGTACCCTGCCGAGATGCTCATCACCTCGCCGGTCTTCAATCAATTGGACAATGTCTGGACGGGAAGCGCATTCGCCGCGCCATAGGACCCCCTCTGCATCCGCAACAAAGTGATTTGGCGGCACTTGGCTTTTGGAGTTACGCTTGAACAGGAGGGGTGCCATGCCAAACCCGGAACGTTTCGAAAAATTCTACTTTGCCAAAGTTGGCATGGGCGAAGCCTGCGGTTGCGCCGAGCGCATCATTGACGTTTTCGAGTTCAACCGAAAAGGTGGCGCGCCGTCGAAACACCCGGTGAAACAGGACCGTCGCAGACGCCTGTCGTTTCGCGCATGGGCAGTCAGATATGGGCTTATGAGCCGAAAGCGGAACAGCTGAACACGTATTGGTCCTGTCAGACAGAAACCAGTTTTCCGTCTCGCAAATCCAGCGCATCCGGTGCCAGTTCGGCGCGGAAGGCCGGGGAATGGCTGACAAGAAGGATCGCTTGCGGCAATGCCCGGAGGATTTCCAGCAGCCGGGCCTCGTTCCGTGGGTCCAGCGCGTTGGTGGGTTCATCAAGCAGCAGAACCTCGGGCTCCATCGCCAGAACGGTCGCCAGCGTAACCAGCCGTTTTTCACCCCCTGACAAATTGTGGGTGATGCGGTTCTTCAGATGCATCAGGTCCAGATCACCCAACACGCTTTCAACGATGGCAAGTGCTTCGTCGCGTGTTCTGCCCAGGTTGAGCGGGCCAAAGGCGATATCCTCGGCGACGGTCGGGCAGAACAACTGATCATCCGCATCCTGAAACACAAGGCCCACCCGGCGGCGCACGTCGTGAAAATCAGCCTCATGCACCCTTTGCTGACCAAAGATCCTGACCGTGCCGGACTGTGCGCGCTGCAAGCCAAGCGTAATGCGCAGCAAGGTCGATTTTCCTGCCCCGTTCGGGCCCGTCAGCGACAGGCGTTGACCAGCGGACAGGCTGAGGCTGGCACCGTCAAGAACGGGTGGCAGACCGGCGTAGGCAAAGCAGATTTCTTCAAGCGCAATCAGTGTCATGCCAAATCCAGTATGATCAGACCCGCGCAAAGGGCACCAAGACCTGCGGCAAAAACGATGTCCCTTCGGGTCAGGGCAAAGTTCTGAAGCAGCAGCATACGGCCTGAAAACCCCCTGCACTTCATCGCATCAAGAATGCGTTCGGATCTTTCGATCGCGCGCACCAGCATCATGCCCACGAGATAGCCAAAGCTGCGATAGGTGTGCCAGTTTGTTGCCGGGCGAAAGCCGCGCACTTTCATGGCCGCGCGCAGGCGCAGGTATTCTTCCCGCAGAACCTCGATATATCGGATGGTGAACATCAAAAGGTGAACCAGCTTTTCGGGGCAGCGCAGGCGGTGCAGGGCGTGGCCAAGCGTGACCGGCTCCATCGTGCCGACCAGCACCATAAGGGACAGGATGACCGCGTTGGCCGTCAAGGCGATCTCGACCGCTTTCCAGAAGCCCTGCCAGCTTGCGGGGAACCCCCAGAGCGTAAACATCGGGTCGCCGGGCATGGAGAATGGCAACAACAACAGCATGAACAGGATGAACCCGTCCATCATGGCCATGCGTTTCAATGTCATCCGCCAGGGCAGACGCGACGCGGCAAGAAGCGAAAGGGACACCGCCAAAGCCGCGCACAGCGCTGTCAGCGAGGACACCGCCACTGTCACCACCGCGAAGACAACCGCCATAACGATCCGCATCCTAGGATCAAGCGGGTTGATCGCGCCGCGCCGCTGCGTGCCCGCTTTGACCAGCGTGCTTTCCTGTTGTCCCAGAACATGCGCCATCAGGCCGCCAGCTTGCGGCGTGCCGCAAAGTAAAAGCCCAGACCAAACAGACCGACGATATATCCGATCCCACCCAGAACAGTTTGCAGATCATTTTGTTCGCGGTAAGCCGCGATCTCGCGTCGTAGCGGGCGCAGCTCATCACGAACAGCCCTGGCAATGACCTGTTGTTGTTCATCGCTGAGCACCGCCGCTGTCTGGGCAGGTGCGTTTGTTGGCGGGGTATCAGGTTCCGCTTCAACGCCCATGATCCGGGCGACATCCGCAGCGGGCATGGTAACCTCGGCCACATGCCCGGCACCAAGGATTGCAAAGAAAGTATGGGCCACCGGCGCGTTTGGCGTGTAGATAAAGAACCCGTCTGCATCTGTTACGATACGGCCCAGCTCGGCTCCGTCCGGGCCGTTGACGATGACCTCGGTATCGCTTGCCATGTCGCCGTTGGAAAAGCCGATTTCGCCTTCGATGGCGTCACCGGATTTAAACACTCCGGCTATGACCTTATGCGCTAAGGCAGGTAGGGGTGCGCAGCACAGCGCCAGAACGATTGCCAGATACCTCATGCGACCGCTCGTTTGACAAACAGCTCGGGCTTGACCTTGCGCGCCAGCAAAACCGCGAACCCGGTCAGGATCGCCTCAATCGCCATGACAGGAATATGTGCAAAGAAAACAAGCTTGGCCGCAGGCAGGAAGGCATCCCCGGACAAGGCCAGTGAAAACGCAACCATGCCGGTTGTGGCGGCAATGGCAAAGGCACCGCCGACCCCGCCCCATATCGCACCTTGCAGCGGTGAGCCGTGGGCGATCAGGCGGCTAAAGATCAGTCCGGCCAGAACCGCGGGCAACGCGATGTTCAGGGTGTTGATCCCCAATACCGTCAACCCGCCAAAGCCAAAGAAGACGGCTTGCAGCAAAAGCCCGACGAACAGGGCCGGGAATGCGGCCCACCCCAGCAAAAGCCCGGCCATACCGTTGAGGATCAGGTGCACCGACGACGGACCAATAGGAACATGGATCAGCGATGCCACGAAAAAGCTGGCTGACAGCACCCCCGCAGTGGGGATGCGATCAAGATCCAGCGACCTGAGGCCCATGGCAATTCCACCCGCCGCAGCGACGGCACCGCCGATCACGACCGGGTTGGACAAGGCTCCGTCAACGATATGCATCTACGGTTACTCCAAATCCCAGGCGCGGATCCAGATGACCGCGTCCTGGCTGAGTTCTTTGCCATTGTGTTCGGTCACGGGACCGGCGCCGAGCGCTGCAAAACCCCAATATCCGGCTTTCGGAACGCCGAACGTGAAATACCCGTTATCATCCGAAGTTGCGACCAATGCACCACCCGGCAACGGCGAGACGGTCGGGGCCGAAGCAGCCGTGCTTTCCATGTCCGGTTCTGCGGCCATGTACTCGATCTCGATCTCGGCACCCGCAACTGGTTGGCCTTCTGCCATAACCCGACCCGTAAAGGTCGAACCCGCGATGATGTTGGTCGGTTTGTTGAGCGGGATGATCTCAACCGGCAAGCCCACCGGGTTCATCCAGTCGGTCGGCAATTCGTTGCGGTTCAAGAATGCCTTGGCGATCTGCTGGATATAGATATCCTCAGACCCCTCGTAATAGGGCTGGGGAACTGTCACCAGCACATAGTCGCCCGACCGTTTGACCGGAACATAACCCTTGAATGCCGCGCCTTCGTTTTCCCCGCCGGTGAAACGCACGGGTTCCAGAGTGTCCAGCAGGTCGGTTTTCTGACCGTTGTGGATCACGTAGAATTCCTGCGGCTTGTCCAGATCCATGACATGCCCGTTCGAGAACGGATGCCAGAAGATCAGCTTGACCGGAACATTCCCCGGTGCGTCGATCATGGTGTCAGAGGTGTATTCCAGCAGGAAATGCGCATTTGCCATCGCTGGAAGCGCCATCGCCACAGCGGCTGCAGAAAGCAGCTTGGTCATCAATAGTCGTCCTTGTCCCTTCGTACCAACCCCGGTACGAGATGCGTTTTGACTGCGGGGACGTCCAAGCCGAGCTGCTTTTTCAAGCATCCTGCTCCGACGCACATCCCGTCGCCGATTAGGAGTGCCCTTGTCAAAGGCACATGTCCGGCAGGTATCCTGACTTGCGGGTCAAAGCGTTGGGCTGGCCTTCCCGGATTAACTCCAGTGGCACTTCAGCCCTGCTCGCCGCTTACAGTTGCGGGTGCAGTTGCGGAATTGGGCCAAAGCCCGCACCGCATTCCCTATTGATTCCAGAGCACGCCCCGGAACCGGACATGCCGAGCGGCTTGCCAGACTTCTTCGGCATCCGTCAACGATCAATTGCGCTGGCTGTCAAAAAGTTCAGCGGGCAATGCCCTTTTTCCGGTTGATCCGCTTTGGATACAGGTCGGGGTTTTTCGGGGATGAACCTACCCTTCGAGCAGGTATCTTTCCGACAATGGCAAACTGGCCGCCCCCAATGACCGGGCATCCGGGCCCGCCGTCCCTGCCAGCACCAAGGGCCGTTCAAGCCCGGTCAGGTTCATGTCAGATAGTTTGACCTCAACCAATTCCACCAGCCGCGCCTTGATGCCTGCGGGCATCCAGCCATCAATCTTGACAGATTCGAAGTCGATCAGGCTGCAAGACGAGACGATGGCATGTGCGATCCCGTGCGCCGCCTGTTTCAACCAGTTCTCAAGGTGGGTTTCCGGTACGTCCCAATGCAGTGTCGTTTCCCAGATTGAACCGGCTGTTGCGGCATTTCCACCAACCGCACGCTCCAGCACATAAAGACTGGCGACATCTATCAACGGTTTCACTCCGCCTGCGTCGTCCGGCACAGGCAATGGACCAAGCGCACCGGCGTTTCCCCGCCCTGAAAAGATGGAGCCGTTCAGAACCACCCCGCCCCCGATGAAGAAGCCCACATAAAAATACAGGAAATCTCGTGGGCCTTCCGCCGGGCCAAACACCAGCTCGGCACCGCAAGCGGCCGTTGCGTCGTTCTGCAGGAATACCGGCAAGTCATAGCTTGCGGCCAGTGCGCCTTTCAGGTCCGCGTCACGCCACGGATCCATTTTCTCCTGCGGAACCTGCAATGTCTGCGCCCAGTCCCAAAGGTAGAACGGCATCGCAATCCCAAGACCCGCGATCCGGCTGCGCGCCTCGGGCGACAGTGACGCCATCACTTTGTCGAGGCTTTCTTTGGAAAAGCTCAGTGTCGCCTCGGGTGTCGGAAAATCATAGGTCCGCCGCTCGCGGTGCCTGACGTTGCCAAGGAAATCCGTCAGCACCAATTCGGTACTGCGCCGCCCGACTTTGAGCCCGAAGAAATAAGCGCCATCCGGGTTCAGGCGCATGGGAACCGATGGCTGCCCGACTTTTCCCCGGATCGGTTCGCCCCGCAGAAGCAGCCCATCGGTTTCCAACTGTCGCATGATGACCGAGACCGTCTGCGCCGACAGCCCGGTCATCCGCGCGATTTCAGATTTTGCGAGGGCCTGATGGCGCCGGACCAGTGACAGGACAAGCCGTTCATTTCGGGCCCGCATTCCACTTTGGTTGGTGCCGCGCATGTCTGGCTCGCGTACGCCAGTGGTATTGTCCAAAGAGTTCATTGCAGACACGGCCATCCCCTTCATGACGACAATGTTGAAACCCTTCCTTTCTGTCAATAATAAATAAGAGTGATTTATTTATTGACTCGAAATTCGAATCTTGTGATGGTTTTTATGTGAGATCGGGCCGGTTTTCGCCCGATCAAACGTATGCCCGGAAGGGCATTGGGAAAACTGGGAGGACTACCGATGAAACTTGCGAAACTTGCAGGCGCCACGGCGCTGGCGGTTACGGCCATGGCAAGCAGTGCAATGGCCGAAGGTGAAACCGTTTGCCTGATCACCAAGACGGATACCAACCCTTTCTTTGTTAAAATGAGAGAGGGTGCCACAGCTAAAGCCGAAGAGCTTGGCATGAAGCTGAAAGCCTTTGCCGGCAAAGTCGACGGAGACCACGAAACTCAGGTTCAGGCCATTGAAACCTGCATTCTGGATGGCGCAAAGGGTATCCTGCTGACCGCGTCGGATACGTCGTCCATCGTTCCGGCGGTGCAGCAGGCCCGCGATGCCGGGCTGCTGGTGATTGCGCTGGACACCCCACTTGAGCCTATCGACTCGGCCGACGCGACCTTTGCCACGGACAATTTCCTTGCGGGGCTTCTGATCGGACAATGGGCAAAAGCCACGCTGGGAGATGCGGCAAATGACGCCAAAATCGCCACGTTGGACCTTGCGGTCAGCCAGCCCACTGTGGATGTGCTTCGCAATCAAGGGTTCCTGCAGGGGTTCGGTGTTGATCTGGCCGATCCGAACGTGATTGGCGATGAAAACGACCCGCGTCTTGTTGGTAGCGATGTCACCGCTGGCAACGAAGAAGGCGGTCGTCGCGCCATGGAGAACCTGCTGGCCAAAGACCCGACGATCAACGTGGTGCACACCATCAACGAACCGGCGGCAGCGGGCGCTTATGAAGCGCTTAAGGCTATCGGGCGCGAAAATGACGTGTTGATCGTTTCCGTCGATGGCGGCTGCCCTGGCGTGCAGAACGTGGCGGACGGCGTCATCGGTGCAACATCACAGCAATACCCGCTGCTGATGGCATCGCTGGGCGTTGAGGCCGTCAAGAAATGGGCGGACGAAGGCGTGAAGCCCGAGAACACACCCGGTAAGGACTTTTTTGACACCGGTGTGGCGCTTGTGACGGATAAGGCCGCCGACGGCGTCGAGTCCATCTCGGTTCAGGAAGGCATGGACCTCTGCTGGGGTTAAGCTGAATGTTTGGAAGGCCGCTGCGCGGCCTTCCACTTATCAAAACCACCCACACGCCTGAAACCTTGCTAAAGTCGTCATAAACCTGACGCTTTGGGGGAAATTCTATGTCCGATTCTTCACGACAAGCTGACGATTTCGAAACCGCCGCAAAAGGCAGCCCGGAGCAAGTCGCCGAGTTTGACGATCACCAACGCGGATTTGTCGGGACGGTTCAGCATTTTCTGCATGTGAACCCGTCGCTGGTCCCGCTGATTGTCCTTGTCGCTGCCATCGTCATCTTTGGTGTCTTGCTGGGCCCCAAGTTCTTTTCGCCCTTTGCGCTGACATTGATCCTGCAACAGGTTCAGATCGTCGGGATCGTGGCCGCGGCGCAAAGCCTTGTGATCCTGACCGCAGGCATCGACCTGAGTGTTGGGGCCATCATGGTGATGTCGTCGGTTGTGATGGGGCAGTTTACCTTCCGCTATGGAATGCCGCCTACGATTGCGATTGTGTGCGGCCTTGCTGTTGGCTCGGCAATCGGGGCTTTGAACGGGTTTCTGGTCAGTCGCATCAAGCTGCCGCCTTTCATCGTCACCCTTGGCATGTGGCAGATCGTTCTTGCGGCGAATTTTCTTTATTCACAAAACGAAACGATCCGGTCGCAGGAGATCGAGGAACACGCCGCCATCCTGCAACTGTTTGGTGCCAAGTTTAACGTGGGCGGGGCGGTGTTTACCGTCGGGGTGGTCTTCATGCTGGCGCTGATCCTCGTCCTTGCATACGCGCTGCGGCACACGGCCTGGGGCAGGCATGTCTATGCCGTCGGGGATGACCCCGAAGCGGCAGAGCTGTCCGGTGTCAACGTACACCGCACGCTGATATCCGTGTACATGCTGTCCGGCCTGATCTGCGCCTTTGCGGGCTGGGCCCTGATTGGTCGGATCGGGTCAGTTTCGCCAACCTCGGGGCAGCTGGCCAACATTGAAAGCATCACGGCGGTCGTGATCGGGGGGATATCTCTTTTTGGCGGTCGCGGGTCTATTCTGGGGTCCCTGTTCGGTGCCCTGATCGTAGGCGTCTTTACGCTTGGGCTGCGGTTGTTGGGCGCGGATGCACAATGGACGTTCCTGCTGATCGGCATCCTTATCATCGCAGCGGTCGCGGTCGACCAGTGGATCAGAAAGGTGGCAGCCTGATGGAACCCATTCTCAAAGGACGGAACCTTGTGAAACGCTATGGCAAGGTGACTGCGCTGGATCACTGCGACTTCGATCTGATGCCGGGTGAGATTCTGGCGGTGATCGGCGACAATGGCGCTGGCAAGTCGACGCTGATCAAGGCAGTGTCGGGCGCGGTGGCGCCCGACGAAGGCGAGGTCTGGCTGGAAGGTCAAAAGGTGAATTTCCATTCCCCGATCGACGCGCGTGAAGCCGGTATTGAAACCGTGTACCAGACGCTTGCCATGTCCCCTGCCCTGTCGATCGCGGACAACATGTTCATGGGGCGGGAAATTCGGCGCAAAGGACCGCTCGGGTCGTGGTTTCGCATGCTTGACCGTCCGGCGATGGAAAAATTCGCCCGCGAAAAGCTGAGCGAACTGGGTCTGATGACGATCCAGAATATCAATCAGGCGGTCGAAACCCTGTCGGGTGGACAACGCCAGGGCGTTGCAGTGGCACGTGCGGCGGCGTTCGGGTCCAAGGTCATCATTCTGGACGAACCGACAGCAGCACTGGGCGTCAAAGAAAGCCGCAGGGTCCTTGAACTGATCCAGGATGTGAAATCGCGTGGCATCCCAATCATCCTGATCAGCCACAACATGCCTCATGTTTTTGAAGTCGCAGACCGAATTCACGTGCACCGGCTGGGAAAACGCCTGTGTGTGATTGACCCCAAAGACTATTCGATGTCCGACGCCGTGGCGTTTATGACCGGGGCTAAGGAAGCACCGCCCGAGGATCAGGCCGCATGACCGGTGGCGGCACCGCCCCTGACGTTCTGGCCGACCGTATCGTCGACGCCGTTGAGGCGCTGCCGCCGGCCCGACACCGGCAACTTGTCGCGATTGCCGGGCCTCCCGGATCCGGAAAAAGCACTGTTGCCAGCCTTGCCACGGCCGAACTGAACCGGCGCGGGGTGTCAGCCGGGCTTGTGCCAATGGACGGTTTTCACTTTGACAACGCGATCCTGAAGGAACGCGGGCTTTTCCCCCGCAAGGGCGCGCCGGAAACCTTCGATCTTGCCGGGTTTCATGCCTTGCTTGTGCGTTTGCGCACCGAAGATGAAGTTGCAATTCCGGGCTTCGACCGAAAGCTTGATCTGGCAATCGCTGCCCGATCAATGATCTCTCCTAATCAGCGGGTCGTTCTGGTTGAAGGCAATTACCTTTTACTGGATGAACCGTGCTGGTCAGGCCTTCATCCCCTATGGGCGCTCAAGGTGTTTCTGGGCGTCGATCTGGCAACACTGGAATCCCGGCTCACCGACCGTTGGGTTGGGTTTGGGCTGGACAAACAGGCCGCAAGAGAGCGGGCGCTTTCAAACGACATTCCGAATGCCGAGCGGGTGATCCGGAACTCGGTACAAGGCGACCTGAACCTGTGACGGATGAGGGCGGGTCTGGCAGCGCGCCCGCGTCACCTGTCTAGTAGGTGGGCGGCACAAGACCGGCCTGAAACCATGTCACAAAAGATACGATAGAAAACACGGGCAGCCCTGTGGTGCGCTGAATATCGGGCGCATACGGGCACATATTCGTGCATTCCAGCACGATCGCGCCAAGATCGGGGTGTTCCGATGTCAGGGCCATGGCGGCTTCTACATTGTCTTTGCGGGCCTTTTCCACATCAAGGCCAAGCTCATTTCCAAGGATCGCGCGGGTGAACTCCGCCCCGCCTTCGGTTGTGCCGATGGGTGTGTCCAATGGAACATTGGCGGCCAGCAAGTGATCTTGGGTCAGAGTAGAGGCTGATATGGTCAGAACCCCGGCGCGTTTTCCCGCTGGCAGGATGCGGTTGACCATTTCAACCTGCATCAGGGACGATGTGGCCACCGGAACAGGCACAGCCTGGGCCAGTTCTTTTTGGAACAGGGACAGAAACCCGCAATTGGTGGTAATCCCGTCGACACCATCTTTGACAAGCTCCTGCGCCGCGTTGATGAACACGTCGAGCATGCCTTCGGCTTTGCGCCGGACCACCCGATCCGGCGAGGCATCGCGAACAATGCGGTAGTGAACCGGAAAGGGCCAGGTCTGCGCGTTGCCCATATCGCCGGGAATGCGGGGAAAGCGGGCATCCAGCATCAGAATGCCGACAGACGCGCCGTAGATGGATTTTCCGCCCTGCGCGATCATCCCTCAACCTCCTCAATAATACGGGCCGAGATATCGTCGGACCCTTCCATGTAGATGTTCGAAATCCCGTGACGCACGGCATCCTGCACCTGATCCATACGCTTGGAGATATGTGCACCCAGAACCCGAGCGGCCTCATCCGCGTTCCGGTCCATCAAAGCCTGCATGACGCGTTTGTGTTCGTCCTTTGAGCGTTGCACCCTGTCGAGGCTCATGGATATCCAGCGGATATAGCGAATACGGTCGTTGATCCGCGTCAGGGTTTGCAACAGTTCCATGTTTCCAGACAGCTTCGCGATACCCAGATGAAACGCCTCATCCCGGTTGACGGCTTCTTCAACAGTCAGACCGGTGATGTCGATGCCCGTTGCGTAAAGCTCATCCCGCAGCAACTGCAGGTCTTCGTCCGATGCCTTGGCACAGGCCGCGCGCGCCGCCGCTGTTTCGATGATCTGGCGCAGTTCGAACAGGTCGAACACGCTTTGCGCATCCAGCGGGCGGCAGAAAAAGCCTTGTCCGGGGCGGAAGTCGAAAAGCCGTTCGGCGACCAGACGGTTCAACGCCTCGCGCAGCGGGGTGCGGCTGACGCCCAGATCCCTGGACAACGCCACTTCGTTCAGGCGGTCGCCGGGGCGCAGGCGAAACGAAACCGCCATCGCCTTGACCTGATCATAGATATCATCGACGCGCGGACCAGCCATTACCCCTGCCCTTCTTCGTTTGAATCACAGGTGCCACACGTTGAGCTTGAAATCAATATACAAAACTGTATACAGAACTGAGTACAGATTTGACACAAGGGACTCGCGACCATGACAGGGACAAATTTTCTGACCGGAGCCGAAGCCATGGTGCGTATGCTCGAAGCGCATGGTGTGACGCATATGTTTGGCCTGTGCGGCGATACCACTTTACCCTTTTATGATGCCCTTGCCCGGATGGATCACGGCATTCAGCACATCCTGACACGGGACGAGAGGCACGCGGCCTATATGGCGGATGGCTATGCCCGCGTCACCGGCAAGCCCGGCGTGTGCGAGGGCCCGTCCGGCGGTGGTGCGACCTATATCTTGCCCGGAGTGGTCGAGGCCAACGAAAGCTCGGTTCCGATTCTGGCGATCACGTCGGATGTGGCAACAACCAGCCGCGGCAAATACCCGTTGACCGAACTGGATCAGCCTGCGCTGTTCCGGCCTCTGGCCAAATGGAACACATCCCTCGACGACGCCGCGCGGCTTCCGGCCATGGTTCGGGCCGCCTTCAGGGCGATGACGACCGGCACGCCCGGTGCGACGCATCTGGCGCTGCCGTTTGACACGCAGAAGGCGCAGGTCGATGAGGCTGAAATCTGGGCGGATGACAGGCACCGCAGCTATCCCGCTGAACGGGCCGCACCTGACCCGGACACCATCATAGCAGCGGCTGCCATTCTTGCAGGGGCCAAATCCGCGGTTGCGGTCTGTGGTGGCGGGCCGGTTTTGTCCCGGGCGACCGATGCGCTGCGCCGGGTTGCAGGCCTGCTGGACATGCCCGTGGCCACAACCGTGTCGGGTCAGGGGTCCATTGCCGAGACCGACCCGCTGGCCCTGGGCGTTGTCGGGTCGAACGGGGGCATCCCGGCAACCCGCGCCGTCGTGGATCAGGCCGATGTCGTTTTGTTCATTGGCTGCCGCGCCGGTTCGGTCACAACGGAACGGTGGCGAAGCCCCGGGCGCAGCACCACGATCATCCATATCGACAGCGATCCGATGGTGATCGGCGCCAATTACCAGACCGAAGTGGCGATCTGCGCCGATGCCCGACTGGCGCTGGAGGCTTTGGCGCAAGCACTGGAAGACCGGCAGGGCCTGACCAGCCAAGGCGGAACAGCCAAGGCCCGCGCCGCATGGGAGGCCAAGATGGCCGCGTTCGCCCCCCTGGCCGCAAGTCGCGAGACACCGATCCGGCCCGAGGCCGTCATGGCGTCCCTGATGGACATTCTGGATGACGACGCGATTGTCGTCGCCGACCCCGGCACCCCCTGCCCCTATTTCAGCGCATATTACCGCTGGCGGAAACCGGGGCGCCATTTCATCACCAACCGGGCACATGGGGCGCTGGGATATTCGCTGGGCGCGGCCATGGGGTCACATGTCGGGCGGCCATCGGTTAAAACCCTGTCGGTCATGGGCGATGGCTCGTTCGGGTTCACCTGCGGCGAGTTTGAAACGATGGTCCGGCACAATATGCCAATCACTTCGATCGTCTTCTCGAACTCAGTCTTCGGATGGATCAAGGCTGGCCAGAAAGCGGGATTTGGTCAGCGCTATTACAATGTTGATTTCAACCGGACAGACCACGCCGCTGTTGCGGCCGCCTTTGGCGTCAAATCCTGGACCGTCAAAGACCCCGAGGATCTGCCGCGCGTGCTGAAACAGGCGATTGAGCATGACGGCCCAACACTTGTCGACATTCACTCACAGCCGCTTCACGAAACGGCCGCGCCGGTCTCGGAATGGGTCGCGTAAGCGGCAATTGACGGGGTCAACTGGGCCAGAAATTCCTGGGCAATCGTGGACAAAGGGCGGCCCTTGGCCGTGATGATCGCGAGATCCAGCATGACTGGCGGCGCAAATGGACGGGTCTGATACCCGCTCTCGTCGTCAAAGGTCACAGTAAAGGGGTCGATCATCGCGACCCCCATACCCTGTTTTACAAAGCTCAGCAGGTTTTCGGACAGATGGGTGTGTATCTGGGTACGCCATGTGTGGCCGGATGCCTGAAAGATGTCGCGAGTCCGGCGATGGGTCTGGTGTTCCGGCCCCATCACGATGAAGGGTTCGTTTTCCAAAATCTCTGGCGTCAGTACGTCGTGCTCGGCCAAGGGACTGCCCTCAGGAAAAGTCGCGAGCGTTTCAAACTGAAACTCCTGATAGTTCAGTGTGTCATGCAGAATGGGCATCTCGACGATACCGATTTCAAACAGGCCCGAGATGACCCATTCCTGAATCTTGGACGAATATTGCGACTGAAAGCTGACAGACAGGTTCGGACGCGTTTTGGCAAAACACGCGATCTCGCGGGGCATGAAGCCAAAGGACAACAGGTGAGGCGCGGCAACCTGCAATTGACCGGGATGTTTGTTCTGCAAATCGGTTACGGCCTGCGCCACGTGGTCCAGCCCGCGCACGACCGTGTCGACCTCGCGAAATAGCATCTCGGCCTCAGGGGTTGGCAGCAATCGGCCTTTGGTCCGTTCGAACAGAGGCAGACGAGCCTCGCGCTCGAGCTGTGCCAGAAGGTTGCTGATGCCGGGTTGCGATATCCCAAGAACCGAGGCCGCGCCGGTCACGGTTCCGGTTTCCATGATGGCATGAAAGGCCTGAAGCTGGCGAAAGCGTAGGGACAACGATTGCTACATCACTTTTTCTGATGAACTTACGAAAATATAGTATTTGAAATGATAGCCCGGTCAAGGCAGGCTTTCCCCATCGACAGGGGGCGAAATGAGCAATCTGGCACAGAAAATCATCGGCTATGACCTGTGGCACCTTGAACTGCCGGTCACATCCCGCCGGGATCACGGCATCGGATCGGTTGAAGGCGTTTGCGAAGTCGTCATCCTGCGCCTGACATCCGAGGATGGCACGCAGGGGTATGGCGAGGCGTCGCCCTGGTCTGTTTTCACCGGAACACCCGAAGCGAGTTTTGCGGCACTGGACCGTTATCTGCGCCCTCACGTTCTTGGGGCATGCGTTGGGGATCGGGCCGCCATCATGGCGCGTGCGGCTTATGCCGTGGCACATTGCACCGAAGCCAAGGCGGCGCTGGAAACCGCACTGCTGGATCTGGCAGGCCGGATCAGCGGTGTTCCAGTCTGGTCTTTGCTGGGTGGTCGCTTCCGCGACAGCATTCCGCTGAGTTGTTCCATCGCAAATCCCGACTTTGCCCAGGACGTCGATCTTTTGGCGCGCCTGCGTGAGGATGGTGTTCGGATTGTTAAACTCAAGACCGGGTTCAAGGATCACGCCTTTGACATCATGCGGCTGGAGTATCTTGCCCAGAACTACCCGGAGTTCTCGGTCCGCGTGGACTATAATCAAGGGCTCAGCATTGATGATGCGCCATCGCAGGTGCGGGACGTCGCTCAGTTCAAACCGGACTTCATTGAACAACCTGTCCGCGCCCATCAGTATGGCATGATGGCAAAGCTGCGGCAGATGACGGATGTTCCCCTTCTGGCCGACGAAAGCGTCTTTGGCCCCGAAGATATGGAGCGCGCAGCTCGCGAAGGGATCTGCGACGGAGTTTCAGTGAAGATCATGAAGTCAGGCGGCCTGACACGCGGGCAGACAGTTGCACGCATTGCTGCGGCCCATGGCCTGACGGCCTATGGTGGTGACATGTTCGAGGCTGGACTGGCCCACTTGGCGGGCACGCACATGATTGCCGCGACACCGGAAATCTCTCTGGGCTGCGAATTCTATCAGGCGTCCTATTTCCTGAAAGAGGACATTCTGGAGCAGCCATTTCAGGTAAAGGACGGTCAGGTATGCGTGCCTCAGGACCCCGGACTTGGCGGCAGACCTGACCTGACCAAACTGGATCATTATGCGGTTGCCAAGGCGGTGACAGAATGACGGACAAGAAAACCATAGCCATCATAGGGGCCGGAATTGTCGGCGTGTCGACTGCGGTCTGGTTGCAGCGGGATGGTCACGACGTGATCCTGATCGACAAGGCAGGACCTGCCGAAGGTACCTCGCACGGCAATGGCGGGGTTTTGGCCTCGTGTTCGATCGTTCCGGTCACCGTTCCCGGATTGCTGGGCAAAGCGCCGAAGATGCTGCTCAGCCCCTCGCAACCCTTGTTCCTGAAATGGGGGTATTTGCCAAAGCTTCTTCCGTGGCTCTGGCAATACCTCCGTCACGCCAACGCCGCCGACGTCGAGAGGATCGCCGCAGCACTGTCGTCCATCGTTGGCGACAGTCTGAATGACCACAAGGCGCTGGCGGCCGGAACGGGGGCGGAAAAGTGGCTGGTTCCGTCAGATTACCTGTTTCTTTACAGGGATCGCGCGCATTTTGAGGAAGATGCATTTGGTTGGGATATCCGGCGCAGGAACGGGTTTCAGTGGGACGAATTGGAAGGTCACGCTTTCCATGAATATGACCCGGTTTACAGTCAGGGCATCGGGTTTGCCGCCCGGCTTTCGAATCATGGCCACATCACCGACCCCGGCCGGTACGTGAAAGACCTTGCCGCGCATGTTGAGGCGAATGGAGGTCGTATCATACGTGCAAACGTCGAAGACGTAGTTCGGAAAAACGGGCATGTCACAGGGGTTCGGGCCGGTGGCGAGACCATTGCTTGTGACGCAGCCGTCGTCACGGCCGGGATCTGGTCGGGTCCATTGGCAAAGCGCTTGGGAGTTTCTGTTCCTCTTGAAAGCGAACGTGGTTATCATCTTGAATTGGTAAAGCCTTCCGCGATGCCGCGCAGCCCGGTTATGGTTGTCTCGGGCAAGTTCGTTGCGACACCGATGGATGGGCGCATACGCTTGGCGGGCATTGTCGAGTTCGGAGGGCTGGATGCGCCGCCCTCGCGCGCGCCGTTCGAGTTGATGCGCAAAAATGCCCGGGCGGCGTTCCCGGGCGTGACATGGAAGGAGGAAGTGGAATGGATGGGGCACAGGCCCGCCCCGGCTGACTCGATCCCGGTTATTGGCGAAGTGCCCGGTATCAAAGGGGCCTATATGGGCTTCGGGCATCACCATATCGGCCTGACAGGCGGGCCGAAAACCGGGCGCCTTCTGGCGCAGATGATTGCAGGCAGAACGCCAAATGTCGACATGAGCGTCTACGCGCCGTCACGATACGCGAAGTAACAAACAAACCGGTGAGAAACGCCGGTGTTTCCAAATTCAACAGGGAGAAGAATGATGAAGAAATTGACGAACCTTCTGGCGGCAACTGCGCTGACCGCCACCGCCGCGGCACCCGCCATGGCCGAAAAATGGGACATGCCGATGGCCTATGCGGCCTCAAACTTCCACTCGGCCACGGGCGCGGAATTTGCCAAATGCGTCACCACCGGCACCGGCGGTGAGATTGAAATCGTCACGCACCCATCCGGCTCGCTGTTCAAGGGCGGCGACATCAAACGCGCAATCCAGACAGGGCAGGCCCCGATTGGTGAGCGGTTGTTGTCCGGGCATCAGAACGAAAACGCATTGTTCGGGTTTGATTCCATCCCGTTTCTTGCGACCTCATTCGACGACAGCGCAAAGCTTTGGGAAGCGGCCAAACCTTCGATCGAAAACCTGCTGGCCGAGCAAAACCTGACGCTGCTTTATGCGGTACCGTGGCCTCCGCAAGGTCTGTATTTCAAAAATGAGGTAAACTCGGTCGCCGAGATGAAGGGCATCAAGTTCCGCTCGTACAACAACGCCACTTCACGGCTGGCCGAGTTGACCGGGATGCTGCCGGTTACCATCGAAGCGGCTGAAATCAGTCAGGCTTTTGCAACGGGCGTGGCGGATTCGATGATATCGTCGGGTTCGACCGGGTATGACCGCAAGGTTTGGGAAAGCCTGAACTATTTCTACGAGGTCGACGCCTGGCTGCCGCGCAACTACGTGATGGTCAATTCCGACGTCTGGTCTGGTGTATCCGATGCCAACAAGAACGTCATCAAAGGCTGTGCTGAGCTGGCGGAATATGCCGGGAACTGGCGTGCCAAGGAATACACCGGCTTTACCTTGCAAGGCCTGCGGGATGGCGGCATGACCGTTGGCCCGGCATCGGATCAGATGGTGAAGGAATTGAAAGAAATCGGTGTGACCATGACCAATGAATGGCTAGAGGCCGCCGGGGACCAAGGCAAGGCCATCGTCGACGCGTTCCACGCGTCTCGGTGATCCTTACCGGACGGGCGGCGGCATATCCTGCCGCCCGTTTCAAATCCAATCAGAACACAGCGGGGACGGCATGGCAGTTTTGCGAGGGCTTCGGTCCGTATTGGATTTCATTTATCTGGCAGCAGGGGTTCTGGCGGCGATCAGCCTGATTGCCATATTGCTGCTGATCGTGGTGCAGATGCTGGCCCGCTGGACCGGCGAAGTGTTTCCCGGCGCACCGGACTATGCCGGTTATGCGATGGCTGCCGCCTCTTTTCTGGCGTTTGCCAACGCGCTGAACCGGGGCAGCCACATCCGTGTATCGATCCTGCTGAACGCAGTGCCGGACGGGGTTCGGCGCATTCTTGAAGTCTGGTGCTTTGGAATCGCTACCGCCGTCATGTGGTATTTCTGCTGGTATGCCTATCGCTTTGTCTACTGGAGCTGGAAGTTCAACGATGTCAGTCAAGGACAGGATAGAACCGCCCTTTGGATCCCTCAATCCGCGATGCTGATCGGTGCCGTGATCCTTGCCATCGCCCTGACGGATCACCTGATCCACGTCCTGTTCCGCGGTGAACATCGCATCGTCCGCGATCTGGCCGATCAGAGCCACGGAGAGTAAACGCATGGAAAACCTGGCTGTTATCATCCTCTTCCTCTTTGTGCTTTTTACCTTGTTGGGCACCGGTGTGTGGGTCGGACTGGCCCTGATGGGTGTCGCCTGGGTCGGGATGGAGCTGTTCACGACACGCCCCGTGGGCGATGTCATGATAACGACCATCTGGTCGGCATCGTCCTCGTGGACCCTGACCGCCCTGCCGATGTTCATCTGGATGGGCGAGATCCTGTACCGAACGCGATTGTCCGAGGACATGTTCAAGGGGTTGTCGCCCTGGATGGCCCCCCTGCCCGGTGGTCTGGTGCATACGAATATCGTTGGATGTACTGTCTTTGCCGCTGTCTCGGGGTCGTCGGCGGCAACCCTGACGACCGTCGGAAAAATGTCGATCCCCGAGTTGCGCAAGCGCAATTACCCCGAGCGGATGATCATCGGAACATTGACCGGTGCCGCAACATTGGGGCTTATGATCCCACCCTCTCTGACTCTGATCGTATACGGGGTGACGATCAATGAATCGATCACCAAGCTGTTCTTCGCCGGTATCCTCCCCGGCCTTGTTCTTGCGGCGATGTTCATGGGATATGTCGCGCTGTATTCCAAGCTGGGTAAGGACTGGAACCCAAACGACGAAAGCAAGCTGAGCTTTTCTGAGAAAGTCAAAAACTCACGCTTTCTGCTGCCTGTGATCCTGCTGATCACCGTTGTCATCGGATCGATGTATCTGGGCTATGCTACCGCGACCGAAGCCGCCGCTTTCGGCGTGATTGGCGGGCTTTTGCTGGCCGCCGGTCAAGGGTCGCTGACCTGGAAGACCTTTACCGAAAGCCTGATGGGGGCCACGCGCACCAGTGCGATGATCGCCCTGATCCTTGCGGGGGCGGCCTTTTTGTCGCTGTCGATGGGGTTCACCGGCCTGCCGCGCGGACTGGCCGACCTGATCGCCGGATGGGACCTGACACGGTTCGAGCTGTTGATGGTATTGCTGGTATTCTACATCATTCTGGGATGCTTTCTGGACGGGATATCCTCGGTCGTGTTGACGATGGCCGTGGTTGAACCGATGATCCGTGACGCCGGGATCGACCTTATCTGGTTCGGCATCTTCATCGTGGTTGTTGTCGAGATGGCACAGATCACGCCGCCGATCGGGTTCAACCTGTTCGTGATGCAGGGCATGACAAACCACGAGATGAGCTACATCGCGCGTGCAGCGATCCCGATGTTCCTGATCATGGTATTGATGGTTTTCATCCTCATCTGGTTCCCGGATCTGGCGACCTGGCTGCCGGAAAATCTGCGCCAAGGCCCGGGTGGGTAGAACAGCCTTGAACCCGTTACATCTGGCGGCGCGTCATGGCCCTCATGTACTGATCGCCGGGCTGGCGGCTGGCCTTCTGCTGCCGTCCCTGGCCGAGCCGATGCGAAACCTGCTGCCGCCACTGGTCGTGTTGTTGCTGTTCGTCACGGTCCTCAGGATGAACCCTGAAACCATTCTCGGGTCGCTGAGCGATCTGCAAAAGGTCGCATTCACGGTCATCGGGTTTCAATTCGTTATGCCACTGATCGTGCTGGCCATCGGGTTCGCGGGCGGATGGACTGGAACGCCTGTCCTTTTGTCCCTGCTGATCATGGCGGCGGCCCCGTCCATTTCAGGCAGTCCCAATATGTGCCTGATGATGGGCCATCCGCCTGAACACGCGATGCGGCTGATGGTTGTGGGTACGGCGCTGTTGCCGCTGACCGCGTTGCCGGTATTTCTGCTCATGCCTGAACTGGGGGATATTCAATCTGTCGTGCGGGCCGGGTTGCACTTGCTGCTGACCATCGTAACTGCAACCGGTACCGCCATCGTCATACGGCGCACAGTTCTGCGCGCACCTTCACCCGCAACGCTGCTGAACCTCGAAGGGTTGGGAACGCTCACCCTGGCCGTCTTTGTCATCGGGCTGATGCCATCGGTCAGCGCCACGGCCCTGAACAATCCCGCCATTGCAACCTTCTGGATCGCGCTCGCCTGTCTGGCCAATTTCGGGGCACAAGCCGTTGCATTTCACCTGAGCCGAAACCGGCTCCCCGCAGACAAATCTACCGCGATATCGATCATCGCGGGAAACCGGAACATCGCCATTTTCTTTGTTGCCCTGCCACCTGATGTCACCGCCCCGATCATGGCATTCATCGGCGCGTATCAGATCCCGATGTACCTGACGCCCATGATCATGCGACGCCTTTACCGCAAGAACCACCTTCCCGCGTAACGGCTTCTGCGCTTCAGATCACCTAGTGGGTCTTAGGTGCAATCCCGGATCACAAAGTGCTTCGTCGTTTCCTCAATGACTTCCCAATAGCCGCGAAACCCATTCGGGATCAGAAAACTCGCCCCGTCGCGAAAATCCTGACGGTTGCCGTCTTCGTGGATCAAAGCGCAATGGCCTTTGACAATATAGCAATATTCGTCCTTGTCCGTGAACGCATGCCATTTTCCGGGCGTCGAGGTCCATGTGCCCGCAGACAACTTGCCGTCCGGACTGGTAAAATGCACCCCGATCTGGTGATGCGGATCGCCTTCGACAACGCGGTCCGGAAGATCGGCCAGGCGCCGTTCGCTGCTTGTTGCGGGCGCACCGAAGAGATTGAGGACCTGGGGTGTCATGACATCATACCTTCCTGCTGAGCGTGTGTTTCAAAGCAGCACGACCCTCCCCTCTGCGCGTTGAGGGCTCCTTTGGTGATGCGGGGGTCGTTGCCTTCGCTGAGGGCGATTATGGGACGGGTGGCCGGAGCGTTTTGCCG
>NZ_JBQFZL010000021.1:0-34010 GCF_056542225.1 Ruegeria sp. AE3 | reverse complement strand
AACTCATGCAGAAAAACGGCCCCTTCAAAAACCTCTTCGACCAACAGTTCAACAAACACAAACAAAAAGTCGCACAGTAATAGGGGGAGCTGAAAATCAGATAACCGGTAAGAGTCACGCCTGTTCTGCTGTTGAGTTTGTCTGTGCACAATGCGCGTCTCAGCGCGTTGGTGTTGTGGCGCGGCAAGCGGATCCGGGGTCAGCGTTCGCCGCAATCTGGCGGCAAAGCCTTAGGGTTGCGGTGGCAAAACTGTCCCACCAATAGCCAGCGTCAACTGGCGCGCTGCTTCCATCACCGGGCGGCTCAGCCGTTCGATTTCGGCCGCTCCGACGCGACTGGTTGGCCCGGACACTGAAAGCCCCGCGACCGCCTCTCTGTTGATATCGAAAACGGGTGCTGCAATGCATCGCATACCCGTAGTCTTTTCTTCGTTATCCACGGAAAAACCCCGCAATCTGATTGCTGCAAGATCTTTCTTCAACGCCTCAGCGCCGGTAATCGACTGATCCGTAAAAGCCTGTAAATTCGCTGAGGCCAACCTTCGGTTCAATCTGTCTTCGTCCATGTGGGCCAATAACGCTTTTCCGATGCCCGACGCGTGCATGGGTGACAATGTACCGGGCGGAAAAAACGCCCGGATACTTTCATGTGTTTCAACCTGGCTCAGGAACAGCACCAGACCTTCTTTCTCAACTCCCAGATTGGCGGTTTCACCCGTGGTTTCCATCAATTTGCGCATGATCGGCCTTGCCCGTTCCACCAGACTGGTACGACGCAAAAACCGCGAGCCGATCACAAACGCCTGCGGGCCAATGTGCCAAACCTGTTCTTCATGGTCGAACTCGACCAGACCCCTGCCCTGTAACGTCACGAGGATGCGATAAACGGTGGCCGGTGCCTGACGCATTTCATCTGAAAGTTCAGTAAGAGCTTTGCCTTGCGCCTGGCTCAGATATTCGAAAACCTCCATCGCCCGATCCAGTGATTTGATCGTATTCTGCGCGGTTTTGTCGTCCCACCCCCGCGGTCTTCCCCGGGCTTTGCGACGGAGTTTCGGGTCATTGTCTTGCAATTCCATAAAAACCCTCTGAACATTTGTGAAAGACTATTTCAGGATATGAAAAATATAACTCACTGACAACTATAAGTTAAATCTCTTATCACGAATTCTGAAATGCGTTTTCAAAAAAATTTCCAATCGGGTTGATGAAACTTATTGTGCTGGCAAGGACGGAAGGAGACCATCCATGAGCTTTCAAAACCCCGTTTTCATCCCGGGCCCGACGAACATCCCGGAAAGCCTGCGCAAAGCCTGCGATATGCCCACGATCGACCATCGTTCGCCATTGTTCGGGCAAATCCTGCATCCTGCGCGCGCGGGCGTGCGGGACATTCTGAAAAGCGACAGCGCCGAAGTCTTCATTTTCCCGTCGACCGGAACCGGGGGCTGGGAAACCGCCCTAACCAATACGCTGTCCGCCGGTGACAAGGTTCTGGCGGCCCGCAACGGCATGTTCAGCCATCGATGGATCGATATGTGCCAGCGCCATGGGCTGAATGTTGAGATCGTCGAAACCCCGTGGGGCGATGGGCTGCCGGCTGACCGGTACGAAGAAATCCTTGCCGCCGACAAAAGCCACGAGATCAAGGTTGTTCTAGCGACGCATAACGAGACGGCAACTGGTGTGAAGTCGGATATCGCTGCTGTGCGCAAGGCGCTGACTGCCGCGCAACACCCGGCCCTGCTGTTTGTTGATGGTGTCTCATCAATCGCGTCGATGGATTTCCGGTTTGATGAATGGGGCGTGGATGTTGCCGTTACGGGGTCGCAGAAGGGTTTCATGTTGCCCGCTGGCCTTGCCATCGTCGGTTTCAGCCGGAAAGCGATGGAAGCAACCAAAACCGGCACTCTGCCCCGCACATTCTTTGATGTCCGGGACATGACCAAGGGATACGCCAACAATGCTTACCCCTATACACCCGCTGTCGGGTTGATGAATGGCCTCAATCAAGCCTGCTCTATGCTGCTGAATGAAGGTCTGGAGAACGTTTTTGCCCGGCACCACCGGATTGCGGAAGGGGTCCGTGCCGCTGTGGGGGCGTGGGGGCTGGAGCTTTGTGCCAGCAGCCCGGCGGTCTATTCCGATACCGTAAGCGCAATCCGTACGCCGAACGGCTTCAACGCGACGGATATTGTCACGCACGCAGCTGAAAAATACGGCGTTGCCTTTGGCGTGGGCCTTGGTGAGGTCGCGGGCAAGGTGTTCCGGATCGGGCATCTGGGCAGCCTGACGGATGTCATGGCTCTGTCCGGGATCGCCACTGCCGAGATGTGCATGGTTGACCTGGGACTGAATATCGACCTGGGGTCCGGAGTTGCCGCCGCACAGGAATACTATCGCGGCCATCCCGGTTCCGTTCAGAAGAACGCGGCATGATGAAGGATTGCACAATGTATATTCCAACCTATGAAGACATGCTTGCGGCGCATGACCGGATCAAACCCTATATCCGCCGCACCCCGGTGCGAACTTCGGACTTTCTCAATGAACTGTCAGGCGCGCAGCTGTTCTTCAAATGCGAAAACTTTCAGGAACCAGGCGCTTTCAAAGTACGAGGTGCTGCGAATGCGGTTTTTGGGCTGGATGAGAAACAGGCTGAAAAAGGTGTCGCCACCCATTCTTCGGGCAATCACGCCTCGTGCCTGTCTTATGCGGCGATGAAACGGGGCATTCCCTGCAACGTGGTCATGCCTCGGACAGCGCCGCAGGCCAAGAAGGATACGGTCCGCCGTTATGGAGGGAAGATTACAGAATGCGAACCCTCCACCTCGTCGCGCGAAGCGACATTTGCCGAGGTTCAGGCGGCTACGGGCGGTGACTTTGTTCATCCCTACAACGATCCTCGGGTCATCGCCGGGCAAGGCACCTGTTCGCGAGAGTTTATCGAGCAGACCGACGGTCTGGACGCGGTCGTTGCGCCAATCGGCGGTGGTGGCATGGTGTCTGGAACCTGTTTGACCCTGTCCAATCTGGCCCCAGAAACAGCGGTCATCGCGGCAGAACCCGAACAGGCAGACGACGCCTATCGCAGCTTCAAGGCCGGTCATATCATCGCGGATGATGCTCCAAAGACGATTGCTGACGGGTTGCTGGTGCCGCTGAAGGATCTCACCTGGCATTTCGTTTCAAACCACGTCTCAGAGATTTACACAGCCTCCGAGCAGGAGATCATCGATGCGATGAAACTGACATGGAAGCACCTGCGGATTGTGATGGAGCCATCTTCGGCCGTTCCGCTGGCCACGGTTCTCAAGAACCCGGACGCCTTCAAGGGCAAGCGTGTCGGACTGATTGTTACAGGTGGCAATGTCGATCTGGACCGGCTGCCCTGGATGAACGCCTGAATATTCCCCAACAAAAACAATCCCGGTATAGGATTACGGAGATGAAAGATATGAGCACTCTCGACCAGTTCGAAGTAGGTTACGACATTCCGGCCAAGCCTGGCATGGACGAAGCAGATATCCAGACACCCAGCCTGATTTTGGATCTCGACGCGCTTGAACGCAATATCAGGAAGATGGGCGATTATGCCAAAGCGCACGGGATGCGTCACCGCGTGCATGGTAAAATGCACAAGTCGGTCGACGTGGCCAAGCTGCAAGAGAAAATCGGTGGTGCCGTCGGTGTCTGCTGCCAGAAAGTTTCCGAGGCCGAAGTGTTCGTTCGTGGTGGGATAAAGGACGTTCTGGTTTCGAACCAGGTGCGTGACCCGGCCAAAATTGACCGCCTCGCACGCCTGCCAAAACTGGGCAGCCGCATTATTGTATGTGTCGATGATCTGGAAAACGTCGCTGACCTTTCGGCGGCGGCAGTCCGGCATGGAACACAGCTGGAAGTCTTCGTGGAAATCGATTGCGGCGCAGGTCGGTGCGGGGTCACAACGACACCCGAAGTGATTGAAATCGCCAAGGCGGTTGAGGCTGCTGACAACCTGAAATTCAGCGGAATTCAGGCCTATCAGGGCGCAATGCAACACCTCGACAGCTATGAGGCACGCAAGGAGAAACTGGATACCGCCATCGCGATGGTCAAAGACGCAGTAGACGGCCTTAAAGCCGAGGGTATCGAGTGCGAGCTGGTCTCGGGCGGCGGTACTGGGTCATACTACTTCGAATCCAACTCGGGCGTGTATAATGAGCTGCAATGCGGGTCTTATGCGTTCATGGATGCCGATTACGGTCGCATCCTGGACGAGAACGGCAACCGGATCGACCAGGGCGAATGGGAAAACGCATTCTTCATCCTGACCAGCGTCATGAGCCACGCCAAGGCTGAAAAGGCAATCGTCGATGCGGGCCTCAAGGCTCAGTCGGTGGATAGCGGTCTGCCTGTTGTTTTCGGGCGTGACGATGTCGAATACATCAAATGCTCGGATGAACATGGCGTCGTGATGGATCCGAGCGGGGCGCTCAAGGTCAATGACAAGCTGAAGTTGGTGCCGGGGCACTGTGACCCAACCGCAAACGTGCATGATTGGTATGTGGGCGTCCGGAATGGCAAGGTCGAATGCGTGTGGCCAGTGTCAGCCCGCGGCCGCGCGTACTGAGCCTGATTGCTCAAAGAATAAGCTTTCGGCCAAACATGGCCGGACAGTCGCCCGTGCGCGCCCGCTTTTGTCGGTGAAACGCACGGGCGCACGAATTTCGAATGGAGAATGACATGCTGATCGTACCCGAGCGCGAAATCGCCAACCTCATGACCCGCGACGCGGCCTTTGAAGCCGTCGAACAGGTCTTTGCCTCTATGGCCGCAGGGGACGCCTATAACTTTCCTGTCGTGCGCGAAGCCATCGGGCATGAGGACGCTCTGTACGGCTTTAAAGGCGGGTTTGATCGCGCCGGGCTGACACTGGGCCTGAAGGCCGGGGGGTATTGGCCGAACAACCTGGAAAAGCGCGGGTTGATCAATCACCAATCCACTGTTTTTCTTTTTGACCCTGACACCGGGAAACCGTCGGCGATGGTTGGCGGCAACCTTTTGACGGCCTTACGCACTGCGGCGGCCTCTTCTGTATCTATCAAGCACCTTGCCCGTGCGGGCGCGCGGGTGATCGGTATGATCGGGGCCGGGCATCAGGCAACCTTTCAGCTACGCTCGGCCCTGGAGACCCACACCTTTGAAAAGGTCCTTGGCTGGAACTACCACCCCGAGATGCTGCCCAACATTGAAAAGGTCGCCAGTGAAGCCGGTGTTCCGTTTGAAGCGGTCGAACTTGATGGCATGACCGAAGCGGATGTCATAATCTCGATCACCTCGGCTTTTGCGCCATCGCTGATGGCAAACCATGTCAGCCCCGGAACGCATATCGCGTGCATGGGAACGGACACCAAGGGCAAGCAGGAAGTCGAGGCGGCGTTGCTGGCCAAAGCATCTGTATTCACAGATGAAATCGCACAGTCGATTTCGATTGGCGAGGCTCAACACGCCGTGGCACAGGGCCTGATCAGGGAAAGTGACCTGGTCCAGTTGGGTGCGGTCATCAACGGAACGAACCCGGGCCGGACATCAGACGATCAGATCACGTTGTTCGATGGCACTGGCGTAGGTCTTCAGGATCTGGCGGTTGCTGCGTCTGTTGTCGAGCTGGCCGTACAGAAAGGCATCGCGATTGAGGTCGATTTCTGATGGCATCCCCGTGTGGTCGCCTAAGCGTCGCGTCGAAATACGCGTTTCTTATGTGAGCGATGGGCCAAGCCTGCCAGGCCTGAAACCAAAAAGCGGCGCACTACGTACGCCGCTTTTTCATCTACAATTCCGGGCTGAACCGGTCAGACGTGATCGTCCTGTTTGATAAAGCCCAACCCGTGGCCTGCCATTCCACCGGACACCTCTTCCGTCGCTTCATCCGAAAGCTCTTCGGGCAGAACCAGATTCAAGACAATGGCAATGATAGCAGCAGGCAATATCCCGGATGTCGCCAGAACTTTGAGAGTTCCGGGCAGATGCTGTAAAGCGCCGGGCTCTAATTGCAAGCCCAGACCCAGGCTGAGTGAAATCGCAAAGATCACCATGTTGCGGCGGTTCCACGTCACGTCCGACAGCATCGAGACACCAGCTGCAACCACCATACCGAACATCACGATCACACCGCCGCCCAGAACCTCGATCGGAACGGACGAGATCACCGCGCCGATCTTGGGGATAAGCCCGCATATGATCAGGAACAGGGCACCTATGGTTACGACCGTGCGGCTCATGACGCCGGTCATCGCGATCAGGCCGACATTCTGACTGAACGACGTGTTCGGCAGGGCCCCAAAGATGCCTGATACAGCAGTTCCAAGACCATCGGCAAAAGTCGCGCCCTGAATTTCCTTGTCGGTTGCCTCGCGTCCCGCGCCCCCTTTGGTGATACCGGACACATCCCCGACCGTTTCAACAGCCGACACGAAAGACATCGCACAGAACCCAATGATCGCCGCGAATGAAAACTCGATACCGAAGTGAAACGGGTTCGGCATGGCAAACGGAGACGCGCGCCCGACATTGCCCAAATTCACCTGACCCAGTGCGAATGCCACCACGTAGCCGACCAACAGGCCAATCAGAACCGCCGACACCGACAGCATACCACGGGCAAAAAACTTCAGGCCCAAAGTAACAACAATCACAGTTCCGGCCATGAGCCAGTTCAGACCAGAGCCGTACTCTTCGGTACCGATGGCGGGTACACCGCCTGCCGCGTACTGGATGCCGACTTTGACAAGCGCAAGCCCGATCATGGTGACAACAAGACCGGTAACCAAGGGCGGAAGCGCAAAGCGAATACGGCCAATGAACAACCCAAGGCTGGCATGAAACAGGCCGCCAACGACTATACCACCCATCAATACGGCAATCGCATCAACGCCCTTTCCAACCACCAACGGGATCATGATCGGAATAAAGGCAAATGACGTCCCCTGCACGATTGGCAGGCGGGCACCAACAGGCCCCAGCCCAATGGTCTGGAACAGTGTCGCAACACCCGCAAAGAACATCGACATCTGGATCATGTAAATCATCTGCGGGAAATCGGGGCTGTTCGAACCAAACCCGAAACCCGCCGCACCGCAAACGATGATCGCTGGCGTGACGTTGGAAACGAACATCGCCAGCACGTGCTGAATTCCCAAAGGAACCGCCTTCAGAATTGGCGGGGTGTAGTTCGGGTCACGGAGCTGCTCCGGCGTCCCTAAAGTTGCATCTGACATCGCGTTTTTCCTCCCAAAAAACTACGTGGGCCGGCCCCTCTTCCGGCAATGTCCCCTATTCAGTGATCGTGTAGGCATTCTGGAACCAATACTCCTCAAGGTTTGGCCCGTTTCCTATTCGGTCGACCACGGCGAACAACCCAGGGGGATGAAGCGGTGTCAGAACCCCGTGCCAGGTGTTCCGGTGATAATTCACGCCCTGTCCGGGCGCGGTGATGAATGCAACAGGCTCACCCGGCACACCCGCGTTGTCGGGCGCCACAACAACGACAAAGGGTTTATCTGAAAGCGGCAGAAAGGCCTGGCTGCCGTCGGGGTGGCGCTCGACCATTTCAAGTTTGATAGGCAGGTTGAAGGCCCGGGATTGGAAAACGCTGATCCCTGCGCGCCCCTCATGGAAATCCAGCTGGGCGCGATCATGGTATCGTGCGCATTTTCCCTGATTGATGTATTTGTCCACCGCCCCAGACACCTCGATGACATCGCCGAACGGCGCAAAGGCCTCGGCGGTCAGTGGCCGGAGTTTCAGCGTGGATGTCATTGCGCGAATTTCTCGATCAACCGCAACTCGGCAATCCGTTCGACCTGACGGCAGGCCTCAGCGAATTCGGTGTCTCGGTCACTATCTATCCGACGGTGAAAAGCCTCCAGAATGCTTGCTTTGGTGTTGTCCTTGACCGCAATGATAAAAGGAAAGCCGAACTTGGTTGTGTAGGCGTCGTTCAGGGTCGTGAAGGTCACACGTTCTTCATCCGTCAGCATGTCCAGACCTGCCCCAGCCTGTTCTGCCGTGCTTTCCTTGGTCAGACGTCCCGCAGCAGCAAGTTTGCCTGCCAAATCAGGGTGGGCTGTCAGGACGCCAAGCCGCTGCTCGGTTGTGGCGGAACGGAATACGCGCGCCAGCGCGTTGTGAACACCTGCGGCATTGTCATGTGTGGGGCCCAGCTCCAGATCAAAGGCCGCTTGGGCAATCCACGGGCTGTGTTCGAACACACCGCCAAATTCAGCAACAAAATTTGGCCGGTCCATTTCCGACGGGGTCAGCCGTTGACTTGGCGGATGCGTTTGCGCCCAGTGATCAGCAATTTGTTCGCGGGTGGCAAACCAGACCCCGTCATGTTTCTTGAAGTGGTCGAGTGCGCGTTTCAGGGCCATGGCGCGACCAGGGCGGCCGATGAGGCGGCAATGCAGTCCGATCGAAAGCATCTTCGGCTCGCCCGCTTGGCCTTCGGCGTAGAGCATGTCGAAGCTGTCCTTGAGATAGCTTTCAAACTGTTCGCCGTTGGTATAGCCCGCCTGAATTGCAAACCGCATATCGTTGCAATCCATTGTGTAAGGCACGATCAACTGATCCTTGCCACCAGCCTTGACCCAATAAGGCAAATCGTCGGCATAGCTGTCGGCAATATAGGCCAGCTCGCCTTCGGCGGCGGCCAGATCGACCGTGTTCATCGAACAGCGGCCCGTGTACCAGCCACGCGGTGGTTTGCCCACAACCTCGGCATGAAGCCGGATCGCTTCACGGATCTGGGCGCGTTCTTCTTCCGCATCCATGTCCTTGTGCTCAACCCATTTCAGGCCATGGCTGGCAATCTCCCAGCCTGCGGCCTTCATCGCCGCAACCTGCGCCGGTGCACGGGCCAATGCTGTGGCAACGCCATAAACCGTGACAGGAAGGTCCTGCAAAAGCCGATGCACCCGCCAGAACCCTGTGCGGCTGCCGTATTCGTAAATGGATTCCATGTTCCAGTGCCTTTGCCCCGGCCAAGGGGCCGCACCAGTGATTTCGGAAAGAAACGCCTCGGATGCGGCATCCCCGTGCAAAACGTTGTTTTCGCCGCCTTCTTCATAGTTCAGCACAATCTGAACTGCGATTTTGGCTCCGTTTGGCCAGTTTGCGTTTGGCACTTGCCGGCCATAGCCGGTCATGTCTCGTGGATACCGCGTCACATCAATTTCCCTCTTGGTGAAAAGACGAATAACCCAAACAATCACCTATGTTTTTCAAAAAATACTGTAAGCAGTCTTTTGACAGACTGCCTTTGCCTGCCGCAAGGGTATTGCAATAGTAACAGCGATGCTTAGCGAGAGGTGCAAATGGCCGGTTACCTTACAACACATGTCCTGGATACGGCACGGGGCTGCCCTGCCAATGGGATGAAGATCGAGTTGTTCCGGATCAACGGAACAGACCGCGCGTTGCTGAAAACTCTGCTCACCAACGAAGACGGTCGCACCGATGAACAAATCCTTCCCGAAGCCGCGTTTTCGACAGGCGAATACGAATTGGTGTTTCATGCGGGCGAATACCTCGACGCCAGTGGCGTGCCGCCTGAAAGCCCGCGTTTTCTGGACTTGATTCCGATCCGGTTCGGAATGTCCGAACACGCCCATTATCATGTTCCGCTACTACTTTCGCCTTTCAGCTACGCGACCTATCGCGGAAGCTGAGCGTTGCGCCGCGTGATCCTGTAGACTGACATTGTATTGTTATTTTTGATACTGCTTGATCTTTCGTAGCAATACCCGATGAAAACTCTATCACCTAGAGTGCCGAAGAACTTGGATATGTAGGAGCAACGCCATGTATGACCTGGCTGTTTTGTGGGAGTGGATGGCCTTTTCCGTCCGCTGGCTGCATGTGATCACGGCGATGGCGTGGATCGGCGCGTCATTCTATTTTATCGCGCTCGACCTTATGCTTAAGCCGAACCCTGCCTTGCCAGAAGGGGCCTATGGCGAGGAGTGGGAGGTGCACGGGGGCGGGTTCTATCACACCGTCAAATATCTGGTCGCACCCGCGCGTATGCCCGAGCACCTGACCTGGCACAAATGGCAGAGCTATACGACATGGCTTTCGGGTGCGGCCTTGCTCATGATCATATATTGGGTCGGGGGCGAGTTGTTCCTGCTTGATCCGACCAAAGCGGATCTGGCTTTGTGGCAGGGGATATTGATCTCTGGCGGGTCACTGACCATCGGCTGGCTGCTTTACGACCAGATGTGCAAGTCGCGCCTGAGTGAGCAACCCACCGCGCTGATGCTGTTGCTGTTCGTGATTCTGGTGGCTATGTCCTGGGGTTACAATCAGATTTTTACCGGTCGTGCCGCGCTTTTGCACCTGGGTGCGTTCACTGCAACCATCATGACGGCCAATGTGTTCTTCCAGATCATGCCCAACCAGCGGATCGTGGTGGAAGACCTCAAGGCGGGTCGGACGCCGGATGCCAAATATGGAAAGATCGCCAAGGTGCGGTCGACGCACAACAACTACCTGACGTTGCCCGTCGTGTTCCTGATGCTGTCAAACCATTATCCTCTGGCCTTTGGCACCCAGTTTTCATGGATCATCGCCAGCCTGATCTTCCTGACCGGCGTGACCATCCGCCACTACTTCAACACGATGCACGCGACCGGGAAAGGGCCGCACTGGACCTGGGGTGTCACTGTCATCCTCATGATCGTGATCGCATGGCTGTCTTCTGTCAGAACCGGCGAAACATGGGAAGACGCCGAAGCAAGGGCGCTGACATCTTACGAAGAAAAATTTGCGTCGGCTGCGGGGTTTGAAGAAGCCTATGACACTGTGCTGGGCAACTGCTCGATGTGCCATGCCCGCGAGCCGGTTTATGGCACCATGAATTGGGCCCCCAAGAAGGTTTATCTTGAAACACCCGGAGATGTTGCCCGGCACGCCGACCAGATTTACCTGCAGGCCGGAATCAGCCATGCCATGCCGCCGCCCTCAGCGGTTCAAATGGACGTGGAAGCGCGACAAACCATCATCGCATGGGTGCGCGAGGTCAGAGGGCAGTAGGATTTTCGCAGGGCTACATCCTACCCTTCACTTCCTACCCCCTGCCGCGGGACAAGTACCTTGTTTCTGCCGCTCAAACAAAGCAGGGCGCACAAGACCTGATGCCGCCCCCGGCCTAGCGCGATGGAGGGGTCAGCCATTGGGCCGACATGCCAAAATTCGAGTTCTTCAACTCTTGCTTGGCAATCGCCTGCAAATGCACCTCATCCGGCCCATCTGCATATCGCAGCGCGCGTGCCCAGGTATAGCTGTCGGCCAGCGGTGTATCCGGGGTCATGCCCATCGCCCCAAAGACCTGCATCGCGCGATCCGTGACAGCAGCATGTACATTGGGCGCCACGACCTTGATCAATGAAATCTCTCGGAATGCTTCTTTTGCGCCCACCTGATCAATCTTCCAGGCCGCTTTCAGGGTCAGCAATCGCGCCTGTTCGATCTCCAGCCGGGACTTGGCGATCCATTCGCGGATCACGCCCTGTTCTGCAAGCTGCTTGCCAAACGCCTTCCGTTCCTGCGCGCGTTCGACCATCAGGTTAAGTGCCATTTCCGCCGCACCGATCGATCGCATGCAATGGTGGATGCGACCGGGACCAAGCCGGGCCTGCGCCAGAGCGAACCCGCTGCCTTCCTCGCCCAAAAGATTGCTGACCGGGACACGCACATCCCTGAAGACCAGCTCGGCATGGCCCTCGGGGTCGTGCATGTTCAGAATGGTGGGGTTGCGAACAATCTCAAAACCGGGCGTGTCCTTTGGGACAATGACCATGCTCTGCTGTTTGTGTCGATCCGCATTGGGATCCGTTTTACCCATGACGATAAACAATCTGGTGTTCGGGTGGCAGGCGTTCGTGATGAACCACTTGCGGCCATTGATGACGTATTCATCCCCCTCACGCCGTATCGAAGTGGTAATATTGGTCGCGTCCGAACTGGCCACATCCGGTTCAGTCATCGCAAAAGAGGATCGGATTTCACCGTTCAACAGCGGCACCAGCCACGTCTCGCGCTGTTCCGGAGTAGCAAACATGTGCAACAGTTCCATGTTGCCGGTATCGGGCGCGCTGCAATTGAACACTTCCGAAGACCAGGCCACCTGCCCCATAAGTTCGGCCAGCGGCGCGTATTCCAGATTGCTCAGCCGGGTGCCGGGTTCATCGTCGCGCAGGCTGGGCAGGAACAAGTTCCACAACCCTTCGGCCTGGGCTAACGCCTTGAGATCTTCCATAAACGAGACCGGGAAACTGCCTGCCGCCATTTCTTCTTTGTGATCGCGTATGCGCGGGTAAATATGCGCCTCCATAAATGCTTTCAGGCGGTCATACATTTCCGTGGCGCGCGGTGATGGGGCAAAATCCATGGCGGTTCCTTCCGGTGCGTTGTGGCAGTGATGTCCTCAAACCCTGTTCGCGCCAGCACGGCCGCCAAGGCACTGTCTTCTGGTGAGTTTTATCTGGCGCTTGATTACGCTCAGTTTGCGCAATCACTCCGATATGAAAAGAGGAAAATACCAATACCGCAATCTGCCGGCGTGAAACGTCAGGTCATTGCTCTCAGAACCTGGTGGACCAACAATACCTAAGGCGATGACCAGATCCCACTCGGAGATTTGCACCGCCGGGCGAGTTTCACATCGCCCGCGCCCGGAAGTGCCTCTCAACGCGCCTTTGGCGTTTACACAGAACTAGGCCGGTGGTTTCAGGCCCAACTGTTTCACGGCGGCGCCTGCTGTCTGAACCCATCGCTCTTTTAGGGCGTTGTTGCCATTGTGGCGCAAGCCCAGCGATTTCAGAAGCTCAAACCGTTTCAGATCATCGCCACCAAAGGACACAGCAACACGGGGCCACCAATAGTTAACCGCATCCTGCATCTGCTCGGTCTCTCCGTTCCCGGCAAGCTTCACAGCACCTTCCAGCGCCAACGCGCCATGATGGGCTTCGACCGGGGCGATGCTGCGGAACGCTTCGGCCAACGGTTGATAGGAAACCATTGAAAATTCGGCCAGTTGTTCCATGACCGCACGGCTCATCAGCAGGTTCATGATGACGGCGTCAGTCCAGCCCGAGATCGGATAATTGAATACCGCAAGGCGCATGTCATGCGCGCTGCGGGTCGCACCGATATCTGCGTCACGATCCAGGCGGGCCGTCCACGGATGATGTGTGGCATATCTCTCGGTATCGGCCCCAAACTCACCCATTATCCTGAGAACCTGATCGGCGTGATCCGTTTTCTCAAGAACAATCCTCGCGGCTGCGATACGTTCCTTGATTCCCGGACCCTGATTGATGATGTCTGCGAATCCGGCGGCACCGGCAAGTTCGCTGTCCACGAACGTGGCCATCAGCTTCATGAGTTCGGCGCGGTAGCGCGGCGGAACATTGGTCGGGTTGGTCAGCACACCGCCGGCGGCCAGATAGCTGTCGAGTGTCATGGTGTCAGTCATCGGTCTTCTCCATTTACTGGTCGTAGTCCACGACCACGCGGTCGGTGACCGGATAGGCCTGACAGCTCAGTACATAGCCTTTTTCAACCTCGTAATCCTCAAGCGCGTGATTGGCGAGCATCTCAACTTCGCCTTCCAGAACGCGGCAGCGGCAGGTTGAACAGACACCAGCCTTGCAGGCGTAAGGGGCGTCCATGGCGTTTTCCAAGGCAGCGTCCAGAATGGATTTGTCCTTGGGCAGAGTTATCGTCTGAGTGGACCCATCAAGAGTGATCGATGCGCTGGTTTGGTTCGCCTGCGTGCCCGCATCTGCCGCACCTTCCTTGCGTTTGGCCCGGCCCGGCTGAGCGCTGGCAAAGAGTTCAAACTTGATCTGCCTGTCGTCAAGACCATGCGCGCGCAGCGCTGCAGCAATCCCCAGCATCATTGGCTCGGGACCGCAGATAAAGGCTGTGTCCACGTTCTGAATATCGACCCAGTGTTTGAACAAGTCGGCGCATTTTTCCTGCGTCACCAGACCGGTGAACAGGTCGATCTCCTGTGCATCCGCCTCAAGAATATGGATTACGTTCAGGCGGCCCATATAGAGGTTTTTCAGATCTTCCAGCTCTTCGCGGAACATGATCGTGTTGATGCCCTTGTTGGCGTAGATCAGCGTAAAGCGGGACTTGGGTTCGCGGGTCAGGGTTGTCTTCAGGATCGACAGAACCGGCGTGATGCCAGAGCCGCCAGCGAAACCGAGATACTGCTTTTCCGCATCAGCATCGATCGGAGTGTGAAAGCTGCCCATCGGTGGCATCGCCTGCACAACGTCCCCGACGTTAAGCTCGGAATTGGCCCAACTGGAGAATGCGCCGCCCTCGACACGTTTGATCCCGACTTGCAGTACCCCGTCATCCTTGCCCGCACAAATGGAGTAGGACCGACGCAGTTCTTCTCCGTCAAAGTCGCGGCGAAACGTCAGGTATTGGCCTGCGGTGAAATCGAACTGATCCGCCGCGCCGTTGACAGGCTCAAGCGTCACGACAACCGCATCGCGGATGGTTTTGTGGATGTCGGTGACTTTCAGGTCATGAAAACGTGCCATCCGGTGCTCCTCCTCAGATGCACTTGAAATAGTCAAAGGGTTCCAGGCAGTCGGTACAGCGCCAATGGGCCTTGCACGGGGTCGAGCCGAACTGGCTGACCTTTTCAACCGCTTTACTGCCGCAATGCGGGCAGCGCTCTGGCCCGCCCGCCGGTTGTGGCGGGGCGATGCCAAACTCTTCCAGCTTGGCGCGGCCTTTTTCGCTCAGCCAATCGGTTGTCCAGGCTGGTGAGATGCAGGTTTCGATCCGCACGTCTTTGATACCGTGATCGTGCAACGCGGTTTCGATATCCATGCTGATGACGGATGTTGCCGGACAGCCCGAATAGGTTGGCGTCACCGTCACGAGCAGCGTTTCGGCATCCCAACGCACATCGCGTACGATCCCGAGATCGACAACCGAGATTACCGGAATCTCGGGATCCGGTACGGCATCCAGCCAGTCCCAGATCTGGTCGGTCGAGTGGCGTTGCATCACATGTTACCAGCTTGCACCGGGATATGCGCGCTGCAACCACTGCATCTGCGTCAAAAGGTGCCCCAGATGTTCCGTATGCATGCGCCCGTCACGCCCGCCTTTATGGGCAAATCGGCTTTCCGGAAGGGTCAATGTCGCCTTGGCCAGAACCCGTTTGACCAGCGCATCATATTCTTCGCGCAGATCGGCCGGGTTCGGCGCGATCCCGGTAGCAACCATCTGCGCGTCGATGTCATCGCTGACAAACATCTCGCCTACATATGGCCAGAGGTAATCCAGCGCTGCCTGCATCCGGGTGTGGCTTTCTTCTGTTCCATCACCCAGACCTACGACCGTTTCTGCCGAACGCTCCAGATGATAGGCGACTTCCTTGCTGGCTTTGGCAGCAATCGCGGCGACACGATCGTCAGAGGATGTCAGAAGACGGCCGAGCATGACCGAATGCCAGGCATCGAACAGGAATTGGCGCATCAAGGTGCGACCGAAATCACCGTTCGGGACCTCGACCAGCAACACATTGCGGAAATCCCACGCGTCGCGCAGAAATGCCAGATCATCGGCGCTTTTGCCGCCACCTATCTCTCCGGCAAGGCCAAGCCACATCTGGGTCTGTCCAATCAGGTCCAGCGCCGTGTTGGCCAGTGCAATATCCTCCTCCAACACTGGCGCGTGGCCGCACCATTCGCTGACGCGATGGCCCAGGATCAGGGTATTGTCGCCCATCCGCAGCAGGAACTGCTGAAACGCTTCGTCGCGGGTCATCACATCGCCCCCACTTCTTCGGGGATGTCGAAAAATGTCGGGTGGCGGTACACTTTGCTTTCGCTGGGCTCATACAACGGGCCTTTGTCGCTGGGCGACGAGGCCGAGATGTTGTTGGCTTCTACCACCCAAATCGACACGCCTTCGTTGCGGCGGGTATAGACGTCGCGTGCATTCTTGATCGCCATTTCCGCGTCCGGGGCATGCAGCGAGCCGACATGTCGGTGGCTCATCCCATGTTGACCGCGGATGAAGATTTCCCACAGGGGCCATTCGGTATTCATCGGGTTTCCTCCTCAGGGTAAGCTTATTCGGCGGCCAGATTGCCGGCCTGTTTCTTGCGCGCGTGGGCCAACAGCCCGTCACGCACCCATTTGCCGTCATCCCAGGCCTTGTTGCGCGCCGCCAGACGGTCGACGTTGCAGGGGCCGTTGCCCTTGATCACATCGAAGAATTCCGACCAATCCGGCTCTGAGAAATCGTAATGCCCGCGCTCCTCGTTCCACTTCAGGTTCGGGTCGGGGATTGTCAGACCCAGATATTCGGCCTGTGGGACGGTCTGGTCGACGAATTTCTGGCGCAGCTCATCATTGGTGTTGATCTTGATCTTCCAGGCCATCGACTGCGCGGAGTGGACGGAATCCTTGTCGGACGGCCCAAACATCATCAGCGACGGGTACCAGAAGCGGTTCATCGCGTCCTGCGCCATCTTGCGCTGCTCGGGCGTGCCTTCGGCCATCTTGCGGATCGCGTCATAGCCTTGGCGCTGATGGAAGCTTTCTTCCTTGCAGATGCGGATCATGGCGCGTGAGTACGGCCCGTAAGACGTTCTTTGCAGCGGCACCTGATTCATGATGGCAGCCCCATCGACCAGCCATCCGACGGCGCCGATATCCGCCCAGTTCAGCGTCGGGTAATTGAAGATCGACGAGTATTTCATGCGACCGTCCAGCAGCATCTCGGTGATCTCATCACGGCTGACACCCAGTGTTTCGGCCGCACAATACAGGTAGAGCCCATGGCCGGCTTCATCCTGCACCTTGGCTAGAAGGATTGCCTTGCGTTGCAGCGTCGGTGCACGCGTGATCCAGTTCCCTTCGGGCAATTGTCCGACGATCTCGGAATGCGCGTGCTGTCCGATCTGGCGGATCAGCGTTTTGCGATACCCCTTAGGCATCCAGTCCTTGGGTTCGATCTTGATATCCGCGTCGATCCGCGCCTGAAATTCAGCAAGCTTTTCAGGATCATCGTTAGACGCCTCGGATTCTACCATCTGGGCATACATGTCCCGCCTCCTCCGTTACACGCGTTCAAGAATAAGTGCAGCGCCTTGCCCGACACCGACGCACATTGTGCAAAGCGCATAGCGCCCTTTGGTGCGTTTCAGTTGGTACGCTGCGGTCAACACAAGTCGGGCGCCGCTCATCCCCAATGGATGGCCAAGGGCGATTGCGCCGCCATTCGGGTTCACATGGGCAGCGTCATCGGGCAGACCCAACTCTCGCAGCGTTGCCAAACCTTGCGACGCGAAAGCTTCGTTCAACTCGATCACATCCATCTGGTCGATGCTCAGCCCGGCGCGCGCCAAAACCTTTCGGCTGGCAGGAACCGGACCAATACCCATGACCCGAGGCTCGACACCCGCGACGGACATGCCAACCACACGGGCAATCGGGGTCAGGCCGTTCTTTGTCGCTGTCGCTTCATTCGCCATCAGGATCGCGGCTGCACCATCATTCACGCCCGAGGCATTCCCTGCAGTCACAGTTTTGTCCGGCCCGTTCACACCCTTGAGGCCCGAGAGTTTTTCCGCTGTGGTTCCCGGGCGCGGATGTTCATCCGTATCGACAACAATCGGATCGCCCTTGCGCTGTGGAATTGAAACCGGCGTGATTTCTTCTTGGAACACGCCTGCCGCGTGCGCCGCAGCCCATCGTGCCTGGCTGCGCTCGGCAAAGGCGTCCTGGTCTTCACGGCTGATCCCATAATCTTCGGCCACATTGTCAGCCGTTTGCGGCATGGAATCGACACCATACTGCTGCTGTAGCCTTGGGTTCACAAAGCGCCAGCCAATCGTCGTGTCGTAAACCGCATTGCTGCGCGTAAACGCCGACGTCGCTTTGGGCATTACAAACGGTGCGCGCGACATGCTTTCCACGCCACCCGCAACTGAAAGATCATAATCGCCTGCCTTGATGCCACGCGCCGCCATTCCGACGGCATCCATGCCACTGGCACACAAGCGGTTTATCGTTGTTCCAGGTACGTCCGTCGGCAATCCGGCCAGCAGGGACGCCATCCGGGCAACGTTGCGATTGCTCTCTCCTGCCTGATTGGCATCGCCATAAATGACGTCATCCACACTGGTCCAGTCGACTTGCGGGTTGCGCGCCATCAGGGCCGCCAGCGGGATAGCCGCCAGATCATCCGTGCGAACCGATGAAAGCGCACCACCATACCGCCCAATCGGGGTGCGGGTTGCGTCGCAGATGAAAGCGTCCATCAATTGCGTCTCCTGTTGGAACACGAGCATTAACCGTCTGGTCGGTTAATAAATGCTCAATCGATTCGGCGCAAGCTTTATGTTACCATGTAATCGTCTCTATCAGTTTTCTGTAACATTAAATGACGCTTCTTTCACATCCGCCTTCCAGCCCGCAAAAGCGCCATCCCGGGCTCGGCAAAAAACGAGTTAACCACCCACCGCAGATTCCAGCGTGGCAAGATTCGGTTTGGGCAATTGTCCCAGCAGTCGGGACACAGCCACTCGACATTCCGCGCCTTTCCAACCAACAGGCAAAAAGGCCGGAGGCAGGGATGGATGGCGTAGAACCAAACGACGCCACCCATGCACAATCAATACGCGCAGCACCGCTATTTTCAACGGATCATCGACGCCATCGACAGGCAACAGTTGCTCGGTGCTCTGAAGGGAGTGCAAGAACTGATCATAGGCAGACTTGAGCTGTTCAGGGCCACAAAGGTCGCGCAGCCAGCCTGGAACCGAAATGGCGCTGCTTTCAACACCCAGCAGTTCTTCAAGGTTCTCGGGGGTGGGGCCTGCAGACATGGCTGTTGTGGGGTTAACCGAAATATAATCTCCGGTCAGCATCAGATCCGCTAACTCTTTTCGCGAACTGTCTGAACTGTTGGCGATAAGCACATGCCAAGTTTCTGGTGTATTCGTCTCGCGGGAATAGATGCGCGGGGCGGCGGCGGCGCTTTGACTACGGCCAAATTCGGTCAGTCTGTGAACGCTGTTTCGCCCGACCCGCGTACTTTCGATCCAGCCTTCCTTGCGCAGCCTGTGCAGCGCAACACGCGTGGCTTCGGCCTTGATCCCTGCAAGGTTGGTCAGCGCTGTGATCAGCGCGCCACTAACCTGGTCAGACCCGCTCTGGGCCAGATCACCGAAAATCGTGACCAAAACAGACCACACACGTTGCGTGCCAGTTGTGGTCAACTGGCTGACGCAGGTTTCGAACCATTCTGGGGCCGTATCTTTCATAAGCACAGTATAATCGGGCCGGAGGGAATTGCCATCCAGCCCCTGCGCACCTGCACTTGTGCCTAGTAGGCAACCATGGTCAGTAACTCGTATTCTGCGACCAGCTCATCGTCTTGCTGCGTCAGGGTAACGTGCCAGCGAACCTCGCCGTAGTCGTCATTGCGCTTGGTCTTGTGCTTGACCGTCAAACGAACCTTGATGGTGTCACCAGCCTCGACCGGTTTCATGAAACGCAGCCCGTCAAGACCGGTATTTGCCAAAACCGGCCCCTCGTTCGGTTCGACGAACAATCCGGCTGCGAAAGACAACAGCAAGTACCCATGTGCAACCATGCCCGGGAAGAACGGGTTACGTTCCGCCGCTGCCTGATCCATGTGCGCATAGAAGGTATCACCGGTGAAGTCGGCGAAGTGTTCAATGTCCTCCATGGTGATAGTTCTTGGCGCCGTGTGAAGGGTCTCGCCAATCGACAAATCGTGAAACCGGCGGGTAAAGGGATGAGCAGGGCCTTCGACTTCGGTCGCGCCAGGCACCCATTTTCGTCCAATCGCTGTCAGCAGATCGGGCGATCCCTGAATAGCGGTGCGCTGCATATAGTGTTTCACACCCCGTACCCCGCCCATTTCTTCGCCGCCACCGGCGCGTCCCGGACCTCCATGAACCATGTGCGGCAGAGGGGAACCATGACCGGTGGATTCCTTCATCGAGTCACGGTTGTTGAAATACAGACGCCCGTGATAAGCCCCTGATCCCATGGCAACCTGTCGCGCCACTTCTGGATCATGGGTGATTACTGACGCCACAAGAGAGCCCTGCCCCCGGTTCGCCAGCTCAATGGCATGGTCAAGATCGCGATACCCCATCACAGTGCTGACCGGACCAAAGGCTTCGGTATCGTGCACACGTTGCGCCGCGTCAGGATTGGCGCAATGGAAGAGCATGGGTGGTAGGAACGCACCCTTTTCGGCATCAGCGCCCTCAACCACAAAATCATCGGGGTTGCCGAAGACACGCTCGGCCTCTTGCCCAAGGATAGCGGTCTTCTCCAGAACATCACGCTTCTGACCGTTCGAAACCAACGCACCCATACGGGTGGTTTCCAGCTTTGGGTCACCGATGACCGTTTTCGCCAGTCGCGTCGACAGCGCGTCAATTACCGCCTGTACCTGCGGTTCGGGCGCGATGATCCGGCGGATTGCGGTGCATTTCTGCCCTGCCTTCGTGGTCATCTCGCGCTGGACTTCCTTCACGAAGAGGTCAAATTCCGGCGTGCCCGGCGCGGCATCGGGGCCAAGGATCGAACAGTTCAGGCTGTCCTGTTCCGCAACAAACCGTACCGAGTTCTCAAGGATCACCGGGTTGGAGCGCAGTTTCAGGGCTGTATCGGCGGATCCGGTAAAGCTGACCACGTCCTGCATGGTCAGACGGTCCAGCATGTCACCCAAACCACCCGAGACCAACTGCAATGCACCCGCTGGCAAGATGCCGGACTCAAGCATCAACCGAACACACAGCTCGGTCACATAACACGAGCTCGTGGCGGGTTTTACAATCGCCGGAACGCCCGCCAGAAGGGTTGGGGCAAGCTTTTCCAGCATCCCCCAAACCGGAAAATTGAACGCGTTGATGTGAATTGCCACGCCTTGTAGCGGGGTGCAGATGTGCTGCCCCAGGAAAGTACCGTTGCGCGAAAGCTGCTCAACATCGCCATCCAGATAGACATGACCGTCCGGCATTTCACGACGGCCTTTTGCGGCAAAGACAAACATCGTTCCGATGCCGCCGTCGATATCAATCATATGATCCGATTGCGTCGCACCGGTGTTGAAAGACAAATCATACATGACCTGCTTGTGTCGGCCCAAATGGACGGACAGCGCCTTGAGCATTTTGGCGCGTTCATGGAACGTCATTTTGCGCAGTGCCGGCCCTCCGACATTGCGCGCATAGTCCAACATCCCCTGGACATCCAACGCGCTGTTACCCGCTGTGGCAATAACCTCGCCGGTCACAGCGCTTGTTATTGCGCGGGCACCCTCGCCGGGCGAAACCCACTCACCGGCTGCAAAGCTGGAAATCTGTTGGATAGTCATGAGCGTCTCCTCGTCTTAGTCGCGATCCCCGCGCTGCCATAGGCCGGTCTCGCGAAATCATATTTTAAACCGTACGGTCGGTCAATAAATTACCAAGCAATTTTCCCAAGCCGGGTTTCTCAGACCCGCGCGGGTAATCGTTCAAATCCCCGAAACCGGATACGCCCGCCCCGCTCGGCACCGTCGGTGATGCGATAGTCTGGAAAACGGGTCAGAAACCGGCCGACGGCCACCCGGCCCTCCAGACGCGCGAGGGTCAGGCCGACGCAGGTATGGGGCCCTCCGGCAAAGGCGTGATGCTTGTTGGGGCGTCTGTCCAAGATCATCTCGTCGGGCCGGTCAAACTGCCGTGGATCGCGGTTGGCCGCACCGATACACAGATGAACATCGGTACCAGCCGGAATGGTTTGACCGTGGAACGTTACATCAACGGTGGTCAGGCGATTGCCGAACTGGTTCGGGCTTTCCAGCCGCAGAAACTCGTCGACAGCCGGAACGATCAGGCTCGGGTCGGCCAGCAACTCCGCCCGCTTGTCGCGGTGCCGGTCCAACAGCTCCAATGCGTTGCCGATCAGGTTCGTTGTCGTCTCATGCCCCGCATTCAGGATGAATATGCAGTTCTGAAACAGCTCTACCTCGGTCAGGCCACCATCTGTATCGTCCTGGATCAGCCGGGTGAGGACATCCGTTGCCGGATCTCCGGGGTTGGCGCGGCGATCCACGATGATATGCCGCAGGAAGTCCTTGAAGTCCGAGACCGAGCGGTTACCCCGCTCTTCCTGCTCTGGCGTCAATTGCGGCTCCAAAGCACCAAGAATGGCCAGAGACCAATCGCGCAATGGCCCGCGTTCGGATCGTGGTATACCCAGCAGATTGCCGATGATCTCAATCGGGATTGCCCCGGCAAAATCCTCGATCAGTTCGACATTGCCCTTGACCTGCATCTCGTCCAGCAGCCCATCGACAAGCTGGATCAGACCCGGTTCCATTTGCGCCAACGCGCGTGGGTTCATCGCGCCGACCATTACCTTGCGAACACGGGTATGCAGCGGCGGGTCATTAAACACCAGACTGGTGGTGTGGTGTTCATACAAGGGGCTGTCGACCCCGTATTTTGGACCAAATACCGCTTTCTTGTCCGATATGAACCGCGTGATGTCCCGGTAAATAAGGTCCAGATCCTCGTACCGAGACAGAATAACCGATCCGTCAGGCTGCCAGCAGACGGGCGTATCCTCGCGCAGCGCGGCGTAGGCAGGATAGGGATCAGTGTGATACCCGTCAGGAAGCGCGGTCAGAGAGAACATCAGTGCCCCATCGCCCCCATTTGTTCAGGCAGAACCAACACCAACCACGGCACCAGAACGATCAGGGCCAGCCGGAAGATATCCGCCACCCAGAACGGAGTGACACCCTTGAAGATTGTTCCGGTTGATACATCCCCGACCACACCTTTCAGAATAAAGACATTCAAGCCGACGGGAGGAGTGATCAGGCTGATTTCAGTCACCACAACCACAACAATACCAAACCAGATCGGGTCATACCCCAACGATGTGACCAACGGGAAGAAGATCGGCACCGTCAGCAGCAGCATCGACAGGGATTCAAAGACGCAACCCAAAATGATGTAGATTCCAAGGATCATCAGGATCACCACAAAAGGTTCAACGTCATAGGCCGTAACCAACGCGATGAGCGCTTCAGGCAGACCGGCAAGGTTGATGAAATTCGAAAAGATCTGTGCCCCGATCAGAACGGAAAACAATGCCGCGGCGGTATAGGTGGTTTCCTTCAGCACCTCAAAAGTCGACCCCAAAGTAAGCCCGCCTCGTGACAGCGCGATCAGGAAAGCGCCCATTGCGCCCATGCCTGCCGCCTCGGTCGGGCTGAAGGTCAGGTTCAGTGGATGAAAATCGAATGCACCGTACAATCCGCCAATCACCAGAAAGAACAGCAGCAATACGGCCCAGACTGAGCGCACCGCCGACAGACGCTCGGCCCAGCCGTGACGTTCACCCGCCGGTCCCGACTCGGGCTTGCGTGCGACGGTCCAGCGGACGGCGAGCAGGTAGAACAGGATGCCAAGCAGACCGGGAATGATACCCGCAACGAAAAGTTTTCCAATCGAGGTTTCGGTCAGCAGCCCGTAGATGACCAGGATCACCGAAGGCGGAATAAGGATACCAAGCGTACCGCCCGCTGCAATCGATGCCGTCGACAGCTCGTCGGAATAGCCATAGCGGCGCATTTCCGGCATTGCGACCTTGGACATGGTGGCCGCCGTTGCCAGAGACGAGCCGCAAATGGCCGAAAAACCTCCGCATGCCGCAACCGTCGCCATGGCGATACCGCCCCTGAAATGACCCAGAAAAGCATTTGAAACTGCGTAAAGCTCGCGCGCAAGACCACCTTTATTCACGAACAAGCCCATAAGGATAAACAGCGGGACGACCGACAGGCCGTAATCCTGCGCCGTGTCGGTGATTTGACGACCCACCATCGACATCGCGGCTTTCAGCCCACGCTCTGACAGGATGCTGCCACCGCGTTCATAGGCAAACCCAAGCGTTCCGACCAATCCCATTGCAAACACGATAGGTAAGCGCACCAGCACAAGAACAAGAACAAGAACAAAACCGATCAGGGCAGCGGTCATTGGTGGTGCTCCGACAAGGTATGGGGGGCAAGAAAGTGCAAAAAGCCGGTGATGACCATTGCAACAGCGGTGATCGCTATGAACCCCGAGATGAACCAGCCTACATAGAAGACAGGGATCGAAAGGTATTCCGTGACGTCCCCGTAATCCCGCGCGCGCTCGGCAAGTAGCCAGACACGTTGGATCGGCCAGATCAACATGACGCCGGACACCAGATACACGATCCCATCGCGCACCCGGCTTAACCGCAGGCGAGAAAACAGCCCATCCGTCAAGTCCACAGCGATTTGGCCCTTCCCTGCTGAGATCATCGGCAAGACCGAGAACACGAGGATGGCCATCAGGATCCGGGTCAGCTCTGTCGCCGCCTCGATCGGGGCGTTGAAGACAGAGCGCAGGATGACATCAAAGAATGTCATCACCATCAGGATGAATAGCGCGGCACAGGCCAGCAGCGTTGGCACGATACTGACGCGACGCGCAAAGGTCACGAGAGATTGCATAACGGGTCCCCAGCGGGTGAAATCGGCTGGCGGATCGCGTCCGCCAGCCCGACTGCGTTATTGCGCAGCCATTTCATTTACGATCATGTCGTAGGCTGCCTGGGCGTCGATGCCTGTGCCACTGACTTCGTCGATAACCTTGGCGCGTACATCCGCGGCAATCGCATTGAACTTTTCCAGATCTTCAGCGGATGCGGCATGGATTGCGTTACCTTCGGTGCCTTCGGTCTCTTCCCGGCCGATCGCATCGATCTCATCCCAGATCTTGCCAATTTCGCGGCTCAGCGGTTCACCGAAAACGTTTTCTTCCAGCGCTGCCTGCAGATCGGCGGGCAGGTCAGCAAAGGTGTCCTCGTTCATGATAAAGGCAAACGAACCGCGATATAGGCCGCCAGGGACCTCATAGACGTTCTGGGCCACTTCCGTCAGCTTGAAACCTTTGCGGGATTCAAAGGGCATGACGACGCCATCTGCGGCTTTGGAAGCCAGGGTTTCATACACTTTCGGTGCAGGAACCTGGATACCGGTTGCACCCAACGCCGTGCCCACGTCACCGCCAACACCGCCGGGGATGCGAACCTTGAGGCCCGAGACTTCGTCCAGCGACGTCACCGGGCTGCTGGAATGCAGCTGAGCCGGACCATGTGTGTGCAAAGCGATCACTTTCACACCACGGTGTTCATCTGCCGCCTTCAAATGTGTGTCATATGCGCGCCAATATGCGACCGACGCAGCCTCGGCCGAGCCTTCATATCCGGGTAGTTCGATCATCTTGGTGGTGACAAACCGGCCCGGCTGATAGCCGTGGAAAATGATCGAGGCATCAGCGGCGCCATCCATGATCAGGTCCATCTGCGCGGGGGGCGGGGCAAGGCCCAGCTTCAGCTCGGCGGTGACCTGACCATCGGTGGCCTCTTCGATCATCTCGACGAATTTCGGCCACATCTTGGCATTGATGCCATGGGTCGGCGGGGCCCAGCTGGAAATGGTCAGCGTATAGTCTGCCGCAAGCGCCACTGTACCTGAAACGGCCAGTGCAGCTGAGGCAAGAAGTGTGCTCAACCTTGTGAATTTCATAGTTCTGTCTCCTCCCTGTGAAACATGAGTCAAGAATGCGTTAATGGTCACTTTTGTAACCATCAACTTGTTAATTGTCTCGAAGACAGCCCGCGACGCGCCATGAACCGGGGCTTTCCTTGGCTACGGTTTCCATCATTGCCTGCGTCGTTCTGGCACCGATTTCCTTGCAGTAGTTTATCGGACCGCCGCGCCAGCGCGGAAAGCCGTAGCCGTGAATTTGAACCATATCGACGGCTTCCGCGGACTCGGCGATCCCCTGCTGAATGATCAACGCGCCCTCGTTGTCCAACACCGCTAAAATGCGCGACACGATTTCGTCCTGTGCGTATGCCCGCCGCGTTATGCCCTGATCAGCCGAGTAGGACTCGATCAACGCGTCCACTTCGGGATCACGGATTGGTTCGCGAGTACCGTCTTCATAGCGATACCATCCTTTGCCCGTGCGTTGGCCAAGACGACCCATCTCGCAAAGCTGGTCAGCAATCGTCACATAACGTTCGTTCGGGTCGCGGGTTGCTGCATTACGTTTTCGGTTGGCCCAGGCGATTTGGAGGCCGGTCAGATCTTGCAGCTCGTAGGGCCCCATGGGCATCCCGAAAGCTCGCATTGCCTGATCTACCTGATAAGGCAACGCCCCATCTGCCAGTAAATAATCGGCCTCGCGCCGATACGCAGCCAACATCCGGTTGCCGATAAAACCATCACAGATGCCCGACAGCACAGAAACCTTGCGTAGCCTTTTTCCAAGCGCAAACCCGGTGGCGACAACTTCGGGCGAAGTTTGCGGCGTATGCACGACTTCCACCAGCTTCATAACATGGGCAGGGCTGAAGAAATGCAGGCCAATACACCGCGATTGATTTTCGATACCCGCGAAGATATCGACTGGGCTCAGGTAAGACGTGTTCGTGGCCAGAATCGCGTCACGCTGCATATGGCGGGCCAATTCTGCAAAAACCTGTTGCTTGACTGACAAGTCTTCAAACACAGCCTCGATCGCCAGCTGAGCGTTCGCAGCTTCGGAGTAGCTGTCCACAGCTCGAAACGCAGCAAGGCGTTCCCGCAGCTGTGCTTCGGACATCTTACCCCGCTTGACCGCCCTCTGTAGCAGCCCCTCAACCCGGCTACGGGCGGCGGCAGCTGCATCCAAATCTCTTTCAATCAAAGTAACAGACAGCCCGCCACTCAGGGCAGCGGTGGCGATCCCTGCGCCCATCAACCCGCCACCGACAACTGCGATCCGGCTGATATCGCGCGGAGTAACTCCGGCAATCATGGAAGGTCTGGCCACCTTGCGCTCGGCAAAAAAGGCGTACCGCAAGGCGCGGCTTTCAGAGTTTTGACGCAGAGCCAGATGGCGCGCACGCTCTTTCGGCTGTGCGGCAGCAAAGGGTTCGGACGACCAGCTGAGCGCGGTCAGGTTTTCCAGCGGTGATTGCTGACCCCTGGCGCGTTTTATCAAAGCCTGACGGCTCGTCTCCAGAAGGTCAGACGCGAATTCGCCGACCGGCCTTTGACTGACAGGTGCCGGGCGCTTTGGCAGGTTGGCGACAAAGTCCAGAACAGCTGCCGTTGGGTTATCGGCAATCAGGTCAATTCCGCCGAGATTGGCCATTTCCTCGGCTTTCAGGGTTTTTCCCGAACAGGCGATGTCGATCGCTGCTTCCATTCCAACAAGGCGCGGCAATCGCTGCGTGCCCCCTGCCCCCGGGATGAGGCCCACATTGACTTCCGGCAACCCAAAGCTGGTGCCCGGCGCTGCGATCCGCCACGCGCAGGCCATGGCAATTTCAAACCCGCCACCTAACACGTTGCCGTGCATACAGGCGATAAACGGCACATTACTGTCTTCGATTTTCTGAACAACATCAGGCAAATGCGGCTCAACCGGAGCCGCATCAAACTCGGACATGTCACCGCCCGCGATAAATGTCCGACCGGCGCAGCACAGGACGGCAACCCGAGCTTTCTGAACTGCATCGACCGCGGCGGCCAGACCCTGCCGAACGCCCGTCGAGGTTGCGTTCACCGGCGGGTTGTCGACCGTGACCCAGGCCACGTCGCCCTTAAAGTCAACACTCACCAGCGACGGCTGCGACATTGGCAATCCCTTTGATCAGTCCAGATTCGGTTCGGGTTTATATATTGACCAACCGTTCGGTTAATGCAATGATTAAGTTGTCACGAAAACAGATGAGACAGGCATGAGCAATCCGATCCTTGTACATGATCACGGAAACTGGGTTGAAATAACCCTGAACCGCCCCGACAAGCTGAACTCGTTCAATGAGGAGATGCATCTTGCCCTTCAGGGCGCGCTGAAGAGCGCGCGCGAAAATGGTTCCCGCGCGATTTTGCTGACCGGCGCAGGGCGCGGTTTTTGTGCGGGTCAGGACCTTGGAGACCGCGATCCCTCGAAAATGGATGGCCCGCCTGATCTGGGCAAAACTGTACGCACTTTCTATGCCCCTCTGGTTCGACTGATCCGGTCTTTGAATTTCCCGGTCGTTTGTGCCGTAAACGGCGTGGCCGCAGGCGCGGGCGCAAACCTTGCACTGGCCTGCGACATGGTTCTGGCCGGGGAAAGCGCAAAGTTCATTCAAAGCTTTTCCAAGGTCGGGTTGATTCCGGACACAGGCGGCAGCTGGCACCTGCCCCGATTGTTGGGCGAAGCGCGCGCTAAGGGGCTGGCCCTGACAGCAATGCCCCTAACCGCCAAACAGGCCGAAGAATGGGGGCTGATCTGGAAGGCGTTGCCCGATGATCAGCTGATGACCGAAGCACGCGCTCTTGCCACGCAACTCGCCAACGGCGCCACCCTTGGGTTGGGCCTGACCAAGCAGTGCATTCAAACAGCAGCCACCACATCCTTGTCCGATCAGCTTGAAATTGAAGCGGACGCGATGAAAACCTGTGGGGAAAGTGCCGATTACGCAGAAGGCGTGTCCAGTTTCCTCGAAAAACGCGCACCGCATTTTCAGGGAAGATGATGATGACCCCAAAAGAACGTGCCCAAAAATCCGCGGCAGCGATGTGGGCCAATGACGAAGCCAGTAAATGGTTCGGGATGGAGCTTGTGGAGGTCGAAGAAGGGCGCGCTGTCCTGTCACTGACTGTTGCACCGCATCACTGTAACGGACACGGTATTTGCCATGGCGGCGTCACGCACGCTCTTGCCGACAGCGCTTTTGCCTTTGCCTGCAACAGCCGGAATGTTGCAACGGTGGGACAGCATACAATGGTCAGCTATCTCGCACCAGGACGGAAGGGTGACCGCCTGACGGCTACCGCGACAGAAGTGAACCTGTCCGGTCGCAGCGGTATCTACGACGTCCGCGTCATCAATCAAGACAATACTCTGATCGCTGAATTTCGCGGCATGTCCCGCGCCGTTGGCGGCCAGAATTTTCAAGAATAGTTTCGTGACTGGAGGAGTTACGCGATGGAAGACCTTACCCCCAACAAAGCGGACCTGGACCCGATCGAAATCGCCTCGATCGACGAAATTCGCGCCACGCAGCTTGAGCGCCTGAAATGGTCCGTGCGTCACGCCTATGAAAACGTTCCGATGTACAAGCAGCGCTTTGACGAGGCTGGCGTGCATCCCGACGATCTTCAGCAGCTTTCGGATTTGTCAAAGTTTCCGTTCACGTATAAAAACGACCTGCGCGACAACTATCCGTTTGGTCTTTTTGCGGTCCCGCGCAGCGAGATAATTCGCCTGCACGCGTCCTCCGGCACGACAGGCAAACCGACAGTGGTCGGTTACACAAAGAATGACATCGACAATTGGGCTGACCTTGGCGCGCGCTCTCTTCGGGCGTCTGGGCTGCGCAAGGGCGACATGGTGCACAATGCCTACGGCTATGGGCTGTTCACCGGTGGGCTAGGTGCCCATTACGGGATCGAACGCCTTGGCGCGACTGTCGTCCCGATGTCGGGCGGGCAAACCGAAAAGCAGGTCAATCTGATCAACGATTTCCGTCCTGACGGGATCATGGTTACACCCTCCTACATGCTCAATATCCTTGAACAGTTCCACAAGGCGGGTCTCGACCCACGTGAGAGCTCGCTGAAGGTTGGCGTTTTTGGTGCCGAACCCTGGACTGACGCGATGCGGGCCGAGGTCGAGGCAGCCTTCGACATGCACGCCGTCGATATCTATGGCCTGTCCGAGATCATGGGCCCCGGAGTCGCCAATGAATGCGTTGAAACAAAAGACGGACCTGTAATCTGGGAGGATCATTTCCTGCCGGAAATCATCGACCCGGCGACCGGAGAAGTCCTGCCCGATGGCGAAACCGGAGAATTGGTGTTCACGACACTGACCAAAGAAGGGCTGCCGATGATCCGCTACCGCACACGTGATCTGACGTGCCTGCTGCCGGGGACAGCAAGGTCAATGCGCCGGATGGCAAAGATCACCGGTCGCAGCGACGACATGATGATCCTGCGCGGCGTCAACGTCTTCCCCAGCCAGATCGAGGAACAAGTCATGGCAACGGGCGGTCTTGCCCCCTATTACCAGATCGAGCTCTATAAATCCGGTCGCATGGACGCCATGCGGGTCTTTGTTGAATCCTCGCCCGATTCCACCGACGAGCTGTCAAAAACGGCCGCTGCTCGGATGCTGACCAAGCGGATCAAGGACGTCGTTGGCGTTTCAACCGAAATTGTAGTAGGGGACCCCGGCGACGTCGAACGCTCTCAGGGCAAGGCGAAGCGCGTTGTAGACAATCGCGATAAGGACTGAGCCGTGGCCCGGACAATTGCTAAAGACCACGACCAAAAGCGAGAGCAGATCCTGAAGATGGCGGCAAAAGTGTTTGCCGACCAGGGGTTTGACCGTGCTTCGATGACCCTTTTAGCCAAAGAATGTGGGATCTCGAAAGCAAACATATACCACTACTATGACAGCAAGGATGCCATCCTGTATGACATCCTTGAAACGTACTTGCGTGAGTTGCGGGACCGGATTTGCAATGTTGATCTGGACGGCCTTAGCCCCGAACAGAAACTGCGCAAAGCAGTGCGCGAGATCCTTTTTGCCTATCAGGGTGCAGATGACGAGCACCGGGTTCAGATCAGTGGCATGAGCGCACTGACCGAGGAACAGCAAAAAAGGCTACGGGGCTATCAGCTTGATCTGGTGAACTTTGTACGCGACATACTTCTGGAGTTGTCCCCCGGTTCTTTTGACGGAGCCAAGGACAAGCTTCGGGGAGCGACTATGTCAGTCTTTGGCATGTTAAACTGGTATTACATGTGGAACACCGGCGCAGGCCCCAAAGCCCGCGAGGATTATGCCGATCTGGTGAGCACCCTGACCATGCATGGTGTGCAAAAGCTATAGGCGTGCCCGCTTGGGGAAAACACGCTTGGGGCTGGTCACGTGTGTTATTCTGAAATCTCAGGCCAGACTGGTCGGCTATCCTGAGGCGCGCCGGTAAGGACCGTGGCTGCAGCGAGCGCGTGGCCTTCTTTCTTACTTTTTGCGCATCTTCAAATCGTCTAAGAAGTTGCGTTTCGCCGCCGTTACCTCTTCGTCCGTCATGCTTGATCTGTTCAATTCCAGAAAATACTTTGCGGCGCCAGCCGGTTGGACATTTGATATTCCTCCGGTGGTCCCTCAATCATAACGAGAGTGTGCGGCTTTGGCTTTCTTAGTCTCCAGTTTTGCCAAACTCACCCGCAGCGATAACCTCATACAGGCTGGAAAACTCGGGGAAATCATCATTCAGAGTGATCGCACCATCCTTGGTAACCGCGCGAAAGACTGTATCCCTTGCAGCACTGAACGTTGCGAATTTCACGGCAGGCTCTCCCAGACATCGCGGATGACATCCGCGGCCATCAGCACGTCATCGCGGGATGTGTCGAATTGCCCAACCTGAAAGCGGATGATCTTGCGGCCATCGAACATGCCTTGCGTCAAGTAAATTCGGCCATCGTCATTCAGCGCATCCACCAGCCGCTGCTGCGCAGCGTCATCCCCAGGACAGCGAAAGGAAAACAGGCTCAGGATCGGGCCGGTGGTGACCTCAAACCCCTCCATCGCGCCGATCTTTTCTGCAAGTTCATTGGCCCAGAGCACATGGTTGCGAATACGGTCCCGCAACCCGTCGAGACCGTATGATCGCAACAAGAACCAGATCTTCAATGCCCGGAACCGACGACCCAGGGGGATGGTCCATTCCGAATAATTCGTCACCTCTGCCCCAGTGGTCTTGAGGTATTCCGGTTCGATCTTAAGCGTGTTGAGCTGTGGCGCGGCGTCCCGCAGAAACTGGATCGCGCAATCGAACTGCGCACCCATCCATTTATGGGGGTTGAAGACAATGCTGTCGTAACGGTCCGCCCCGGGCCAAAGGGCCTCACGAAACTCGGGGCAGATCATCGCCGACCCCGCCCAGGCCGCGTCTAGATGTGTGTAGAGGTCGTATTTTTGCGCAATCTCAGCGACCGCTACCAGATCATCGCAGGCCCCAACCCCGGTACCGCCCGTAATTGCAATGATACCGGCAGGCACATACCCAGCCGCGATGTCACCCTGAATTGCGGCGTCAAGAGCCCCTGCATCAATCGCAAAGGTCGGACCACCTGTAGGCAGTTTCACCAGATTGTCCTGACCAATCCCCGCAACCCAGCAAGCCCGATCAATCGACGAATGCACCTGATCTGAGCAGTAAATGCGCAGCGCGCCCTTGGCGTTCAGGCCTTCGCGGTTGCCGGTAAACCCTGTTGCCCGTTCCCGCATTGTCAACACAGCCGACAACGTGGCTGATGATGCGCTGTCCTGAATAACTCCGGTCATACCTTCCGGCAATCCAAGCGCTTGCCGCAGCCAATCGACCATGACACCTTCGACTTCAGTCGCAGCTGGTGAGGTCTGCCATAACATGCATTGCGCCGCGATTGTGGTCACCAGCATTTCAGCCAGCATCGACGGGGGCGCTGCATTGGCCGGGAAATAGGCAAAGAACCGGGGGTGTTGCCAATGAGTAATACCCGGCATCACGATCTGTTCGAAATCGGCCATGATGGCTTCCATCGGCTCGCCACTATCGGGGGGCGATACCTTTAGCTGGGCCGCGATTTCTCCTTGTGTGGTCTGTGCGCGAACAGGGCGCTCGGCAAGAGTTCTGTGATAGTCGGCCGCCCATTTCGAAATGTGCTGACCCCAATGCGAAAACGTGTCCCAATCCATGCGCAAGCCTTCTTTTGTAACTGAGCACCAATTCGTCCAGTCCCCGACCTTACCTGTTCGGCTCGTGGACTAAAGCCGAACAGGTGTGCATTTTTCAATTGAAAAGGTCCCAGGTTCTGCCTTCAGACCGAAAAACTGACATTCGCCTGACCTGTGCCAGAGCTGCCGAAGTAGGGGGTGTAGATGTCGACCTCACCCTTGTAGCTGCCCCAGCCCAGAGCTCCGAACAGCAAAGCAGTGTCATTCATGGCGCATTCGCCTGTACATTTCTTTGCATAGTCTGGAAGCATCTCAAGAAACTCTTCAAACCGTCCCTGCTCCCACATCTCCAGCACGTGCATATCCATCTGGCGGTTGAACTCGCCGTTTACCGCATTCAACCCTTCGACCGAGCGTTCATTCGGCGTAAAGTCATGGCTGAGTGAGCCGGATGCCATTACGGAAACCTTCCGGTCGGAACGTCGGATACCTTCGGCAATGGCCTCACCCCAGATGCGGTTTTCCTGGATCGACGAGAACTGGTTGACTGCAACAGGCAAAACGCGGGCATTCACCCCTTCGTTGATGAAATGCATAGGCAGAAGGGTGCCATATTCCATGCCCATATCGGGGTGCGAATGGCCAAGTGCCCGCTCACCGCGCTCGCGCAGAACATCAAGGATGGTTTCCCCCAACGCGTGATCCCCGCGATAATCAAACTCCATATCCGCCAGCATATGTGGCAGTTCGTGGCTAATGAAGCGGCCTTTATGGTGCTCTTTGGTATTCAGGTGAAACCCCTGATTGGTGATCCAATGAGTGTCGAACACAAGGAACGTCTCGACCCCGCGATCTTTCGCGTCCTGGCGCAGGCGCGCATAACCATCAATGGCAGACTGCCGGATTCCTTTGTATTTTGGCATCGTATGGGACATCCAGATACTTGGCACATGCGTAATCTTCGCGGCTTGTACGATCTTTCCCATGACAGTTCCTCCTCGTGTTTACCGACGTTTGTGTACCAGAGCCATTGCCCGAGTTCACTTCCCCAGCTGCATGATATTGTGTTTTCCTGTTGCGAAGCCGACGTGTTTTTGTTCCATGTAGAACTCGAAGCTCCAGTCGCCGCCGTCGC
>NZ_JBQFZL010000020.1:0-34024 GCF_056542225.1 Ruegeria sp. AE3 | reverse complement strand
GGTCAGCCAGAAAGGATTGCTCATGTCACCGCTCTGTTTTCAGAGCCGTGAAACACGCAGCGCTCGGGAAATCAATGCATCCTGACCCTAGCTTGAAAAGGTGCGTATCGGCGGAGCGGTGAGCATCTGCATTGATCTTAGCTACCGACCCCGAAATCCAATGATCCATGCCTATACTCAATGGCGCTGTTCAGCGCCCATCAAGCTCGGGAAAATCGTTTCAAGGCTTGACCTTTTGCGATTGCTTCTATGCAAAGGTGGATATGGTCGGAATGTAAAACCCGGCTTGTCATGCCTCGCAGTAAATGCACGAGCAGGTCTGCATTGCGCAGACCTTCCCGTGTTGTGAGCTTGCTAATATGCCACAACAAAAAATCCATAAAGATAAACTCTGTTTTTCAAGTCCTAAGTTGAGGTAGCGTCGCTTGTACCGCGAGAGGAAAAAGTTGGTGACAAACAATAGGCCGTTCCCACTAAGTCGAATTGCTCAGCGCATCACTCTGGCGAATATCGCATTCTTAATCTTGGCTTATTTGATGTCGCCAACCAAAGTACAAGCCCAAAGCTCACAGGCCTGCGTGGAATTAGGTTCTCCCCGGATAGAGTACGCTTCTGGATCTGAAAGCACTCGCGTTAATCAAACAATCTCAATGACGGAACGTACGTGTCTCCCGATCCCAAACGGACCCATTACAGGACTTACAATTGGAAACTCCTCAATTACTTCCTCAGGTGAAATTGAGTTGTATGTTCCGGGCCAAAATACCGTTCCAAGCAATGCTTCAGTTTTAACACTTTTGAATGTCGATGTCGCGGCGGGTAGCGGAGACTTTGTCTCCCGGGAAGCGTTGGCAACAAACATCAACGGGAAGCTCAGAGTGAACCTCATTGGAACTTCGATTGGTTCCGGCAGATCAATGACGTTCGCTCCCTTCAACGGCGCGAATATCGACCCCACTGAAGTCTACTTCCAGTCCGACCGCCCGCTAACCTATGACAACCTGACCGTTATGGGAGCCACCGAAGTAGTTTTCGGAGCCTACTATTTTCAGACTCGGGTTGCTGAGGCTTCTGATTTCACACTGACGAATAGTTCGATTTCCTCAACCAGCGATATGGCGATAGCCGCAGGCACGACTGTTCGCCTCGATACCGCAAGCAGTTTGAACACCGTAAACTTTGAGAATTTTGGCACGTTGGCCGGAACGGGAAGCGTGAACGCATTCAACTTCACAGTTAAGAACGGAGGGGTGCTTTCGCCGGGCTTTTCAATTGGTACGCTCAACAATAGTGGCGGAATCGCTTTTGAAACTGGGTCAAGACTTTTGAGCGAAGTCGATCCGACGGCCGGTCAGAAAGTCGACTTGGTGTCATCCAGCGGGCCCGTGACAGGGATTAACCGCGCCACCATACAAGTCGAAGCCGCTCGTCCCGGCCTGACTGCGCAGGACTATGCAGCTGGCAACGACTACACGGTTTTTCAAGCCTCGAGTTTCGATGGAAACTCCCCAACTCTTGTTGCCGGAGGATCTTTGCCCGCCCTATCCAGTCTGAGTATCTCAAACACGCCAACCGCAGACGGTAGAATCGACATAACGTTTTCGACTCTCCCCGTCTCGAGTTTACCGCAACATCCATCAGTTGTTGGATCTCCCAATGCAAGCAACCTTGCTGGTGCGGTGGCTAACACCACAAACACGTCACCTGGAACTAATCTGACCAATGGCTCAACCTTGGGTAATACCGTTAACACGCTTACCAATTCAGGTTTGGCTGGGTTTAATCGTGTGCACGCAGAACCCTATTCCTCTAATTTGACCGTGGGGCTGGAGCAACTTGACCTGATAACTAACACAGTGCTGAGCCACGCTGACTGCCGCAAGTATCAAGCAGTTGGCTTCAGCAATGAGGATCAACCCGTTGCAGCAGGCGACATCGACTTGGCCCAGAGCCCGAGCGGCGCAATAGACTGCTCTGATCGGCGCTGGTGGATCGACACGGCCTATGTGAGCGGAGACGTTGATGGAAGTAACGGCCTCGGGACATTCGACTATTCGCTGGGCACCATTTTGGTCGGAGCGGATGTCGCAAGCACCGATAGAGGTGTGGTCGGCGTCTACGCAGGTTTTGGGACATCCTCCATGGATGAACACGATCAAGTCGATCAGGATTTTTCGACCGACAGCTATCATGTGGGCGTCTATGGGCGTACAACAACCGGAACTTGGGAGTTCTCCGGACTGATCGGTTACATGTTCGGTGAAACCGACGCCAAGCGGAATAACCCTTCTGTTGATGGCTTTACGGGAGGCGAGGCAAAGTCTGATTTGGACCAAGAGGGCATCCATGCCGGTATCCAGGCACGGAAGCTGTTTAACCTGGACAGCGGTGCAAGGGTTTCTACGGTTTTTGGAGTGAACTACGGGCGTATTCAACAGGGTTCAGGCACAGAGACCGGCGGTGGTGATTTCAACTACTCGATTGAAAAAGCGAACGCAGAGTCTCTGGTCGCCTCCATTGGAGTTGACTACCAACGGGACTTCTTGACAGAGAGTGGTTTGCTGACCCCAATCGCCTTCGCCCGGTATGAATATGACTTCTTTGCCAACAAGGATAGTGAGCACGGAATCACAGTTACAAGTCCATTGTTCGGAACATTTACACAAGTCGGACAAAATCGAGGAGCAAATGGCTTCGTTCTCGGGCTTGGACTGGGCTATCAGATTTCTGATCTGGCGAGACTAACGGCAGGGTATGGTTATTCAGTTCGTTCCAACGGCCAAGAGCATGGTCTCGGTGCAAACTTAAGCGTTCGGTTCTGATTAGGGTGGACCAACGAAGAGGAGTGGTAAGCTAGCTGCAACAACTTGCGGAAGCTATCGTGGCGGTGTGAGCTTCATTCTCTAGCGATCAAAATTAGGGAATATTAAAAACATAAAGCCGCGATTTCTTGGCGTCGTCTGTCAGGATGTAGAGAAGCCCTTTGGTCTCATCGAGAGCGATTCCTTCGGGATGTTTAACTTCCTTTTGTTTGCCATCTTCTGTGAACGTCAAACTGATAGACTTTATGGACTTGGACTCTGGATTGTAGACGAAGATTTGACGGCCTTTGTCACTTACAATCCAAAGAGAACGTGAAGATGGGGACCATGCCAGGCCGCTCAAATCCAGTTCATCATCATCTACACGCTCGGAGATGAAACCTGCATCGCGGGCTAAAGGAATGATCTCAACAATTTCATCTAGCTCCGGTGATACGACCATTAACAACCTTGGTTGTCCCTCAATGCCAATGAATACCCGCCCGGATTCCGGGTCGACGGCGATGCCCTCAGGTCCCTTGTTCAAAGGGTTACCGACGAGCAATTCAGCGGCGTCCGAGTAGCCTTTGAGAGATGTGAGAGGGATTGTAGTTAGTTGAATGGGGTCAGTCGGGTGAACGACTAGAATTGATCGATCAGTTTCCTGAAGTACTAAAACAGTCCCATCTTTTCGTGATGCGACGCCCTCCAAATCTGATCCTACCAATGCTGGCAACTTGAAAGAGTTTCCTAATACCCCGTCGACTCCGAGTAGGTGCAGTTTAGGTTCGGCATCACTTACAGACCACAAGAAACCTTCAGCGTTAGACATTGTTAAACCGGAAGGTTCCGAAAATCCCTCTGATTTGTCTGCCACCTTGAATTTATCGACCAGAACCAAACCAGCACTTTCGGCGCAGGCAAAATCGGTCCAAGGCAAGAAGGCTGCCGCAATCAAGCTGGCTGCAAAAGCAAGTCGTCTAAGTTTGCAGAAACACCGTGAAATTTCAGCATTTGACAAAAACAATCTGTTTTCTGTCATTGGATTCTCTCGCGCTTGGACCACATCCCTGTATCAGCGTTCGTATCACAGTCCGGATACGATGTCCGAAGAATGCACTGTAATCTCTTTACCTGATCCCGCCTGTTGCGATTGAATTGAATAGTGCACGATGTGCCTTTGGTTAAGCGTAAGCCTTTGGCGTGAGCAGGAAGGAAGACAAGTTGAATACGACCCTCACATTTGTGACCGTGTTGTTGATGCTGCTGTTGCCAGGTGCTGCGGTGTCACAAGTCGACCCTGCGACGATGCTGGCCGGGGCTTCGGGGTCGGAAATCGTTATCGAACGCCGGTGGACGCAGTTTCGTGGCAAACAGGAACTGTATTTCTTCACTCTCGATGTGATCGTCACGATCATTCTGGCTGGTTTGATCGTCTATCATCCTGTGAGGCGGAGAGCCCGCAGAAGTGTCAGCGATATCGTTATGCCGCGACTGTTCTTCCTATACGCGCTTGTCGGCATGGTGGTTGGGTTTCTGGTCGTACAGCACGGATCGATGATTGGGTTCGTGATTTTTGGAATAGGAGCTCTGTTAAGGTTCCGATCAAATATGGATGACCCGGTCGACACGGTTGAAATGATTATAGTGACCGTGCTTGGGCTCGCGGTCGGTTTGGGCTTACCGCTGATGGCCACACTGGTGGCGATTGTGTGTTGGTGTTTCATTTGGCTCGGTGGGCGAAACAAGGGCGTGGAAATTTCGCTCAAGGCTTCAGACGAAGAGCACTCATTGAAAGTCAGCGGGGACATTGAAGCTATGGCCGCAGACGCTGGCTGGAAGTTGGTCAGAAAACACCACGTACCCGGAAAATCTCGCGTTTCTTTGCTTTTCATTACCTCGGGTGGATTGTCGGAAGCTCGGATCGAAGAGATGATAAACGATCTGGTCCCTGAAAAAGTTGAGCTGAAACTCAACCTCTAATCATTTCACAAGGTCTAAGCGTTTCAACACCGCATTCGGGGATCTGATCTCTTTCGGGAGCGACTTGAAGTTTACTGACCGTTCGAAATCAGGCCCTCGATATACTGCTATTCCAAACTCTCCGTTTGGTTGGAACGTAACATGAGTGAAGCTGTGAGGTGATTTGGCATTGTCACCAATAAGCCGTCGCGGGCCACCTCCCAAACAAGCTTGGGAAACATAAGCCACACCGTCTTTCCAGCCTGGGTAAAAGGCATGATGGTGGCCTGACAGATGCAGAACGACACCGCTTTCTAGGTAAATTTTTTCAAGTGTTGGGTCACCGATGATTTCGCGTTCGCGCTGGATCGCGAAGGGCCAGAGTGGGAGGTGACTGAAAGTGACAACCGGATTTCCATTTGCACCCAATTCCCCAAGTCGGTCCTGTTGATCACCGGATAGCGGCCCTAAGGTCGTTGCATCCAGAGATGCAAACGTTACGCCCTGCATCTCAAACGCGTAGAAGAACGGGTAGTCATCCGAAACCAGGAAATCGACGTCTGGTTTTCTTGGTATCCATTCCTCTGCGTATACTTTTCTTTCACGCTCGAACCCACTGTAGGCGGAGGCATCATGGTTTCCAGGCGTGACCGCAAATGGAATTCCGGCAGCCGCTAAAGGATCTGATACGGCCTCGTGAAACGCCTTCCACATCTCTCTGACCTGTTTGTCTGACAAGTTGGGAATGCGCTGTCCCGCGACCATATCGCCCGTCGAAATCACCAAATCGGGATCAATCTCGACTACCCGCTCAATCGCTTTGTCGACGCGGGCATCGTATTTCACCGAACCATAGCTGCCGTTCAGATCCGATATGACGATAACATCCAATGCCGCCGCTTTGCAGGCGATCAGAGCGGTCCAAATGAACGCCGCAAAAAGCGTAGAAAGCCTACGTGTCATTACAATCCACTGTCTCTACCTCGGTGTCGTTTCTCAAAAAGAATGCGACAGGATCCAAGTCGAACATCAAATCACCATTAGAACAATTGTTCTGGAGGATGGACGTTGCCAGCGCGGTATTTTTGACGGCTTGTGCAATCTGACTGTCTGAAAGCCCAAGGCTTAGCGACAGCCAGTCATAAACCGGGCCTTGGGTTTGAAGGTCGCTATTCAATGCAACCAAGCGCCGGTAAGTGCTTGGAGAGAAGTGCCGCATTTTCTCTAGCATTTGAGTAGATTTCGCGAAGTTAGCATACTCGACCCGCCCACCAGCATCGTTGTCGTTTAGATTGCTGCGACGGATTAATAATGCCTCGGCGGGAATATCTCCATCATTCGGCTGATGGTGCTTGGCTTTCTTATGCTTCAGCTTTCCGTCTTCGACCCAATACCAATAGGGTGTGAAGTCTATGTTTCCTACGCGGTCCTGCTGGCTAAAGATGAAATCGAGAAGAACAATCTCGGTAAGTTCTTGCATCCAAAATGCCATCTGTTGGTCGCTGACATCGGGACCGAGATCCTTGTTGATCATCCGGTCTTTTCGGCCTTCTCCGACGCCCTCTGCAATGGCCTCAGACAATGGTTTTGAAGAACGCAAAGCCAAGAAAGCGGGGGTTTCCTGAAAATCACGGTTTTGGCCTTTCCCCCAACCAGATTTACGGGTGCCGTTGATTTCCGAGCCGTATCGATGCCCAGGGCTATCAAGCAGTACACCATATATTTGCGTTCGATCCGATGTGAATAGATCATCGGTCGGTTGGTATGAGTTCGGGTCGGCATCCGCAGCTGCGAAGACACGCCAGCCTTCGTGGTTCATGCGCCCGCCATGAGAGCCACCAGAAATCGCAAGACCAGGCTCTGCGACCTCGGAAAAATGCGCCTGGGCGTCCATGCTGCGCCAAACCGCGACTGGAACTTTGACAGTCGTGTCGAAATACCTGGAGAAATGATAGTAAAGCAGCGAAGAAGTGGAAAACGTTCCACTGGTGCCCTTTTGGTTCATGGTGGACTTGAATTTAGCCACCCTGTCTTTGGCCAGATCTTTTGCCAACTTGCCCTCTTTGCAAGCGTTTCTCTCGAATTCAGAACGGTTCCCCATGTAGGGTCCTTCCGAAATATCGTAGACGGCCATTCCTGGGCTGGTGCTCCAGGTTTTTGGGCAAATAGCAATTTCAGAGGCATAGAAATCGATCTCGCAATAGGCTTTTTCTTCCTCAAGATCGCTGTTCTTGTACTCGCCCGTTGGAACTTTTTCGATCCGAATACAACGTTCAGAAACGCCGTTGGGACTATCAAATGTTGTGGCTTCACCGAGAACTTCGTCGTTCGCCCACAAGACAGTGGGTGCGATGAAAGCAAGTGGCCCCAGAAGATTGAACTTCATTTGGATAGTCCTCCCGGTATCATTTAGGGCAAATCGCTGCCTTTTGTTCGGTGGAGATTTTTAACTTTGGGTCGACACTGAAGTTGGAGAATTTTGTGTCAATCCACTTGTCGCATCCGCCTGAACAAGGCGCCCCGTTTCGGGCGTCATTCCAATATTCCTTGGCCCTTTCTTCCGTCCAACCGCAAAACTGAACGAGCGCCATTGCCGACAATGCGCCCGAGGAATGAACGCCCCACATGCAGTGTATCAGGACAGGGCCCTTACCAGGGTTTTCAATCACCTCGTGTATGGACGCCATGACAGCATCGGGTCGGGAGGATCTGGCGCTTTGATAGTCGAAAGATCCGTTTCCGCAACTGGTGCGACCGTATTGAGTGTTTTTGCCGAAGTCCGCATAAAACCCGGTTGAAAACCCCTCATCGCACAGGGTTTCGCGCTGAACGTTACTCAGACCCGTTCGATCCTTGTCACCGCCTTTGAAGCCAGAGCGATACAAAACTCCGCTCAAGACCGGGCGAAAGAAAGCGACGCCATCAACACCTCCGTCGCCACCCTTTGAAAGCATTTGACTGTTGCTTGGGCCACCGTTTCGACTGGTTACGTCAGAATTTGCAGTAGTTGCAAGAACACCAATGAATATCAGTGACGTCAAAAACCGCATGCCAGCTCCTTTCTATTTTTTAGCCTGTTATGCTCAAACTCTTCCCACTTTGTAATCTATTGGAGCGGCTCATTCTCGAGATCCATTTCAAGTGGGTGATAAGCCTTCCGCCATGCAGCGTTAAATTGGCCACACCAGGTTGATGATAAAGACGACCACGAAGTAGGCCAGAAAAACTTTCCAGTTCCATTGGTGTTTGCTTTCTTCGTTGATCACGCCGGACGACTTCAATGCCAGGTTTGTAACAATCAGAGCGACAACGATGACCGCCGCATGTGCCAGATCAAAATGCGTACTAGTGCTCCCTATTGCGGATGTTAGATCAATGAAAATGTGTCAGCAGTCACCTGATGGCAGCATAGCTACATCTGAGTACCTTCCCTCAGATGTTGTGATCCGAGCACATGCACCAGTATCCGTGTTAAACCAGTACGAGGTCAGCCCTTCGCTTCGGATGAGTTCAAATCCGAGACTCTGGATGCCCATTTCAGCCTGTCCCGCTCTTGCCCCTTCAAATGACGAAAGATCGCTAGAGCTGCCCACAGTTGGTGCACTTGCATCCACCGATCCGCCACTCTCATCGCATGCTGCGAGCGCAGCAATACACGCCGTGCCTATCACCAATAGGACCTTGGATTTCATCTTTTCGCTCCTTGCAGTATTGGACTAGAGATCCAGGATTTCTGGTCGATAACCTATTCAATTCCGAAAATTACGTTGTAGTCGACGGAAGAGTTGCTGCGATTGATAACCTCCACAACATGATCACCGGATTGCCAAAGCTGTCCTCGATACTCATTGTCCGCCGACATCAATCCCAACAGTTCAGAATCATCGGGGTTACGAATGACGTAGTCCAAGGAGCCATTTCGCGGAGCAACGCGGACGTAAAGGAACTGTTCGTTCTTTGCACCGAGAAGGTATTGCTGCGACGCTCCGGGCGCGAGTTGGCCAACAAGTTCGGCGCCAGTGGAGCCGGCATCGAATTTGACACGTTGGTTACCGGTAGAGCCGGGGGCACCTGCCATGGCGCCACCGCCATCATCCATCGCCTCGACAACCGACATCTCGCCAATGCTTCCATCCTTGTACGCGATGCAGCGCCAAAGCGTTCCGCCTGCGTCGCGTAGCATGACGAGCGTACCTGCTTCCGAGAACTCTGAGCTTTCTATCGTACCGGATTGACCGTCTGGTCCACCAACCTGCCGCAAATGGTCGATGCAAGCGTCGTCGGCGTCTGACATGGCCAGCGCGGCTGTTCCGCTGATCGCAAGTACAGGAGTGACAAGGTTCATTAGACTACGTTTCATAAGCAGGTCCTCTTTTGGTCCATCCTTGATGTTCTGTTCCTCGTGGGCAGGAACCTTATTTCGCATCCCTCAACTTTGATAGAAACTCATCGCATGCCTGTGCGCTGCCGACGACCTCGTCTATCGTTCCAATTCCTTGCAGTGATGCCATCTCGGAATTTACGCGATTGAGAACCTGATCCGCTTGCTCGGGGATGATCAGGTTCTCTGCTTGTGCTCCTTTCAATGTGGTGCAGACACCGGCGGAAAAGCCTGTCGCAACGCCGACACCCACCGCGGCCCCGCCACCCAGGGTCATCGCCCCAACCACGCCGAGGACGAGCCCGATCACAATACCCAAGATCACTTTTCCCATGTTTTCCAAACTTTTGGTGAAAAAGATTTCAGGCTTCACTATTGGCGCAAACTGCGGGCCCATCTGCAAATCAAGACCAGCGCTAGCAGATTGAGTACTGGTGCAATCGCCGCGAACAACGGTTTGGCTGACTCCGAGACCAAATCCGCCAGAAGTATCCAAGGCAGTCCCAACGGCAGAAGGAACACCCCGGACAAAGGGTCTCTTTCCTGTCCCAACTAGCCAAATGTGCCCGTCAAGAATGCAATCAACGCCAACAGGTAAAGGATCGCGAATACAATGATGGTGGTTCTACAAACCAAGTCGAGCCTCAGCAGATCAAGCCAGTGCTGCGCAGCCGTTTTCGGCTACGCAGCAGACTGGTCACAATGCGCCTTCGTCGCCCAGGAACTCGATACCAGCTGTCGCGCCATCACTGTAAGCAATGCAATTCCAAGGAGCACGATCCTCACCAACGCCTACAGTAACCTGTGTTCCCGCCTCGCTAAAGGCGGATGAGAGCACCACGACTTGCGAATTGTTCGTCGTGTTGGCTACATCTCGCAAACACGCCTGTTGGGCTGGCGTGAGCTCGGCTGACGCGCTTGATGTACTCGTATCGTCGCAGGCCGCAAGCAGTGCGAAACAAGTTGCGCCCGCAATCTTCACCATCTTGTTGGTCATTTTCTTCTCCCTCTGGGTTCGTTGAAATTAATCAAATTGGATGTGCTTGTTTGAAGCTCTCGTATCTGGACAGCCAATGGAACATACCTCGACCCTGTGACTATCTTGCCCAAAACCTGCCGCGGAGGGCTTTTTCGACGGAACGATTATTCGTTGACTGCCGAGACCGCCAACAACGCGTGATGCCCGAATGGCGCCACTGGAAAAAGCTAAAGCGAACTCTGGAGGGAGGGCTAGTTCGTTAAGTCCAAGCATCGCGTCCTCCCAACGCTCGATCAATGGAGAAGGCCTTCCGACCGCCAGCACTCACTCCAGTAGTCGGAAGGGCTCGGCACAGCGAGCAGCAGCGACCACAACGGAGGTAAAATAAAGTTGTGTCGAATTCGAATGTTTGAATCTTATTCTTCATAAATCAATATTTTTTTTGTAAACTTCTTTACGCTCTCGTACGATAGGCTTCTGCTTTTAAACAAAAAGGTAGGTGGGAGCACTCATAAGGGAGAATGTGTTCTTTTGGGTCGGCGACGCGTTCTGAGTTCGCACAGAAACTAAGAAAGGATTGAAAATGGGGTTTGTTGAAGCCGTTAAAACGTGTTTCTCGAAATACTTCCAGTTCTCCGGTCGGGCTATACGCTCAGAATACTGGTGGTTCTTCTTGTTTGTGGTTCTCGTGAGTGCTGCTTTAGCTGTGCTGGATACGGTCATATTCGGGACCAACCCCGAAACGGGGCAAGGATCTCGGGTTCTGTCCTTTGTTTTCCAACTTGCAGTTATCATACCTATGCTGGCCGCCGGTTGGCGGAGGCTGCATGATACAGGACGACCTGGCTGGTATTTGCTGCTGCCGATGGCGCTCAGCATTACAACGCTTTTTGTTATGTTGGGTGGGGTGGCGTTCTTCTCGGTGTTGGAGCAAGGGACCGAAAACCCCGATGCATTACGAGGACCCGCCGCAGTCCTGGGCGTAACCGGTATTGTTGTTGTCTCAATTCTTCAATTGGTTCTGTCCATCTTGATGATCTGGTGGCTGACACGACCTTCGGAAGAAGGCGCAAACGAATACGGCGCACCTGTTTCCTGATCTGGTGGCCGGGGCGGCGGGCCGGATTCTCTGCTGAATGAAAGTGCGAAACGCAACAAAATGGAGAGAGAAAATGAGTTTCAAGACGATTTCCATTGGAGCGCTAATGATAGTAATAGCAACCACGGCATCGGCGGAGTGGTCGTTCAGTTCCGGGCCCAACCCCAATGCCTTTATTCAGACCGGAAACATGACGCTGGAGCTTCAGTGTAATCGTATCCGCTTTGCTCCGGCTGGATATGAGGATAGCCAGGACATCGTGGAAAAGCAGGGGCTCTCCATTCGTTTTTTGAAGAACGGCACCACCGAGGTTGGTGCATTTCAGGTTGGCGCAGAAAACGCTGCCATGCAGATCGTCGACAACTATCCCGTCGAGGTCAGTTTCAATAGTCAAGAGGACTATGGTTTTGTACTGGACCAGCTTGCGGCCAATGCAACAGTTAATCTGTCGATGATTGATCAAGATGTAAGCTACGGAATCTTTGACTTGAAAGGTTCCGGCGCGGCAATTCGGTCCCTTCGTTCCGCGTGCGATTCAGATACTAGCCAGGGGGGGTCCTACGAAGCACCCGAAGGCATCGTCTATTGTGGTGGTGGAGCGATAAAACGCCAGATCGAATATGTAATTCTGGACAATCCAGAGGGGGAGTGGGACGCGCGAGTAACGGTCAACGGCGAGTCGATCAGAGCCATGACGGCCTACAGTTACTTCGGAAACTCTGTGCCGCCCGCCGGATTTGTCGTCGCCCTGCTTGGGGAGGACAGGTCCGAGTTTCTGATTTTTAGCGAAGGCTCGACAAACTGGCTGGAATATGGGGACTACAGGTATGATCAGTGCAATTGATACCTCCTTCCAACCAGCTTCCCAAATAGCGTGTAAGATGAAATGTTTGGTCGCCGGGATTGTGCTTGCTTCGGGCCTTGTTTGGACCTCACCAGCTGTCGCGGCTGATGTATCGCAACTTCCGCCCGGTTTGCAGGCGAGGGTTGATTTGGCGGCACGAGCCTGCGCGGAGTTCAACGACGGTCAATTTGACATAGCCTGGGGCGCGGTTGAAAGGGTCGATCTCGACGGAGATCTACAACGCGACTGGGTTTTGAATGAGTCTGGTTTTGCGTGTTCGAGCGCCGCATCTCTTTACTGCGGAACTGGCGGATGCATGTCGCACTTCCTGGTTGAAGAGGAGGTTCATTCATTGCTCAATCAAGGCTGGACTGTTGTTGATTTTGGGCGTCAACGCGTTGTCGTGGCAGATATTCATGGATCCAAATGCGACGCAATAAACCCAACGCCTTGCGTCAGCGCTAGTGTTTGGGATGGCGAAGCCAACACTTGGCGCTCGTCTGCTGGCCATTGGGAGTAAGTAACATTTAGGCACCGCAGGTAAGCCTGAGAGTCTGTTTGTTCGATGAGTTCTCTATAGCATGCAAACATATGGGCAAATCGTGCAAAGTTATGCGCTAATACCGCGAAGAGTTATGGGCAAAGTTCCAAGATTTTCTTTAATGAAATCAATGTCGGCAATGTAGCGTTACGAGCGCACCTACACGGTTTGTAGGTGCGCGCATAACACTTCGCACACGTCATAAGTTTGCGTAGTTCGCCCATAGTTTTGCGCTGCGTGATTGTCTGCCTTAGTGATGAATTAAATCAGTTTTTGGCTTAGTCGTTGCGGTAATGGCCCTTTGCGTTGCGCAATCTCGCAAAGGGCCTCCCTAAGGAACCTTGGGTTCCATGCGGCCTTTTTGCTTGGATTCTCGCTAAGGTCTGCGATGCGCAGAAAGCAGACTTTGCAAAGTTTGTCGACGTGTATCTTCCTGACACCAATCTCGCTACCAAGTGCTGCTGCGGCTTCCTCCAATAGCTCATTGAAACAGGCTGTAGGGGCAATCTTGGTACGAGCGGGCAAGCTAAGATTTTGAACGAGTTCTCAGGGGCATGACGGCAACGGCGACTTCGATGCCGTCTGTGATTTCAAAAGCGCCAATGGTCGCCTTGCTTTCTAAAACTGTGATTTCGTGATATCCTGATATCGCCTTGGGGGGCTGTTATGGGCGATTTCTTTTGGATTGGAACAGCAATCGGCGCTGCGATTGGGCTGCTCAATATGTTGTTCATTTTGCGTTCTCGCCTCGGTCAGACTGGGTTAAATCAAGCAAAGACAATTTGGCAAGGCCTGTGGGTATGGGCGCTTTGGACCGTGTTCGGTGCCTATGTTCTGGCGCTCTGGCTTGTGGGTGTCGTTCTCTTGGGCTTAACGCGAATTTTGCGACGGGGAACTGAGGCATGAAAGTAGGGGAGGTAAAAACCGCCGCTATCATTGGTGCGGGGGTTTCCGGGCTTGCTACTGCAAAATGCCTGACGAGGGTTGGGATCCACTGCACTGTTTTTGATCGCAATCCGTACCTTGGCGGTGTCTGGGCGGACGGATACCACGATTTTGGCGTTCAGGTGCAAAAGGACCTGTACGAGTTCCCGGATTTTCCGCTTTCCGAAGAAGCGTCTCATTTCACTCCGGGGCCGGTCTTTCGAGAGTATCTGGAGGATTATTGCGATCATTTCCGAATACGAGAGTGCTTACGGTTAGGCACCCGCGTCACCTTGATTGAGCGCAAAACTGACGGGTGGTTACTTGAGGTTAGTGGCTCCGAAGGATCTGAAGATGTTGAAGTCGATCTCGTTGTTGTTGCAACCGGGCTCTATTCAGAGACACCAAATGTCCCGAACATTCCCAAACGTGAAGATTTTGGAGGAGAAGTCCTTCACGCCAGCGAATTTAAAGACATATCGCAACTCAAAGGTCGTCGTGTCGCTGTAATCGGTTACGGAAAAAGTGCCACAGATATAGCGGGTTCGGCTGTGGGTGTCGCGGAAAAGGTTCACCTCGTATTCCGAACCGCACACTGGCCTGTTCCGCGCAAATTGCTGGGTGTTCTTCCTTTCAAATGGGGAATGCTGACACGCCTTGTTGCAGCCCTGATCCCTCCGTATGTGAGACCCAGCCCAATCGTGCGCGCTATCCACTCAATAGGATATCCGTTGCCCTGGCTGTTCTGGCGTATCGTAGAACTGCTGCTCAGTACCCAGCAACGATTGCGAACGCAAATCGCACGTGGTGAGACCCTGATGCCTGAGACGCCTGTCGAATTCGACGCGTTTACGGAAGTAACTATGGTTCCACGTCCTGAGCTCATCGACTTTATCCGATCTGGTAAGATTTCTGCACATCGAACAGGTGTGAGTGCATTCTCTTCCAGCGGAATCGACCTTGCGGATGGGGATTCTCTTGAGGTCGATTGTGTCGTCTTCGGCACGGGCTGGAAGACCGGCTACCCATATCTACCGAAGTCGATACTCAACTCTTTGGATGATGGGCCGGATGGGTTCTATTTATACCGGCATGTCCTACACCCCTCGGTGCCAAACCTTGCATTCGTGGGTCGGGCGTCCTCCTTCATGAGTGTGACGACCTTCGCGCTTCAGGCCAAATGGCTTGCGGAAGTCGTTGCAGGTCGTGTGCTCCTACCGGATGCTGAGGCCATGCAAAGCGATATCGATGCGCTAAAGTCCTGGAAACAATCATGGATGCCAGAAGGGCCGGGACGTTCCGCCACACTTCTGCTTCACATGTTCCACTATCACGATGAACTCCTACTCGACATGAGTGTAGACCCACTTCGCAAACGCGGTATCCTGGCGCCGATTTCTGAACTGATTGTGCCTTATCGTGCGGCCGACTTTCGAGACGTAGCCTAAGCGATTTGTACGAGAAGCCCCTAATATCCTTGTGACACTTCTTTAAAATGGATGCGCGGGAGGGTTTTTGTTTGGAACGACACCTAGCGGCAATACTCGCAGCTGACATTGTTGACTATAGCGCGCTGTCAGTACTGACGAGCAAGCCACTTTGCACGCTAACAAGGGTCACTTTAGAGCGCTGGAGCCGCATATCGGATTGAATGGCAGGCGCCTGTTCAAAAAGACCGGTGACGGTTTTTTGCATAGTTTTCTTCGGTTTTGGATGCGGTGGCGTGTGCGGAAACGATGCAGCGTCAGATGGTTGAGCGGAACGCGGCACGCGGGCAAATCCCGGAGGTTCAATTTCGTATGGGAATTCACGCGGGTGATGTTTTTGATGACAACGGTGATGTTCTTGGTGACGGCGTCAACATCGCGGCCCGGCTGGAAGGTCTGGCTCCTCCCGTAGGCATTATCGTTTCAATGGGGGTATACGAAGACGTCATAGGTAAGGTGGATATTGCGTTCGCAGAAATAGGATCGCAATACCTGAAGAATATCGCGCGCACTGTGACAGCCTACTCTGTTCAGACTTCATTCGTCACCACGCGCCCAGCAGCTCAATCTCGCCCTGACAAACCTCCAGTGGCCGTATTGGCGTTTGAAAATCTGCCGTCTGACGCAGAGCAGGACTATTTCGCAGAAGGTATTACCGAAGACATTATTACCAGCTTGTCCAGAGTGCCCTGGACATTCGTAGTCGCCCGAAACTCTTCTTTTTCTTACAAAGGGCTTTCTGTTGATGTGCGTCGTATAGGCCGTGAACTTGGTGTCCGCTACGTGCTGGAGGGTTCTGATTGTGGAGTTGGTAACCGGTTGGGTGTGACTGGAAAGCTGATTGGCGCGCAAACCGGATCGCATGACTGGGCGGATCGATACGATGGCAAGCGCGACGATGTTTTTGACCTCCAGGGTCAAACTTCTGAGAACGTTGTAGCTTCAATTGCACCAAGCATAAGACAGGTTAAGATCGATCTCGTTCTGCCCACAAGCGCCCGTATATGCTAGGAGCATATGATCACTTCCTGCGAGCACAGGCAGCGACCTACAGGTTCAGCTCCACTGAGGCGGACGACCATGAGAACGGCGGTGAGAAAGCCTGCCACAGTAGCGGCGGGATGACCCTGCTGCGGGCGCGAATAAGTCGTCCAGCTTTGCCCTTTCTTTTGACGGAGGGAGGGAGGATCTTCACCGTGGATTTGTATCGTAAAGTTCGTTTGCCGTGTGCTGAGGGCATGAGTCAGCGATAAGCGGCTTCGGATGGCAAATATGCCAAGGGCCACCTTTGGCTGGAAGCACCCGGAGATGTGCCACCTTTTGAAGATGCGGTCTGGTTGCGGGGGCATGATGGACAGTCCATTGGAATCTTCCCCTCTCATGATATGGTGATTTTGCGATTGGGATTGACACCGTCTCGGCTGGGTTACTCACACTTGCCACTGGCCAAGGAACTGATTTCCGCCACTGGGGGCTAGGGTACCAGTGTGCTGATACCAATTGGCCGCGACAGACAAATCACGCATGACGGACAGATATTTCGACAGATACATCCTCGATCAGGACACAGGGTCGCAGGAGAGAGTCTTGCAAGTTGTGAGCATTTAGTATACCGCGGCATACAAAATTAAGGCGCTGGTTTATTACCTGCCAGCGCACCAGCTAAATGGTCGGAACCGTCATGAGCCTATATACAGAATACCTGAACGAGATCGAGACGCGCAAAGAGCAAGGTTTGCACCCCAAACCCATTGAAGACGGTGCGCTGCTTCAGGAAGTCATTGAACAAATCAAAGATGTGGACAACGTTCACCGCGCCGAGTCTTTGTCCTATTTCATCTATAACACGCTGCCGGGTACAACCAGCGCAGCTGGTGAAAAGGCGCGGTTCCTGAAAGAGATCATACTGGGTGAAGCCTCGGTCGAAGAAATCTCGCAGGCCTTCGCGTTCGAGTTGTTGTCACATATGAAAGGCGGCCCCTCGGTCGAGGTTCTGCTGGATCTGGCGCTGGGCGATGATGCGTCGATCGCAAGTCAGGCGGCAGAGGTGCTGAGAACGCAGGTGTTCCTGTATGATGCGGATACCCAGCGCCTCAAGTCTGCTTTTGAGGCCGGAAACGTGATCGCAAAGGACATTCTGGAAAGCTATGCCAAGGCCGAGTTCTTTACCCGGCTGCCTGACATCGAAGAGGAAATCAAGGTTGTGACCTATGTCGCGGCCGAAGGAGACATTTCCACCGACCTTCTGTCGCCCGGTAATCAGGCGCATTCTCGTGCGGATCGGGAACTGCATGGAAAATGCATGATCACACCGGCGGCACAGGCCGAGATTCAGGATTTGCAGAAACAACACCCGGACAAACGTGTCATGCTGGTCGCCGAAAAAGGGACAATGGGCGTCGGGTCGTCGCGCATGTCCGGCGTCAACAACGTCGCCTTGTGGACCGGAACGCAAGCCAGCCCTTATGTTCCCTTTGTGAACATCGCACCAGTTGTCGCGGGAACAAACGGAATCTCACCGATCTTTCTGACCACCGTTGGCGTGACCGGAGGTATCGGCATTGACCTGAAGAACTGGGTCAAAAAGCTGGATGACGACGGCAACCCGATCCTGAACAACGACGAAAGTCCTGTCCTTGAACAGAAATACTCGGTCGAGACCGGAACCGTTCTGACCATCAACACAAAGGACAAGAAGCTTTACAACGAAGCAGGCGATAAAGAGCTTGTCGATGTATCGTCGTCCTTCACGCCGCAAAAGGTCGAATTCATCAAGGCTGGCGGCTCTTACGCTATTGTCTTTGGCAAGAAGCTGCAGACCTTTGCGGCGGAAACCCTTGGTGTTGCGCTGGAATCTGCATTTGCTCCGTCCAAGGAAATCTCGCACGAGGGACAGGGCCTGACAGCTGTCGAGAAGATCTTCAACAAAAACGCGGTTGGCGTGGCTGACGGAAAGGTCCTGCACGCGGGCTCGGATGCTCGGGTGAAGGTCAATATCGTTGGGTCGCAAGACACCACCGGCCTGATGACCGCGCAGGAGCTGGAAGCTATGGCGGCAACCGTGATCTCGCCCATCGTTGATGGCGCATATCAGTCCGGGTGCCACACAGCGTCAGTTTGGGACGCAAAGGCGCAGGCGAACATACCCAAACTGATGAAGTTCATGAACAGCTTTGGCCTGATCACTGCGCGTGATCCCAAGGGTGTTTACCATTCGATGACAGACGTAATCCACAAGGTGCTGAACGACATCACCGTGAATGACTGGGCCATCATCATTGGCGGCGACTCGCACACCCGCATGTCCAAGGGCGTAGCGTTTGGAGCGGATTCGGGCACCGTTGCGCTGGCGCTGGCCACCGGTGAAGCCACGATGCCGATCCCTGAATCGGTGAAGGTGACCTTCAAGGGCCAGATGGCAGACCATATGGATTTCCGCGACGTGGTTCACGCCACCCAGTCGCAGATGTTGAAGACATTCGGTGACAACGTCTTCCAGGGCCGGATCATCGAAGTTCATATCGGCACCTTGCTGGCGGATCAGGCGTTCACATTCACCGACTGGACGGCCGAGATGAAGGCCAAGGCTTCGATCTGTATTTCCGAAGATGACACGCTGATTGAATCTCTGGAAATCGCCAAAGGCCGCATCCAGATCATGATCGACAAGGGTATGGAAAACGAAGCCCAGACGCTGCAAGGTCTGATCGACAAGGCGAATGCGCGGATAGCGGAGATCAGGTCGGGTGAAAAGCCGGCCCTGAAACCCGATGAAAACGCCAAGTATTTTGCCGAGCTCGTCGTTGATCTGGATGAGATCGACGAACCGATGATAGCCGACCCGGATGTGAACAACGCTGACGTATCAAAGCGTTACACCCACGACACTATCCGCCCGGTTTCCTACTACAAGGGTGAAAAGAAGGTCGATCTGGGCTTTGTCGGGTCGTGCATGGTGCACAAGGGCGATCTGATTATCGTCTCGCAGATGCTTAAGAACCTTGAAGAGGAACAGGGCACTGTCGAATTCAAGGCCCCGCTGGTTGTCGCAGCACCGACCTACAACATCATCGATGAGCTGAAAGAAGAAGGCGAGTGGAGCATTCTTCAGAAATACTCGGGCTTTGAATTCGACGATCTGTTTCCGAAAAACAAGGCACGCACGGAATACGAAAATATCCTGTACCTTGAGCGGCCCGGCTGTAACCTTTGCATGGGGAACCAGGAAAAGGCTGCAAAAGGCGATACCGTTCTGGCGACATCCACGCGCCTTTTCCAGGGTCGTGTCGTTGAAGACTCCGATGAGAAAAAGGGTGAGTCCCTGCTTGCGTCGACACCGGTTGTCGTGCTCTCGGCTATATTGGGCCGGACCCCAACCGCCGAGGAATACAAGTCGGCGGTAAAGGGGATCGATTTGACTAAGTTCGCGCCGCCGATGGAAAAGCCCGCGACCGCGAAATCGGCTCACTTCTGAAGACGTTTTGATCCTTGTAAGCCCGGCCGCCAATAAATGGTGGCCGGGCTTTTCCAACTGAGTGACACACCCCGCCCTTCAACACCACGTCTTAGAAAGGATGGGTTATGCCGCTAACAGAGCCGCTCAGGTTCCGTTTTGGTGGACCCTGTCAAAGAATGGGTAAAGGGCCGCGGGTCTTGGTCTGGCGAAGCACAAAGTTGCTGCGGGTGTCGCGGACCAGCCCTGATTTCAACAGGCGCTGCATGATGAAGACCTCAAGATCCTCAGGGGATTTGGCGTAAACCTTCAGGATAAAGTCGTGATCCCCGGTGATCGAGGCGCACTCGACGATTTGCGGCTCGGTCTCGACCAGACGAAGAAACGCCGAGATGCTGTTCTCCTGATGGTCCTTCAGCGCGACGTGGACATAGGCAATGGCATTCAGGCCGACTGCCTTGGCAGAAACCTGCGCGCGATACCCTGAAACCACCCCGGACGATTCAAGGTCACGGACGCGGCGCCAACATTGCGAAGCCGACAACCCGGTCCGGTCGGCCAGTTCCTGCATAGACAGGCGTCCACTGGCCTGAAGCTCTCGCAAGATATCAATGTCGGCAGGGTGAAGCATTTGGCCCGCAAATGGCAATATCTCGGAACGTTTCGTTCATAATACAGACGATGCGCAGAATATCAAAACAAATTCTCCATGTGAGTTGAGGTATCCTGATCTCATGCAGGAGGATGCTGATGCCCAAATCGACCAAATATGTCGCCAAACTCGCGGATGAATATGGCCACATTACCTACACAGACGAAGAGAATGCGGTCTGGGCTGATCTTTACGCGGCACAGGAAGAAAACGTACGGCGCTATATGGCGCCGGAATACCTAAGCGGTTTGGCGCGGCTGGACCTACCGAAGACAAAAGTGCCTTCTTGTGCAGATATTTCTAAACGGTTGCTGGACCTGACCGGTTGGCGGGTGCAGCCGGTTCCGGCGCTGATCGGATTCAAGACGTTTTTCGGGATGCTGGCGGATCGGGTTTTTCCGGCCGCCTCTTTCATCCGCTCCCGGGAAGATTTCGACTATATAGAAGAGCCGGATATCTTTCATGAGATATTCGGACATACACCGTTGTTAAGTGATCCGCGTTTTGCCGCGTTCAGCCACGCCATCGGGCTAGCCGGAAAGCAGGCAGATGACGCGGATTATGCCTGGTTGATCAGGCTCTACTGGTTTTCGATCGAGTTTGGCCTGCGCCGCCAGAACGGTCAGATCAAGGCGCTGGGTTCAGGGTTGGCGTCGTCGCCGACAGAACTGGTCTATGCCGTGACCAGCGACATACCCGATCGTGACCCATTTGACGTTCTTACGATTCTGCGAACACCCTACCGGATCGACATGCACCAGATGGGGTATTTTGTTCTGGATGACCCTGAAGAGTTGTTTGAGGCCGCCGAACGGGACCTGCTGGCAGATGTTCGTCGTGCGCGCCGCCTCGGGCTGTTGCCGAACAAGTTTCCCGAAAAGGTAACCGCCGCCCAGTAGCGGGGGCTGCGTCTTTTCAAGGGTCAAGGTTTTTGTACATATAGGTTGTGGGCTCGAATTTTGGTTCAAATGGGTTCCGGCAGTAATTCGGTATTTCCCCCGCGATCTGAAACCCGAGGCTTTGATAAAGCAGCCGCGAGGGATCGGTGCTGCGCGTATCAAGTACTAGCACCGTGCGCCCCACCTCTCGCGCCCGAAGAACAAGCGCATTCATCAGGGATCGGCCTAACCCCCGCCGTCTGGCGTTGGGGTGGACCAGAAGTTTCGCCACGTCGGCGCGGTGGGGTTGGTTGGGCATTGCCGCCGGGATCAGTTGGACGGTGCCTGCAATGCGGGGACCGTCATTCGAAACGAACAAGTCCAGTTTACCTGACCTAAGACCGGGCTGTACGTATTGTTGCCAGTACGCACGCGCATCATTCAGGGTAAACGGAAGTATGAAACCTATGCTGGCCCCATCGTGAACACAGGCATGCAGGATTTCTGCCAGGTCGTCCAGCGCCGCGTCAAAATCGTTATCGGTCAGGCGCGTGATCATATAAGCACCAGCAGGTAACGTGCGCCACGCGACGCCCCTGTTTCAAACCGGGTCGGTCCTGACAGATGATAGCGCAGGCAATCTCCGGCGTTCAGCGCGTGGGGTGTTCCATCGACCGTCAGGGTAAGCGCTCCGTCCACTAAGATCAGATGATGCTCTTGCCCCGATTTAGTTGGCACTTCGTAGGTAATGACCCTGTCCCGGGGAAGGTGGCATTCCAGAACCTCGGCGTTCAATCCATTTGCGGGTGGTGAAACAGCACGGCGGGTGAAGCCGGTTTCAGGGTCGCGCCACTCGGTCTGGTGTTCGAATGGAACCTTGGGGTCAAAGCTGTCTTCAACCATCATCAGCAGGCGTGAGATCGGCAGATCGTATGCAGCACACAGACGGCCTAGGTTGTCGGCTGTTGGGCTGACATCCCCTTTTTCCATACGGGACAAGGTGGCGCGGCTGATCCTGCTGCGTTCGGCAAGGTAATCCAAAGACCAACCGCGCCCGCGGCGCAGCTCGCTCAGGCGATTGGCAAGGCGGTTTGACAGGGTGTCAGGCATTACACCATCGTGAAAAAATTTCTCATATATGAGAAAGTACACTAACAAATATCACATATCAACGAAAAAGGATGCGAACAATCCGCATCCTTTTCAATAAGTCAGCGCTAAGAAAGATTACTTCCAGCCAACTTCGTTAAAGATCTTCTGCGCTTCGGGGATGTTCTTTGCAACGTCTGAAAGGTTCACGTCGTCGGCCTTGAATTCACCCAGCGCCTTGACCGACTCGGCCAGTTCGACATTTGGAACAGCCGGGAACTCGTCATTGCCCGCCGAGAAGTATTTCTGCGCCTGATCGCTGGCCAGATACTCAAGGAACAGGATCGCGTTTTCCTTGTTGGGTGCGTGCGCGGCGACCCCACCACCGGATAGATTCATATGCGCGCCATAGCTGTCCTGGTTCGGGAAGACCCAGTCGATCATGTCGCGGTCTGAGGACAAGCCTTTGACGTCTGTGCGAATGGAACGCGCGAAATAGTAGGTGTTCGAAACCGCGATTTCACACTCGCCCGAAACGATGCCGCGCAACTGGTCGGTGTCACCGCCCTGCGGGTCACGCGCCATGTTGGCGACAACACCCTCGGCCCAGGACTTGGCGGCCTCAGTGCCTTCGTGTGTGATGATCGACGCCAGCAGGGTCTGGTTGTAGGTGTTGGTCGAAGACCGGATACAAACCATTCCCTTGTATTCCGGTTTGGCCAGATCAGCGTAGGTGGCCGGCGGGTTGGTCACGTTTTCCTTGTCGAAAAAGATGATCCGACCGCGTTGCGAGAAACCAAACCACTGATTGTCGCTGTCCTGCAGGTTGGCTGGAATGCGCTCTTCCAGTTTTGCGCTGTCGATCGATTGCAGGATACCTGCGTTCTTGGCTCGTGCCAGGCGCGACGTGTCCACGGTCAGCATCACGTCGGCAGGTGAGTTTGCGCCTTCCGCTTCCATCCGGGCAATCAGTTCGTCCGCTTTGCCTTCGATCCTGTTAATCTTGATGCCAGTTGCGTCTTCAAAGTCGGTATACAGCCGTTCGTCGGTGTCATAGTGGCGCGACGAATAAAGGTTCAGCTCGCCTTCGGCGGCGGCAGATGTTGCGATCAGAGCCGACAGCGCGGCGGCCAGGCAGGTCGTGGATTTCAGCATAGTGTGCCTCAACAATTGAATTTCGGGCCGGTCATTAATCCGACTGATTTTCTCAATTATATGATTCTGGGCGGGATGCAAGTAAATCCGACTGATTTACTCGGTCAAAAGGTCGCGACCGTACTGTCGAATTTCCTGAAAACAACCAAACCTTCGACCAGTGTATCGAGGAACAAAAAAACCGCACCCGAAGGTGCGGTTTCTTTAAGCAGTGATGTGCAGTTCTTAGCCCTGACGCGCTTTGAACTTGCGCTGCGTCTTGTTGATCACGTAGACGCGGCCTTTGCGACGCACAATCCGGCAGTCACGGTGCCGGTTCTTGAGCGAGCGGAGCGAGTTCCTGACCTTCATGGTCTGTCTCCAATCTGCGGCGCCTTCATCAAGGACGTGGCCAGCGCCTGGGTTACTCGGGTGTCCCGGAGAACCGGAACAGTGAAATCATGGTGGGCGGTACAAGGATCGAACTTGTGACCCCTTCGATGTCAACGAAGTGCTCTACCGCTGAGCTAACCGCCCACTTTCCCTTTGCGTGCCTTGCCCCATAACGAAATGGGGCGCGGATCCCCGCGCCGGTAGCGGGTCTATAAAAGGAGTCGCAAATGGGTTCAAGGGGTTTGGAAGAACAATTTTTCCGGTCTATGTTGATTACGAGCACGGAGGGATCATGCAAAGCGCAGCCTATGTATTGGATATACCCGAAAACCGCACCTCGTGCGTGGTTTTTTCATCGCCTCATAGCGGGCGGGAGTATCCTGAGGCTTTTCTGAACCGGTCCGTATTGAACCGGAGCGTGATTCGATCCTCAGAAGACGCCTTTGTTGATCAGTTGTTCGCGCCCGCCGCGGAAAACGGTGCCCCTTTGATCAAGGCGGCCATGCCACGCGCCTATCTGGATTTGAACCGCAGTCTGGATGAACTTGACCCGGCCTTGATCAGCGGTGCCCGCAGGCTCGGGCATAATCCAAGGGTCGCGTCAGGGCTCGGGGTGATTCCCCGCGTGGTAGCCAACGGTCGGGCAATTTATCGCGGCAAACTCACCATGGACGAAGCGCGGCTGCGCATCGACACTTATTGGCGCCCTTATCATGCGCGGTTGAAATCCCTGCTGGCCGAATCACACGAGATGTTCGGACAGGCAATTCTGGTGGACTGCCACTCGATGCCGCACGAGGCGGTGGCCATGGCAGGCACTGCGCGCGGAAGGCGGCCCGAGATCGTGTTGGGCGACCGGTTTGGCGCGTCCGCATCCTCTGAGGTTGTGGACCTCATTGAAGCGGCTTTTGCGGCAGCGGGTCTCAACGTGGCACGCAATGCGCCTTTTGCCGGGGCATATGTGACACAAACCTATGGTCGTCCCGGTCGCCAGCAGCACGCTGTTCAGATCGAGATCGATCGCGCTTTGTACATGGACGAAGAAAAAATCGCGCCCAATGCCAATTTCATGGCGTTCTCGAAGCTGCTCAGGCAGGTGGTCCGGGAGATTTCCAGCCTGGGTGCGAGCCCAGAGCGTCTGGCGGCGGAATAATATCAGCGCAGCGCACGGCCCTTCATGATTGCTTCGGCCCCGAACCGCTGGCGAATCTCGTCCGTGGCCCGTTCGGCCTTTGATCTGCGGGCAGCATCCGGATCCAGCAGGTCGCCGGAAATATCCGCCTGATCCGCCGGGCAAAGGTCAGACAAACCACAGCCCAACAACCGATACGGCCCCTGATCGCCAACCTGATCGAACAGGCCCCGGGCCGTGCGGTAAATCCGGTCGGCAATCTGTGTCGCATCCCGCAAGGACACGCGCCGCGTCAGGATCTTGTGATTGGCTTTCTTCAGTTTCAACGTGACAACCCGACCTGCCAGATCCTTTGCCTTGGCGCGGTCCGACACTTTCAGGGCCATGCGCCACAAATGGCCGTCCAGAATATCAAGGCTCGACGTGTCTTCGAAAAATGTCGTCTCGTTGCTGATGGATTTCATCGGCTCATGCGCAGATACGCGTCGCTTGTCCTGACCCCGGGCCAAGTGCCACAGGCGATATCCCATCGAACCGAACCGTGCGGTAAGTGCCTCCTGATCCCAACGCAGCAAATCACTGAAAGTTCTGATCCCGGCCTGGTCCAGCGCTTCCTGCGCAGCCGGGCCAATGCCCCAGATCAACCTTACGGGTTTGTCACTCAGAAACTCTGCCGTTTCCGCCTTGCCAATCACTGAAAATCCGCGCGGTTTGTCGAGGTCCGATGCGACCTTGGCCAAAAACTTGTTGTGACTTAACCCGATTGAGCCGGTGACACCGATTTCATCCTTCATGCGCTTGACCAGACGCGCCAGCATGACGGCCGGTGGCGCGCCATGCAAACGTTCGGTTCCCGACAGGTCCATGAAGGCTTCGTCCAGCGACAGGGGTTCGACCACGGGTGTCAATTCATCCATCATGGCGCGGATGTCGCGCGACACCTGGGCGTAGACGGACATGCGCGGCTTGATCACGACGGCTTCGGGGCAGAGTTGCAACGCCTTGAACATGGGCATGGCCGACCGGACACCGCGAATACGGGCAACGTAGCAGGCAGTTGAAACAACGCCGCGCTTGCCGCCGCCAATGATAACCGGTTTGTCCGCCAGTTCAGGGTTGTCACGTTTCTCCACCGAGGCATAGAAGGCGTCACAATCCATATGGGCAATCGACAGGTCAAACAGTTCCGAGTGAGTCTTTACCCGCGGACTGCCACAGGCAGTACAGCGTTGTTCGTTTGACAATGTGGTCAGGCAATCTCGGCAAAGACCGGGCATCTGCGTCCTCATGCGTTCCGCAGTTAGCTTGGAAGTTCTTTATATCACCTGTGATCCTGGATCAAAGGCCCTGCTGGCATGGGATGATTTGAAAAGAAGACCCCCCGCACATCGCGGGGGGAAGTAACGAACCTCAGGAAGAAGCGGTTCGTAGGGGAGTATTTCCCCTTCAGAATCGCTGAAAATCATTAGTTTCGATAGGATGAAGGTTGTGCCGAGAAAACTCGGGTTTTGAATGTGTGTTTTCTGGCACAGAGACGATTTGGCGCGGTTTCGTCAAAAAGTGACCTTAGGTCAACTTGTTGCGCGGAAAATCCAACGCAAAACCCACCTGAAATGACCAGGTGGTCTTAGCACACCTTGAGAGAATTTAATTCGGAAAGAACGGCCTCAGCAGCGGCCTTTGGGTCTTTTGCCTGATAAATCGGGCGGCCAACAACGATGTGATCTGCGCCATCCTGAATGGCGCTTGCCGGGGTGGCTACACGTTTCTGATCACCAAGCGCTGCGCCAGCCGGGCGCACACCAGGGGTTACAATCAGACGCCCTTCAGCCTGTGGCAGAGCACGGATCAGGGCGGCTTCCTGCGGGCTGGCGATAACGCCATCAGCTCCGGCTTCAAAGGCTTTGGCCGCGCGTTCGACAACCAAGTCCTGCACATCGCCGGATTTCAGAAGACTTGCGTCCAAATCGTCGCGGTTCAGCGAGGTCAGGATGGTCACGGCGAGGATCTTCAGGTCTTTACCCGCAGCACCTTCTTTGGCAGCGCGCACCACATGAGGGTCACCATGCACGGTCAGAAAATCCAGATCGAATTGCGCCAACCCCCGAACGGCATTTTCTACAGTATTGCCAATGTCGAACAATTTCATGTCCAGGAAGATGCGCTTGCCGTGGTCCTGTTTCAGCTCGTTGGCCAATGCCAACCCGCCACCGGTCAGCATACCCAGCCCGATTTTGTAGAAAGAAACGCTGTCCCCCAAACGTTCAGCCATGGCCAACCCTTGCAGAGCGTTGGGAACATCAAGGGCTACGATCAGGCGGTCATCTGACATGGGGGCGCTCCTTTTTGGCAAACGTCTGCGTCCTAGCGGCTTCGGGCCGCTCTGTCCATCTGCTAAGCCGCGCAGGCAGCTTCAATTCGTGTTATCGTGCTCTGTATTGATAACTTGAATTCAAAATAAGGGGTAAAAAATGAATAAGCTGGTTCTGCTGGGCGCGTTGATTGCACTGGCCGCGTGTAATGACACGCCACCCGAAACACCGGACACAGGGGCTGCACCAGTGCCGACCAATGACGATTTGCGTTTGGTTGGTGGTTACAGGTCTGAGGGTGATTGGTGTCAACTTACTGGTGAAACGGCGTTTACCGGCAATTTCCTGGACCATACCGCAGATCTGGTCTCTTGCCCGACGGGAAGTGCGGCAGCCCAAACTTTGGTGAATGATCTGGGTGCCGTTCAGGTCGCCGAGACTGGTGGTTATACAGTCTATACCATCCAGCGTGAATAGGTCGATTTCTGTGTTTTAGCCTCTTGAACCACCAAAGATATTTCCCAGATTGAATGTGAGGCTTCGACCGATGTGTGCTGCCAGGCGGGCATGTCAAAACGGGGCGCTTGGAAAAGGAGAATATCATGGACTTGAACAAGTTCACCGAGCGGGCACGGGGATTCGTGCAGGCTGCGCAGACCATTGCGCTGCGCGAGGGGCACCAGAGGCTGGAGCCCACGCATATACTCAAAGCACTGATGGATGACGATCAGGGGTTGGCCAGCAACCTGATCACACGCGCGGGCGGCGCGCCGAGCCGCGTGGTTGAGGCGCTGGACACTGCGATGGGGAAAATCCCCAAGGTCAGCGGTGACGCGAGCCAGATTTACATGGATGGCCAGACTGTCAAAGTCCTGGACGAGGCCGCAAAGATAGCCTCAAAGGCAGGCGACAGTTTCGTGCCGGTTGAACGTGTTCTGATGGCGCTGTGCATGGTGAAGTCCAAGGCCAAGGATGCATTGGACGCCGGAGCCGTATCAGCGCAAAAACTGAACGAAGCGATTAACGACATCCGCAAGGGTCGCACCGCTGACAGCGCGTCGGCGGAAGAAGGCTATGACGCGCTCAAGAAGTACGCGCGTGACCTGACCGAGGCTGCAGCCGAAGGCAAAATTGATCCGATCATCGGTCGGGATGAAGAAATCCGCCGCTCGATGCAGGTTCTGTCGCGTCGCACCAAGAACAACCCAGTTCTGATTGGTGAACCTGGCGTCGGTAAGACCGCGATTGCCGAGGGCATGGCCCTGCGTATCATCAACGGAGATGTGCCGGAATCGTTGAAGGACAAGAAGCTGCTGGCGCTTGACATGGGTGCTCTGATTGCTGGCGCGAAATACCGCGGTGAGTTCGAAGAACGCCTCAAGGCCGTTCTGACCGAGGTGACTGAAGCTGCGGGTGAAATCATCCTGTTCATCGACGAAATGCATACGCTGGTCGGTGCCGGGAAATCTGATGGTGCAATGGATGCGGCCAACCTGATCAAGCCTGCGCTTGCCCGCGGCGAGCTGCATTGTATTGGTGCGACCACGCTGGACGAGTACCGCAAATACGTGGAAAAAGACGCAGCCCTTGCGCGCCGGTTCCAGCCTGTAATGGTACAGGAGCCGACGGTCGAAGATACGATCAGCATCCTGCGCGGCATCAAGGAAAAGTACGAACTGCACCACGGTGTGCGCATCTCGGATTCAGCGCTTGTTTCAGCGGCGACCCTGTCGCACCGCTATATCACTGACCGCTTTCTGCCCGACAAAGCGATCGACCTTGTCGACGAGGCCGCATCGCGTTTGCGGATGGAGGTCGACAGCAAGCCCGAAGAACTCGATCAACTCGACCGGAACATCCTCCAGATGCAGATCGAGGAAGAGGCACTGAAGCTTGAAGATGACGCGGCCTCGAAAGATCGTCTAGAAACCTTGCAAAAGGACCTGGCCGATTTGCAGGAACGATCCGCCGAGATGACAGCGCAATGGCAGGCCGAACGCGACAAGCTGGCGGGTGCCCGTGACCTGAAGGAACAGCTCGACAAGGCGCGCGCTGATCTTGAGATCGCCAAGCGTGAAGGCAACCTCGCCAAAGCGGGGGAACTGTCCTATGGCGTCATCCCCGAGCTTGAGAAAAAGCTGACCGAGGCCGAGAACGCCGAAAGCAATGGTATGATGGCCGAGGAAACGGTGCGCCCTGAACAGATTGCTTCTGTCGTGGAACGCTGGACCGGTATCCCGACCTCGAAAATGCTGGAAGGTGAGCGCGAGAAGCTGTTGCGGATGGAAGACGCTCTGCATTCCCGCGTGATTGGTCAGGATGCAGCGGTGACTGCTGTCGCCAACGCCGTGCGCCGTGCGCGAGCGGGTCTGAATGACGAAGGCCGCCCACTGGGATCGTTCCTGTTCCTCGGACCGACCGGCGTGGGTAAGACCGAGCTGACCAAGGCCGTGGCGAACTTCCTGTTCGACGACGACAACGCGATGGTGCGCATCGACATGTCCGAGTTCATGGAGAAACACGCGGTTGCCCGTCTGATCGGTGCCCCTCCGGGCTATGTCGGTTATGACGAAGGCGGTGTGCTGACCGAAGCCGTGCGGCGCAGGCCCTATCAGGTCGTGCTGTTTGACGAGGTCGAAAAGGCGCACCCGGATGTGTTCAACGTGCTGTTGCAGGTTCTGGATGACGGTGTGCTGACCGATGGTCAGGGCCGCACCGTGGACTTCAAGCAGACGCTGATCATTCTGACGTCGAACCTCGGCTCTCAGGCGCTCAGCCAGTTGCCCGATGGCGCGGACAGCGCGCAGGCCCGCCGTGACGTGATGGATGCGGTGCGGGCACATTTCCGGCCCGAGTTCCTGAACCGTCTGGACGAAACGATCATCTTTGACCGGCTCAAGCGGGCCGATATGGATGGCATCGTCGATATCCAGATGGCGCGTCTGCAAAAACGCTTGGCGGCCCGCAAGATCGAGCTGGCCCTGGACGATGGCGCCAAGGAATGGCTGGCCAACGAAGGCTATGACCCTGTCTTCGGAGCCCGCCCGCTGAAACGCGTGATTCAACGCGCCCTGCAGAACCCGCTGGCCGAAGCGCTGCTGGCCGGTGATATCAAGGATGGTGAGGTCGTTCCGGTCACCGCCGGGGCAGATGGCTTGATCATCGGTGACCGGTTGGGGACGTCGGAACGGCCCCGCCCGGATGACGCAGTGGTGCATTGACTTAGGCACAAACGGAAGACCCGCCGTATTGGCGGGTCTTTATTTGTCTGAATCTACGTTCTCCGACGCGCCAAAATTCCCCGGCTTGTCCGGGATGGTGGGCCTGCGGGAAATGAGTGCTCACATTCGCATTCGAAGCCAGCTTTGTGCAATAGTCCCAGAATTTCTTCTCTGCCGAATGTGCGATGGCGCCATTGCAGCCAGATGATCGCATTGCACCAATGCGGCTTTGACACCACCAGATACAAACGACCACTAGGGCGCATCAAATCGTGAATCTGCTCAAGTGCGCACAAAGGATCGAGGCAATGTTCGATGACATGCGCAGCCAGTGCCACATCAGCGGGTTCCAGAACGACAGACCCTAACAAGCCCTGCACAAGTCTTGGCTCGACACCCCGCGCCTGTAACGCGCTTTGACCCTGTTTCAACATGGCTTGACTGGGTTCGAGAAGGGTTACTTCGACGGGTGACCCATGAACAGCGACCCAGGCTTCTGCAAACGAGGCGGTTCCGGCACCGATATCAACAACCCGATTGTTGTGCTCTGGCGCGAGCTGACTTGCTGACAGAAAACCAAGATACGCATCGTAATAACCAAGAGCACGCATCTTATCCCGCCATTTTGGTGCAGCGGTATCATAGCGCCGTGTGATATCAGATTTGGTCTTGCCCATTGGCTGGCTTTCTCTCAGTGCCTACCACTCATGGAATGCGCAGAAGGAAACTGGCCCACTGAAGAAAGCGGGCCAGTTTCGCCGTACGTCAGTTAGGTCAGATCAGCGCAAGTATCCGCGCCGGACCTCCGGTACCGCCAGCGTGTTTCGGTGCGCCAATAACAAGTGTCGCGCCCGTCGCGGGTACCCGGTCCAGATTGGCCAGGCATTCGATCCCGAACCGGCCAGAAGGCAACCAGGCATAATGGGTGGCGAAATCCGCAGACATGCCGTGATCCAGTGACAAGGTGTCAACGGCAATTGACCGCGCCCCGGTTTCCTCCATCAGCATCTGCGCAGCTTCAACGTGAAAGCCTGGGTAATGCTGCGCTTCGCCGTCGAAATTGCGGAACTTATCCGTAGCGGTTTTGCCTGCCCATCCCGAGTGCATGGCGACGCAGGCCCCGTCGGGGATGTCACCGTTAGTGGCTATCCAGGCTTTCAGGTCATCAGGGGTTAAACGCGTATCGGCGTCTTCTGCTGCGCGGGCTGCGATATCGACCACGCAAAGTGGTGCAACCAGATCTGAGACCGGGATTTCATCGACTGAAGCTCCATCCGCAGAAAAGTGCAGTGGGGCATCTATATGCGTGCCCGTATGCTCATTAATCGACAAATTGAACAGATTGAATCCGTGTTCCGCGAAATTGAATGCCTGTTCAGCCGAGATGCCCGGCTCTCCGCCCCAGGTCGGGAACTCCGGGCTGAGCGTGTGGGTCATGTCTTGGACACCGCCATGCCCCGCGGCCAGTGTGGCCGGTGCCATTGCTCCGGTTGCGGCAGCCGCAACACCCGATGCCGCAGCAGCTTTGAAGAACCCGCGCCGGGACAGCATCCTGTCTTTTACGGCGTTCATTACACAGATATCACACATTTTTGTCCTCCCATTGCGGCCACGAGGCTGCAAAAACAGGCCCGCCACACTGTTGATCGCGTATGGTGCCTGTCGGACAGAGTGCAGTTTTAGACCCGCAGTTGTAAAGACTGCAGGCAGGCTACCCGGCTGTAATTCTCCTTTCAGAGCCAGCTCTGAGTAAAACGTATATGCCCGGCGTAATGTTCGAGCACCGCGAGTTGGCTCAGGTCGTGACGACCGTCGAAAACGGGCAAAGCGCGGCACAGTCCGCCTGTCTGGGCCTGTCGCCAACCGGAACGTTACAATCACGTCGCTCAAACGTGACGCCTGTTTCCATGGGTCTGTGCTATCAGCACCCTAAATATGTAATGACAAACGAATATGACGGAGACCCAGATGGCGCATCGCTGGACCAATACATTGACACATGCCAACGTCACCCCACGGGCGGCGTTCCTGAACCGGCGGCAGGTCATGGCCGGGATGGCGGGTGTTGGTTTGGCGGCAATGGGTCGACCAGCTGCGGCGCAGGATGCGCTGGAGCCGAACACGTGGGAAGAGATCACGAGTTACAACAACTACTATGAGTTCGGGACCGGAAAAGATGATCCGGCGAAATATGCACATACGCTGGTGACCGAACCCTGGAGCGTCAAGATTGACGGTCTGGTCGATCGTCCCGGTGAGTATGATTTCAAGGACATCCTGTCCGAGATGACGATCGAAGAACGCATCTATCGCTTCCGTTGCGTTGAAGCCTGGTCGATGGTCATTCCATGGAACGGGTTCGAATTGGCCGATCTTCTGAACATGGCAGGGATTAAAGAGGGCGCGAAATACGTGGCGTTCGAAACGGCCCACCGCCCGGATGAGATGCCGGGAACACGCTATCCAATTCTGGAATGGCCCTATCGCGAGGGTTTGCGCCTGGATGAGGCGATGCATCCGCTTACGATCATGGCCACTGGTATCTATAACAAGCCGATCCCAAATCAGAACGGCGCGCCTTTGCGTCTGGTCGTGCCGTGGAAATACGGGTTTAAATCGATCAAGTCGATTGTCCGCATCACGCTTGCTGAAGAAGAGCCGCCCACCAGTTGGAATATGGCCAATTCGCGAGAATACGGGTTTTATAGCAATGTAAACCCGAACGTGGATCATCCGCGCTGGTCACAAGCCTCTGAACGTGAAATCGGCGGCGGCTTGTTTGCCTCGCGTAAACCGACGCTGATGTTCAACGGTTATGAAGAAGAAGTCGCCAGCCTTTATGAAGGTATGGATCTGGCCAGGAATTACTAGAATCATGCAAGCCATCAATCAGACACTCCGGCGTATTCCGGTATGGGCTGTTTATTTGATGGGGGTGCTGCCTGCGCCCTGGCTGTTCTATCTTGGCCTGACTGGCGGTTTGGGGATCGAACCGATTGAGGCGCTGGAGCACCGCTATGGCGAACTGGCGTTACAATTGCTGATTGCCGGCCTGGCCATCACATCTTTGCGCCGATTTGTGGGCTTGAACCTGATGAAGTTCCGTCGGGCCATTGGCGTGCTGACTTTTGTATATGTCAGCCTGCATCTCCTTGTCTGGCTGGTTCTGGACGTACAGCTTCCCAGCCAGATTTGGGCGGATATTCTCAAGCGTCCTTATATTACAGTTGGAATGGGGGCGTTTCTTTTGCTGTTGCCTCTGACGGTAACATCCAACAACTGGTCGGTGCGCCATCTGGGGCCGCGTTGGCGCAGGCTGCATTGGCTGGTGTACCCGGCCGCTTTGCTGGGCGGCCTGCATTATGTGATGCTGGCAAAAGGGTTTCAGATCGAGCCGCTGATCTATTTGGCAGCTATCGTCATCCTTCTTACCCTCCGGTTGCCGATTCCAAGCCTGTCACTCCAGTCCAACACAGCAGATTCTGCCTGACTCGGAAGCGAGTCTGTGAGTAACATTGTGAACAAGGCGATAAAGTGCGGAACCCCGTCTGTGTTTCCGACGATTTTGGCGCGCCTCCGCTTGATAGGGACCCGCTAACAATTTGAAAATAAATAATTAATTTTGCAATCTGCATTTTCTATAGTTTTTGTTCATTTTCCGCTTGCGGGTTGGAAGTCTAATCCGTAAATACCCCTTCACCGGCGCAGCTGAGGTTGGCCTGACGGACTGGAAAGACGGTTG
>NZ_JBQFZL010000019.1:0-41508 GCF_056542225.1 Ruegeria sp. AE3 | reverse complement strand
CGGCGAAGACGGCAACTCCGAAGTCGAAGCCCGCGTCCGCGCCCAGGTCGCAGATCTCTGCAACCGCTTCCCCATCTACCCGAACCTGTAAACGTTTAAAAAGTAAAGAAAACGGCGCTCTTGAGGCGCCGTTTTTTGTTGTTTGAGCGACCGCTCCGACAAAAGAAGATCAGGTCAAGCGTCAGCTTGGCTGCCTTCTAAAGGTCAGATCAAATCGCGCCACCACAGAAAGACAAGCAGCAGCGCTGTCAGAGCCAACAGGTTGAAAGCCAGCCCCCCCAGCAATCCAAGGAACCAGCCCCACCTGCGATCCGCAAGATTGATGCTTCCCAGATGGTCCTGCACCACATCCGACGCCCTGACGAGCTTTGGGGTATCCAGAATCAACCGCATCTTTGGGTGCGATGCCATCGCCTCGGACCGGGCAAGCACCATGGCCTGCCGGTACACCCGGCGCGGCAGACGTCGTTTTGCCTTTCGAATGGATGCCTCTAGCGTCTTGTCACGCACGCCAAGCTTGGCACGCAGCAACGCCACTGTCTCAGCGATCCGGGTCTGAATGTCTGTGTCCTGCGGCATGGGCTCTCTCCTGCCGCAGCAATCTAGCCTGCGCCACAAAGACCTACAATGGGGCTGGTGATCCGCTGTAGGCGCTTGTATCACGCAAGCTATGCTGAACACGATTGTACATGGCGAACCCACCGCCCGCCCCCCGCTGGTCATAGCACACGGCCTTTACGGATCTGCTCGGAACTGGGGCGTCATTGCCAAAAGGCTTTCAGACGAACGGCAGGTTGTGGCGGTGGACATGCGCAACCATGCCTACAGCATGTGGGACCCGAGCCATGATTATCCCCATCTGGCACAGGATATCGCCGAAGTCATAGAACAGATCGGCGGCGTGGCGGATGTTCTTGGGCATTCCATGGGTGGAAAGGCTGCTATGACGCTGGCTCTGCGGCACAATGGGTTGGTGAACAAGCTGGTGGTCGCCGACATTGCGCCGGTTCAATACTCGCACAGCCAAATCCAGTTCATCGACGCCATGCGGGCTGTTGATTTTTCGCGCATCGCCCGCCGGTCGGACGCGGAGATGCAACTGGCCGAACAAGGTGTTGAGAAAGCGTTGCAAAGCTTTTTCACCCAATCGCTGGATATCAAGGGAAAACGATGGCTGCTTAATCTGGATGTTCTGGCAGCTGAGATGCCAAAGATCATGGGCTTCCCCAAGTTGGACGCCACATGGGATGGCCCCGCCCTGTTTCTGTCGGGCGCGGCATCGGATTATGTCCTGCCGGAACACCGCCCTGCAATCCGCTCTCTGTTTTCCGGCGCGCGTTTTGCCAAAATACCCGGAGCCGGGCATTGGCTGCACGCCGAAAAACCACGTGAGTTCGAAGCGGCAGTCCGGACATTCCTGAACGCCTGATCAGGCGCCCCTGTACAACCGCCGGGCCACAATCCAAGACACCGGAGCAGCGATCACAGCCCCGGCAATTGCTGCGCCGACAATTGCGCTGACAGAGACCAATCCAGCAGAAAGCACGGCGATTACGGCAGAACCTGAAATGGCAGTGGCGATCAGTGAATAAAGCATGGCGGCAAGGCGAAACATGGTCGGGTGTTCCTTATGGTGACTTCCGGCCAAACATGTCTCGATTCGAATGTGTTTTGCATTGATTTGCATCAGATGCGGATATCTGGCGCTTCATGAACCTGTGATTTCGTAACCACCGCTGACCCGATCCGCCAGCCCGCCAAGGATGTGGAGCGCGTGAAAACCCAAGTCTTGCGCCGTCAAAGGCACACACGCTCCCATTCACGTTTTTCCCAAAAGGATTGGCACGCGACTTGAGGTAGGTGAACCAACGGCCTTAGGCACCTAGGTTATTGCTCGCGAAACGCGCGCGACATGCTGTCCGACACAGGTTTGGCGATATAAGCTGCAAAAGTTCGTTCTTCGGTTTGGATCATAATTTCCGCAGGCATGCCGGGGGTCGGAACAAAGCCGCTCACCCGATGTAGTTCGTCCGGGGTAAGTGAGATGCGCGCCAGATACACCTCTTTTGGAACGCCAGCTGCCTCTTCAAGCAGCGCGTCGGCTGAAACATAAAAAACTTCTCCGTACAGAACCGGCGTTGTGCGCTGATTGAGCGCGATCAGGCGGACAGAGGCGGTCTGCCCGGTTACCACACTGTCAATCTCGGTGCGCGGGATTTGCGCCTCAATAATCAACGGCGCGTCGGCAGGCAGGATTTCGGCAATGGGTTCGCCCGTTTCGATTACGCCACCTGGCGTATGATAATGCAGGCGAACCACTGTCCCGGTCACAGGGGCCCGCACCACGGCCCGGTCCAGAACATTGCGGGCCTGACGGGATTTTTCGCGCACGCTTTCCAGATCAGCCTCGACCACGCCCAATTCATCCAGTGCTGCCTCGCGATAGGCGGATCGGGTGCGTGTAATCTGTTCCTGGTACTTTAAAAGCATCTGATTGATTTCAGCGGCCTCCGCCCGCAACCGGGCCTGCTGTCCCTCGGCTTCGGCCTGCACACGCCGGATCGTGTTCAATTCGCCCTTTCGAACCAGCCCTTTCTGGAAAAGCTGGTTCTTGGACTCGTATTCCTCCTGCAAGATTTCGGCACGTGTGGCCATGCTGTCCAATTGAGCCTCAAAGCCACTTGCCCGAATCTTCAACGCTTCCATGTTGCGTTCCAATAGCGCCACATCATTCAGCAAGGTCTTGCGCGACACATCAAAGCTGAGCATTTGACCGTCGAGAATGGCCATGACTTCCACGTCTTTGGAGGCCTCGACCAGATCTGGTGTAAAGACCAGACGATCCCGTTCCCCATATTCCGCCAGCAACCGCTCGGTCATCGCCTGCAAGCGCAGTTTGCGGATGAACAGCTCGCGCTCATTGGCCTGGGCCGAGGTCTGATCCAGCGTCATCAGCACCTGACCTGCCTGAACCGATTGCCCCTCAACAACCTTGATGTCTTCGATGATCCCGCCCTCAAGGTGCTGGACGATCTTGTTGCGTCCAGTGGCGACAAAACTGCCCTGCGCAATGACCGCCGCCGCCAGCGGGGCGCTGAAAGACCATACGCCAAAACCGCCGAAACAGACGACCAGCATAATAGTACCGATGACAATAAAACGGTTGATCGAGCGCGGAACTTCCGCATACCAGACGTCTGGTTCACCGGCAGAGTGCCTTACGGGTACGAGGTCATTCATGGTCAGCCCCCCTGTTGCCCTTCAATTCCAGTCCGTTTGCGCGGCCCGTTGATCTGCTTAAGAACCTGCTCCCGCTGCCCAAACAATGCGACGCGCCCATCGGTCAGCAACATGATCTTGTCGACCACGTTCAGCAGCGTCGGTTTCTGCGTAATGACGACCACGGTGATCTTGCTTTCACGCGCCTGTTCAATGGCGCGCCCCAAGGCTTTGTCCCCGGCGACGTCAAGGTTCGAGTTCGGCTCGTCCAATACCACCATTCGCGGGTTTCCAAAAAACGCCCGCGCCAGCGCAATGCGTTGTTTCTGTCCGCCCGATAAAGGCGATCCATCAGCGGCCACTACGGTCTCATACCCCTGCGGCAGGGTTGCGATCATGTTGTGTACATCAGCCAGAACAGCGGCATCGTGGATCTGTTCGTCCGTGGCGTCGGCCCGCATCCGGCCGATATTGTCCTTGATGGTTCCGGGGAACAACTGCACATCCTGTGGCAGATAACCAATGCTTTCGCCAAACTGGCGTGGGTCCCAGTTGCGGATATCCATCAGGTCCAGCCGCACACTTCCCGACGTGGGCAGAACGGACCCGACAAGGGTTTTGCCCAAGGTGGTTTTGCCCGCACCGGAATTGCCGATAATCGCCAGTGTTTCGCCGGGGGTGAGTGAGAAAGTAATCCCGTTCAGAACCACACGTTTGGTTCCGCCGGGGACATAAAGCAACCGCTCTACATCCAACCGGCCTTCCGGTCGCGGCAGGCGCAATTTCTCGTGTTGCAGAGCCGAGGTTGACAGCAGCGCCTTGATCCGCCCATAGGCCGCGCGCGTCAGAAGGTAACTGTTCCACCCTTCAATCGAACCTTCGATGGGCGCAAAGGCGCGCCCGGCAATGATCGAGGCCGCAATCACCATGCCGCCGGTAATCTCTCCCTGCAGTGCCAGAAATGCGCCCCATCCGAGAATGCCAATCTGTGTCAGCAGGCGAACTGCGCGTGAAATCGCCGCGAAGATCACGTTTCGATCCTGCGCGCGTACCTGCCAGGTTAGGGATTGGGCGGTGTCCCGCCCCCAGATCCGCACTGCTTCGGGGATCATGGCCAAGGCGTTGATAATCTGGCTGTTGCGCGACATGGAATCCAGATGCAGGTTTGCCATGGATTGCGCCCTGTTTGCCTCGGCAAAGGGTTTGGCTGTCATTTTCTGGTTGACCAGCGCAATCGTCATCAGGATCAGCGCCGTCACCACGACGATCAGGCCCAGTTGCGGGTGCACGAGAAAGATCATCAGAATAAAAAGCGGGGCAAATGGCACGTCCAGAAACGAAATCAAAGTGCCCGAGACCAGAAAACCGCGCAGCTGCTGCAAATCGCCGAGCGTCTGATATTCGCGCCCGTTTCCATGCAACGACGCGTGCGCAGCAGCACTAAGCACCGGTGCACCCAAACGAACGGCAACCTCGACGCCGGTTCGCATCAGCGTAAACCGCCGCACCGCATCAAAAGCAGACTGAAAAATCACGGCCCCGGCGACGATCGCCGTCAACATGATCAGCGTATCCAAGGATCGGCTGGTCAGAACCCTGTCACTGATCTGAAACAGATAGATCGGGATCGACAGGATCAGAATATTGGTGGCGCAGGTCAGCACCAGAACAAATGCCAGGTTACGCCGGATCGCCCGGATCGAATCCCGCAATGTGCGCTGGAAATCCTCGGGCGGGGTGCGCTTGTGAAAGGTTTGGGGTGGCCCGTTCCCGTCACCGCCGCCGGCTTTTGTCCGCAACAGTGGCTGGTTTGCCTTGGCCTCGATCGTTGCGCCCATGTGATCCGCGCCGGACGCGCGCGCAGAGGGGGTCTTGCGCGCTGTCGTTTCGTCTGCGGTTGCATGATCCGGGCCGTCAGCATCAGCCACCCCGTCACCACCGCCCGCAATGTCCTTGTCTTGCACGGGCTGCGGCGCCGCACACCGATGGGGAGGTTCAGCGCGCGGTAGTTCACATGAGTGTTTCTGGTCTTTGGCCTGTTTCAACACATCGTTTTCAACCGGCCGGTTTTGATCTGGTTCAGGCACTCGGAACTCCTGCGTCAGATGCAGTCGGGTTTTGGCACCTGTGGCCCGTTTTGCAGGATCTGCCCCTGCTTCGGGATTCTGACGCTTCAGACCCAACCCGCCTTGCCTGTCCAGCGGGCTGGATAAAGGATGGCGGTGCGACGAAAAAACAAACGACATGTAGAAACCTTTTGGTCACTCGGTAAAATCTTGGGGGGATCAGGCCAGCATGGTTTGCAGGCCGTCGTCAGGTGTAGTTGCATCAACAGCTGGGGTATTCAGTGCCAGGGCCGCATCCGGTTGCGCGACGGTCATGTCACCCATGATGGCGGCAATTGCCTCATTGGTCATCGCGGTAATCTCGTCGTTGTCCGGCATGTCGATCAGGCTGGCCTGATGCAGCAACAGATCGGAGTACGACCCGTCAGCTGCCATGACTGTCGAGTCCACACCCATCTTGGTCAGATGGGCAGTGTTCAGCATGGCATTGCTGCCCGCGACAACTTCGGCCCCGGCAGCATTCGGGCCCGACAGGTCAATGTCATCCTGATCCAGCATCATCGTGACCTGGTTGACGATGTTCACCTGCATAAGATCGCCGTCGATCTTGAGGACGCGCAACTGTTCCATCCCGGCGAACATCGGATCATTCAGAAGCGCGTCTTCCAACGCCTCCATGTCCATTTCCTGTATGGCCAGCGCGTCCGCCATATTCTGTTGCATATCCTGGTGAATGTCCTTGCCGATCGTTTTGACCGACGCGTCGTTCATGAGCAGGTTTTCATCACCGTCCATTATCGACGCGGGTACTCCACCGCTGATGATATCGTCATCCATAAGGGCCATGGACTGAATCAGCACATCGACTGAAATCATGTTTCCGCCGATCATGATCAGATCGTAATAGCTGCCCAACTGCACAATGTCGGCGACATTGTACATTTCGTTGTCGCCCAGCACGTAAAGCGTGGATGTGGCTGAAATTTCGGTCTGAATGTGATCGATATCGGTGGCATCAATACTCTGGCTGATGAAATTCGCGACCACCAGATCGCCGTGAACCCAGTCCACAACAACATATGCGGGCTGGCCGCCTGCTCCGTCGGCATCGTCCAGCCAGGCGGCCTCTTTGCCTTCGACTTCGATCACCGAAGACTGAACCAGGTTGGTACCGCTTCCGGCATTCATGGCACCCACGTCCCAGTCGGAAACAAGCGCGACCTGACTGATGACCGTCAGATTGATGGCCTGTCCGCCTACAACAATGTACGGAGCATCCACCCAACCAATTGTCGCAGACACTGCATTGATCGCCAGATTGCCACCGGTCACCACCAGATGCCCGTCGTCAAAATCGGGATCCTTGGACTGATCCCATTCGGCAGGCCACGGCGTTTCCGCTTCATCGCCAGTCGCCTCATCCGGCTGATGGAAAGCGGGCAGCAGGTCGGTCCATTCAGGTGCTTCGGCCATGTGCTCGCCATTGACGATCACACCCAAGGCATCATCGCCATGGAACTGATACACGGTGACGCCATCCACATCCCCGTTCATCGGGTTCAACATCTGTTCGGCCAGTGCCTCGACCATCTCGATTGACTGGTAATCCGCGAGTGAAAATGACGGGCTTGCTACGGCATGAAGTGACAACGCCATGTCCAGCATCTGCTCACCTTTCGCGATCAGAGCATCCGTGTCGCGAAATTCACCCTCGCCCACCGTATCGTTGTCACGCAGGAAAACCTTTTGCATGGTGTAACTTACCGCCGACCCCAACGGCACGTTTTTCGGCTGCAGAATGACAAGTGTAGGAGCGGATGACGGTCCAATCGTGTCGTCCGGGACAAAACGCTCGGAAACCGGCCCATCTCCACCAAGGATAATCACCGATTCATGTACAGGCCCCTTCGGCGCGTCTGGTAGCGGCAGGTTAGGTTGAGGTGGGGCAAAATTGTATGGGAGGAGTTTGTATTCGCCCACCGGGATATCAAGATCGGCCCTGATGTGGATCGCAGCAGGATCGTCCAGCCCGTCAATTTCTGCTTTTCGCCTCAGGGCGGTGAATTCGTCATACTGGTCCCGCAGCCGGGCCTGTTCGATCGTAAGTTCAAATGTTCCAACAAAATGCGCTATCGTTTCCGTAATTGCGTCAAGGGCCATGTCGGTCATCCTTTTTCACCCGCACCGGCCAGAATTTCCGCTTTGGGTTCAGTTGGGCCGGGGCCACTGCGCGCGGCCCCGGCATTTTCGAAAACAGCAAGGCCCGATAATGCGGGCCCCGCCTTATGACTTATGCGTCGTTGTCGTCGCTTGCGTAGGACGAGGTCATCGAGCCACCGACCATGGTCGTATCGACCGAGTTGCCAAGCACGTTGGCCCCCATGACGATCGACTGGTTAAAGGCCGAGGTGTCGACAACAGCCGCTGCCGAGGCATAGGACTCACCGCTCACGATGCCATCGCCACCGTTGTTCGAGCCCCAGCTGCCACCGTTGCCACCTGCGCCACCGTCACCTGAATAGGCACCGGCCGCGCTGCCGCCCGTGATGGTTCCACCCATGGTGTCACCGGACATGGCTGTGCCGGTCGAGTATCCGCTGGCTCCGCCATTTGCGGCGGACGCGCCGCCGGCACCACCGGCACCCGAGCTGGCCGCACCGGTCGCATCGCCCGACCCAGTCGATGTGGCATCGTTATCGGACATGCCCGAACCACCGTATCCGGCGATTGCTTCAGCAAGGCTGTCGGCGGCTCCGTTTGTATCGGCATCACCGAATACATCCGCCGCTCCGCCATCACCGGCGGTATTGGCTGCATCGGCAGATCCGGCACCGTTGCCCGAAGACGTGGATGTGGGCGTCGTTGTGCCGCCTGCTCCGCCGTCACCGTCTGCTGCAGACGTACCGGAGCCCGCTGCGTCCGCTGTGCCGTTGGCCGAATTGGATCCGCCATTACCACCGCTGCCATCCGTGTTCTGCGAATTGCTGGACGCACCGTTCACGTCACCTGGGCTTTGGTTGATGTCAGGCCCGCTTGCGGACTGGTCGCCAACACCCTGCGCATCCGAATCCGCGTCAGCGGTTCCACCGGAACCATCGCCGCCCGAACCGTCACCACCTGAGCCATCGCCACCAGAGCCATCGCCGCCCGAACCGTCGCCACCGGTTCCGTCACCGCCAGTTCCATCACCACCTTCGCCCGCTTCGGCATCAATCATGCCAAGCTCTTCCTGCAGGGCCATGATTGCAGCTTCGACCATCGCAGCAAATCCGCCTTCGCCGTCACCGCCAGTACCGTCACCGCCCGTGCCGTCGCCACCGGATCCTTCACCACCAGTCCCTTCGCCGCCCGAGCCTTCACCGCCGGTACCAGGTCCGCCAGTGCCGTCGGCCGAGCTGTCCGCGCCACTGTCAGCGCTGCCCTCTGCAGCGTTGCTGCCCGCGGTCGCATCATTGGCTTCGGTAGTGCTGTCACTGGAATTCGACGACGAACCGTCCGTCGAAGCGCTGCCGTCACCGCCGTCTGATCCTTCGGCGTCTACGTCATTGCCGGCCAGACCAAAGCCTGTGCCGCTCGAGTCGGAATCGCTGTCGCCGCCATCGGCGCTACCCGAGGCATTCGAGCCAGACAGACCAAGGCCCAGTCCCAGACCAAACGAATCTGCGCTTCCGCCGTTACCACCGGTTCCGTCACCGTCAACGCTTGAGCTGCCGTCGTTGTCAGCAGAAGACGAACTGTCAGCGTCGCCGCCGTCGCCGCCAGTGCTGTCACCGTCAGCCCCTGCGCCGGACAGGCCGACACCAATGCTGGCGTTATTTGCGTCACCGGTATCACCGCCTGCGCCGCCACTCGAATCCGCGTCGGCGCTGCCGGTATCGCCACCGGCACCAAACGCATGGCTGCCCAGCGTGGTCGAGTCTGCCGAACCACCATAGCTGGTACCACCGTCGCCCGAATCTCCACCGCTGGACTTGACGCCGATACCTTCTTCAGCGTTGGCGGTACCGCCATAGGCGCTACCATTCTGATAGAAACCGGAATTGTTCGAAACTGACGCCGATTCCAGCGTGTCGTCATCGCTCAGGCTGGCCACCTGACTGTTGACGGCCGCCATCGCGGTTCCCGCACCATCCATTGAGATATCGACATTCATGTCATCGCCAGGATCATAGTTCAGATCACGGCCTGCAGTTATTACGTCGCCAACCGACGCGTTATCTCCGAAGTCCAGATCAACCTGATCGTCATCACGCGGAATCCACTCTCCGCCACCAAAGTCGATATTGATCGCATTGCTGTTCGAATTGTCGTTGGTGTTATCTCCGGCATTGAGCGTCTGGTCCTGATCCTGACCTTGATCCTGATCCTGGCCCTGATCCTGACCTTGGTCCTGGCCTTGTTCCTGACCCTGATCCTGGCCTTGATTTTGGTCTTGGCCCTGATCGTTGGAGTTTTCGACATTCTGGTCCTGCTGCTGCTGTTGTGCAGTCAGATCAGCTTCAACAAACGCCTCATCAATCGGGATTTCAACATTTACCGGAGCTTCCAGGTTTTCGACATTAATTTCGTCGACGGTTGTTACGTTTGTATTATTCACATTACGTCTCATGACAAATTCCTATTTCTGGAACGCCAGACCGCCATTCATCTAAAAAGCGGCATCAGGCGAGATTGAAACAAAAATACCCGCGCAGCGCTTGAACGCGCTGAAAGCGGTCGGTGGAAGTTTCTAAATGGCCACCTCCTTTCCCGGCTAAGCCGAAAGCGCGACGGTTCATGAAGGTTGCTTAAATACGCAATGACCGGCGCGACAGGGACAGGCGCTTCGACAATTGAAGCCCAGCCATGTTCGCAGCGACGCACGCCCACGCCTAGCTAGTCGAAAGTTTTGAGGTAGTTACATCATTGTTTTTATTACTTTCTTTTAGAACGCGCCTAAATTTGCGCACACCTGCCCCGCATGACCTACCCATAAAAAGTCGCAACAAAATAATTCAATTGTTTCCGCTGGTTGCACAAAAATCCAAGCGGAAACCTAACCGAAAGTTCTATGGTACGGGCTATGGAAGCACTCCTCCCGGTTGTGGAAAACCATGCTTTCGAGTATAATAAAAGTTAATTACCTATTTGATTAGTTAACTATTTCAGACCACCAGAATTCAAATAAGCAATTTTTGGTTGACCCTGTTTGCGAGGGAATGTGATGAGTGCGTCATTGATAGATGAAACTGCCAATCAGGATCTTTATTCAGAAGATTTTTCGGTTGTCTTTATTGGAAAAGAATTATTCTACTCCAATCAGACCCTAAGAAGCGTTCAAACTGAATTCGGAGTTCGCGCCCGGCGGTTTGAAACCCTCGAAACCATGAACAGCCATGCGCCCGGTTGCAGCAAGATCGTTGTTGTTGATCAGATGATGCTTGAAGACCTGCTGGCGCGCCCAATGGCCTATACCAAAAGTACCGGATCCGGCTGTCTTGCCTTTGCCTATCGCAAAGAAGAATCAGCCCGGCATATGTTTGAATCCTGGGATCGCGCGCAGTTCGGCGAAGTTGGATTTCTGCCGATGAATGTGGCGCCCGATGCTTGGCGTGCCATCCTCAGACTGCTGATGCATGAAGAATTGTACCTGCCCAGTTTTCTTGCCGATTGCGTCGCCTTTCCAGGCCAGCACACTCGGGACATCCCGGACCGACCAGTGACAAGTGCCACATATGGTGGCGACCAGCAGTCGCGGTACCTGAAGCTGACGCGTCGCGAAAAGCAGGTCCTGCAACTTGTCTCGCAGGGCAAAAGCAACAAGTTGATTGCGACCAAGTTGGGAATTACGGAACATACGGTCAAGCTGCATATGCACAACGTGGTTGGCAAGATCGGTGTCAGCAACCGCACCGCAGCCGCACATTTCTATTACGAGGTTGCGCCGCACGAGGCGCAGCAATCCGCCCTTGACTGACACGTTCGAAGCCCGGTTCGATCGCCTGATCCTTCTGGTTGGCAGGCTGAACTATATGTGGACCAACACCGAAAGCCTGCTGATCCACCTGATCGCGGGCCTTTCCGGAACGTCGAAAGACGTGGCCGTCATTATTTTCCTGACCTTGAACACAACCCGCGCGCGTATTGATCTGGTCGAACGGCTTGCCAAGATGGAGGGAAGACCCGCGCAGGTTCGTGACCCGATCCTCGAACGCACGCAACGGCTCAGCAAGCTTTCTGGCATTCGAAACAAGTATAACCACTGCATCTATTCATTCGATCAGGAAAGCGGAAACCCGAAAACAATTCTGATGCGGATTTCTGACCGTAAGACCGATATCAGACTGGGGCGCTCGGACACGGTAGATGATGATGCGCTTCGCGAAATCGAGACAGTCGTCAATCAGTTGTCAGCCGCGAACAAGGACATCTGGAGGCTGATCCGGGGATTGGGGTATCCGGTATAGTCCTGGTCATGAATATGACGCCATGACGACGTAGGCTGCGCTTCACAGCATTTGCGGTCCCGAAGACACGCAACCCGGGCAGCGGATTGTTCCTTTCGAAAGTGCCTGGTGCGGGCGGTGGGCACCATGTTGCGTTGCAACATGTTGCATTCTGTCCGACCTAGCCAATCACTGCTGCAAAATGCGACCAAGGATTGTAGCACACTGTTGCAGAATGTCGCAAAGCATAGCGGCGCAAGTGTGGGGCAGAATGTGGGGCAGGCATGGCAAGAGGCATAAACAGACTATCCGCAACTCAGGTAAAGAATGCTGCTCCCGGTTCAACTATACAGGACGGCGGCGGGTTGTTTCTCAAAAAATCGCAGAACGGCGGTCGCTGGTTCTATCGGTTCCAGATCAACGGCAAGCGCCGGGATATGGGGATCGGATCTTTCCCAGACATGCCCCTGTCTGATGCGCGCAAAGAACGGTCGAAGTGGGCCGCTTATGCGGAGCGCGGCGAAGATCCGATTGCGGAACGTGAGCGCCAGCGTCTTGAAGCTGAAAGCAGTCAGAACGACCCGACATTTGAGGACATGGCGCAGATCGTGTTTGAGGGGCGTAAGGAGCGACTGCGCGGCGACGGTGAGCGCGGGCGCTGGTTCTCGCCTCTAAGGTTGCACGTTATACCGAAGATTGGAAAACGCCGCATCAGCACCCTGACCGCGCGTGACATTCACGACGCACTGAAACCAATCTGGCGGACGAAACACGAAACAGCAGACAAGGCGATGTATCGGACGCGCATGGTACTGCGTCAGGCGAAACTTATGGGCTGCGATGCAGATCCGTTCGTCTGTGAAGCGGCCCGTCACATGCTAGGGTATGTGGACCGGGCTCAAAATCCGCTGCCCGCGACACCATGACAGGAGATACCAGACCTCTATTCGCAGCTGAACCAACATCACCCCTCTTACCTGGCTCTGCGCTTCACGATCCTGACGGCGGCGCGCGGGATGCCGGTTCGCGGGGCTCGATTCGATGAGATTGACGGCGATGTGTGGACGGTCCCAAAAGAGCGCATGAAGGGCCAACGGGGCAAGGTTCAGGATTTCCGCATCCCACTATCGACCGAGGCCATGAACGTGGTTGAGATATGCCGCGAATTGCGCCGCAACGACTTCCTGTTTCCAAGCCCGAGGATGAACAAAGGCGTCAGTGACGTTGCCATGGCGAAGGTACTGAACCACCTGAATGAAGAGGGTCGCACACACGGCTTTCGGTCGTGGTTCAGGATGTGGATTCAGGATACGAAGCCGCCAGCTTTGAGGTCGCGGAAACCGCTCTTGCCCATATTGTCGGCAATAAGGTCGAGCGGTCCTATGCGCGCTCAGATCTGCTGGATAAGCGACGCGTCCTCATGAAGAAATGGGCCGATTTCGTAACCCAGACCGAAAGCAAGATATTGCAGCTTCGCGGTTAGATAGGCAGCGGCTCGGTTCGTTTACGACACAAATTTTGTGTACTCTGGGGGCAAGATCTGAAAACAAGCATATATTCAACTGCATCTTCAACCTCGCCATAACCCTTGCTAATAGGATACATCAGATTTCCTAAATCCACGCAAAATACCCGTACATTGTGTTCGCATGTTACTCATCGTTCAAGCTTAGTTTTCTTATGTTTGGTAGAGAGTGATAGTGTTGGTCGGTTTAGTCCTGCTGACCCGTCACATAAGGCCGAAATCGAATGTCTCCTTCGGGCTGTGATCGACCTGCTACGCTAGCGAACGGTTGGAGTCCGTGCAATGACCGCAATGGGCTCAAAGCAGCCGCACCTGAGATCATTTCAACTGGCTGTCCTTCGACCCCCGCCGATTGACGCCGCCACGTGCCTTGAACGCGCCATCGCGTTCCTGCTGGCACTCAAGGCACAGCTTCACGCCCGGCAAAGCAACGCGGCGTTTTTCAGGGATCGGCTCTTCGCATTCGGCGCAATGAGTCAGGCTTTCACCTACAGGCCGCTTTTGCGCCTGCATCCGCGCCAGCTCATCCGAAATCGACGCTTCGATCTGTTCGTTTACTGCGCCGTCGCGCGCCCAGCCTCCGGCCATGGGTCATCTCCTGCTAAACGTACGCAAAAGGATAGCCGAGCCCGCGCGCAAAAGGCAAGTTACAGCGAAACTGCACCCGCGAACACACGATCAATCATCTCTTGCGTCCCCCGAGAAAACTCCAGCGGACAGGGATACTCCACCCCTTCCCGGACCGAGCGGCAGAAGGCCTCAACCTGAAGCTTGTAATGGTCTGCGCCGGGGAACCGGGTGACCAGCACCTCAAGCCCCGGGCGATGCAACTCGACCCGGGCTTCACCAAACACACGCGCATTAAACGGTGTTGTCAGGCGGATCAGGCCGTTTTCCCCGTGAAACACCATTTCCTGATGGGGATGCATCCGAATGGACGCGTAGCTTGAGTAGGTAAAACCGGGGAACTGCGCGCGAATTTCGGTGAAGATGTCGATTTCATCCTGCCAACGGATGGCTGACTGTATCGCCACAGGTTCCTGCCCCGTAGCAAACCGGGCGCCGCCGATCACGTAAACACCGATGTCACGCAATCCGCCGCCGCCCGTTTCAGCACGGTTTCGAATATTCTGGGTATCTGCCCGATTGTCGAAGCTGAACGCCCCGGTTACATGCACCAGATTTCCGATTGCGCCATCCGCAATCAGTTTGCGTGCCAACTGCCATTGGGGGTGGTGCACGATCATATACGCCTCGGCAGCAAGCAGGCCGCTTTCGTCGCGCTTTTGGATCAATGCGTCAAACTCATCCGCCTTCATTGTCATCGGCTTTTCGCAGAGCACATGTTTGCCGGCATCCAGCGCTTTCAGGCTCCACTCCAAATGAAGGTGGTTCGGCAGTGGAATGTAGACCGCGTCGATACCGGGGTCTGCCAACAGCGCATCATAGCTGTCGAACATGTTCAGGTCGGGACAGAAAGACAAAAAAGGTTCAGCCTTTACCGCATCCGACGTCGCCAGCGCAGCCAATCGCGCCCCGTTGGAGGCATGTATCGCCGGTGCCATGTATTCCCGCGCGAATTTCGCGGCTCCCAACACGCCAAACTGAACCGGTTTTTGCATAACGCTCTCCATAGATGTTCGAACCCCAAAGGGTTCGTTCCCCTGCGAGGTCCGCAGGATCGACCTGTCACACCGTCATCGAAATGAAACGCGTCTTTGCCGTACCATAGCTTTGGCCCTGCGGCCATTCTTTTGGCTTCACAGTCTGGATAGCGGCCGTACGCGTTCAGCAGGTAATGATCTGTCAGGACGCGCCGGGCATGTGCGCGAAGAGGAGGTTTCTTCGCACAAGTGTAAAAACCAGCCCGCAGCTATTGCAGGCTGGTATTGTGGTCAGCTGACACCCAGCATCCCTTTTTCACGTGCCAGATCCCGCATTTTCCTTTGCAGTTTCTCGAACGCGCGAACTTCGATCTGTCGGATCCGCTCGCGGCTGACATTGTACTGCGTGCTAAGGTCCTCCAGCGTAACCGGTTGATCCAGCAACCGGCGCTGGGTCAGGATGTCCTTTTCACGGTCGTTCAACACGTCCAGCGCCGCAGCAAGCAACTCGCGACGCGCTTCCAGCTCATCGCGCGCCTCATAATCTCCGGCCTGGTCGGCGTCTTCATCCTCAAGCCAGTCCTGCCATTGCATCGTGCCTTCGCCTTCGGACCCGACCGTGGCGTTCAGAGACGCGTCCCCGCCGGACATGCGGCGGTTCATGCTGATCACTTCCTCTTCGGTCACACCCAGATCATTGGCGATTTGCGCGACATTTTCTGGACGCAAGTCGCCCTCTTCCAGGGCGCCGATGCGCGCCTTGGCTTTGCGCAGGTTAAAGAACAGCTTTTTCTGCGCCGAGGTTGTGCCCAGTTTAACCAGCGACCACGACCGCAGGATATATTCCTGAATCGAGGCGCGAATCCACCACATGGCATATGTGGCCAGACGGAAGCCTTTTTCAGGGTCAAAACGTTTGACCGCCTGCATCAGGCCCACATTGGCTTCGGAAATTACTTCGGCTTGCGGCAAACCGTAGCCGCGATATCCCATGGCAATCTTGGCCGCCAGCCGCAGGTGCGATGTCACCATCTTATGCGCGGCTTCTGTGTCCTGCTCTTCGACCCAGCGCTTGGCCAGCATATATTCTTCTTCCGGCTCAAGCAGGGGAAACTTGCGAATCTCCTGCATATAGCGGTTCAGGCCGCCCTCGGGCGTCGGCGCGGGGAGATTTGCGTAATTTGCCATTATGATGTCCCTCCGACAAATGTTTAAGTCTTTAACATAGGATATGGGTAAAGAACCCATCCTGTTCAAGAGGTGCTGCTAACAGTCTGAAATTAATCTTTCATGAAGGAAAGATAAGAAACTCTTACTCACAGGACTTTGCTTATTGTGTCAGCGGCGCGCGAAGCGCGGCAATCAGGTTCTCCATGTCTTGCGGCAGTTCGGCCTCAAACCGCAGGTGTTCGCCCGTCACCGGGTGCTCGAACCCCAATACGGCGGCGTGAAGCGCCTGCCGGGGAAAGTCGTACACGCATTCGGCAGCGGCGGGCGTAAACGCCTTGGTGGCCAGTTTCCGCTTGCCACCATAGATCGGGTCCCCGACAAGCCCATGCCCGGCATGGGTCATATGAACACGGATCTGGTGCGTTCGCCCGGTCTCGAGCCAGCATTCGATCAGAGCTAGACCAGCAGGCGTGCCAAATGTTTCAACTACTCGCGTGCGTGTCACCGCGTGACGCCCGCCATGAAACAACACCGCCTGCCTTTGACGGTCGGTCTTGTGCCGCGCAAGCTGGGTGGTTACACGCATGATGTTGCCCGGCTCAAAGCTCACCCCTTTGACGCCGCGCAGACGGGGATCACTTGCATCCGGAACCCCATAACACACAGCGCGGTAATAGCGTTCGACACTATGTGCTGCGAATTGTTCGGCCAGCCCGTGATGTGCGGCGTCTGATTTGGCGACCACCAGAAGACCGCTGGTTTCCTTATCGATCCGGTGAACGATACCGGGGCGCTTCACCCCCCCAACACCTGACAAAGCCTCACCGCAATGGTGTAGCAAAGCGTTGACCAGCGTACCCCCGGGCGAGCCTGGCGCGGGGTGCACCACCATGCCTGCTGGCTTGTTGACGACGATCACGTCTGCGTCTTCGAAAACAACCTCAAGCGGGATGTCTTCTGCACCGATGTGGCTGTCTTCAGCCTCGGCCACAGTTATGACGACCTGCGCCCCTTCGGACACTTTGGCCTTTGGGTCCTGCATCCGGGTCCCGTCGATCCGAACTGCGCCATCCTCGATCAGGCGCGCCAACCGCGTGCGCGACAGGTTTTCACCGTCTGGCACATCCCGCGAAAGCGCCTTATCAAGGCGAGGCGGCGGATCGGCCGCGATCTGAAACTCAATCTGGCGGGTGCCCATGACTGTCCCTTCCGAACCCCAAGAACCGCAGGAAACCCCGCAGCTGCGATTGCTGCGGCGGATGGTCATGCTGCTGACCGCGGTGATGATTGGCGGGGTTCTAGTGACATTCGCCCTGATTGTCATCCGCCTATCGGACCGCACACCCACCTTGCCGGATCAGATCGACTTACCCAATGGTGCGCGAGCACAGGCCCTGACCATCGGGTCCAACTGGTATGCGGTCGTGACCGACGACAATCGTGTCCTGATCTTTGACAAGACAACAGGAAAGCTGCGTCAGGAAATCGCCGTCGAGTAACCGGATCAGTTCGGGAACAGACGGGTACCGATCCAGGCCTCACCCATCTGCACATCCAGTTCGGGCGTACGCATCTTGCGTTTTCCGCCAAACGGGCAGAGCGTGATTTCGCCCAGATAAATCTTGTCGCCAATTACATAAAGGTCCACCCGCGCAAACTCGACACGTTGCCCGACGGCTTCGGCTATTGCGACCATATCGTCAAACACCTTTGGCTTGGGCTCGGTGTCATCGCTTGTCCGGAAATACAGCTCTTTCGGGATGAAGTTGAAATCCCGGTCGTGGATCATCTGCACATGTCCCCGAGAGCGGTCCCGGTCGACCTGAACAATCTGGACCTTTCCGGCGACAACCCAGAATTTCCAATCGATGATGTCCTGACCTTCAGCCGCCAGATCCTCTTCAAGGAAATAGCGCGTGTCGATCGTGGAATACCACCATTCTGCCGCCCAGAACCCGTGGGGAATGGGTTTATTGCTCCAATTGGCAAGCTTTTCCTGGGCCAGGTTGCGGTCTTCTGTGTTCATGGGCCAGGTGACCCTATGGTTTTGCCCCTGCCCGTTATTGCATTTGAGCCAATAGCTGCCCGGCTCGAGGTCGAGGTCTTCCGGCAACTCAGGCGAAGATGAGACCCAATAGCGCTTCACCGGTGTAACAAGGTTCCTGGCTGGTTCCGGGATATAGTTCTCCGCCGTCAATCTGTCTGCCGGCGACACTTCAGGCATCTCGCCAAACATCTTCATGACCAGGAGTTTTTCTGTAAGCGTCTTCGGCGCACTCAAGTCTGGCAAACGGCGGTGCGCTTCAGAAAACTTAAAGATAGATAGCATCAGCGCATTCAGACGCGCCGGGTCGTTGGCAAAGTGGTCCCAACCACGCAGAAAGCCGTCGCGCGACTGATCCTGTGCTCTGTAAAGACCAAGATTTTGGATTTTGTCCAACTCGAGCTGCGCGAATTTGAGGTACTCTTCGCGTTCGGATAACAAAGCAACGGACATCAATCCGCCAGTCGCTGCACTGATCTCTTCTTTCGTCGTCGTTAAGTCAGGAAGCACATCGGGGAAACTAACAGGCTTCGGCGCCCTTCTGCCGCCACGTGGCAGTGGTGCGTCGGTGGGTCTGATCCCCAAGCTGCGCAGCCTGCGGTCCAGGAATGAATAACGTTTTACACCCTTTGCAATCCACCAACGCATCCGCCGCCCCCATAGATGGACGGCTAGCGTTTCATCCTTGAGGTACTTATCGCGAAATTCCCGTGCATGAATGTCGTTCGCCTGACCCGTTTGCCGAAACGGCAAAGGGTAAAAGATCGGAGGTGGGCTGGCATGCCCTATCTCGCCATGATGCTGTAAAAACCATGTCATGACCTCTGGTCCATAAACACTGTGCGCCTGATCCGAGGCATGAGGCAACTCACCAGCCTTTTTCAGGCGTTCCAGCTTTTCGCGTTCCTCACCTTCTACCCACGGGCGGATCGGGAATGGATCAAGGCTGTATTCCGTATATGCCTTCAAAGCAGGGCTATCGGATGGCAACCGCATGATCGCGTTGCAAATCGTGGTGCGATTGAAGAAACCAAACACGTGATCCGCTTTCGGGACAGGCTTCAAAGCAACGACATCTGTGTCGCACCAGAGGAAATCGGTTTTTTGCATCAATTGCAGCCTGAAAATGTCAGACTGCGGGACCGGTGTTTTGAACTGGTTGTTCATGATGAACTGCTGCGGTTCGTGAATTTCGTTCGCCGAAACCAGTTCGATACCTTCGGGTACGTTTTCGACCTCGCCATAGTGGAACAGCACGACCCTGTGTCCGTTCGCAACAAAGGACAAAAGGCACATCTGTTCCAGAAAACTGAGAGGACCTTCCAGCCAGAGCATTCCGATTGTAGGAAGAGTGCTTTCCGCAGCCATATGCTGTTTCTCCGAGGGCAAGTCTTTCAGGACTCGGGCAGATTTTCGCTAGAGGACGGTTGAGTGTCCGCCGAAAGGCGCGCGTGCAATCCGCGGTCTTTTGCAACAAATTCAACAGCCGGCTTATTAAGAAGCGTCTGGTAAAGCGCATTGTACTCTGGCTGTTTGAGAAGGTCTTCGATCAACGCCTTGTGCCACAGGAATGCTTTTCGGTGCAGCCGTGCAAGCCGTTCGTCGGACTGAAATTCTGCCATCACCGCGTCAACGTCCTCCTTGTACCTGAGGATCGTCTCATCCGTCGCGCCACCCCGGTTCCAGCGGTCCCAGTATTCCGTTCCCAGCGTCTGCGAGGAGTGGTTGGCGCGCCCACGGCTGCGCTTGGCCAAATAGGCTTGTGTGGAGCGGACCGCGTAGTGATTGATCTGTGCAATCTCAAATCCAAAAGGCGGTGCAACATGGTTCCCAAAGGGTGCGGGTTCTTTCGCGTGCCCCCCGGGAACAGACCGGAATACACCTGCCTGAAACTCGGACTTGGGATGCGGGTTGTGCAACCCATAGCGGAGATAGACGTCGCCCTGCCGGAACAGGGATTTGACGAACCGGCGCCCCGCCCCGCCCTGCTCATACTCCAACTCACCATCGAAAAACCGCTGTGTCACCGGCGCGTCGCGCAGAATATGGCGACCGCTGTTTGAGAATATCTTCCATGGTATGGAAATGACGTCCACGCCCGGCGTCGCCTCGATCAGGTCGTCCACTTTGTGGTTTCCGACGTGAATATTCAGAAACTCATCCGCATCGCAGACATAGACCCATTTGGCTTCTTTCACGACGGGCAGACGGCGGGCCTGTCGCAGTGCTGATCTGTGAATCCCACCTGTGCCCACGCGGTTCCTGTGAAACTCAACATGACCCAGGGCCTCAAGGCGGCGCAGAATTTGGTTCGTACCGTCCGTGCAATCGTTGGTGTAAACAATGATCCTGTCGAAACCCAAAACTTTATGATGAGCCACCCATTCCAGAATGTACGGGCCCTCATTTTTCATCGCAGAGATGAGGATTTTTTCAGGCTTGTTCATCGCTGCCATTCACCCCAGACGCTTAGTCGCCCTGTTTCTTGCTGTCATCTTGCGGGGTGATTTTTTCAATAGCGATCTGCGCACCAGCAATTGCCCGGATACGCAATTCACGGGGGTGTTTGCCCAGAAACTCGTTGACGGCCCGGATCACTCCGTCGCCCCACCACCCCCGGCGGTGGTAATCATCAAACGCCATGATCCCACCCGATTTGATCTTGGGAAACAACGCCTCTAGGTCCGCAGTAACACCTTCGTAAGAATGATCCCCATCGACATAGGCAAATGAAATGCTCTCATCGTCAAAAAGCTTTAATGCTGGCACCGAGAAATCGCGAATAATGCCAACCTTGCCCTCCTCGATCTCTTTTTCGAAGGACGTGACGACCTTCTGGAAGATGGCTTCCATCTTTTCGTCTTCGGTCCTGCCAACAAACGCCGTTGTATGCGAATCCTCGCCAATATGTTTCCAGGGGTCGATCAGAAACAACTGACTGGGTTCAAGCAACTTCAGGATTGTCGGAGAAAACTCGCCCTGCCAGACACCGATCTCAACAGCCACCCCACCCTTGGGAAGGCGCGTCAGGAACGTACGTCGGATCGCATCTTTTGTATTCTTGCGTTTGGTTGCTTTGTCTGCGTTCGGTTTATTCTGGCTGCCGGGAAGAGCACCGATCACTCTGGGTTCGTTTGACATCTCGACCTCACTTGCAGACGGGTATTGATTTCTCGCGAAACCCGTTTTGTTTATTGGGCAATGGCTAACATGTCGTTGCTTCAAGAACCAGAAGCTATGTGTCGTTTTTGGAAAGTGGTGGCAACTTGTCGATACCAAGCCACGGAGGCTCGAGGCTTGTAACCCGATAGTCACTCGCTTTGCTCGCGAGAAAACGGTTAATCGCCGAAGACATACCGGAATAAGACCCTTTGCCCCGCCTGTAGGATGTAAAGGCGATGCTCCCGCCCGGAGCCAGAACCCTGTCGATCCGGTTCAACAGCTGCAACATGACACGCTCGGCCCGAACCCCGCGTATGATCACGACACCAACGCTTTGATCTTCAAACAGCTTCAGCATCAAAGGCGGCAGCGCCCGGTAGACCCTCAGACGCCCAGCGACGATCGGTTCTCGGAAGTACTCCAGCAATGCATAGAAGGTGCGATCCAGGGCCTGAAGTTTAGGATCTTGCGTTGTATCCTTGCAGGCGAACGTATCCCACGACAGCCCCCATGGCCCGATGATCGTCAATTGCGCAACTGCATCCAATGCAAGTATTTCTTCTACGATTTCGGTCTCGACATGCCCGATCAAAACCCAGTTCTTCTTGCCACTGATTGACCGCAAGAACCGCTGTCGCTGCTCTTTCGTTCTTTCAACCTCCGGAGACACTGGCGGCAGGAAAGATGAGTCCTTCGGATCGAACGGCAAGTCCACCTGTTTTGCATCAGTGATTAATGCATGCTGCGCCGCCGCTTCTTCGTACTCCATGGCCGTTCCCAGGGAATCCAGCCGGGTAAACCAGGGGTAGTTATTGGGTCTTGAGTTTTCAGATTTGGACATCTTGCCCAAACGCGTCCATTTCGCAACTTGCGCGAAAGAAACTTCGGGGTCTTTGTAGGTCTCCGCAACAAAGGAAAGATCGCCTTCTTCCATCACGCCCAGATCCAGCGCCTTTATATATCGCCCCCCGGCAAAATTCTTGTACCGAGTTATGAATCCCTGTGCGGCCTCTGTTTCACGTATCTCCGAGATACGGCGCTTGTGATAAGCAACAGCTTTTTCGTGCAAGTCTCCCAGAACACGATCCGCACGTAGATCATCATACGATTTTCCAAGGCGGTCCAATTTGGAAAGGATCGATAATTCTTCAACTTTGTTGAAGCAATGCATGTGCCAATAGGCTTGTCCCGTTGCCTCCATCTTGGGATGAAACGCGGTTGTGTTTACATCCCCCCGCAGCCGCTTCATCAGATAACTCTCGATGGATCGGACGGCATAGTGGTTCATCCTGAAAAACTGCTGCCCAAAGGCCGCGCCAGTAGTGGAATGGGACCAACCATTTCGCCGCATTGCAGGTGGCAAGGGATCTCCGTCACCATCAATCCATGCAAAGCTTTCGGCCTTACCGGCGATTGGGCCACGCGGACGGTGTGTGTTGATTGCTCGATAAGACCCGTTGTTTCTGACAAGCGATTTGAAGGCACGCACATTCTGCGGCGTCACCACCCCCAACTCTGCTGCAGATGTGAATTGTTCGATCACAAACTTGTCTTCAAACTCGACAATCCCATTGTGTCCGAACATCTGCCATATCGCGGCAAAGCCATCTGCATGTGGAAAGGTGCGAAACAGATCGTCCAGCGTACCGTCCCCAACACGGATATCGAGAAATTCGTCGACATCACAAACCAGAATCCACTCGGCTTCAGCGTACCAGGGATGTTCCATAGCGTTCGCATAGGCCGACGCCTGCGGCCCATGCTTCCAGGGACCGGGGTTATCGATATGCGCCAGAAAACCCAGTTCCTCGCATCTTTTCAAAATCGCGTCAGTGCCGTCGGAGCAGTCATTCGAGTTAACGATGAAATGCGTAAACCCGATCGAAAGGTAATACGCGATCCATTCAAGGATGAACGGCCCCTCGTCTTTCATCGTTGATATGACAAGTCTCATCGCACCTACCCGCAACTACGGCCCGCAAATTCAGGACGAAGGGAAAAATCGCATCATTGCAGAGGCATGGCGCGCTTCCCGACACCTGGCTTAGTTACGGGCCACGGATTTGCAATGCAAGTGAACAGACAAGAACGGCAAAGTCAGCTTCGCATAAGCTGATCCGCACTTCACAGGATACGAAAAGATCTGGTGCGGTCGAGAAGACTCGAACTTCCACGGGTGTTACCCCACAGCGACCTCAACGCTGCGCGTCTACCAATTCCGCCACGACCGCACTGCCTGTGACTTGGTAGAGCGGCGTATAGACGTTGGCGCACGCGATGTGAAGAGGCAAAAACACACTGGTTTAAAAACCTTCGCAGCAGTCCTATCTAAGTCGGTGATCAACACAGTTTCGATCTGACAGGAGCCGCAGATGACCTCGCCCGATACCCGCGCCATCATCCAAATCGATATCGTGTCAGACGTCGTGTGCCCGTGGTGCATAGTCGGGTTTCGCCAGCTTGACGTGGCATTGAAACAGCAGGGCATCCAGGCCCAAATTCGCTGGCACCCGTTCGAATTGAACCCGAACATGCCGCCTGAAGGGCAGAACCTGCGGGAACACATCACGGAGAAATATGGCTCGACCCCCGAACAGAGCCAGCAGGCACGTGACAGGCTAACGGCGATCGGCGCAGAACTGGGGTTCACCTTCAACTTTCACGAAGACAGTCGGATCGTGAATACATTCAAGGCGCATCAGTTGCTGGATTGGGCCGAAAGTCAGGGCCAGCAACACCAATTGAAGCTTGCGCTTTTCGACGCATATTTCACACGGCAACAGGATGTGTCCGACGTTGAGGCTCTGTTGCAGGCCGTCACGTCTGCCGGGCTGAACTCTGATGCCGCACGTCAGGTGCTTGAGACCGGCGAACACATCGCCTTGGTGCGAGAGAAACAGCAATTCTGGACCAGCAGGGGTATTTCAGGTGTGCCGTCCATGGTGTTTGGCGGAAAATACCTGCTGACCGGCGCGCAAGGGGTCGATACCTATTCCCGGGTGCTGCAACAGTGTTTGACCGAAGCGGCCTGACCCCTCTTCCCCTGCCCGTTATGGACGGATATGAGGCCGCCATGGAATGGAAAATCACCGATGGTCTGACCAGTTATGACGAAGCGACCGCCTTTATGGAGGCACGCGTCGCCGGGATTGCACGCGGCGAAGCGGAGGAGTGCATCTGGTTACTGGAACACCCGCCGCTTTATACGGCAGGCACGTCAGCTAAGGTAGAAGACCTGACCGATCCTGACCGCTTTCCGGTTTATGCAAGCAAACGGGGCGGCGAGTACACCTATCACGGCCCCGGTCAGCGTGTGGCCTATGTCATGCTGGATCTGAACAAGCGCGGGCGCGACGTGCGCCAATTCGTGAAGCAGTTGGAAAACTGGGTGATATCGGCACTTGCGGAATTCAACGTGCATGGCGAAATACGCGACGGGCGCGTTGGTGTCTGGGTGCGGCGCAACGACAAACCGCTGACGGTGACCGGCAAACCGGCAGAGGACAAGATCGCGGCAATTGGCCTGCGTTTACGCAAATGGGTTAGCTTTCACGGTATTTCGATCAATGTCGAACCGGATCTGGAGCATTTCTCGGGCATTGTTCCCTGCGGGATCAGCGAATATGGCGTGACTTCATTGGTGGATCTGGGGCTTCCGGTCACCATGAATGATCTCGATGCGGCCTTGAAGAAAACCTTCGAGGGCGTGTTTGGTGCCTCTGATTTCTGATTCTGCCTTGGCAGAGAATCAGCTTCCGCTGCGCTTGGATACAACAATATGCATGTGCGGAAGGCTCTGTTTCCGAAACACGTCGCAATTTACCAAGAACCATTCAGTTTTACGTTATTCTTTAGGCAAGTTTTAATTCTCTAGGATACACCGGTGTTGTTAACGAGTAATATGAAACTGCCAATCAAGAGTGAGTGGTATGTTAAACCGGTGATCAAGGGCTCGCCCTCGAAATCCGAGAAGTGTTTGGTTACGAGTCTGCCGTTCCGACCCCAAATCGGAACGGCAATTCATTTCCCTCCTTCACGCTGAAACCCGTGCTCAAGCCGCAATGGTCGGGGGCAGGCGATTTCTGCGCTTTCCAGCTATGGAGTCTCATGGCCTGTCCCAAGGAGGGGTTTCGGGTTTTCTTGTCTCCGGTCGCGGCGACATGCACGGGCGGATGCGGGTAATTGTCCGGATTGGCACCTCACAAACAGACATGAAGACATTGATTACAAAGAGATTTTTATCCTTTCAGCATGTTCGGCAATCAGGTCGAAATCACCCATCTTACCAGGTGGGCGCATCGACACTCCGTCATGACGCGGCAGGACGTGAAAATGCAGGTGGAAAACCTCCTGCCCGCCTGCGGTTTCGTTGAATTGTTGAATGGTTACACCCTCTGCGTCGAAGGCTTTCATCACCGCACGAGCCATCTTTTGAACGGTGTTCATGACCGCCTCCAGTTGGTCGGGCGTGGCATCCAGCACGTTTCGGCAGGGTGTTTTGGGGATCACCAGCAAATGCCCATCAGTGCGCGGCATGATGTCCATGAAGGCCAGTGTGTCGGCGTCTTCGTAAACTTTTGACGAAGGTATCTCGTCGCGCAGAATTTTGGCGAAGATGTTGTCGGGATCATAATCCATGGTTGGCCATCCGTTCCTTGAGGGGCTTTTGACCGAGTTGTGGTCCACCCGCCCCGCCGGGTCAAGCCGGGGGATTGAGCCCTGAAATGTGCAAATTGTACCGGGTTTTCAGTGGGGGTTGTACGTTTTGTACACTTGGATTTGGCATGAGATCACATCATCAGAGACAGATGCGGCACGTTCCCGACAGGTGAATTCTGCCTACGCAGCAGAGCACGGGTTTCACATTCCTTAACTCGGCTAAGACTGGTTAAGTTGTTGAATACTTCTTCCAGCTCAAGTCAAAGGTCCGCTGCGCGGACAAACCAGCCACTCGTATTGAAACGGTCTTGTCGGCGGCGACTGCCTGAAGAGAACGACGCTGTCGTTACCGACCCGGCTGCGGATTGCATTTACGACGAACTGGATCGAAAGGCCGTCGGTGTCATCCCGGTTTGGGACTTAAAGAATCGCGTGAAATGGGCCTTGTCCACATAACCCAACTTCGCGCCGATTTCAGCTGCGGTCCTGTCGCTGTTACGCAAAAGGTCTTCGGCAAGATCGATTTTTAGGCGCTTGATTTCGCGAGGCAGGGTCGTGCCATGATGCTTCAGGGCTTTGTGCAAACGATTAGTCTGAATACCCAGAAAACCCGCGATAGCGTCAGAGCTAAGATCTGGTTCATCAAGCTTGTCGCGCAAAATGGACCGCATGGCCGCAACGATCGTTACCTCGTCGTCAAGGGCTAGCCGTTTCGGCGGTGTGTTATCAGGCATCTTCGACACGTCCCGAAACAGCCAATCGACGGGAAAACTTAGCTGCATGCCAGGGTCAGGCATGAACCGGGTTTGGACACCGGCATAGTTTGGTGGCAGGCAGGCAATATAGCGGGTTTCCCATACAACCTCTGCGGGGTTCCATATGTCGCCGGCCACAGATTGCAACAGCCGGACATATATCGCCGCTCCGAAACCAGTGACTTGGACAGGGGCGACCGCGGGTTCCTGAAGTCGCGAGATCCGGTAGATCGCTCGTTCTGCCTCCACGATCAAGCTATGGCGCACAGAACTCGACTCTTGTGGGACAAGGCTTACAAAACTGGCAAGGAACTCGAACAGGGTGGTTGCTGATTGCAGGGACGTCGCGAAAGGAGGCCAGGCCTGCAGGTTGAACGCTTCGCCCACGCGAAGGCCGAGATACTTGTCGCCAGCCAGGTCCGATAACCCGTTCAAGAGCCCGAAGACGAGTTCGGAGTGGACATAAACGCCCGTGTCATTGATTTGATCGGCACTTAATCCAACCTTGTCCAGCGCCGGACGCGGGTGGATGCCGCGCTCTTCCAGGTAGTTCAGAAAGGGAGCCACCAGCGCGAGGCGAATGAAGCCTTCCCGGTGCAATTCGTAGTTGGTCTGAAGTGGCATTGGCGTCTCCTGAGGAAAGCCTAGCATGCATGGCTGAAAGAGTGTTGCCACTTTTAGGGTTAAGAATCGACTTTTTGGAATCGAAACTGGCAACCGGCTTGAACGCTTTCTCGTCTATCCTCTTTGGAATACGCCACAAAGGAGGCCAGAGTCATGCCCAGTTCAATCAAATCTGTTTTGCTCGCGACCGTTTTCGCTTTTTCCCCTGTCGTCGTCGCGCATGCGCAAGAGGGGCCACCACCGATCCTGTTCACAAATGTGGATGTGTTCGACGGGTTCGGCCCGGACCTGATCGAGGATGCCAACGTGCTCGTCGAGGGTAACGTCATCACGCAGGTCTCGACCGATCCGATCGAGGTAGAGGGCGCCTTCGTCATCGAAGCAACTGGAAAAGTGATGACGCCCGGTCTGATCGATATGCACCAACACGTGATGCTCAACGCGCCCGAAGGCACAGCAGCCTATCAGACCCGCTGGGACGGCGCGGCTGGTGGAGCAATTGCCATCCAATACATGAACGATCACATGCTGATGAAGGGGATCACGACGGTTCGGGACATCGCCGGCGATCCGCTGGATGTCGCCAAGGCCATCGATATGGGCCTCATTCGCGGACCGCGGGTATATTCCTCCGGTGGCGCCATTGGCCAGACTGGCGGTCACAGTGACTGGGCGGGAAGGAACGTACCGCCCCACATACTCGAAAACGGTTTGGATATGGCGCAGGCGACCGGCAACACTTGGGTGGTCGACGGAGTGGATGATGTTACGCTTGCTGCGCGTCTAAACTTGCGCCGGGGAGCGGCTTTTCTCAAGGTCATGGGCGGCGGAGGAGTTGCAAGCGAGTTCGATCCGCTCGAGATTCTTGGGCTCGCCGAGGACGAGGTTGCCCGGGCAGTCGAAATCGCACGTGACAACGGCACTTATGTGGCCGTGCATGCGTACCACGACGAAAGCTACGAGAGGCACCTGAGGCTCGGTACCCGCTCTTTCGAACATGGCTTCCTGATCTCCGAGGACATGGTGAAGAAAATGGTCGCAAAATACAATGAAACCAAGGACATTGTCTGGAGCTTCCAGTGCTTTATGAGCGTCAAGTCCTTCGGTAGCTATGATTCCATGCCGGCATTCTTCACACATGAACAGAAGCTCAAGGGCGTAGCGGCCGGCGAAGGCGTGCGCCGGATGTCCAAGTGGATGAATGAGTACGGCATGTTCATTGTGGGGGGGTCGGACATGTTCAGCCCTGGACTGGTCGAGAAGATCAAGGAGGACATCACCTGCAACGTCGATGCGGGTTTCAGCCCTGCGCAGGCCTTGAAGCACTGGACCGGCAACGCGGGGATCGTGCTCAAGTGGTCTGGTCCAAAAGACCCCTATCCGACCTATAACCTGGGCCAGATCGCGCCTGACAGCTATGCCGACATCCTGATCTGGGACGGCAACCCGCTTGAGGACATCAACCTGATCCTGGATGAGAGCAAGCTGCAACTCGTGATGAAGGATGGCCGCGCCTACAAGAACACCATGGTCGATACCGACAGCATTATGTACCGGCCAGCGGTTCGGGAACCGAAAACCTATCCGTAAGTCTTGAGACAAGCGCTGGGGCGACCTCTTAACGGGTTGCCCCGTCTGATCCTTCTTAGGCCTTGGGACCGCTCGACATGTGCCACTTAGATGTGTGCCTCTTCCGTGTCGTTTCAGTTTTCGCAGAGCATCAATGCGCTGCGACGACGCGAAATCGCCCAGGAAGTTGAAAGACAAAATCAAATCGCGGATAAACCAGCGCCCCGAGAAGTGATCCGCAGAGGAATCGCAATGACCATCCTTCGATCAATCGTGGCTGTTGCCGCCATGGTCCTTTTTCCGGACGTCTCGTCCGCGCAGGGACTATCTGGCCCATCATCTACCCAAGCGGATCTGGCCCCCGGCGACGGTCTGACCGATCCGCAGTTCCGCTCGGACTTTCCCCGCAATATCGCGCCCGGCTGGTTCGCCTGGAAAGAAGGTCTGGCCGAAGACGGTTTCAAGTTCAATCTCGATTACTTGTCTCTTGGACAATGGTCCAACGCAGACCTTGGTGAAGAAGAAACCGGAGGTGGTATCGCCCGCTTTTACGGCAGTTGGCAAGCAACGGAACAAGGCTCTTTGACCTTCAAGATTGAAAACCGTCATGCCTATGGCGCTGTTGCTCCGCAGTTCTTCGGGCTGGATGGCGGCGCTCTCTCAATCACCGGCACGGCGTTCAATGACAATGGCACGATGCTGACCAACCTATTTTGGACACAGCGGGCGCAGGACGGGTCGTGGACATTGCAATTCGGCCAGATTGACGTCACCGACTTTGTGGATGTCTATGGTTTGGTAAGCCCTTATTCCGGTTTTCAGAACCTCGCCTTCAACACCAATCCCACCATCAACGCGCCTAATCCGGGACTTGGGATCGCCGGAGGCCTAAAGCTCAACGACAACTTTTACCTCGTTGGCAGCGTCGCCGATGCAAATGCCGATCCTTCCTCACCCGATCTGGATGTGTTTAGCCATGGCGATCTCTTCAAGAGTATCGAGATCGGCTACACCAGTGGAATGGACCGCATCTATTTCGACAACATCCATCTCACGCTTTGGCATTCAGATGCCGCGGACGACGGCAGCCGACCTGAGGACTACGGTGCGGCGTTTTCCGCCGCTTGGTTTGTCGACAACAAATGGATGCCATTCGTGCGCGCCGGAAAATCAAAGGGCACCGCGGCTCTTTACGAAAACTCAGTCTCCATCGGTCTGGGCTACTATGGCCGCAATACAGATCTAGCTGGACTAGGGCTGAACTGGGCCGAGGCGAATGGCATTCCCGGCAGCCAGACAACGCTGGAAGCATTCTATCGCTTCTCGATTTCCCCTAACCTCCAGATCACACCGTCGGTCCAGCTCATCAACAATCCGCTGTTAAATCCGGGGCAGTCCAGCATCACGATCGTGGGTCTGCGTGCACGGGTTGTCTTCTAGCAGCTGATACGACTTTTGAGGATGGCCATTTCGTTGGGCGAGGAGCGGCCGCTTCGGGCTCGAGGCCGTCATCTGAGCGATTTTGTCGGATACTGAAGCGGTAGAAAGTGCCGAATGACCGGGTCGCGGACGAAGCTGCCGCAGACGCGACCTGACAGCGTGCTTTGCGGACTATTTTTGCAGTTCAATATTATGCTTCTGAAAGTCTGTCGTGGCGTTTGTATGCGGATAGGTTTGATCCGGCACAGATACCCCGAGGAACTCACAGAGCGGCTCCCATCCTGAGCCAAGTTCATACACTAGCAGACGGTCCGCCGGGATCACAGACTTCACCTCGGCAACATGCGCCTGGAAGTCTTTTATTGCGCGTTCCTCAGTGTCGAAGCGGTCGCCCAGGAAGACATCCACGAACTCCTGGATTTGACGCATATGTGCCGCCTCCGGCGGCATTTCGGTTTCGCGAAAAACCTTGATCGTCTTCGAGTAGGACGCGTACCAGTCCTCCGGATCACGAACCGACAGGATTACCTTCGCGTTCGGATAGCGTTCAGCCGACTCGCGCCAGAGATGGGCGCCAGGCCAGTCGACTTGGGACCGGTAGCCGTCGAAAAGCAGGTCGAGATCAAGTGGCGACCCACCACAAAAATAATCATGCCATGGACCCGCTTTCTCCGGATTATCCCGGATCTCATGCATGTGGTGGCAAGGTCCGAAGCCGAGAACCGCCAATGCTTCACGGAGGGAGTCCGTGCCAGTACGCCCGAAGCCGGCGCCAATAATTTCGAGAGCCATCAGATGAAATCCTTGCTGCGATGTGAAAGCTTTCCCCGAACTACAGTGCGGCCCGAAGTAGTCTCTGGCAATACCCCACATGATGTAAGTTGCCCGGTGCCCACCTGAACTGGATATTCACGGCGTCAAGGAAATGACCGCTCTGGGCTCGTAGTCGACCTCGGGTGCAGCGCGGCATTCTCATGGTCTGGGGTTCCACGCTGAGCAGAGACGACCCAAAGCGGACTGAAATGTTTTCGCAAAAAATGAAGTGCGGCTATAGACATTCTCTTGAGCGGTCTAACCCATCACTAAATGCATTCACCGCCATCGATAACCAAGGCTTGCCCCGTCATAAAAGCGGATTCATCTGAAGCTAAATAGACGATCCCATGGCCAATCTCTTCAACTGTCGCCCATCGACTCATAGGGATCGCCTGCTCGATGTAGCCTTGCAGTTTGGCACGACCACCCATCTGCTTTTCGAAGCCTGCATTGAAGGGGGTGTCTACAAATCCTGGACAAAGGGCATTGAAACGGATTGCGTGGACAGCGTAGTCGGCTGCCATCTGCCGGACCATCGCAACAGCTGCGTGCTTTGTAGTCGCATAGGCGATCATACCCCGGTCGTATTGAACCCCTGAATTGGAAGCAGTGACGATCACGCTGCCTCCACCTTGTGATTTCATATGGGGGACGGCTGCGCGCGCGGCAATGAAGTGAGCGCGGACATTCAATGCCCAAGAAGCATCCATTCCATCTGGTTCCACTTCTTCCAGCGTTCCTTCGATCTGCAACCCAGCATGAGAGTGCAACACGTCAAGCCGACCGAAGTTTTTTACTGCTTCGTCTATGGCTTTGGTAAGGGCATCGTCATCGGTCACATCAAGCTGTATGGCAGATGCTTGATTCCCCTCCGCAACGATCGCGGCCACAGTGGCTTCAGCAAGTGTTGCATCGCGATCCGTTACCACAACATGCGCACCCTCTTGTGCCATTGCCATTGAACCTGCCCGACCAATTCCTGATCCCGCGCCCGTCACGAGCGCGACTTTACCTGCAAGCCGCATTTCACTTGGCTCCTTTATTTAACTATTCGATTTTGAGGCGCCTCGGCGCAAAAGCAGTTGCGCTGCAACGAGCAACAAGAGCGACGCGCCCATAACCATAGCGCCGATGGCATTGATCTCGGGAGTTACGCCGCGCCGGATGGATGAGAATATGTAGATTGGCAGGGTTGTTTCTGAGCCAGCTACGAAGAACGCGATGATGAAATCATCAAATGAGAAAGTGAAGCTGAGCAGAAAGCCTGCCAAAATTGCCGGTGCTATCAACGGCAGCGTCACCTGCCGAAAGGTGCCCCAAGGCGTCGCAAAGAGGTCAGCCGAAGCTTCCATGAGGGCACGGTCCATACCCGATAGCCTTGCACGTACGATGATTATGACCAGCGCCATTGTGAACATGGTGTGTGCGGCGACAAGCGTGGGCATCCCCATGGAAAGTTGCGGGGGATTTGCTCCATCGGGCCATAGGCTCGCAAGAAGCGGGTTTAGCCAGCCGAATACGGTGACTAGGGCAATGAGTGTCGCGATACCGATGACGATACCTGGTATCATTATCGCAATATAAATCATCGCATCGAACAAAGTTCGGAGCCATCCCTTAACCCCTTGTAAAGCGATGGCCGCCATGGTTCCGAGTGTGGAGGCGAGGCAAGCAGTTATGAATGCCGCAAGCAGACTGGTCTCGAGCGCGTCCATAACAAATGGGTTGTTGAGCGCTTTGCCATACCATTGGGTCGAGAACCCCATGAACTGGCTTGCGTGTCGTCCGGCATTGAAGCTGAAAAGCGCGATGATGCCGATTGGAATATAGAGAAAAAGGTAGACGCAAATCGCGTATAAGCGCATCGGACCCTCACATCAGCGAGACATCTTCGCGCTGGCCACCCAGGCGCGAGATGAATTTCATGTAAATTGAGACAGTGACAAGCATTACGACAACCAGCGTCATTGCGACCGCCGATCCGTACGCCCAGTTTCGAGACTGCAGGAACAGGTCCACCAGCGCATTTCCGACGAAAAAGACCTTTCCGCCGCCCAAGATCGCTGGGATCAGAAACTCGCCCATCAGCAAGATGAAGACCAGCATGCAGCCTGTTGCGATACCAGGTACCGACAGAGGAAGTGTCACCTGACGGAACGTACGCCATGGGGTAGAGCCGAGATCAGCCGATGCTTCCAGAAGGCGTTTATCCAGTTTGTCCAAGCTTACAAAAATCGGGAAAACCATCAAAGGTAGATACCCATAGACAATCCCAACAAGCACAGCGAAGGGCGTATTTATCAGGCGGATATCATCGATGCCGATCGACTCCAGTAAAGCGGGCAAGCCACGCCCCCCAAGGATGAATATCCATGCGTATGACCGGATCAGGATCGATGTCCAGAACGGCACGATTACCAGGATCAACAGCGAAGTTCTCCACTTTGGTGAACAACGCACCGCAAGAAAGTAGGCGAGCGGATAGGCAATTACCAACGCAGCGATAGTCCCCAGAGGTGCAAGGATCAAAGTGTTCTTAAACGCCGTCCATCGCGCAGGAAGGTTGGCATATTGTTCCAAAGTGAACGCTGGAACATAGCCTCCGGCGGCACCCCGTTCGCCAAAGGAAAAGACGAAGACGACCAGCAGAGGAAGGGCAAGCATTACCAAAAGCCAAACTCCTGCCGGTGCCAGCAACAGTGCTTTTCTGCCTCGTTCGGTCATATTGTCCTCGTCTTTTCCGATATTGGCGGCCTTACCGCTTAGGCCGACTTGAAGCGGGCGAGCAACTCGGCACGGTTTGGATCGGTTAGCGTAGCCGCCGCGCCAAACTCGAGCGCATTCAGAAGGTCAGCTGCCGGATAAAGGATCGGATCTTCCAGCAATTCCTTCGGCAGCAACGCATTGGTGCGAGCATCAGCCGATGGATAGCCATGAGCGAGGACTTCTTTCGCATTAACTTCCGGGTTCAGCAGGAAGTCGATCAAGGCATAGGCGGCATCCAAATGGGGCGCGCCCTTCGGAATAGCGTAGTAGTCGGACCAGAGTTCACCGCCCTCAGCTCCCAGAACGTAGGCGATTTCAGGCATGTCGACATTCATCTGCTTGCCGTCACCTGTCCAGCACATCGTCATCCAAGCGTCACCGTTGCGCATCGGTGGCTGATAGTCAGACGAAATTGCAAACAGATGCGGCTTAGCATCCAGCAACAATTTCTCTGCATCGGCCAGTTCCTTCTCATCGACCGAGTTGAAGGAATAGCCAAAATACTTCAGGGCATTACCGATAGTGGTGAGTTGGTAATCGTGCACCATTGTCCGGCCTGAGTAACCCGCCATAGTCAGGTCCCAGAACTCTTTCCATGTGGTTGGAGTCGGAGCGCCATCAAGCTTGCTGGTATTCACTGCAAAGCCGGTCGTGCCCCAGTTTTTCGGCACCGCGTAAAGCTGGCCATCGACAGAACCAGCATCGGAAAAGCGCTGTTCGAATGAACCTGCGTCGTAGTTTGGCAGTTTGGACGTATCGAGCGGGATGATCAGATCTTCACCCACATACGTAGTGATCGTGTAATTGGTTGGAACGAACACGTCCCAGCCAGAGCCTCCGGCCTGCAACTTTGCCAACATCTCTTCGTTCGAGCCAAAAACATTGACCTGAACATGGGCGCCGGTGGCTTCCGTGAAGGCTTCGAAGTTCATCTCGTCATGGTAGTTCGGCCACGTGGCGAGGATCACTCGGTCGCCAATGTCTCCGGCAGCAAATGCCGGGCGTGGACGCAACCCAGGCATGGCCGTGCCCAGAACGGCCGTTGCCATCCCAAGACCTGTCACGCCCAAAAAATGTCGCCGGGTGACCGAACCCTTTTGGTACCGGCGAAGCTCTTCCATGAACTTTTGCTTGGAAATAGTCCCGTTATCATTGGTCATCGTGAACCTCTCTGTTGTTGGATTGCGGGAGTTGTTATTTTTCAAGGATCAGCAGTGCGCCTTCGCCCCATGAGACAAAGGCTTGCTCTCCTGCATTGAACGTCCCCTCGTTCAATTCCGCTTGCCTTGGCACAAGCACGTGGAAATCACCCAGTGCTTCGTTGCGCGCAAGGTATTCTGTGTGCTCCCCAAGGAAGATCCGATTTTGAATGGTAACTGGCAGAGCAATTTCAGCTGCGGGCAGCGCGCGTGTCAGCGTGATCTGTTCAGGACGGATACTGACGCACACTTCCTGTCCTGCATCTATTGGAATCTCCGGAGTTCCGTGCACCTTTTGGCCACTCGCTAAACGCACAGTGATTTGGTCGGCTACAGCGTCAGTTACAGTTGCATCAAAGAAATTCGAGGTGCCTACAAATCCAGCCACGTAACGGCTGCGGGGCATGTCATAGAGTTCGCGTGGGCTGCCTACCTGCACAATACTGCCACCTTCCATCACACAAATTCGGTCGGACATTGAAAGCGCTTCTTCTTGGTCGTGCGTGACGAGGACAAAAGTTATTCCCAGTTGTCGTTGCAGGTTCTGCAGTTCAAACTGCATTTCTTTTCGAAGCTTTCGATCCAGAGCAGCCATTGGTTCATCGAGCAGCAAAAGCTTGGGCTCGTTTACGATCGCACGCGCCAAAGCGACGCGTTGCTGCTGACCACCAGACATCTCCCAGATGCGACGTGGGCCAAACCCACCAAGACGGACAGTTTCCAGCGCCTGCTTAACCTTTGTCGCGATTGTTTGCTTGTCTATGCGTGGTCGTTGTTGGCGCAGGCCGTACGCGATGTTGTCGAACACGCTCAGGTGAGGAAAAAGAGCGTAGTGCTGAAACACCATGTTGACTGGGCGATGGTGCGCATCCAAGTCGTTGACGACTTCGCCATCGAGCAACACCTGACCTTCGGTTGGTTTCTCGAAACCTGCCAGCATTCTTAGTGCTGTGGTTTTGCCGCAACCAGATGGGCCCAAGAATGACAGAAACTCTCCTTTCCCAATGGAAAGATTCAGGTCTTTGGCAGCGACCACATTCCCGAAGGTCTTGGTCACTCCTCGGAGTTCCGCAATCGTCTGCATGGTGACCCTCATGTCAAAGCTCATATACTGCCGTTTTCCTTTTGCTTGATTTTTTGGCATTTACTGGCATACCACTCAAACAAGAAAAAAGTAACAATAACTCGGAATAACTGTATATACCACAATTAGAGTATAGAGGTTCTTTTCGAGAATCTGGAGCGGCGTGTGTACGATTGGATGGAAGAGGCCGGCAGGGTCGTGGAGAAGATCGGAACCCCAGAATTTCCATGTGCTTTGGCAGATGGCTTGCGGCAGGTCGCACCATTCGATTTTACAGTGGTGTTTGGCCATGTCGGAACCGAAGCACCGATAGACCTTCACGACGATTTTCCCAAAAGCAAACGGCGTATTTTTGTTGAGGATTACCAAGCGGGGCCCTACGTACTTGATCCATTTTTTTTGGCCGCGACAAAACCGATAACACCGGGTCTGTACCGCATGCGCGATATCGCACCGGACAGGTTCTATCAGGGCGAATACTATCGCAGCTATTACAAAAGGACTGGGTTAGCAGAGGAGATTGGCTACTTTATCGATATCCCAAGCACTGGGATGGTTGTGGTCTCGCTCATGCGATCAGTGAAGCCTTTTTCAGCCAAGGAAATTCGTCATTTGCACGCTCTATGGCCGCTCGTTCGGGCAGCCTGTTGCAAACATTGGAGTGACTTTCCAACGATGACCCGCGGCGCCGCAGCAAATGGCGTTAGTCGTCGCGTCGATCTTGCTTTCCAGGCATTTGGCGATGGCGTTCTGACGCCACGAGAAAGAGAAGTCGTTGAGTTCACGTTGAAGGGCCATTCGGCAGAAGCTGTCGGCACAATTCTCGGCATCTCTCCAGGCACAGTCCGCATCCACAGACGCAACATTTACGCGAAACTTAGGATCAACTCGCAGGGTGAGCTTTTTTCAAAGTTCATTGAAAAGGCACTTTAAAAGGTTCCTTGAACACCCACTTTGTCCGCATGGCCGCCGTCGGTTGATCGTGCAGCATCGGTCACTGGGGGCTCCGTGCTGCGGTTAGGGAAAATTTAGTGAATTTCTGCTGCGCGGACGAAGTCGACATTCACTTTTGCATAAAGATTACGACGGCGATTGCGCCAAAAATTCCACATCAAAAGCTTGCAGAAACAGGCTATCCCGAGCGCTCTCGCCTCAAGCTCAAGTGCGCGAGATTTCGGTTCATTCCGCTCCCAGAGCGAACGTGCCTAAAGATGAGCGTGAACAACCGAAAGCGCGTGATTGAGAGTGTTTACTGCGAACTCTCTTTGGCTGTCCGGATCATTTAGACGCAAACGTGCATCTTCCTGTTCTGCCTTGTAGCCCACTGGAAACTTATCACCTTCCAATACTGTTCCCCAAACCTGAATGTCCTTGATTGCCATGGGATCCACAGTCAATGGGTTGTCATCCAAAATAGTGAAGTTCGCTCGCTTGCCAGGTTCGATACTGCCAAGGTCCCGTTCAAGACGATGAGAATAGGCGGCGTTGATTGTCACTCCACGTAAGGCCTCTTCGACCGGGACCGTCTGATCCTGTCCTGCTACCCGACCGGAACTCGTCACGCGGTTCACCGCACACCACATTAGGAACAATGGATCACCGGGCGCCATCGGCATATCGGAATGCAGTGACCAGGAAATACCCGCTCGATCCAGATCACCAAGACGGACCATTTCATTGGCGCGTTCAGGACCAAGACCGGTTTTACTGTATTGATCCGCAAGTGCCGTCACGTAGTAGGGATTTGCGGAAACAATCGCGCCCAGACGTTTGATACGCATGACCTGATCGGGCGCACTCACAGCAAAGTGCACGATCACCGTTCTATGATCGAAACGAGGGTTTCTGCGCAAGTTCCGCTCTAAGGCGTTTAATACACGGTCCAACCCGGCGTCACCGTTGACGTGAATATGAACTTGGTAGCCCGCGTCCCAATAGGTTTGAAATGCACGCTCAAAGGCCGACAGGTCCATCATCCACTCGCCATGGTAATCGCCAAGCGGATCGTCCCTCAGTTGAATGGCAAGGGAATATATCGCACCGTCCGCAAAAAGCTTGACGCTGCCTTTGGACATACTGGTCTTGCCACCATACCAGTCGACAAGTGCTTCTGTCTGTTCGATCACATCTTCAGCATTGTCATATTTGGCGATCAGGCTTCTTCCATCTGGAATGAAGCTCCACCGGAACGGCATTGAGGGTGCGGAGAATACAGCGTTCACCGCATCCTGAACCGGGCGTGCCAGAATGCCGCCTGGCTCGTTGCCGTAGGTCACGCCCTTCGCATGCATGTAATCGCGCATGGTCTCCAAACCAGCGCGAAACTTTTCAGGGGTTGCCACGTATGGTGCAATCAAAGGCAGAACTGCAAACAAACCCTGTTCCCAGAAGTGTCCATGCTCAAAGCTGGATTGCATCTTTTCTGAGTCGGACCAGGCGTCCATGACCTCTTCGGTAACGCCCGCGGCCTCCATTGCAGCAGAATTCAGAATGAATTCGTGGCATGAGCGGGCCCACACAAAGATAGGGCGTTCGCTGCTGATCTGGTCAAGGTCCGACCGTGTCAGTGGACCATAAAATGCCGCGTGGTATCCCCATGTCATGACAGGGGTGTCCGGGTCTTGCTGACCATTAACAGCTTCGGACAACCGTGCCAGAAAGTCATCCTTGTCCACAACGGCGCGCGATATACCCTGTGGCAAGTCCCAGTCCTCTATCGAAAGAATGACGGACGAAAGGCTCAAGCCGCCCAAAACTGGGTGATCATGCTGGGCGATAAAGCCGGGAACGATGATAAGGTCGGCGAATGTGTCATCAACGGTGAAGGGCTGTTCACCAATCGCCTCTTGGACTTGCTCTCTAGTGCCGGTCGCCAAAATCCGACTGTTTACAACAGCAACGGCTTCGGCGCTTGGAAGGTCGGGATCAAGTGTGACGATCTCGCGAGCCGTAAAAATCGTGACTTCATCAAGATCGAGTATCGCTCCGCCAAGATCGGTCAGCGTGCCTTCTTGCCCGAACAATGTACTCGGAGCAACGAGGATCGTCGTGCTCGTCAGGAAGGACCTTATAAACGCCCGTCTGGAGTTGTTTCCCATGGTGGATGCCTCTCCCTAATGCACTTACTAACACAGAATACGCAGATGTCCGCAATTCGGACATCGATCGATTTTCCCAAAACAACCGCTCTGCGGACGGAGCCGCCTGATGCTGGCTCAGCGAAAATTGCTTTGAATGCTCGACGGTGTCACCGGATTGCTCGCGGCGGCGCAGCAGGATTTACCGAACGCAGACGTACAAATCACACAAATCGGCCGAGATCCAATCCGGACATTCGCTGCGCTCCTGTTCTACGTCTCACATGCGGACGAAGCGGACCTCACTTTTTTGAGGGCGCAGCGGGAGTTTTACGGGAAAAAACCAATTTCCTTTGAGCGCCATTGGGTGACATCGCCTTTACTGCGAGTTGCGTGGATTTTGTGAAGGTGCTCAGCTACTCTCCCGCTACAGGGGGGACACCAAATGAAGCGACGCCTAGCCGCCATACTTGCTGCCGACGTTGTCGGGTATTCCCGTCTCGTGGAAGCAGATGAGGAAGGCACGCTAGCAGCTCTGAGGTTGTTGCGGACACAAACAATCGAGCCGCTCATCGTGCATCACCATGGCCGTGTTGTGAAGCTCATGGGTGATGGTTTTCTCGTCGAGTTTGCAAGTGCTCTTGATGCGGTGAAGTGCGCCATTGGCTGGCAGGAAGGCATTACGGGGCAAGACGAGCGTTTCCCTCTGCAGTTTCGAATTGGGATAAATCTCGGCGATATCGTAATTGATGGGGACGACATTTTAGGCGACGGCGTGAACATAGCGGCGCGTCTGGAAGGTCTGGCGGAGCCGGGTGGTGTCGTAATTTCCAACGTTGTGCACCAGAGTGTGCATGGCAAACTCAATCTCGTATTTGAGAGTGGTGGCGCCCATACACTTAAGAACATTGAGACGCCGGTCACAATCTGGACGTGGGTCGGCAACGTTCCCAAGGCTGGTAATCAGACGCCTTTACTATCGTTACCGGACAAGCCGTCCATCGCGGTGCTGCCGTTCACCAATTTGAGTGGGGATGCGGATCAAGAGTATTTCTCCGACGGGATAACGGAAGATATCATTACTGAGTTGAGCCGCTTTAGGAACTTGTTCGTGATCGCGCGCCACTCCTCATTCACCTACAAGGACCGGAGTATCAAGGTGCAGGAAGTGGGAAGAGATCTCGGCGTCGAGTTTGTCGTTGAAGGGAGTGTCAGAAAAGCCGGGAGTCGCATCCGGGTGACTGCTCAGCTGGTTGAAGCATCGACTGGCAACCATCTCTGGGCTGAACGTTATGATCGAGACTTGGAAGATATTTTCGCCGTACAGGATGAACTCACGGAAAGCATTGTGTCTTGTCTGCCCGGGCGCATGGAAGACGCCGGAACGTCTCAGGCAAAGCGCAAACGCACCGCCAGTATGACAGCCTACGACCACCTGCTGTTGGGGCTAGAGCAGTTCAGACGATTTGCGCGGGAACAGAATGCCAAGGCGAGGGAGTATTTTGAAAAGGCAATCGAAATAGATCCCCTTTTTGCGCGCGCGCATGCCCTACTTGCCTCAACCTATGTCTGGGACATTATGGCCGAGTTCGGAGATGAACATTGGGATGAGGCATACCAGAGCATTCAGACGGCTCTGTCACTTGACCACGAAGACGCGTGGTCGCATGCGATTCTGGGATTTCTGCTATTTCTGCAGAGGGAGGATGAGGATGCGGCAGCGGAGTTTCAACGTGCCGTTACTTTAAATGCAAATGATGCTGATGTTGCAGCCTTCAGGGCTAACGTGTTGGTCTATTTGGGCCAATGGCCAGACGCCTTGGGTTCGATTTCGAGAGCGCTGCGTCTCAATCCTCACCCACCGCGATGGTACCACTGGTATCACGCTCTGGCTCTTTTTTCTGGCCACAAGTACGAGGAAGCACTCGGCGCAATAAGGAGAATTGGGCCACATTTTACACCTGCTCACGCCTATGCTGCAGCATGTCATGCGCACATAAACCAGATTGAAGATGCCAGATCGGAAATGTCGATCTTCGCAAACGCTATAGAAACATTTCCGAAGAGCCACGCTCAATGTCAGCAGCGGACGGCCTCACGCGTAGCTGCGGAGCGAGCTGCACGGTATAGGGTACCAGAGGACAGTGCGCACTTTCTGACCGGACTAAGAAAGGCAGGCTTCAGTGTTTAGGTGCCATTGATGCGACGCATTAAAAGAGTCCGGTTAACCCACAGAAACCACCCTAGAGGTTTAATCTTTGGGTCGGCTTGGCAACGCTTGCCCATCCGTCAAAAAGAATTGCC
>NZ_JBQFZL010000018.1:0-44960 GCF_056542225.1 Ruegeria sp. AE3 | reverse complement strand
CAAATCCCCATGCCGCTGCGGGCGAATAACCAACACACCCGACAACCCCGTCCGCTCAATCTCCATAACACCTAACCTCAACCGTCTGTTGCCTGTGTTAGGCGAGTATTGTCAGGCTGGGTGTCAATGCAAGGGTGATGCGCGAATTGCTGCTCAGATGATCGCAGACGGAAATGGCGGTTCGTTGCTTTACTGATCCCTCAAACCGCTAGGTCGCCTGCTGGTTCAGCATCTCAAGCACGGCGTCGCGTTCCGACAGAACCAGCAGCAAGGCTAGATCGCCCGGTTCCATCTGTTTCAGGATCATCGCGGCGGCCTCCGACGGGGATGCGGCCCTTTGGATCTGGGTCTTGTCATATCCCTGTTCCAGGGCAGACTTTTCGATCAGGTCCGGTATCTCTCCCAATGAGCGGCCCCGTAGATACCCTTCCAGTTCAGCAGCAACGACCACGTCGGGTTGGAAATTCAACGCGGTTGCAGTGACGTCCCGAATGTCCTGATCCGAGCGATCTCCGGCATGGCTGAGCATGATGAACCGCCGTTTTGCTGGCAGGGCCGACAGCGCATCGCACACGGCAGAAATCGAATGCGGGTTATGCGCGAAATCCACGAAAACCTGAGCGCCGTTGTATAGGAATTCGTTACAGCGACCCGGATTGTCCCTGGCATCCGGTTTGAACCCGGCCAACCCATGCCGCACCGCCTCAAGCGTCAGCTTCAAAGCCAGCGCAAGGCACATAGCCGCCAGAGCGTTCAGGATGTTGTATTTCGCGGCCCCGCCCATGGTCAGGGGCACGTCGGACACAGCTATGACCACCTGCTCGGACCGGCCGTCGAAAAAGACGATATTGCCCTGCGAAACATAAGCGCAGCATGTTCCCGCGTCCCGCGCCCGACGGATCAGATCACTCCCGGCATCCAGAGAAAACCACCAGATATTTGCCGTAGTGTTTTCGGCCTCGGCACGGACAAAAGGATCATCGGCATTCAGGGCCAGAACGCCGCCCTTGGTCAGTGTCCGGTGCACGGCGAATTTCGCCTGAGCCAGCTCGGGCACCGTGTTGACGCCGTATTGCCCCAGATGATCGTTCGCCACGTTGGTGACAGTGGCGGCCATGGCGGCACGTGTCGGCAGGCCGCGGCGCAGGATACCCCCACGGGCCACTTCGAGGCAGCCGATTTCAAGCCGCTTGTCGCGTAGCAACATCCGCCCTCCGCCGGGGCCGGAATAATCGCCGCGATCCAGAATATCATCACCCACCCGCACAAACTCGGTCGAGGTCAGTCCCGCGACCTTGCCCGAGGCGCGGGCGATGGCCTCCAGCAACCGGGTCGTCGTGGTCTTGCCATTTGTTCCGGTGATGAAGGCGACGGGGATGTTGTGAAGGGCGGGCCAGTCCACGTCATCCGGGGCGGGCAATGCGTCGACAGGCCAGGTTTGACTGCCGGTGCCATGCCCGATGGAAATTTCGTCATCGTCGCACAGGATATCCACGCCATGCGCCTCGGCTGCCGTGATCAGGGCGATCAGCGCAGGATTGGCCTCCTTCGCCATGACGCCTTTGACGTCCCGGATCATCTGATCAAAATCGCCCGGCGTCGTCGCCAACAACTCTGCCGCACAGAAATGCCAGGCGGTCTGCGCTGCAAAGATCGAGGAATAAAGCTGATCCATCGGTGCCGAGATTGCCAGATTGACACCACCGGTGAAGGTACGGTGGGTCAGTGCCTGATCCTGCCAGCCAAGCGCATCAAGAACGCGCCGGGCATGTTTTTCCCACAGTGCAATGACCTGCGCGGGGTCGATATCAGTGAAAAACACATCCATCACCGCGCCGGGGTGATCCCATAACAGGCCGGGGCCGGTCAGACGCCGCGCGTCATCCACCTGAATATGATCAGCGGTCGCGCATTCAATGGTCAGCGCGGTTTCAAGCTCTTCGATCCGGTCCATTCCGGTGCCCTCGCTCAATCCGCGTCTTCGCTGACTTCACGCGCCAGTCTTACGCCGCGTTCGTCCCGGATCAGGTTCTGGTCGCTGTCGAACATGTCCTCGAACGTGGTGTCGGCGGGGCTGGTCCTGGGTGCCGCCTCGGTTTCAGAGGTTTCGCCATCGGAATTGAAGTAGATGATCTGTTTCCAGCACCGTGTGGTGTCATCGCCAAAGATCACCAGCAGATCGCCCGGTGCAGCCATTTCCAGCGCGGCGGTCACGGCCTCAACCTCATCCGGGATGATCGTGATCGCTTCATCTGGCGTCCCGCAATCGATCAGGGCCTGCCGCATCATTTGCGGCACTTCGTCATGCCCGCGACCCCGGCGACGGTCATCGGCCTTGCAGATGAAATGATCAAAATGCCCGGCGAGCGCTGCGGCTCCATCAACGATGTCTTCATCGCGGCGGTCGCCGGGCATCGCAACAACGCACAGCCTGCGGCCCTTGACGTCCAACTGATCGGCCAATGCGGCCATCGCTTTCAGCGCGGCTGGGTTGTGGCCGTAATCAAGAATCACTTTGAAGGGATGTTCATCATAGACGTTCATCCGCCCCGGCGCTTGGAAATAACTGGTGTCGAAAGTGCGCAGACCATGCCGGATATTGTCCAGATCGACCCCAAAACTATAGGCCATTGCCGCCGCGACCATGGCGTTTTGCACGTTGAAGATCGCCTTGCCCTCAAGGGTGGCGGGGATCAGATGCGACCACAGAACCGGGATGTGAAGCCCTTTGTCATAGATGGTCAGCATGTCGCCATTCATGCCTTTTTCCAGCACGATGGCTTTGCCCCCTGTCTTGATATGTTCCTTTACCAGACTGTGACCGGGGTTGGTCGTGACATAGAAGATCTGATCCGCCCCGGCATAATCGGCCATTTTCAGACAATTGATGTCGTCGGCGTTCAGCACGGCCGTATCGGTCGCGCTTTCCACCACCACCCGTTTGACGACGGCCAGCTCCTCTACCGTGTTGATCCCGCCCAGACCCAGATGATCTGCCGAGACGTTCAGACAGGCCGCCACGTTCGAGCGTTGATAGCCCAGACCCGAGCGCACCAGCCCGCCCCGCGCGGTTTCCATCACCGCAAAATCGACCATCGGATCACGCAGGACGATCTGTGCCGATTTCGGGCCGGTCATGTCCCCCTTGACGCTCAGCTTGCCATCCACATAGACGCCGTCGGTCGAGGTCATGCCAACGATTTTGCCGCTGGTTTTCATGATATGACCCAGCATCCGCGACGTGGTCGTCTTGCCGTTGGTGCCGGTTATGGCCGCAATCGGGATGCGGGTCTGTTCATTGGGGGGGAACAGCATGTCGATGACCTTGCCTGCCACATCGCGCGGCTGACCTTCGGACGGGGCCACATGCATCCGGAAACCGGGGGCGGCGTTTACTTCGACAATCGCGCCACCGATATCCTTGTAGGATTTAGTGATATCGTCGATCAGGAAATCGACACCGCCCACATCCAGCCCGACGGCCATGATGGCGCGTTCGGCCATGTCGCGGTTGTCGGGATGCACCACGTCGGTCAGGTCGATGGCGGTGCCACCCGTTGACAGGTTCGCGGTCGAGCGCAGATAGAAAACCTCGCCCTCGGGCAAGACAGTGTCTTCCGTCACGCCCGCATTCTCCATCAGGCGGTTAGCCTGATTGTCCAGCTCGAGCCTGGTCAGCACTTTTTCATGCCCGATGCCCCGACGCGGGTCTTGGTTCACGATGTCGACCAATTCGGCAATCGTATGGGTGCCGTCGCCTATTACATGGCCGGGGACGCGTTTGGCCACCGCAACCAGTTTGTCGTTCACGACCAGCATCCGGTGATCAAAGCCGGTGATGAAGCTTTCAACCAGAATGGCGCGGCTGCGTGAATGCTCCTTGGCCTCGGCAAAGCCCGCCTCGACCTCGGCATCGGAATTCAGATTGATCGACACGCCGCGCCCATGGTTGGCGTCCAACGGTTTGACCACCACCGGAAACCCGATCCGCGCTGCCGCACGCACGGCCTCGCGGGCCGAATAGACCATGCGTTGCTGCGGTACCGGCAGGCCAAGATCGTTCAGCAGATTATGGGTGTCTTCCTTGTCGCAGGAAATCTCGACCGAGATATGCTTGGTCTCGGACGTAATTGTCGCCTGAATGCGTTTCTGAAACTTGCCGTGTCCGAATTGCACAAGCGAGCCGGAATTCAGCCTGATCCACGGGATGTCGCGTTCCTGCGCCGCCTTGACCAGCGATCCGGTCGACGGGCCAAATTCCTTGCGTTGCGCCCTCAGCACAAAGCTGCGCAGTTCTTCATCCCAGTTGAAGTCCGGGTCGAATTCGTAATCCACCTGATCTTTCAGGGATTGCGGCAGCAGGTGCATCAGCAACCGCATCGCCAAATTGCCCGCATCCAGACCGACGTCACGCTGGCGGTATTCATAGACCATATTGTACTGGCCCGGCTCACCTGTGCCGCGCGTACGGCCAAAGGTCACGTCGGACCCGGCCACGTTCTGCACTTCGATGGCGCAATGTTCCAGCACATGCCCCAACCAGGTGCCTTCATCCTCGCGCAGGCGGCGGATGAAGCCGCCGGGTTCGCGATAGGAGCAGCCATGTTCCGCCAGACCGGGAAGCGCCTTGATCAAGGCGTCAATAAACTCGGAACCAATCCTTGCCGAGGGCCACTCTTCCAGAACACCTAGATCGATGACGTGGCGAATGACCGGAAAACTTGCCCAGACATTTGGACCGACAAAGACATTGGTCGAGATTATTTTCATGAGGCTCCCCGTTGGTTAGCTATTATTCCCCCCGCTGGCGGCCTCTTGACCGGACATGTCCGGCAATGTGCAGAACGCCATATGCTCATCCGGCGGAAAAGCCTGGCGAGCCGTCAGATCATAACGGCACCCTTCGCCCAGAACGTCAAGCCGAAGTCCAAGCAGGCTCAGTGCTTCACCGCGGCGCGCGTCCCACATCGATGAATGGGTCAGATGACTGGCGTCCACGACGGTAACCGATCCACTGCCCACGACTTCAAGGACATTATCGGGTCCGATGAAGGCTGCCGTGTCTTCGTCGATACCCAGTCCGATCAAAAAAGGGTTGAAAGATGAAGCAGTTAACAAACGTCCCAGCCGATTGCGCTGTGTGAAATGCTGGTCGATGATGACGGCGTTGGTCAAGCCCATGCCCGGAGCCAGCGTGATATTGCCCTCAGCCGGGGCCGAGTTGCTGCTGCCCCCGGCCACCATGTGTTCGGACATGATCGATGCCCCGGCTGAAGTGCCGGCAACCGGCACACCGGCCGCATTCCGACGGCGAATTTTCTGTGCCACAAGCGTGCCACCCAGAATCGCCGACAGCCGCAGCTGATTGCCACCGGTCATGAAAACCCCTGTGGCGCGGTCTAGCATCTCGGCATAATCGGGATTATCGCAATCGGCACGCCGCGAGATGGGCAGAAATTCGACCTTGCCCGCACCCAGTTCGGAAAAGATGCGATTGTAATCCGGTCCGGTCTCTTCCAGCATCGAGGCTGTCGGGATCACGACAATATCGGCATTCCCACCCCCTGAAAGCTCTACGAACTTACGGTGGATCTGCATTTCCTTGACGCGGTCTTCGCCGCCGCCGATCGGGATGATGAACCCGCGCGGGGTCTCTGCATCAACGGGTGCAGGGCACATATCTTACTTACCTTCCGGTATAAAAGCAGCCAGCCATCGGGGCCACTCGGACGCTTAATCTGTTCATACATGCCGTGTCGGGCCATCTGACCTTATCGGACATGCCGTTCCCCCCAGCGACATCACATGCCGCACGGCAGGGATTTCGTCAAGAACCACCGGTTTTGTGCCTGCTTCAGCCTGCCAGTGCCAAACCCTGCGCGACAAAAGCAATCCCCCCGAAACATCAAAGCTCCGGGGGGATCAGAATGTCCGTCAGTTTGCGCGCTGGTTCAGATGTCGAATTTGACACCCTGCGCCAGCGGGAGCTCTGCCGAGTAGTTCACGGTGTTGGTCTGGCGGCGCATATAGGCCTTCCACGCGTCCGAGCCGCTTTCGCGTCCGCCACCGGTTTCTTTCTCGCCTCCGAATGCGCCACCGATCTCGGCGCCCGAGGGGCCGATGTTGACGTTGGCAATACCGCAATCCGACCCCGCCGCAGTCAGGAATTGCTCGGCCTCGCGCATGTTCAGCGTGAACACACAGGATGACAGCCCTTGCGGCACATCGTTTTGAATCTGGATCGCATCGTCAAAATCGTCATAGCCCATGACATAAAGGATCGGTGCGAATGTCTCGGTTTTCACGACCGCACTTTGGCCGGGCATTTCGACGATTGCGGGCTGCATATAGACACCCGCAGGAAGCCCTGCGGTCACGCGCGCGCCGCCAAACACGGTGCCGCCTTCGGCCCTTGCGGCTTCCAGTGCGGCTGTCATGGCGGCACCCGATGCCTCATCTACCAGTGGCCCGATCAACGTGCCCTCAGACAGCGGATTGCCGATGGGCAGACCAGCATAAGCCTTTTTCAGGCGGCTCACCAGTTCCTCGCGGATCGAGTTGTGCACGATCAGACGGCGCAGCGTCGTACAGCGCTGACCGGCGGTCCCAACGGCCGAGAAGACAATGGCGCGCACGGCCATTTCCAGATCCGCCGAAGGGCCAACGATCATCGCGTTGTTGCCACCCAGTTCCAGAATGCACTTGCCAAAGCGTGCCGCTACAATGGGCGCAACTGCACGACCCATACGTGTCGAACCCGTGGCCGAGATGATCGGAACATCTTCGCTGGCCACCAGCGCCTCGCCCAACTCCGCGCCACCGATCAGGACCTGAAGTAACCCTTCGGGGGCATCGCCAAACCGCACCAGCGCGCGTTCAAAGATCTTCTGGCAGGCCATCGCTGTCAGCGGGGTCTTCTCGGACGGTTTCCAGACCACCGGATCGCCACAAACCAGTGCCAAAGCGGCGTTCCACGACCAGACGGCAACCGGGAAATTGAAGGCCGAGATCACCCCGACCGGGCCCGCCGGATGCCAGGTTTCCATCATCCGGTGCCCCGGACGTTCCGATGCGATGGTCAGACCGTAAAGCTGACGCGACAGACCAACGGCAAAGTCGCAGATGTCGATCATCTCCTGCACTTCGCCCAGACCTTCGGACGTGATCTTGCCGGCCTCCCAGCTGACAAGCGCGCCCAGATCGTCCTTGGCGGCGCGCAGCTCTTCGCCCAACAGGCGGATCAGCTCGCCCCGACGCGGGGCCGGCACAACGCGCCACGCCTTGAACGCGGTTTTGGCGCGGGCAATGATCGCGTCCATTTCGGTGGCCGGAGTTTCATGCACGTCGGCCAGCAGGCTGCCGTCAATCGGCGACGTCACTTTCAGGGTGCCGCCCTTCAATGCGGCACCCGTCAGATCCAGATTTGCAAGCGTGGTTTGGGCTGTCATTACGATGTCTTTCATATCTCAGGCCGCCTTGTTTTGCCGGGTCACGTCACCAGCACGATACAGCTGGCCAAATTCTGTTTTCAGGAAGTCGTTCAGTTTGACCTGTTCCTGCCGGACAAACCCTTTCGAAGGCAGCGTGCCGGTACGCATCAGGTCAACGACGCCCAGAATACCCGCAGCTGTGGTGACCTGAATGGCACTCCAGACCTGTCCGTTGATGGTGCGGGCAAAGCTTTTGTTGATCAGGGATTTCTCGCGCAGAACGCCATTGATCATACCCTTGGCCGTACAATAGACCAGCACCACGTCCTGATCGGTGCGGGGCAGGGCGGTCTCGAAGATCTCTTTCAGCAGATCGCGGCGGCGTTCCAGCCCCAGATCGTGCAGCAGCAGTTTCAGGATTTCACAATGGCCGGGATACCGGATCGTGCGATAAGACACGGCCCGCGCCTTGCCTTCCAGTGTTTCCGGCAGCGTGCCCAATCCGCCCGAGGTGTTGAAACACTCGTATTCCACACCATCGTGACCCAGAATCTCGTAATCTTCCAGCGGCGCGGTCTTGACCAGTTTGCCGTTCACAATGGCGTCGCATGGATTGCAGTACTCGTTGATCAACCCATCGGTCGACCAGGTCAGATTGTACTTCAGCGCGTTGGTCGGATAAAGCGGCAGCGCGCCCACCCGCATATGCAGGCTGTCCAGCTCATCGAACTCCGCTGCAAGCGCGGCTCCGGAGATACCCACAAAACCAGGTGCCAGACCACATTGCGGCATGAAAGCTGTCTCACTGCCTTCGGCCAGTTGGCGTACGGCCTCGGTGGCCGCAACGTCTTCGGTCAGGTCGAAATAATGCGCGCCCGCCTCTTTGGCGGCCTTGGCAATGTTCGGGGTCAGAAAGAACGGTGCCGCTGAAACCACGGCGTTAAACCCGGTCAGTTCCTTTGCCAGACTGTCCGCATCCCGGGCATCAATCTGTTTCGTGCCAATACCAAGCCTTGTGATATCACCCAGTGCTTTCAGGTCATGGTCGGCCACGGTCACTGTATAGTTTGGCGAGGCCCTCAGCAGCGTCGCGATCATCTGACCGATCTTGCCTGCCCCGATTACGCAAATATTCCAGGACATCAACGTCTCCGTAAATTTCTGTTCCTGATATTATGGTGCAGGGCTGGCCAGACATTTCATAGGCCGCAATTTGACGAAGTGATCGACTAATCCGACATTTTGCCGGATCAATTGTCATTATGGCGTAACCGCCGTCAGGGGTTGAAATCGGCAGGCACCCCGAAAGGAGGAGAGCCAATACCAGTGCCCGTCAGGGAATGCAGAAATGCGACAAGGGCGGCGATTTCCACATCCGAAAGCGTCACTGGCGCAATGTCGATCCTGCTGCGCTGGCGTTCCATTTCGAACCGGTCTTCCCACACCACGAAATCCGCTTTTTGCAGCCAGGGAACCTTGGGCAACGCAGCCATGTCGGGTTTCCATTTGGCAAGGCTGGTCTGTGGGTCAAGATGGTGACGGATCATGCTTTCGAGGTCCGCAAAAGCACCGTTATGCCCGTAGGGCGCGGTCAGGGCGACATTGCGCAGCATCGGCGTGCGAAAGCGATAGGCGTCTTCCAGACGGTTGCTTTCCGCCATCCGTCCAACGTCCCGCGCATATGGGTCCCATTGCCGGGTCCGGCCCGGCCCGAAAGGGGGCAAACCTAGCGCGTGAAACTCTTGGTCCGACATCAACGGACCCGCATGGCAGGTCGCGCATCGCGCATTGCCATAAAACAGGTTCATCCCGTCTTTCTGGATGTCTGACAGCGCATCCTTGTCCCCGGCCAAGTACTGGTCGAATGGGCTGTCGGTGCTGCGCCACTCGATGGCCATGAAGGCCGCCAGCGCGTTGGCGATCTGGGTGATCGTGATGTCTTCGGTGGTCTCGATGTTGTCAAAAGCCGCGACTATGGCAGGGCCATAGCGCGGATCGGTCCGCACGCGTTTGGCAAGGATCGGCCAGCCCTTGTCGATCCTGTCGTGAACCGCGCCGGTCACCTGATTTTCAGCGACATTACCGGCCATCTCGAATTGCGCGGTCAGCGGGAACAAGGCCTGCGCCGCCAGAAGCGAGTTCAATCCCCCGGGCAGCCATTCCTGTGCAGGCGAATTGAACCCGTTGCCATAGAGGTCCGAGATGCTCAGGCGGCCATCGTGGAAAACGGTACGGATGTCCTTGGCCCCGAGGTTCCACAACCCCGGCGCATTTCGGGGAATGCGTTTGCGGATCTTGTCCGCCCCGGTACCCGGTGTGCGCTCCGGTCCAAGACCCTGTCCGCCTTCGCCGATCCCCAGGGACAACCCGTCAGAGGTGCCGAAATCGGGGTGATGGCAATGGGCGCACGAAATGTTCTGATTGCCTGACAGGATCGGATCGTAAAACAGTTGATGACCGATAGTGGCCTGTTCCATATCAAATGGGATAAAGTCATCATCTGTCAGCGGGCGCGGCAGGTCCTGCGCCACCGCGGCCCCCGCCCAAACGAGGACAATCGCCCAATGCGCCAGTTTCTCTTTACCCTTTGTTTTCTTGCGACCCCGGCTCTGGCTGAGCTGGAACAGGCCCGTGACATGATGGAGGCCGGAGAGTTTGAAGCCGCGCGCGCGGAACTGCTGCCCGCCGCCCGGTCGGGCAATGCCGAGGCCGAGGAACTGATTGGTGTGATGTACGGGCTGGGTCTTGGGGTCGAGCAGGACCACGAAAGGGCGTTTGAATGGTATCTGCGTGCCTCGATGAAGGGGCATCCGGGGGCGCAGTCGGGGGTCGGCTGGTACTACGAACTGGGTCTGGGATTGCCCGCCCCCGATCTGGTGCGGGCCTATATGTGGTACACGCTCAGCGCCATTGGCGGCGATCCCGATGCGGCGATCAGCCTTGAGGAAGTGATCAAGAAAATGTCGCCGGAGCAGATCGAGAAGGCGCATGTTCTGGTCAACGACTACAAAGGGTGGATGTACCCGTTTCGATAAGGGCCGGGCCACAAGGCCCGACCCGTCCGTTTAGTTCAGGTCTGCATTGCGCGAGGCGTTCACGTCCGCCTCAGCCGCCGTGACCGCTTCGGTCAGCGCGGCAAAGATTTCATCACCACGGGCAACATTGGTCTGGAACCAGTCATAGACAGGTGAAGCCGCGGCTTTGAACGCAGCCTTCTGCTCGGGTGTCGGGACATACAGGTCACCGCCACCTGCGACGAAGTCCTCATAGGCCTGAATCGATTTGCGCTTGGGCGAGGCAAAAGTGGCCTGTTGCAGGGCGTAGAACCCATCGACAACGACCCGGCGCATATCTTCGGGCATCGCCTGGAACTTGGCGTTGTTCATCCACCACAGCGCACCCATATAGGCGTGCCCGTCCAGCGTGACATATTGCAGGCCGGCATCCGGGAACTTCATGCCCATGATGTCGGTGATGCCGTTCTTGGACCCCTCGACGACGCCGGTCTGGAAGCTGGTGAAAAGTTCCGGCCACGGGATCGGCGTAGGTGACGCGCCCAGTGCCTTGACCAGTTCCTGTGGCAGGTCGGCGACAACGGTGCGAATTTTCAGACCTTCCATGTCGGCAGGCTCGGCCACCCGGTGTTTTGTATTGGCGAAGTTGCGCCAGCCGCCGGTGTTGCCGATGGTCATCAGGCGGATCGCGCCACCGGAATCCTCCAGCGCCATGTCGCGCATCTTGCGGGTGAAATCGCCCGACAGAACATGCTCGGCGATCCGGTCATCGGCCATCAGATAGGGCAGGTCCAGAACCTGCACATAGGGGAAGATGCCCGAGGCCCCGCCCGAGGTAGAGATATAGATATCGATGGTGCCATCCGCCACGCCTTGCAGGCATTCTGCACCGTTCGAACACAGCTGGGTGCCGATGAACAGCTCAACCTCGATGGCGCCGTTCGACGCCGCCTCGACATAGTTCTTGAAAACGATCAGACCGTCGTAATCCTCGTCATTTTCGTTCGAATTGGCAGTGGCGCGCAGCGTATAGTCCGCAGCCACCGCAGCGACCGCAGACGCGGCCACAAGCGATGTGGCAATCGCCGCTGTTTTGATGAAGTTTCCGAGCATGCGTTTCCTCCCTGTGATACTCAGTCAGTTTGCAAATCCCGTTATCCTCGGGATCGTCATGGATAGTGCGGGGATGTAGGTGATCAGAAAGATCACGATGATTTCGACCGCCAGAAACGGCAGGATCGCCTTGGCGATCGTCTCGACCCGCTCCCGCGACACGGCGGCGGCCACGAACAGCACCAGCCCCATGGGGGGCGTTGCAAGGCCGACGGTCAGATTGACGCTCATGATGATGGCGAAATGGATCGGGTCTACGCCGAGGCCAGTGAAAATGGGACCAAGGATCGGGCCAAGGATGATGATCGCGGGGCCTGCGTCCAGAAACATACCGACGATAAACAACAACAGGTTGATCAGAAACAACAGGATCAGCGGATTTTCCGACAGGCTGAGGATCAACGAGGCCAATTGTTCCGGGGCATGGCTCAGGCTGACTACGGTCTTGAACGCCATTGCTGCGCCAACCAGCAGCAGCACCACAGCCGACGTCATACCTGCATTGCTCAGAACATCCGGAATTTCCCTCAGGGTCAGTGTACGCAGAACGAAAAATCCGATGATAAAGGCGTAGCCCACAGCAACAGCGGCGGCCTCGGTCGGAGTAAAGATGCCCCCCAGAATGCCGCCCAGAATGATCACGGGCGTCATCAGTGGGAAGAACGCCTTGAGGCTGGCTTTGCGCCGCTCATCCCATGTGTATTTCCGGCTGGCGACGGGAAAATCGTACTTGTCGGCCATGAACTTGATCATCACCATCAGGCCGACACCCACCATGATCCCGGGCACGATCCCCGCAAGGAACAAGGCGGCCACACTTTCGCCCATGACATAGGCATAGATGATCATGATGCCCGAGGGCGGGATGATTGGCCCGATGACCGAACTCGCGGCCGTAATGGCGGCGGCGAATTTTCGGGTGTATCCCTGTTTTTCCATCGCCGGGATCAGCATCGAACCCAGGGCGGATGTATCAGCCACCGCTGATCCCGAAAGGCCCGCGAACAGGATCGAGCTCAGAACGTTTACATGCGCCAGCCCGCCGCGCAGATGGCCCATCAGCGCCTGGCTGAATTCGACAAGGCGGATGGTGATGCCGCCGCGGTTCATCATTTCACCGGCCAGCATGAAGAACGGGATGGCCATCAGCGGGAAACTGTCCATGCCGTTGTAGACATTACGATAAAGCAGGGTGATGTCGTTCGTCTGTCCGTTCAGCCACAGCAAGATGCCGGGTGCCGCCAGAAGCGCGAAAAAGACCGGCAGGCCAATCAGCAGGAAAATCAGGAACGTAGGCAGGAACCAGATCAGCATCTATTCGGCCCCCACGGCTGCGTCGGGAATGTCCGGCAACAGATGCGCGCCGCCAAGCAGGGTGACCACGGAACGCAGGATAAGCTCGATATTGACCGAGATCAGCAGAATGATCCCCACCAGCAGCGAGGCCATCATCCAGCTGCGCGGAATGCGGTACCACTCGTCAAACCCAAGCGATGTCGGCAGGTACAGGGCGGCGGTTGCAAACCTGCCGCCAAAGCCCGTGACCTCGGACCAGCCGATTTTGACCGCAACCAAAAGCACGGCCAGCGAGATCAGTAGGAGGAACAGATTGAGTGACAGGCCGAGCATACGCGGCAGAAACCGTTGCAGCATGTCGATAGCTACAAAACCGCCGCGCCGAAAGGCCGTCGGTGCCATCAACCCGGTCATCCACAACATGCAGAACCGCGCGGCCTCATCCGGCCAGGGCAGGGCGTTGCCCAGAACGTATCGGAAGAACACCTGAATCAGGATTGCGATGACCATGAAAGCAATCGCAACGACGCCAACCGCGCGGCCCAGACGCAGCGCGGTTTCGTTCACGAATGCAACCGGCGCAAGCACCGATGCCAGTCCGCCCATGCGGATCCTCCCTTGTTCAGCCGCAGGTGTGTCCCGCGGTCGTCAGATCGCGCTTAGTGCTGCGCGAATTGGCCCATTTTCCCGGCGTAGAACGTCAGCGCGTCGCCGTCGCTCATGCTGGCCTTCAGGACTTTGCCCACCACGATCACGTGATCGCCCGCGTCGTGATAGGCATGTTGTTCGCATTCAAATCGTGCCAGGCAATCCGACAGCAGCGGGGTGCCGTTTGCACAGCGCTCATGCCGGATGTCGCGCAGTGCATGGGCATCTTTCGAGCATCCAAAACACAGCTCGGCCTGCGCCGACGATAACACATGCACCGTGAAATGCCGTGCCGCGCGAAAATAGGGGAACCGTCGCGAGTTGCGGTCGCCAGCCCACATGATCAGTGGCGGGTCCAGCGACAGTGACGAAAAGCTGTTGGCCGTGATGCAGATAGGGCCATCACCGCTGTCGCATGTCACGATGGTAACGCCGGTTGCAAACCGACCAAAAGCATCCCGCAGGGTCCGGGTGTCGTCCTTATGTGGCACAAAGGTGTGGGTCATATTCCTTGAGATTGCGTTCATCATGCTACCTCATGCCCCAGCGCCGCCTCGTACAGGCGGAACCAGGTTTCGCGGTCTATGGTGACGTTCAACGCGTCTGAGATGCGTTTGATACGGTTCAGGTTGTTGGTGCCCAGAACCGGCAGAATGCCCGCCGGATGAGCCAGCAGGAAGGCGACGGCCACAGCGGCCCGGTCTACACCGAACTCCTCCGCGATTTCATCAGCGACAACCCCGACGGGCGGGTTCCCGGCCATCAGCAGCCCACCCCCCAGCGGCGACCACGCCATAAGGTGGTGCCCATGCTGCTGGTGAAACGCCAGATCGCCATTGGTGAAAGGGGCGATCGCGCCCAGTGAGATCTCGATCTGGTTGGTGACCAGCCGGGTTTTCATCGCCGATTGCAGCAGGGTCCAGTCCCACGGGCGGAAGTTCGAAACACCAATCGCGCCCACCTTGCCGCTGGCGACAGCCTCATCCAGCGCGGCCCCGGTTTCGTGGTGGTCCATGAACGGATCAGGACGGTGGATCAGCAGCAGATCGATGTGGTCGATGGCCATTTCCGACAGGGACATGTCGATGGATTTCAGGATATGCGCGCGCGAGGTGTCATAGTATTTGACCTTCGCATCGGAATGCCGCCCCACAGGCGCGACGATGTCACATTTGGTGACGATCTCCATGTTCTGGCGCAGGCCGGGATTGGCGCGCAAGGCGTTGCCCAGAACGGCTTCGGCCGCGTAACCACCATAAATATCGGCCTGATCGAAGGTGGTGATGCCCTGATCAAGACAGGCCTGAATTTTGGCCTCGACATGCCCTGCCGAGGTGTCGCTATCGTCACCCAGCCGCCACATGCCATAGACAAGGCGGCTCATTTCCAGTGTGTCGGATAGTTTCACACGTTGCATCAGCGGCGCACTCCGTTGCCCAGCGGTGTGGCCGGGGGTGTCTTGGGCACACGCCCGTAGGCTTCGGGAAGCGAGCAGGTTTTCAGATGCGGCATCACACGAGCACCGAAATGCTTGGCCTCATCCATGTGCGGATAGCCTGAGAAGATGAACGCGCGAATGCCCATCTTCCGGTAATCTTCGATCTTTGACATGACCTGATCGGTTGATCCAACCAGTGCCGCACCACAGCCCGAGCGGGCGCGGCCGACGCCGGTCCACAAACCGGGTTCCACATAGCCATATTCATCCGCCAGATCACGATTCCTGGCCTGATGCGCTACGCCAAGCGACGTTGCATCCAACGCCCGTTCGCGGATCGCGCGGCCATAGTCGTCATCCAGTTTTGAAACGATGTAATCCGCGTATTCCTGCGCCTCGGCTTCGGTATCGCGAACGATCATGTGAACCCGCAAGCCATAGTCGAGCGTACGGTCATAATTTTCGGCCACTGCATGAACAGCTTTCATCCGCTCGGCCAGTTGATCCTTGGTTTCCGGCCACATCAGGTACACATCGCAATGCTCGCCGCACAGCTCCAGCGCCGAGGGCGAATAACCGCCGAAATACAGCAGCGGCCCGCCAGTCTGATAGGGCCGCGCCGGGTCCGTTGTCAGACCTGTAAAGTTGTAGACCTCGCCCGCATGGTTGATTTCCTCCTGCGTCCAGGCCTGTTTCAGGATCTCGACCACTTCGCGCGACCGTTGATAACGATAGGCACTGCCGGCCTTTTCGCCGGGAAAATCGGATGAAATGATGTTGACGGTCAGCCGCCCCTTCAACATGTGATCCAAAGTCGCGATCGTGCGGGCCAGCATGATCGGCTGCATCTCGCCGCAGCGCACGGCGGCCAAAAGGTTGATCTTCTGCGTGATCGGCGCACACCCGGCGACAAAGCTCAGCGTGTCCTGCCCAACCTGATACGATGACGGGCACAGGATGTTGCGGAACCCCTGCGCCTCGGCCTCCTTCACGATGGCCGAGCAATGCTCCCAGCTGGACCGCAGATCACCATCAGGCACACCCAGGAACTGATAATCGTCCGAACATAAGGCGGCGAACCACGAAACCTCGGCCGCATCCAGATCAGGGGATGTGATGGGGACGATGGTCATTTGATTCACGCTCCGTGCATCTTTTACTTTCCTCTTGCGTAGCAATCACATTGATGTAGATCAATAGTGTATCAATTTTTCCTGCGACCGAATGAAGCGCCTGAAATGCCCCCCAACACCCGAAACCCCAATGCCCTGCCTATCTACGTTCAGATTGCCGAGCTGCTGATCCGCGATGTCGCTGCGGGCCGCTTGATCGATGGTGAGCGTCTGCCCCCAGAACGCGACATGGCGGCCGAGCTGAACGTGTCGGTCGGCACGCTGCGAAAATCTCTCGCAGAGCTTGAGAAAAAAGGCATGTTGGAGCGTATTCAGGGGTCAGGAAATTACATCCGCGAGACCGGAACTCAGAACAGCGTCTACGCGATGTTCCGGCTGGAACTGCCCCAAGGGGGCGGGTTGCCGCGTGCGGATATCCTGTCCGTCGATCATCTGAAGAAACCTTCCGATCTGCCGGATTTTGGCACCTCGGACACCGGATCGCGCGTACGTCGGATGCGCTATCTGAATGACACAATCATCGCGGTCGAGGAAATTTGGCTGGACGAATCAGCCGGCCTGATCAAGCGAAGCCTGCTGTCGGACTCGCTCTACCGCTATTATCAGCACCAGCTGGGTTTCTGGATATCACGGGCCGAAGATCGCGTATCGATTGGCCAGCTGCCCGATTGGACGCCCGCGGCGTTCACCAAAGCCGCGGGTGAAACGGTGGGTTATATCGAACGGTTCAGCTGGTCGGACAAGGCCGAACCTGTCGAATTTTCAAAGACCTGGTTCGACCCGGACCGGGCCACCTATGTCCAACGTCTGAAGTAAAAGGAAACGCGCATGACCCAGACCATCAATTACGGGCTGATCGGATGTGGCATGATGGGGCAGGAACACCTGCACAACATCGCCCTGCTGGACGGCACGCGTGTTGCGGCGATATTCGAACCCGATCCCGGGATGGCAAACGCCGCGCGGGCGATTGCGCCGGGTGCGGTTCTGGCACGCTCGGTGCAAGAGGTGTTGGATATCGAAGACCTGGACTGCCTTGTCATAGCCAGCCCAAATCACCTGCATGTCGACCAGATCTGTGAAATCGCGCAAACGCGCCCCTTGCCGCTATTGGTGGAAAAGCCCCTGTTCACCAACCCCCAGGATGCCGCAAGGCTGGCGAAGGTTCAGCGCGACTATCCACACCCGATCTGGGTCGCAATGGAATACCGCTATATGCCGCCCATCGCGACCCTGATCGACAAGATCGGGGACACAGGCGGGGTCAGGATGCTGTCGATCCGGGAACATCGCTTTCCGTTTCTGCGGAAAGTCGGCGACTGGAACCGGTTCAACCGCAACACCGGCGGAACCTTTGTCGAGAAATGCTGCCACTTCTTCGATCTGATGCGGCTGATCCTGCAATCTGACCCTGTGCGGATCACCGCAAGCGGTGGGCAGGCGGTGAATCATCTGGACGAAACCTACGGGGGTGAAACACCCGATATACTGGATCATGGCTATGTTCTGGTCGATTTCGCCAATGGCGCGCGCGCGATGCTCGAGCTGTGCATGTTCGCCGAAGGCGCCCGCTATCAGGAGGAGATTTCGGCCATCGGACCCAAAGCCAAGGTCGAGGCTCTGGTGCCGGGGCCGGGGCGGTTCTGGCCCGACCATCTGGGAACGCCGCCAGTGCCGCAGGTCATCGTCAGCCCGCGGGACCCCAAGGGGCCAATGTCGCAGGATATCCCTGTCGATCCCCGTTTGCTGGCTGCCGGAGATCACAACGGCTCGACCTATTATCAGCACAAGGGGTTTCTGGATCTGGTGCGCGGGCACAAGGCCGAACCGGATGTGACAGTGCATGACGGTTTGTGGGCGGTGCGAATGGGATTGGCGGCGCAGCAGGCCCTGCAAACCGGCGAAACGGTTCACCTTAAGCACCCTTAGACTGACACCAGGCAGGTTCAGGGCAGAACCCTCTGCGGCGACAAATGTGTCGCTTGTGGGCCAATCTGTCGTAAATCTGCTAGTGACGCGGGGCGCAGTAGGGGACAAAACTGTATGACCTGTCAGTGTATCCCCACCCGTCTTGATCGCCGTGCGACCGGCTGTGATCTGGTCGCGACGCGCCGGTAACCGCCCTTCGGGGCCGTTCTGCCTGCCTGCTTTCAGACGACAACGGAATACCTCATGACAACCGCTCTGCGCCTCGCCATCGATATTGGCGGCACTTTTACCGACACGGCCCTCGTCTCGGGTGATGAGACGATACTTGCCTCCACCAAAACCCTGACCACCCACCAGAACCCGGCAGAAGGCGCACTGGAAGGCGCGCGGAGCGTCATGGCGCAGACTGGCCGGTCGCTGAAGGATGTCACCGGATTTATTCACGGAACAACTTTGGCGACCAACGCGCTGATCGAACGGCGCGGGGCGGTCGTGACCACGGTTTGCACCGAAGGGTTCCGCGATATTCTCGATATCGGGTACGAACGTCGGTATTCCCAATACGACATCAATCTTGAAAAGCCGGACATGCTGGTGCCGCGCGAACGCTCGTTGACCATACGCGAACGCATGTCGGCAGAAGGCGAGGTGCTGATTGAACTGGATGAAGCGCAAGTAGACCGGTTGCTGGCCGAGATTGACGCCAGCGGGGCCGAGGCGGTGGCCATCTGCCTGATGCACTCCTACGCCAACCCGACCCACGAACGGCGTTTGCGCGATCTTCTGGCGCGACACCGCCCCGGTTTGACCGTCTCGATCTCGTCCGATGTCAGCCCCGAAGCGCGTGAGTTTGACCGGCTCTGCACCACTGTGGCCAACGCCTATATTCAGCCGCTGATGGATAGCTATCTGACCCGGTTTGTGGATCAGTTCACGGCCGAGGGCGTAACCTGTCCGATCCTGATGATGACGGCAGGCGGTGGTATGTGCACGATCGACACCGCCACGCGTTTCCCCATTCGTCTGGTAGAATCCGGCCCTGCCGGTGGGGCCATTCTGGCCGCCCGCATCGCCGCGCGTGCCGGGTTGGATCAGGTCCTGTCCTTTGACGTCGGTGGCACCACGGCCAAGCTCTGCCTGATCGACAAGGCGCGCCCTCAGACATCCCGCTCTTTCGAAATCGCCCGCGCGGCACGGTTCATCAAGGGGTCGGGAATGCCGGTGCGCATTCCGGTGATCGAGATGATTGAAATCGGTGCTGGCGGCGGTTCGATCGCGGGTGTTGACCGTCTCGGGCGTCTGACGGTCGGGCCGAAATCGGCAGGCTCGGAACCCGGACCGGTCGCCTTCATGCGCGGCGGCATCGATCCGACCGTGACCGACAGTGACATCACTCTGGGCTATATCGTGCCCGACACCTTTGCCGAGGGGCATATCCAGCTGGACCCTGCTGGCGCCAAGGCCGCCCTGAGACGTGTGATCGGGGAAAAACTGGGGCTGGATGCGACAGGTGCGGCAGATGGGGTCAGCCGCATCGTTGTCGAAAGCATGGCCAGCGCCGGGCGGATGCACGCGGTCGAAGGCGGCAAAGACCTTGGCCCGCGTACCATGATTGCCTTTGGTGGCAACGGGCCGCTGCATGCCACCCGCGTCGCCCGGTCCGCCGGTGTTTCGCATATCGTGATCCCGCCCAATCCCGGCGTCGGTTCGGCGGTTGGGTTCCTGTTTGCCCCGGTGTCCTTCGAAATCGTCCGCTCGCGCTATTCCCTGCTCGACAGCATGGACATGGACGGGGTGAACGCCCTGTTCGATACGATGATTGCCGAAGCAAAAGAGGTCGTCGCCCAAGGGGCAGGGGATGCACCCACCGAAACCCTGCGCACCGCCTTCATGCGCTATAGCGGGCAAGGGCATGAGATCGAGATTACCTTGCCGGATCGCGCCCTGACGCGCCAGGATATCGCCCCGCTGACAGCCGCATTCGAAAGGGAATACCGCAAACAATTCTCACGCCCTGTTCCGGGGATGAAGATCGAGATCCTCAACTGGGCCGTTCGCGTTGCCACCCCGGACAAAGCGGTGCCCACGGTGTCAGAAACGCCGGGCAAAACCGCATTTCAGGTCACGCAGACACGCCCCATCACCTGTGATCTGGATGGCACGGTAAAACAGGCCGCCTTTCTCGCCCGCGCCGATATGCGCCCCGGTGACCATGTGGCAGGCCCCGCGCTGATCCATGAACCGCAAACAACCACGCTCGTTTCCGCCGATTTCTCGGCCCAGATGGATGCAATCGGCAACCTTGTCCTGATACAGGACCAGAAAGGAGGCGCATGATGACCGCTGATCTGTCCCCCGCCCGCCTGCAAGTGATGTGGAACCGCATGCTGGCTGTGGTCGAAGAACAGGGCCAGACCCTGATCCGCGCGGCTTTCTCGCCCATCGTGCGCGAATGCGGCGACATTTCCGCGGGGATATTCGACGTGAATGGCCGGATGCTGGCGCAGGCCGTGACCGGAACACCGGGCCATATCAACACCATGGCCGAGGCCGTGCTGCACCTGCGCGCCCGTTTCGCGGTGCAGGACATGCGCCCCGGCGACATCTACATGACGAACGACCCATGGCTGGCCTCGGGGCATCTGAACGACTTCCTGCTGATGATGCCCGCGTTCAAGGATGGCAGGGTGGTGGGCTTTACCTCCTGCACCTCGCATCTGGTGGATCTGGGCGGTCTGGGTATGGGGCCTGAAGGCTCGGACATCTATGACGAAGGCCTGCTGATCCCGCCTTGCAAACTGGTCGAGGCCGGAACGCCCAATGCGCTGCTGATGGATATCATCCGCGCCAACTCGCGCGAGCCTGTGGCGAATGAGGGCGACATCTACGCCCTGATCGCCTGTTGCGAGGCCGGGGTGAACCGCCTTGTTGCGATGATGGACGAGTTCGGGATCGATGATCTGGACAGGCTTGGAACCTATATCATCGACACCTCGCGTAAAGGTGCGTTGCAGGCCATCGCCGAGGTGCCCGAGGGCGTTTACAGAAACGTGCTGCGCATGGACGGCTATGAGGCCGAGCTGGAGCTGCACGCAACGCTCACTGTGACCAAAGAAGGGATGCATGTCGATTTCACGGGCACGTCAGGGTGTTCGAAGAAGGGCATCAACGTGCCTTTGAACTATGCGACCGCCTATACGGTCTTTGCCCTGCGTTGCATCGTCGGGCCGGATATCCCGAACAACGCGGGCTCGCTGGAACCTTTCACGGTGGACGGCCCCAAAGGTTGCATCCTGAACGCCCAGCATCCGGTGCCTGTGGCCATGCGGCATACGCTGGGGCAGGTTACACCGGATCTGGTTTTGGGCTGCCTGCATCAGGCGCTGCCCGATCAGGTGCCCGCCGAAGGGGCCTCGTGCATGTTCGATCTGCCAATGCGCCACGCGCCCGAAGTGGCGGCGAATGGCGGGCGTGAATTTGCTATCGAACCCGTTCACAACGGCGGCACCGGGGCGCGACCCCATGCGGATGGCCTGTCTGCGACAGCCTACCCTTCGGGGGTGTACGGCTCGCAGGTCGAAATAACCGAAAGTGTCGCACCGGTGATCATGTGGCGACGCGAATTGTTGCCCGACTCGGGCGGCGCAGGCCAGTTCAGGGGCGGATTGGGTCAGCGGATCGAGATGACGTCCGCCAACGATGCCCCCTTCATCGTCTTTCTGTCGGTCGAACGTCTGAAATTCCCCGCTCTGGGCCGCATGGGCGGCCTGCCCGGCGCGCCGGGACGTATCCGGTTCCGCGATGGCGGCGGCGACATTGCGGGCAAGGGCGAGCTACGCGTGGAAAGCGGCGATTACCTGATCTTCGACACGCCCGGTGGCGGCGGCTTTGGCGATCCGGCCGCGCGCGACCCAGAGGCGCTGGCGCTGGACCTCAGGCGCGGTCTGGTCACGGAAGAAGGGGCCAAAGCCTATGGGAGTGCCTCATGATCCGCGCGGTTGATCACATTCGTGCCATGGCGGCCTATGCGCTGGCCGATCTGGGCGGGCCGGACACTGTATCTCTAGCCCAGAATGAAAGCGCTTTCCCGGTCAGCCCTGCCGCAATTGCGGCGGGGAAGGTGGCATTGCACCGGATGCCGCTTTATCCCGATCCCGACTGGTCGGACCTACGCGCCGCCATCGCTCAGGTGCACGGGGTGCCAGCCGACAACATCCTGTGCGGTGCCGGATCGATGGAGTTGATCGGCTGCCTTATCCGCGCCTATTCAGGGCCGGGCGACCATGTATTGGGCACGGATTACGGCTATGCGTATGTGGCATCAGCGACGGCGCAGGTGCGGGCAGACTATGTGAAGGCCCGCGAGGTTGATCTGACCGTCTCGGTCGACGACATTCTGGCGGCTGTCACGCCTGAAACCCGGATCGTCTTTGTCTGCAACCCCGGCAACCCGACCGGCACCCTGATCCCGAATGCCGAGATCATCCGCCTGCGCGGCACCCTGCCCGGGAACGTGCTGCTGGTGGTCGATCAGGCCTATGCCGAATTCGCTGATCGCGATCACGACCCGGCTGAAATCTTTGCCCTTATCACACGTGGGGATACCGTGGTCATACGCACCTTCTCAAAGGCTTACGGTCTGGCGGGCGCGCGCGTGGGTTGGGGTCTGTTCCCGTCAGAGGTCGCGATTGAGCTGCGAAAGCTGCTCAACCCCAACAACGTATCGACCCTCTCTCAGGCCATGGCAACGGCAGCGATGCAGGATCAGCCCCACATGCGCGACACGGTTGCCAGAACCGCCGCCATCCGGGATCGCTTTGCCGACGGGTGCCGGGCGCTGGGATTATCTGTTCCGCACAGCCACACCAATTTTGTCCTGATCCGATTTGCCGATGCCGCCACCGCGCAAAAAGCGGATGCCGCGTTGCGCAAAGCGGGTTTGCTCATGCGCGGAATGGGCGGCTATTGCCTCGCGGATTGCCTGCGCGCCACGATCTGTGACACGGCAGTGATGGAGCGCTGCCTGACTGTTTTGAAAGAGGTGACGTCATGACCTTTGAAACCCGGACACGGGCCAAAATCGGGGTGCTGGTGCCCTTTACCAACACCAATCTCGAAGCTGACATGATGCTGATGCGCTGCCCGGACACGACGGTGCATTTTCAGCGAATGGGTGGCTATGACGTGGATGAGATCCCCGGCTCGGATCAGATGGCGGGTCTGGGGGCCTCGGATATCAGCCATGACCTCAAGATGATCTCGGGCGTTCGGCCCGATGTGGTGCTCTATGGCTGTACCTCGGCCACGCTGACCCATGGCCCGTCCTTTGATCACCAGCTGGCGCAGGACATCAGGGCTGCGTCGGGCGCCGTGTGTATTACCGCCGCAGGGGCGCTGGTTGGTGCGATCCATGCGCTCGGCGTGTCCAGCGTCGGTTTTTCTTCACCCTATCTGGGCGAGATCAACACGCAGGCCATGGATTTTCTGACGCAAAACCAGATCACAACGGTGAAATGCGCCGATATCGGCCGCGAGCTGGGCAATTACGGGCAGGGAGAACTGACCCCGGACGAGGTTTTCGACCTTGCCATGCAGGCCGACCACCCAAAGGCCGAGGCCATCATACTCAGCTGCACCGACATGCGCGCGGTCGAGGCCATAGACCGGATCGAAGCGGCCCTTGATAAACCTGTTGTGACGTCCAATCAGGCCATGATGTTTGCCCTAATGCGGGCGCTTGACCTGCCAAGGCACAGAAATGTTCCGGGGCGGTTGTTTGATCTGCTATAGCCGCGGATCAGGCAAAAGCATGGAACCCACGTCGGATGGCTGCCTGCTTCAAAGGCAGGTTCGCCCCGACACATGGGGCGGGTATTCTGGCCTACTCAACACGCCGTGTCGCAGACGTGACTGTATTTACGTCGCAAAAGAACAAGATACCGCGCCCTCGACGCCATAGTCGGAATAAGGGCCGCTCGGGAATGAAGCACATGTTGAACCATCCGCACGGTTACGGGAGATTTGGCCAGCCCTGCGGGGAAACCATCTTAGGCTTGTCTGAAACATCATACGTTCACAAAACACAAAGGTGCCTCTTTTCATGAGTCAAATTTCGGAAAACCTGCTGAACCAGATTCGCAACCGTTTTGCCCAGATCGATCACTGCCCCGAACAGGGCGAGCGGATATTTTTCGAAAACGCCGGTGGGGCTTTGACACTGAAATCCGTGCTGGACAGCTCGGCGCGTCACGCCGCAATCCCGGACAATCAGGGGCGTGACAATCCGGGGTCTCATGCTCTGGTTTCCACGATCAACGCGGCCAAGGCCGATATGCGGGATTTCATGAATGCACCCGGTGGTCAGTTCTTTGTGGGTGAAAGCGGCACAGAACTTCTGTTCCGGCTGATCATGAACGCTTGTCTCGGAACCGGTCCGGGGATTGTGCTGGGGTCGACACTGGAACACCCCGCCACACGGTCAGCCTGTGATCGCTGGGCTCGCATCGCCGGGCAGACCCATGTGCTGGTGCCCCATGATGACGACACCGGCACCGTGACAGCCGGGGCCTATGCCGCAGCTGTTACACCCGACACCAAAGTGGCGACAATCCTGCACACCTCACCCGTGACGGGCATGGGCGTTGATGTGGCCGCAGTTTCACAAGCGATCCGCGCCGTGGCGCCTGACTGTTTCATAATTGTCGATGGCATCCAGCACGCCGCCCATGGCCGGATCGATCTCAGCGCGTATGACGTCGACGGCTACGTGATCTCGCCCTACAAGGTGTTTTCGCGCCATGGCTACGGCGTGGCGTGGATTTCCGACCGGCTGACGCGGCTTGAACACAATGCCCTTTTGGACGGCCCGGCAGATAACTGGGAAATGGGCACGCGCGACACCGGGGCTTATGCGACCATGTCCGACGTTGTGTCTTATTTCGAATGGCTTGGCAGTCAGGTCAGCGACGCCACCGACCGGCGTGCCAGATTTCTGGCAGCGGGTGACGCCATTCACGCGCAGGAAAAGGCACTGACCGACGCGATGATCCACGGCACCGGCAACCTGAGCGGTCTGGCCGAGATGGAGAAGGTCACCATTCTGGGCGGTGCCGACAACCCCGCACGCGAAGGGCTGGTGTCGCTGCGCGTACAGGGCGTGGCCTCGGCGGATGTCGTCAAACGGCTGAACGATGAAGGTATTCGCACCCATTTGCGCAAGGCCGACCACTATTCTGGCAACATATTGACGCCGCTGGGTTATGACGCCTGCGTCCGGGTCTCGATGTGCCACTACAACTCAATCGGCGAAGTCGCCAAATTTCTGGCTGTCATGAAAGAAATCGCCGCCTGAGCTGCGGCGGACCAAGGGACAAGCACTCATGAAAACCCATGCACAAGCTGTCGTGATCGGAGGGGGCCTTGCCGGCTGTTCGATCCTGTACCATCTGGCCAAACTTGGCTGGACCGACGTTGTCCTGCTGGAACGGAACGAGTTGACCTCCGGTTCGACCTGGCACGCAGCGGCGAATATTCACGGGCTGCACGATAACAACAACATCACCCGCATCCAGCACTATACGATGAATCTGTATAAACAGCTGGAACAGGAAACCGGCCAAAGCTGCGGCGTATTCCAGCCCGGCTCGCTCTATCTGGCCCAGACCGAAGAGCGTGAGCAACAGTTGCGCCTGCAAGAGGCCAAGGCCCGGTTCTATGGTCTGAACTTCTACGAAGTCAGCCGTGAAGAAGCCAAGGAACTGCATCCGCTGGCGCAGTTCGATGACATCCGCTGCATCATGTACGAACCCGATGGCGGCAATGTCGACCCGTCGGGCGTGCCGCACGCCTATGCCGCCGGGGCCCGCGCCATAGGGGCCGCCATCGAACGGTTCTGCCCGGTGACGGGGACCGAACAACAGCCCGACGGCAGCTGGGTCGTGCGCACGCCCAAAGGCGATATTCACACCCAGTGGGTTGTCAACGCCGCCGGTCTCTGGGGGCGCGAGGTGGCGGCGCTGGCGGGTCTGACCCTGCCGCTGCAACCGACCGAGCATCAGTATTTCGTGACCGAAAGCATCGACGAGGTCGCCAGCCTGGGGCGCCGTCTGCCCTCGATCGCTGACCGCGACGGCGAATACTACTTCCGGCAAGAAGGCAACGGCCTGCTGATCGGGGCTTATGAGAAAGACATGAAATTCTGGGCCGAAGACGGCACGCCGCTGGATTTTGCCCATGATCTGTTCCCCGACGATCTGGACCGGATCATGGAAAACGTGATCCGCGCCACCGAACGCGTGCCGGTCGCGGCCACAGCCGGGGTGAAACGCGTGATCAACGGGCCGATGATCTGGTCGCCTGACGCCAACATGCTCTGGGGGCCGGTGCCTGAGCTGAAGAACTATTTCCTCTGCGGTGGTTTGATCCCCGGTTTCTCGCAATCCGGTGGGTTGGGTCTGCTGGCGGCGCAATGGATGATCGAGGGCGAGCCGCAATATGACATGTTCGCCTGGGATCTGGCCCGCTTTGGCGACTGGGCCGACAAGAAATTCACCAAGGCCCGCGTTCAGGATGCCTACACCCACCGCTTCAAGATCCATTTCCCTAACGAAGAACGCAGTGCAGGCCGCCCGGCCCGTGTGCGCCCCGCCTATGAGATGCAGAAGCAGATGGGCTGCGTCTTTGGCCTCAATTGCGGCTGGGAACATCCGCTCTGGTTCGCCGATGAACCCGAGGTGGAAGAGACCACCGGCTTTACCCGCCAGAACTGGTGGAAGCCCGTAGGCCGTGAGGTGCAGATGCTGCGCGACAGCGTGGGCGTGATCGATATTTCGAACTTCGCCAATTACGTGATCAAGGGCCCCGATGCCCATGACTGGCTGGACCGTCTGGTGGCCAATCGGGTGCCCACCGAAGTGGGGCGCAGCTGCCTGACGCCGCTGATCTCGGTTCGCGGTGGCGTGGCGGGCGATTTCACCATCACCAAGCTGGCCGAGGATGAATACATGATGATCGGGTCGGGCATGGCCGAACGCTATCATCAGCGCTTCTTCAACATGGTCGATATGCCCAAGGGCACAACTCTTGAGGTCGCCACCGACCGCATCGCGGGGTTCAACATCGCAGGCCCCAGGTCACGCGAAGCGCTGGCACGCCTGACCAATGCCGATCTGTCGAACGAGGCGTTCCGCTTCATGCGGTCGCAGAAAATCACGGTCGCCGGCGTCGAATGCGTGGCCATCCGGGTCAGCTTTACCGGCGATCTGGGCTGGGAACTGCACTGCGCCGAGGGGGATCAGGTGGCGCTCTACACCGCCCTGCTTGAGGCCGCCAAAGACTGTGGTGGCGGTCCGGTGGGCGGGCGCGCGCTGGGGGCGCTGCGGATCGAAAAGGGCTATGGCTCGTGGGGTCGAGAGTATTCTCAGGAATACTGGCCGCAAGAGGTCGGGCTGGCCGGCCTGATCAAGCTGGACAAGGATTTCCTGCACAAAGACGCCTATCTGTCCATCAAGGACAACCCCGCGCGCGAGGTGCTGTCCGTCTTCGAACTGGATGTGACCGAAGATGCCGACGCAACCGGGGGTGAGCCGATCTTTACCCCCGACGGCGCGCCCGTGGGTCGTGTCACGTCGGGGGCGTTCGGCTATTCGGTCGGGAAATCGCTGGCGCTGGGGTTCCGCAACCCAAACAGGGCACAGCCGGGCGATGAGGTGGTCATTCAGGTCATCGGCAAACCGCACAAGGCGCGCGTACTGGCCGAGGCACCGTTTGACCCGACAGGCGCCAGACTGCGGTGCTGACGCTCATAACCCGTCTACAGGCAGGCAAGGCCAATAAGACGCTCCAAAAGATGTCTCGTCTCGGCACTTCAGGCGACTTCATCTTTTTCCAAATACTCCCGCCGGAGGCGCCCGAACTCACCCACCAGCGCATTGCGGGCGCCATTGCTGCGCCACCGGGTCACAAATGCGCAGGCAGTCCACCGCGCGTGCAGCGATCTGGGACACGATATCCATCAGGGTGTCGGGCTTCAGATAAAACGCAGGAACCGGGGGCAGGATGATGGCCCCCATTTCTGCCGCCGCCGTCATGTTGCGCAAATGGGCCAGGGTCAGCGGCGCTTCGCGTGTCAGTAAAACCAACGGCCTGCGTTCCTTGAGCTGAACACTGGCGGCGCGCGTCAGCAGGTTATCGTCCAGCCCATGCGCAATCGCGGCAAGTGTTCGCATGGAACAGGGCGCAACGATCATGCCGGATACCGGAACCGACCCGGACGCAATGCTGGCACCGATATCGGCGCTCGGGTGATGCCGCGTCACCAGTTGCCGCAGGTTTTGCAAAGCGTCCGGGCCGCATTCCTGCGCAAGTGTCCGCATCCCGGCTACGCTGACCACAAGATCGGCCTCGATATCCGATGACGCCAGGCACCGGGCCACGGCAAGGCTCAACGCCGCGCCTGACGCACCGGATACCCCCAAAACAACACGGGCGTTTGTCATGCTCTCAGCTCCGGCATCAATCGGTTTACAAGGTCTTCCGCAAACGCGTGATCTCCATGCGCGGTGTGCATCACAGTCCCCCATTCCCGCAGCGTTTCACTGCCCAGTTTCGTCGTGGCGTCGATGCCGATTTTTCCGGCCAGACCGGGTTCGGGTGATGCAAAATCCAGATAATCCATAGGTGTCCTGTCCAGCACCATCACGTCCCGGCCCGGGTCCATGCGAGTGGCAAGCGCCCAAGCAATATCCTCCCAGTTTCGGGGATCGATATCGGCATCGACCGCGATGATCATTTTCGTATAGCTGAATTGCGGCAGCATTCCCCACAGGGCCATCATCACGCGCCGGGCCTGCCCCGGATACCGTTTGTCGATGGCAACGATTGCCATGCGATAGGAACAGGCGGCGGGCGGCAGCCAAAGATCGTGGATTTCGGGGATCTGCGCGCGGATGGTCGGCAGAGCCAGGCGGTTGAACACCTCGCCAATGATTGACGGTTCGTCCGGTGGCCGCCCGGTATAGGTCGAAAGATACAGCGGCGCGTCCCGATGGGTGACAGCGCTGACCTGCATCACCGGAAAGGGTTCAGCCGGGTTGTAATAGCCGGTGTGATCCCCAAAAGGCCCCTCGGGGGCGGTCTCGCTTGGTGAAACCCAACCTTCCAGAACAATCTCGGCGTCAGCAGGGACCAACATGGGGATGGTTCTGGCCGGGGTCAGATGTGGGCGCTTCTGGTTCAGGGCACCGGCAAATGTCAGCTCGGATACCGTTTCTGGCAAGGGCAAGGCCGCCGATAACAAAGTCGCGGGGTTTGCGCCCAGCACAATGGCGACGGGCATCTTTTCGGCGCACCTCGCCCAGCTCCTGTGATGCGCCGCGCCGCCGCGATGAGGCAGCCAGCGCATGATGACACGGTTCCGGTCCAGCACCTGAACACGGTAAACCCCCGCGTTATAGCCTTGCGCCGCGTTTGCATCGCTGCCGTAGGGCCGGGTAAGAACCACGGGCCACGTGATCAGCGGCCCCGCATCGCCGGGCCAGTGGGTCTGGATTGGCAGCGCGGTCAGGTCCACATCCGCTCCGCTGTGGCAGAGGCTTTGCACCGGGGCGGTTCTGACCAGTTTCGGTCGGGTCGACAGGGCCGCCTTCAGCATCGGCCATCTGGCCAGCGCGTCCCGCACTCCGTCCGGCGGCGTCGGGGACCGCAGCGCGGCCAGAAAGGCCCCCAGATCGTCAAGCCCGGCGGGTGTGACACCCAGCCCGGCAGCAACCCGTTCCGCCGTTCCGAACAGGTTGACGACGACGGGGGTATCGGACCGATCAGTGGACACGTCTGTCGGGTGGTCAAATTGCAGAACCGGGCCGCCCGCCTCAAGCACGGCGCGGTGAACAGCGGTCATCTGATGGCGTACGGAAACCGGATCAGGGATGCGCCTGAACTGTCCGGTGTCCTCGCACCATTTCAGAAAATGCCGAAGGCTGGGATATTGCGGCAGGGTGCGAATGGGACTGCTCCGAAGGTGGTTTCCACCCTCTAGCAACGAAAGCGAGGGGTCGAATTGACAACCGTCAAGTCACCCCAGCCGCGATCGCCCTAGGAAGGCATCCAAGGTCATAATGTTGAGACAGCAGGAGGTCTCATTGCCGGTTCCTCAGAATACGATACCGCGCTGCCCGGCGGCTTTGGCGGCCATGCTTCGGATAGTGCCGCTTGGCCCCTTGTCGCTGTCGCTGACGGTCTTCACGCGCCGGGTCGCAAAGAAAAACCCGGAAATGTTTCAACGGCTTGGCGCATACGGAAGATCAGTTTTCGTTCTTGATCCGACGGATTTGCCTGTCGTCCTGCTGCTTGATCCGAATGGCGGTGCCCCAAAGGTGGCACTGACCCGGCGCAGCGGGACAGGGGTTGCGCGTATTTCCGGCCCTCTGGCGGCCCTTCTTGGGCTGGTTCACGGTGCATTTGACGGCGATGCACTGTTCTTCTCACGTGATCTGGTGATCGAGGGCGATACGGCCGCGACACTGGCCCTGCGCAATGCGATCGACGACGCGGAACTGGACCTCGCGCACGAGGCCGCAGCCCTCTCCGGCCCGCTTGCGCGCCCGCTGAAGCAGCTGATCGCGTTGGTGGAACGTCGAACCGGCCTGTACCTGACTCGACCGGAAGATGCTGTACTATGGTGATGGAAATCGTCTGCCCGGCAGGAACGCCCGCCACCTTGCGCGCAGCCGTCAAGGCCGGGGCGCATACAGTCTATTGCGGCTTCAATGACGAAACCAACGCGCGCAACTTTCCGGGCCTGAACTTCGACCGGGCCGAAATGCGCGCGGGTGTTGCCTTTGCCCATGACCACGGGGCCAAGGTACTGGTTGCGATCAACACGTTTCCCCGCGCCGGCAGCGAAGCAATCTGGCATCGCGCGGTGGCCGACGCGGAAACCTGCGGCGCGGATGCCGTGATCCTCGCCGATATCGGGCTGCTGGATTATGCCGCGCGCAACCATCCGGGGCTGCGCAGGCACCTGTCCGTGCAGGCCGCGGCGGCGAATGCCGATGTGATCAACTTCTATGCCGAAACCTTCGGCGTCAAACGTGTGGTCCTGCCGCGCGTGCTGTCGGTTCCCGAAATCGCCGCCATCAACGCCGAAACAGAAGTCGAGACTGAGGTATTTGTGTTCGGCGGGCTCTGCGTGATGGCCGAAGGTCGCTGTTCACTGTCCTCTTACGCCACCGGGCTGTCTCCGAACATGAACGGCGTCTGTTCGCCCGCCAGCCATGTCGAATACCAGAACGATCAGGGCGCGTTGAACACGCGCCTGGGCGGTTACCTGATCCACCGGGTCGAACGAAATCAGCCTGCACCCTATCCGACATTGTGCAAAGGGTGCTTTTCCGCAGGTGAAAAGACGGGCCATTTGTTCGAAGACCCCGTCAGCCTGAATGCGGAACGGCTGATCCCGCAATTGCAGAAGGCCGGTGTCACCGCGCTGAAAATCGAAGGGCGCCAGCGCTCGAAATCCTACGTTGCGCAGGTGGTTCGGAACTTCCGTGCCGCTGTCGACGCGCTTGAGGCCGGGCGCCCTCTGCCCGAGGGGATGCTGGCCCGTTTGTCCGAAGGGCAGGCCATGACAACCGGCGCATACAAAAAAACCTGGAGATAGCGCGATGGAACTGACCGTTGGCCCCAACCAGTTTTTCTGGCCCGCCGATAGCTGGACATCCTTTTACGAGGATTTGGCCCAAACCCCCGTCGACCGCATCGTGCTGGGCGAGCTGGTTTGTTCCAAGCGCCTGCCGTTTTATCAGGACCGGATTCCCGACGCGATTGCCCGGCTGGTTGAGGCAGGCAAACAGGTTGCGCTGACCAGTCTTGCACTGGTGACGCTCAAGCGTGAACGCAAGCTGACCGCCGATCTGGCGGATCTGGGGGTCACGGTCGAGATCAACGATCTGACTGCGCTGGCGCATCTGCCCGAAAACACCGATTTCGATGTCGGACCGCTGATCAATGTCTATAACGAAGGCACATTGGCATGGCTGGCGTCACGTGGGGCGCGTCGCATATGCCTGCCGCCGGAACTGCCAATCGCCTCGGTCAGGGTTCTGGCACAAGCCGCCGCCAGTTTGGGTGTCGCGGTCGAGGTTTGGGGCCACGGTCGCCTGCCGCTGGCCATCTCCGGCCGGTGTTACCACGCGCGCCTGCATGGGCGCAGCAAGGATAATTGCCAGTTTGCCTGCGAAAACGATCCCGACGGGCTGGAAGTGCTGACCGGCGATGGACAGCCGTTCATGGCCATGAACGGTGTGCAGACCCTGTCAGACAGCTATGCCTGCACGGATCATCAGATCGAGTTGCTGCAAAGTGCTGGCGTCGCGGCCCTGCGCCTGTCGCCGCAATCTCAGGGGTTCCCAAGGCTCTGCGCGCTCTACCGACAGCGGCTGGATGGGCAACTTGACCGGGGCGATCTGGAACATGCGCTGCGCGCCGCCGATCCCGGTATAAGGCTAAGCGACGGGTTCCTGACCGGCGCATCCGGCGCTGAATGGTCGGGTTCGGCATGCGCGCCCACCGAAGCAGCACGCTGATCATTCTGGAAAAGACCGGCATCCGATAGCGAATTTTCAGCACGACCTGAGCGGGCGATCCGGAAAATCTATGGATCGTCCTGCACAGTCAGGTGGTCACAGGCAGGCGTTGCCGCACCAGTTCGGCCCACAGGTTTGCTCCCAATGGCAGCAGCGCGTCGTTGAAATCATAGTCATTCGCGTGCAGGGGGCGGCCATTCGACCCCTCGGTTCCATTGCCGATCAGCAGAAAACACCCCGGAACCGCTGCCGCAAATTCCGCGAAATCCTCGGAAAACGACATGGCGGTCCGGTCGCCGTCAACCTCCAAACCCAGCGTTTTTGCTGCTGAAACCACATGGGTTGCGGCGTCGGCATCGTTGATTGCCTCGATGAATTCGGTCTGGAACTCCACCGTCACCGCGACACCGTGGCTTTCCGCCACGCCTGCTGCAATCTGCCGCATGTGATGTTCAATCCGCGCGCGGTCGTCGGGGGACATCGCCCGTGCGTCCCCTTTCAACACCGTTCGGCTTGGCAGGACGTTGCGCTGCCCATCGGTGATGAACTCGGTCACGGAAACGACCGCGCCAAACGCCGGGGCAAGCTTACGCGAAACGATGGTTTGCAAGGCCAGAACAAGCTCTGCTGCGGGCGTAAGTGTCTCGCGCCCGACATGGGGCATCGAGGCATGGCCGCCCTGACCAGTGATTGTGATCTCGAATAGGCTTTCGCTGCAACAAACAACACCGGCGCGGGTTGAAACCCGCCCAACGGGTTCGCCCGGCAGATTGTGCGCGCCATAGACTTCGTCAATCGGAAAATCCCGCAGGACGCCTTCATCAATCATCGCCCGCGCACCCAGCCCGTGCTCCTCATTGGGCTGGAACAGGAAGACAACGGTGCCGTCAAAGCCCTGATCCCTGGCCAAAAGCTCGGCCGCGCCCAGCAGCATGGTCGTATGGCCGTCATGGCCGCAGGCGTGCATCACGCCCGGATTCTGAGACTTGTAGGCAAAGTTGTTGGCCTCGGTAATGGGCAGGGCGTCGAAATCCGCGCGCAGACCGATGGACCGGTTGCCATGGCCCGCTCGCAGAACACCAACAACGCCGACACCCTCATGCACTTCGATGCCAAGGCTTCTCAGGTGATCGGCGATCCGGGCCTTGGTCCAGTCCTCCTGAAAGCCAAGCTCGGGGTTGCGGTGAAACTCATGCCGCAGGGCGCGCAGGTTCTCAAAAAAACTCGTCAAGGCAACTCTCCTTCGTCCTGCTTTCTTTCGTCATTGCTACAGGGTTTTGCAATCCCGCTCAAAGATAGGTTCCGATTGATGCACGTTGCCCCCGGATGAGAGCCCTGAACAATTTCGATCCCGCGAGGGGAACACCAGCCCACGCATCACAAGACGGCAGGTCTGTAAACCATTCTGCGCCTACATCCCGTTGCGGGGGATGACAAAAGACTGTTCTTCCTCAAAGATCAGGTCGTCACCCGACCACGCCTTTAGGCGAGCGGTCAGGTGAAATTCGGTCGCAGTCGCCCTTTGTTCGGAACAGGTCCAGATCTTGGCGGACCACCCCTCGCGGTCGAAACCGGCGGTTTGCTCCATTGTGGCTACTGCCGACAACGGATCATCCGGCTGGATGGTATAGCGTCGATCCGACATATCGCTCAGCACCGTGCCGATATCGTCGAGGCGAATATCGCCCACCGGCCCAAAGACACCCCCGTCAAGGAAATACCTGTGTGTCACCTCGCCATTGGTCAGATCGGTGTGGACCGAACGCTCCATCGAACCGGAGCGAACGTTCGTCTTCCGCGGGGCGACGTCGGGACCCCGAGGTTCGGGCAAGGGGCGTGGGGCTGGCGCGTCATCATGCTGGCTGCGCACGGGCAGGATCAGCCGCGATGTGCCGGGTTGGATCGTCAGCGTAACCGGCTCGGGCGCTGGCCACAGGACCGGCCAATAGGCGGACGCGATTTGCAGAACGATGCGATGACCCGCCAACACCCGATAACCGGTTCCATAAAGCGGGACAGTCACGTGCATGTCTTCGCCGGGTGTGATCGGTGTCGGTTCAGTGTCGCTGATCCGGTGGGTCAGATTGCAGAACCCGCGTGCAATCAATGTCTGCGCGTCATCCGGGGCCTCATCCACCAGCAAGGCCGCAACAAAACCCTGCGCCCGATCGGCAGAAACTGTCAGGTCTACCGAGGGCTGGCCCAGAATATCGATCGGCTCTCCAAGTGGCTCTGCTTTGAATTGCAGCGCCCCTGCGGCTTCGATCCGGCAATCTGCCGCCATATCTCCGGGTATTGCAAAGGAACACATGTCGCCCGCTGCGGCCCCGAAATTCTGCGGCGAACAAACCGACATCTCCCCGCCGGACCCGGCGGAGGCGTCCAGCGTTCCGTCATTTAGCCACAAGGGCTGGTCCTTGACATGTGGCGATGGCCAGCTTGGCTCCTCGATCCACTGCCCGTCGCGGTGCACATGTGTTCCGGACGGGGCGGCACTGTCCTGCAGGAAAAACCGCAAGGGCGGCTCGTCCATCAGGCCCGTGTCGATCCCCTTCAGCCAATGGTCCCAGAACCGGATCACCTCGCCGACGAAATCGACCCGGGGCCCCGGCACCCCTTCTTGCGGGTACAGATGCGCCCAGGGGCCCATCAGGATCTTGACCGGCCCGCTCAGGTGTTCTGCGATGCGGAAAGGAGTGTCGCGATACAGGTCCATCCATCCGCCAAAGAAATACACCGGCACATCGACATCCGCGTAGTTTTCGCAGATCGAACCGCGCCGCCATATGTCGTCATGGGTCTGATGTTCCAGCCACATGGCGGGCCAGAATTCAGCCCCCTCCAACCGTGCGCGCCACATGTCGATCCAGCGATCTTTGCCCACAATCTCGGGGTCGGGCGGCATGGCATTGTACAGCTGCATGATCGAGCCCCACCAGAAATTGTCATTGGCCAGACAGCCGCCGTAAAAGTGAATATCCTCGCGCCAGCGGTCATCCGTTCCCATCACCGGCGCAATCGCCTTCAGCGCAGGCGGGCGGGTAGCGGCCACCTGAAAGGCGTTATACGCCCCCCAGCTTTTGCCGAACATTCCGACATTTCCGTCGCACCAGTTCTGATCGGCAATCCACTGGATGATGTCGTGCCCATCCTGAATCTCCTGATGCGAATACTCGTCTTCGGGAATCCCGTCGCTGTCGCCATAGCCGCGGATGTCCACCCGGATCGACGCATAGCCTGCAGCGGCGAAATGCGGATGCATGCTTTCATCCCGCATCCGGGTGCGATCCCGGCGGCGATAGGGGATGTATTCCAGAACACAGGGAACGGGCGTTGCTCGGGCCGAGCCGGGCAGCCAAAGCCGTGCCGCAAGTTTAGCGCCGTCCGGCATGGGAATCCAAACGGTTTCGATGACCTCTGTATTGCTCATGTCCGGTCCTTTGACTGACTGTCAGGTGAAAAGTTGTTTGTGGCGTGCTTGGCCGGGGGGTGTTTCAATGGCCTCACCATCGAATCCCCAAGCGCAGCGCATCATAAATGGCGGCATGCGTGTTGCGCGATGAAACGGCATCGCCGATCCGGTACAGATCAAACCCCGCCTCTGGGACAGATTGCGGAAACACGGGGCCGGACCTGCCGACCAGCGCTTCATAATCCACGGCGCCCAAGTTTCGCGACAGCGGTTTCAGATCGAAGTACAGATCATCCAGCGGCAAAACACCCTGATTGACAACCACCTGATCATACAGGCGCTTTTCTATCAGGTCCGAGTAATCCGTACCAATGGCTGCCTCCAGCTGATTGCCTGATCGCACCAATGATTTCAGCGTCCGGGCGACTGTGAACACGGCACCGGTCTTTTGCAGGGCGCGCATGTAGGGCACCAGGTTCATCCCCATGATTTCGGGGGCAAAACTGCGGTCGCGGGTCATGATTTCTACCCGCCCCCCCGCTTGCGCGATAGCCTCAGCCGCCATCAGGGCCGGGTGATCCCCTGCATCGTCATAGATAAGGACATTGTCGCCGGGGCGCACATCACCGGTCAGGATATCCCAGGCAGTAACCGCCAGATCGTTACCCGCCTCCAGAACCGTCACCTCGGGCAATCCGCCGGTTGCGATCACCACCATGTCCGGCGCAAGCGCAGTTACAGCATCGGCGTCCGCAAAGGTGTTGAAACAAAATGTCACGTCGCGTGCGGCGCATTGGGCCATGCGCCAGTCGATGATCCCGATCATCTCGGCCCGGCGCGGGGACTGCGCGGTCAGCCGCACCTGACCGCCGGGTGCGGGGGCGGCCTCAATAACGGTGACGTCATGCCCGCGCTCGGCCGCGACCCGCGCCGCCTCAAGCCCGCCGGGGCCTGCGCCCACAATCACCGCGCGGCGGCGCGTTTCAGCGGCGGGGATCAGATGCGGCATCGACAATTCGCGCCCGGTGGCCGGGTTGTGGACACACAGCGCCTCACCCGCCTGATAAATGCGGTCAAGACAGTAAGTGGCACCGACACAGGGCCGGATGTCCTCTTCCCGTCCAGCCCGGATTTTGGCAACGATCATCGGATCTGCCATATGCGCGCGGGTCATGCCGACCATGTCCAGCAGGCCCGAGGCCACCGCATGCCGCGCCGTCGCCACATCGGGAATGCGCGCGGCGTGAAAGGTCGGCATCCCAACCTCGGCCCGAACCCGCCCGGCAAAATCCAGATGGGGTGCGCTTTTCATGCCCTGAACCGGGATCACGTCCGTCATGGCCGGGTCGGTATGAATACGCCCGCGAATGATGTTCAGGAAATCGACCTGACCGCTGTCGCGCAGCCTTCGGGCAATCTCCAGCCCTTCCGCTTCGGTTATGCCGCCCTTTTCCACCTCATCGGCGGTGTAACGGACCCCTATGATGAAATCGCTCCCGACGCGGTCGCGGATTGCGTCCAGAACCATGAAACCAAAGCGCATCCGGTTGTCCAGATTGCCCCCAAAGGGCGCCTCCATCCGATTGGTCATCGGCGACCAGAACTGATCGATCAGATGACCGTAGGCCTGCAATTCAATTCCATCCAGCCCGGCGGCCTGCATCCGTTCGGCGGCATCGGCGTAATCGGTCACGATCCGCGCGATGTCGAAATCTTCCATCTTCTTGGCAAAGGCCCGGTGCGCTGGTTCCCGGTCGTGCGACGGCGACAGGGACGGCAGCCAGTCACCCTTGTTCCAGCCCGTGCGCCGCCCCAAATGGGTCAGCTGGATCATCACCGCACAGCCATGGGCATGGCAGGCATCCGTCAGCTCCGCCATCCAGCGGACCACCTCGTCCTTGTATGCCAGGATATTGTTGAACGCAGGCGGGCTGTCGCGGCTGACAACGGCCGACCCCGCCGTCATGGTCATCGCAACCCCCGCTTTGGCCCGCACCTCGTGATAGGCACGATAGCGTTCCGTCGGCATCCCACCTTCGGGATAGGCGGGTTCATGACTGGTTGTCATGATCCGGTTTTTCAGCGTCAGGTGCTTTAGCTGATAAGGTTGCAGCAAGGCATCGCGGCTCATGATTGCGCCTCGTGATCAGTTTGATTGCGCAAGGCGGCAACAGGGTCGGATGACATGCAGCTCTCCGGTTATCTGGGGGCAAGAGGTGATGGTCTTCGCCGATTGAAATCAAACTGGAATTGCCAAGTCAAATTTGTTTTCAATCAGACGTTTTCGACCAATTTTCCCCGTGCCTTTCGCCCTAGTGGACACGACAAGCGCGGCCGTGCGCCCCCGGCTGGCGCATGTCTTCGGTTAATAAACGGGGTGCCCTCGCGCAAACAGGCGACGAGGCCGGGCTCAGGGCACTTCGGAATGGACGCTCAGCAGGGTTTCCAGAAACAGTTTGGCCGCGCGTGTCGGATCCGGCTGTTTCCGCGTCACCGCCGCAAAGCGCGTTCTGTATTTGATTTCCTGCGGCATCACCTGCCTCATAAGCCCCTTATCAACAAATTCCTGCGCCAGATGGTCCGGAAGAAAGCCCAGATAGCTGCCCGACAGAATAAGTATTGCAAGGGCTTGTTCGTTCTGCACTTTGGCGGCGCGCCGAAACCCCAGTTGCTGGCCGTAGATCAGGTTGGGCGAGTTCACGTTCAGACCCGCATAGTTGAACGCCTGAATGTCCCGCAAGCTCAGCGTGTCAGCGGACTGGCTGAACAACGGATTGGCCTGCCCGCAATACAGAAACATGTTTTCCCCATAAAGCGGCGCATAATGCAGGCTTGCCGAGGGGCGGTGCAGGGCGATGATCCCGACATCCAGCTGCCCGCTGATAACCATGGTCTCAATGACGTTAGGCGGTTCAATCGACAACTCGATCTGGATGGCAGGGGCGGCTTCGTTGAAGCTGTGAATGGCGCGCGCAAGGCGCGCTTCGGGGTTCGTGGTGCATTGATCGAACAGCGCCACGCGGATACTTCCTGCCAGTTGCTGCTTGATCTCGTTGACTTCGGTTCTGAACTGCGAAACCGAAATCAGCAGGTCTTCTGTCGCGGCCAGCACTTTCTCGCCGTCTTCAGTCAGGGAAAAACCCGCCGGGCCACGGTTGCACAGCTTCAGATCCAGCCGAAGTTCCAGATCCGATATGTGTTTCGAGATTGTTGATTTCCCGATGTTGAGCTCAATTTCTGCTGCCGAAAACCCTCCGCTTTCCGCAACGGTTTTGAAAACCCGAAGAAGGCGAATGTCCGTGTCCCCGATGCGGGTGGCCAGTGGGTTCTGTCTCATATTATAAGTTCGACATTTGTGAAACCTTTCGCGCAAATATTAACAACGACGAAACCATGTTGGCAAGATAGCCTCTTGTGGCCGAGGCAGAATCGGACTGGCCACCTTCTCCCCAGGCCATCGCGCACCTCGAAACACGACAAATGGGAGGACATCCATGTCATTTATCAAAAAGCTTGGCACCATCAGCGCCGCCGTTTCCGTTGCTGCACTGATGGTTGCAGGCACGGCTGATGCGAAGAACTTCAAGATCGCGGTGGGCGATAGCGCAGGAAGCGCACAGGAAGCTCTGGGCATCGCCTTCGTCAAGGCGCTGGAAGAGAAATCGGGCGGTGCCCACACCGCCACGCTGTTCCTGAACGGTCAGCTGGGGTCCGAACAGGACACCGTGAACGAGGCGGCGATCGGCACGCTGGATATGTCGCTGCTGGCGATCAATAACATCACGCCGTTCTCGCCCTCGGTCGGTGTTTTCACGCTGCCTTACGTGATCCTCAGCCTGGAAGATGCCGAAAAGCTGACTCAGGGCCCAATCGGTCAGGAACTGGTCGAAAACACCATCCGTGATGCCGGCGTGCGCATCATCGGCTGGACCTATACCGGTTTCCGTCGCTTGACCAACTCGAAAAAGCCGGTCAAATCGGTTGCCGACCTTCAGGATCTGGTCATCCGCGTTCCCAAGAACGAGATCATGATCGAAACCTACAAGGCATGGGGCATCAACCCGACGCCAATGGCCTGGTCGGAAACCTTCACTGGTCTGCAAACCAAGGTGGTTGACGGGCAGGACAACCCTTACCTGACCATCAACGCGATGAAGTTCTACGAGGTTCAGGACCACGTCACCAACCTGCGTTACATCTTCTCGATCGAACCGCTGATCGTTTCAGAAGCGGTCTTCCAGGACCTGTCCGCAGAAGATCAGGCAATTATCCTTGAAGCGGGACAGGAAGCCACCCTGGCTTCCGCACAGTTCCTGCGGGATTCCGAAGCCGCCATCAAGGAAGAGCTGACCGCCAAAGGTATGGAGATCATTGATCCCGAAAACGACGAAGCCGAGTTCATCGAACTGGCGACAGGTGCCGTATGGCCCCAGTTCTACGACTCCATCGGTGGCGTCGAAAAACTGAACACCGTTCTGGAAGCCATTGGCCGCGAGCCGGTGCAGCAATAATCGCCGCAGAGCGATACCGAGAAGAGCGCCACGGCGCTCTTCTCATCTCAGGGAGGAGTGAAACCACATGTTCTGGAAATTTCTGGACAACATAGAAAGTGTCATCTGCCGGATACTCTTATCCGGCTTTGTCTGCCTTTTATTCGTGCAGATCATCGCGCGCGAAGTCTTCGGCTTTTCGGTCAGCTGGATCGAAGAACTCTCGGTCTACATGTTCGTATGGTTCGTCTATTTCGGCGCAAGTTACGCCGCCTTGAAAGGGGCGCATAACCGCGTGACATTCCAGTTCAAGTTCCTGCCTGAGGGGGCGATCAAGTACATCGAAGCCTTCGCCGATCTCTTCTGGCTCTTCTTCAATGTCTACTTCCTCTATCTGGCGACAGATTTTGTCTTCAACAAGATGAACAAGTTCTGGAAATCCCAGACCCTGGGTGTCGAGATGAAGTATATCTACATGGTGCTGCCCATCGCGTTTGCGCTGATGACCGTCCGCATCATTCAGGTGAATTACCTCCGCCTTGTCAAAGGCGAGGACATTCACGATCCCGATCAGATCGACCTCGACGAAATCAAAGCTGCGACCGAAGCAGCAAAGAAATCCTAAGGGCAGGGGGTTAAATCATGGAATCCGAAATCGTCACGGTCCTGTTTGGATCATTTCTGTTCTTGCTGCTCATTGGCGCGCCGATCACGGTGGCGCTGGGTGTCGCGTCGCTGATCTCGTTTCTCTATCTGGGCGATAACCCGATCAAATTCGTGCAGATCGCCTTTACATCCGTGGGCTCGTTCCCGCTGATGGCGCTGCCAGCCTTTATCCTCGCCGGGGCCTTGATGGAGGCTGCCGGTATCTCAAAACGCCTGATCAACGTTGCCGAAAGTCTGGCCGGTCCTTTCACCGGTGGTATTTCGGCCGCAACGGTCATGGCCTGTCTGTTCTTTGGTGCAATTTCGGGCTCGGGCCCGGCAACAACCGCGGCTGTTGGGATGCTGATGATCCCGGCAATGATCGACCGCGGCTATGAGCGCGGCTATGCCTCGGCGATCACTGCGTCCTCTGGCGGCCTCGGGATTATCATTCCTCCCTCCATCCCGATGGTGATCTTCGGCATTGCCGCGCTCGGTATGGCCCCGCCACCCGAAGCGGTCGAGAAATTCGGCACCTTCCAGTCGGTTTCGATTTCGAAACTGTTCATTGCCGGGTTTGTACCCGCCTTCCTGATCGCCACCAGCCTTCTGATCCTGAACTACTTCATGTCGAAAAAGCGCGGCTACAAAGGCGTCGCCGAAGGCTGGTCGATCCGCCATGTGGGCTGCGAAATGTATCGCGGGTTCTGGTCTTTGATGGCGCCGCTGGTGATCCTGGGCGGTATCTATACCGGCTTCTTCACCCCGACCGAGGCTGCAATCGTCGCGATCTTCTATACCCTGTTCGTGGGGGTAGTCATCTATCGCGAACTGACCTGGCAGTCGCTGTTCCAGTCGCTTGAAGCCACCACATGGCTGACCGGTCGCGTCCTGCTGATCCTGTTCACCGCTACGGTGTTCGGACGTCTTTTGGTGGAAAACCAGATCCCGGCGATCATCGCAGATTCGATGCTCAGCTTCACCGACAACCTCTATGTAATCTGGGCGCTGATCATCTTCTTCCTACTGTTCGTCGGCATGTTCATGGAAACACTGGCCACCATCCTGATCCTTGTTCCGGTAATGCTGCCGGTAGCGTATTCGGTTGGTATCGATCCGATCCACTTTGGCGTGGTGATGGTCTGTACGCTGGGCATCGGGTTCCAGACCCCGCCGCTGGGCGAGAACCTGTTCATCGCATCGGGTATCTCGAACATCTCGATCGAACAGATCTCGTTGCGCGCGCTGCCTTTTGCGGCGGCAAACACGGTGGCGATCTTCATTATCGCCTTCTTCCCTGAACTGTCGCTGTGGCTTCCACGGCTGTTTGGCTACTGATCTGAAAGGATGACGACATGAAACAGATGGTCTCCAACATCCTGTTTGCCACCGACCTGTCCGAAAACTCGGGTCACGCCATGCGCCATGCCGCAAGCATCGCGCAGGCCACCGGGGCGGAGATTCACGTGTTGCACGTGAATGAACCCTTGTCGGACGACGCCAAGATCACGATGGAAATCTTCATTATGAACGAAGAGACCCGCAAGACCGCCATTGAGCGTCGTCACGAGATGGTGCGCAAGGTTCTGGCCGAGCGGCAAGCCAAGTTCTGGGCGCAGTTCGACGGCGACGACGGGAAAATTCGCGATCAGGTCACCTCGGTCGAGGTGACTGACGGCCATCCGGCAGAAGTGATCCTGCGCCGCTCGGTCGAACTGGGTTGCGACCTGATCGTATTGGGAGCGCATGATCACGGCTTTTCGCACACCTTCCTGGGCACGGTCGCAAAACGCGTTTTGCGGCGCTCCAGGATCCCGACACTGATCGTTCCGAACCCGGACGAAATGTAACAACCCCACTGACAAGGAAGTACAAAATGAACAAAACCCTGACCACGCAGGACCTGGCGGACACGTTCGACGCGTTCAACCGCCACGACATCGACGGCGTGATGACCCACTTCGCCGACGACTGCGTGTTCTACACCGTGGCCGGTGACGAGAAATACGGCAACAAGGTTGAAGGTGCCGAAGCCATCGCCGCCGCGTTTTCGGGCGTCTGGGCAGGCATGAAAGACGCCCATTGGGATCATCACAGCCACTTTGTCCACGGTGATCGTGCCGTATCCGAGTGGACCTTCTCGGGAACCGACGCAAACGGAATGCGGATCGAAGCCGAAGGTGCGGATCTGTTCACCGTTCGTGACGGTAAAATCATTGTAAAACAGGCGCTTCGCAAAGCTCGCCCGATGTTCAAAGCCTGATCCGCCGCCCTGCGCGCAGCCTCGGAGAAAAACAAGAATGGTGGATAACAGCATCCCGCGTCACTGGCCCAAGGCCAGTTATGACCCCAAATATGACCCGATCATTGATGCGGGTCCGGGTCACAATCGCGACCACGCGCCCACGTATTGGATTGGAACGGCCGGAACACCTCCGGCCGATGATGGACCTGTGTCCAGCGATATGGATGCAGATGTGGTGGTGATCGGATCGGGGTATACCGGCCTGTCCACCGCCATCCATCTTGCCAAGGAACACGGCATTCAAGCCGTTGTTTTAGAAGCAAATACCGTCTCATGGGGCTGCTCCACCCGCAATGGCGGGCAGGCCCAGATTTCATCCGGGCGGCTCAAGCGGTCGCAATGGATCGAACGGTGGGGAACGGACGTGGCCAAGCGCATGCATGCCGAGGTCACTGAAGCGTTTCAGCTGTTCAACGATCTGATTGCGTCCGACGATATCGATTGCGACCCCCAGCCGGGTGGCCACTACTACATCGCGCATCGCGACAAGGTCATGCCGTCCCTCAAGAAAGAGAGCAAGCTGCTCAACGATGTGTTCGGCTATGGTTCGCGCATCCTCTCCCGGGAAGAACTGCATGAAAAACACGTGCGCGATATGGAAGCCGCAGGCGCCATGTGGGAACCTGACGGGACCTGTATCCATGCGGGTAAACTGGCGTTCGGTTATGTCAACATGGCGCGTCGTCTGGGGGTGAAAATTCACACCGGCAGCCCGGTCATGGGATGGCAGACGAAGAACGGCGTGCATCACCTGCGCACACCGGGCGGCATCGTCCGCGCCAAAACGGTGGCCTTGGCAACCGCGGGCTATACCCCGCCGGGTCTGAACACGCGCACAAAGCACCGCTTGATGCCTATCCTGTCCAACTCGATGGTGACACGGCCGCTGACCCAGGCCGAGCTGGATGAGTGTGGCATTCAGACCAAATCGCCCCTGACGGACACGCGCACCCTGCGCCATTATTATCGTTTATTGCCTGACAACCGGATGCAGATCGGCAGCCGCAGCGCGGTAACAGGACGAGACGCCGAGAACGAAAAACATTTGGAGCTTCTGAAAAAGGGCCTCGCCCGAAAGTTTCCGGCGCTGACGGATATCAACCTCGATTACTCGTGGTGGGGCTGGGTCGATGTCAGCCACGATATGATGCCGCGTATCTTTCAACCGGACCCGGAACAGCGCGTGTTCTACGCGATGGGATATGGTGGCAACGGCGTGATGTACTCGGCTCAGGCCGGGCGTCGTATGGCACAGCTGATCGCGGGCAAGAAAGACAAGGCCTTTGCCCTGCCGATCTTCACGTCCCCGCTGCCGAGTCACGGCATCCTGACACCCTTCCGCCGTCTGGGTCAGCGCATGGCGTATGTCGGCTATTACCTCAGAGACGAAATACTGTAATTTACCAACGCTTTAGCGTTCTGAAGATAAGGAAACACCCCTATGAAGATGACGACGGAAGAGGCCTTTGTTAAGGTTTTGCAGATGCATGGAATTGAGCATGCGTTTGGGATCATTGGCTCGGCG
>NZ_JBQFZL010000017.1:0-51383 GCF_056542225.1 Ruegeria sp. AE3 | reverse complement strand
ACCATTCCGGCCGACCGGAAATCTCGTATCGTACGGCGCGGCAATAGCATCCACCCTTTAGCTTTTCCATCATCCGATCCTCCAACTGCACCGCCGTAATGATAGGCATATTGCTAAATTTTTGACTTCATGCGACTCATTAATCCTGCCGTAACGTTAGAAAATCTATCATATGAATTGGTCGAGACTCCCGCCGTTGAACAGCCTGCGCGCCTTTGCTGCCGTAGCTACTGCAGGCAGCTATGCAGGTGCTGCAGGCCATCTGAACGTCACTCAGGCCGCTGTTAACCAGCAAGTCAAAGCGCTCGAAAACCGAATTGGTATTGCGTTAGTCCATCGGGTCGGTCGCGGCATTGAGCTGACGCGTTCCGGCGCCCAATTGGCACGGGATTTGGAAGCAGGCTTTGACATAATCAGCCGGGGCGTGGAACGCATTAATGAAGAGGCCATGCTCCGGCCGGTGCAGGTGACTATGCCACCGGCCTTTGCTGTTGAATGGCTCATGCCTAGGGTGGGCGAGTTTCAGCGGGCAAATCCGGAAATCACCCTGATGCTCAATCCGACGTCACAGATCGTTGAGCTCAGGCCGGGTGGGATCGACGTCGCCATAAGGTATCGAGATCAAAGGCGAGCCGAGCCGGATGTCGAGGCTGTCCTCAAGACAGACATGGTTGTCATCGGTACGCCATCGCTGATCGGGGCACGTGATCTGTCAGACTACAAGTCGCTTGCCGACTTGCCTTGGCTGCAGGAATTAGGGACCAACGAGGCGGCAGAGTGGTTCACTTTTCATGGCATCGTCCCAAAGCGACCTTTGGCGATTAACCACATGCCGGGCAACCTGATCATGCCAGCGGTCCGACGCGGCGATGGCATCACCTATACTGCCCGCGCCTTTTTTACGGAAGACATCACGGCTGGCCGGGTCGCTGTGCTCGCTTCCGAACCGCTTTTTGGCGTCTACCACATCGAAGCCTCACCAGGACGACAACGCCCCGAAGTATTGGCATTCATCAAGTGGCTCCGCTCGAAAGCCGAAGTCATTACAGTGTCGGACTGAAGTCGCCTGAGCTTTACGAGCGAACGGCCGCTCCGGGCTCGACCCGGTCATCTGAGAAATTTTGTCAGGAACTGAGAACGCCTCTCGCACCGAACGACCGAGTCGCGGGACGAAGCCGCCATACAAATACTTTGTCTTTGGCGGAATTTTGATAATCTCTAAGAGCGTCAGATCTACCAATCAAAATCACAAAACTGGCTGTATAGACCCAAATCAGAACCTGAATTTGACTCCAAGAACCGGCCCGTGCTGATCGACGTCATATTCGAACGCCCCCGTGGACAGCGTGTCGCTGTAGTCCATGCTGAAATATCGCCACCCAAAGAACAGCGAAGTTGTCTCCCACGGACGCCAATCTACACCAACATTGGCTCCGATTTGCAGGTCGTTGCCGCCTGCGCCAAAGCCGCCAAGCTCCAAGGATGCAATTGCAGTCCACCGCTCGTTAAGCACCCAAGTGCCGCGTGCACCGATTACCGGTTCCCACCAGCCTTCATCGCCGCCCAACACAGGGATTGGTGCCGGAGATGTTACTGTAATCTCCTGACGCAACGAGTTGTAGCGCGCGCCAGCCTGTAGATCGATGGCGTAGCGCTGCCCATTCCCCCTGATTGCGTCAACGGCCTTGTACGCTGCATATAAACCCAGCCATTCTTGACGAATATCAGCGCTGAACGAGGCGCTTCCAGGTGTGGGCAAGCTGCCATCGGCTTCAAGCGAAACATAGTTGGCGTCAATTATGAAACCCCAATCGGCGCGCCAGGCTTCGAATCTACCGGCTGCGGCGAAATCAAGGAGTTCCAGTGCATCGCCAAAATCGAGATCGAGTGGAACGGTTGTTCCTGCAACCGTTGAGTCTCCCTTTGTTTTAACCGGTAGAAACGCGTAGATCGAAAGGGTGTGACGCCATTCTGTTTCACTCTGGCCGCTGAGGGGAATTGCCTCGGATTGGGCGGCCGTACCAACGCTTAGAAGCGCAATGGTGATGGCAGTATTGAGCAAAGTGGTTTTCATTGTCTTGTCCTAAGAATGGAAGCGAAGCGGGCCATCTCAGGGATGACCCGCCAACCTGTTTCAATGACCTTCGGCGCTGAGGCGGGCCTCTTCTGGGGTCATTGGGGCGCGGTGCGGGAACTGCTCTACACGACCCATGTGCTGTTGCAGGATCTGCTGCATTGGCTGCACCACCCATAGACCTGGGTAGAGCGCCCCATACTTCTCGCCGGGATCGCGCATGACATTGTAGAAATCCATGCCAGGCAGACCGCCATGCCCCTCGGTGATGTGGATCTTGTGATCTTCGAAGCGGAAGGCTCCAAGCGTGTCGGCGCTGTAGTGAGCCATGAACTGGCGACGTCCGTGGCCTTCACCGTTCAGAAGAAGTGAAGTCTGATCCACACCGTCGGTGATCCGGTCGTCGGGTATCAGGTCCATCGCACCACCGATACGCGCAGCCGTGGTAAACCAATCGGTCACGTGCACAATATCCGTCGGATGCTGACCTGGCTCGATCATACCCGGCCACCAGGCCATTACTGGCACGCGCACACCACCTTCTAGTACGTCCCCTTTGGCACCACGCAGAAGCGTGTAACCGGCGGTTGGCCAGAAGGCGTACATTGGCCCGTTGTCGCTGGTCCAGACAACCAATGTATTCTCGGCAATGCCCTCAGCCTTCAGCGTCGTCAAAAGCTGATCGACATGCTGGTTATGCATCGCCATGAACGACGCTTGGCGATTGTTCTTGTCCACGTGATCGACGTCTGCAAACTCTTGGCTTGGCGCAATCTGCTGCGCGTAGGAAGCCCAGTAGATGTAAAAGGGATTCTCGTCGTTGGCGTGATCTTTTACGAATTGGGTGATCTGAGCGATGGACTCGTTTTCAAAGGCTTCTTGACGCTCGGGGGAAAGGTCACCTGCAACGCCTTCGATAGGAGTTCGTCCCTCACCCTTGCGACCGACATAGCCACCGATGGACAGGTCGATCCCTGTGAGTTCCTCGTACTGATCGTAGCCGGGGAAGTCAGCAAAAGGGAAAGTTCCGTTCGGGTCCTCGTATGAGGCTTGCCAGTAGTCCGGAGCACCGTTGAAGAGGCCATAGTAGGCATAGTCATAACCTTGATTCTCAGGCGCGTGTTCAGGCAGGTCACCGAGGTGCCATTTGCCCCACATGGCAGTGTTGTAACCTACCTCCGAAAGAATCTCGGCAGTGGTGACTTCTTCAGGAGAAAGCCCCTCCACCGAGCCAGGCCAAAGCACGCTCAAAAGGCCTGTGCGCACAGGGTGTCGACCGGTGTTGATCGCAATCCGTGTGGGCGTGCATGAGGGCTCAGCATAGCCCGACCAGAAGCGCATTCCTTCAAAGGCCATCTGGTCAAGAGCATCCGAGGGTGTTCCGCGGTGCTTACCACCACCTTGCCAACCCAGTTCGCCCCAGCCGACATCGTCGGTTAGAATGTATATGATGTTGGGCTTCTTGCCGAACTTAGCTTCCAGCTCAGCCAGCTTGGCGTCAATGGCTTCGTCTTCGGCAGCCCAAGCGGCAGCGTTACGTTCAGAATGAGCCATGTGCGGACCATCGGGTTCAATAGCAAGGGTAGATTGGACCCCGGCGAAGAACACGGCCGTAGTAAGCCCAAGTTTGTGGGGAAGATTCATCGTATTGCCTCCTAGAACTGAGCATGTCGGTGAGTTCGGGTCAATCGGAGCGTTGTTTTGTCAGGTCCGACAAACGTGCAAGTTCGTCTGCCAAAAGACGCGCATCTACTGCTTCAAGGGCGGAGAGCTCGGCATCTTCCATCGCAACCAACGCGAAGTCCAATGCCAGAGCTGCGTTTTGCTCAAGTTGCGCGGTGCAACGATCTGCGAGATGGGCATCGGCCCGTGTTTTGATTGAAACCAACTGCGCGCGCGCCATTTCGGAGCGCTTTGTTAGACGTTCGGCTAGGTCTTGCCAGGCCACTGCGATCTCGCTTTCAGTCGATTGAATGCGCGACTCCATTTGGCTTTGATGCCTTCGAAGAGTGTCTTTGAGCGCCTTGATACGCTGCTCGCGCCTGTCACCGGTTTCGGCGAAAAAGGCTTCTGCTCGCGCCTCGACGTCACCGATCAGAATCGACAAATCCGAGAGTCGTTCAGATAGTTTTGTCACTCCGGTTCCTTTCTATTTTGTTGTCCGGAAAGGCCGAAAACAAAGCTCTCCCGGCACCTGCCAAAGGGGTTCCGGCAGGTCTGCGCTTGGATCCTGATTTCAGTTGACTGGCTGTATTGCTGCCACCGGAGTTGCATAACGCATGCAATTAAATCAATATCTCAATTAGAATAACTAAAATTCTAAAAAGGAATTTTATAATTGGATCAGCTTTTTGCAATGAGCGCCTTTGTGCGAGTCGCCCAGACTAAGAGCTTCCAAGAAGCTGCAAGGCTGGAAGGTATGGCGCAGGGCACCATCAGCAAAAGGGTCGCAGCGTTGGAGAAACATCTCGGCACACAACTGCTGCGGCGCAACCAGCGCGGCATCACTCTAACTGCTTTGGGGGAGACCTATTTCGAGAGCTGCCTCCAAATCCTTGAAGACGTTGACGCGGCGGATTCCCGCATTCGAACCGATGCAGGAACACCCGCTGGCACAGTGCGCCTTTCCATGTCACCTGTTCTGTCGCGCCTGGTGATCGCCCCGCTTCTGGTCGCGTTTTGTCGGGAATATCCCGAAATACGCGTCGCCTCGTTTCTGACCGAGGATCACATCGACATCATAGGTGAGGGTATTGATGTTGCTTTTCGCGCACGACACATGGAGGACTCAGCACTCGTTGCATCACGCCTATCCTCCAACCCTCTGATCCTGGCAGCTGCGCCTTCGTATCTGGAACAAGCGGGACGGCTGGATCAGCCCGAAGATTTGGCCAATCATAAATGTCTCGTATTCTCACGTATGCGCGCGACACAAACATGGCGTCTAACTAAAGGGCGCAAGGAGCGAGACGTAGTGGTGGCAGGCGGGTTTGCAGCCGATCAGGGCGACACGCTTGTTGAATATGCGAGAAACGGTGCCGGGATCGTAATGATGCCGGAGTGGGTGATGGCGAAAGAACTGGCAAGCGGACAGCTTGAGCGCGTTCTGCCAGAGTGGGAACCGCCAAACATCCCGCTGCACATCGTATTTTCTACCAGCGCGGCTGTACCCTTGCGCACGAGGCTGCTGATCGATTTCATCCGGCGCGAAGTGCGCAGCAAAGCTATACTCCCTCGCTGAGTGCCAGCACTGTTTTGATGCAGATCATGGTTGGAACACCAAAAGGAGCATCAATATCTGTTGCAAGGTGATGAGGTTACGGCCGAAAGGATGTGCATGAAATTCTCCGCCAGATGGAAAGCCGCCTTTGACGCTCGCGATAGGCAAGCATTTGAAGCCATGATTCACGACGACTTCGCATTTGTCCGCCATCAGCTTGGAAAAGACCTGCACAAGGCCGAAATGGTAAACATTTGGTCCGTTGACGGACCAAGGCCGGTACGCCGGAACTATCGCGTCGTCTATGAGAACGACGGTATTCTCGTCACGCACCAGTTCATTGAATTTCCCAGCGGCGACAAGGAGTCAGTGATGGTGGTGATGCTGCTATCGGACGGACAGTTGTATCGGATGGAAACTGGCGCGACACCGATCGGGTGAGGCGGGTATATACTGGCGGATAACTGCGCGTGCTTTTTTGGGGGGCGATAATAAGGAGGGTATTGAATTAAAGGAACGCCCGCTTTGGGCTCGGTGCAGACGTTCGCCCGATTATCGCGAGCGACCGCAATGCCGACTAAGCGGTCATAGGCAAATAGTGCATGGAGCGAGAAAGCAATTGACCAGCATGCAGCCCGTCCGTCGCGCTATTTTCTTCTGCACTCAGCCTTAAAACACAGACTTCACGGATATTCCATTTGTCGCTGCCTCGGTTCACATTTTCGGTGCGGCATGTAACAGTTCAGATGTTTGTCGTCGATCATGAACCGGAGGCCGATCCCTTGGCATTTCCCAAAAAACGCCTGACGCGCCGAAAATTCCTTGGAACATTTGGGGCAACAGGTGCCTTTCTTGGCAGTGTGAGCCTTTCGTCAAATTCTTCATTTGCCGGAACGCGGCAACTTGACGACCTGGTCGAATACGATGCAGTCGGGCTAGCGCAACTTGTAAAAACGAAAGAAATCTCTGCGATCGAACTCGTCGAGCGGGTTATCCGCCGGATTGAAGCACTGAACCCCATAGTCAATTGTATGGCGACACCTACCTTTGACCGCGCGCTGGAAAAAGCGCGAGAAATATCCCCGGATACGTTTTTCGCCGGTGTGCCAACGATGCTTAAAGACATGGTTGATGTTGGGGGTGTCAGACGGACAGATGGCTCCCGGCTTTGGGCAACGAATATTCCGCAGAAGTCCGTCGCCTATGTCGATGCTCTGGAAGCATCGGGGCTTAACATGATCGGAACAACCGTTGCCCCCGAGTTCGCCAACGGTCTTGACAGTGAACTCTACGGGATGGCGATCAATCCTTGGAACCTTGACTATTCGTGCAATGCCTCAAGTTCTGGCGCGGCCTGTGCGGTTGCAGCGGGAATAGTGCCGCTTGTGCATGGCACAGATGGCGGTGGGTCAAACAGGCTTCCCGCCAGTGCCTGCAATGTCATTGGTTTCAAGCCCTCTCGGGGCCGCATGATGTCAGGCGAACAGGACGGCAGCCACGATACGTTCAAGACGAATGGACCGATTTGTAGAACCGTGCGCGATGCGGCTGCATTGATCGATGTCTGCGAAGACAAAGCCGGTCCTTTTCCGCCGATCGGTTTCATCGAAGGACCATCGAAACGCCGTCTGAAGGTCGCGTATGCCCGGATGGGCACCAAAGGTGTTGAACCCGTCGCTGCCATAGTGCGGGCACAGGACGCCGTCGCAGAATTATTGCGTGAACTCGGGCACGAAGTGACTGTCATCGAACATCCGATCGACGGAGCAGAGTATCTTCGCATGTTCCGCTATGCGTTTTTGCCAAAGTTTGCGCCGCTGCTCTCTTTGGCGCGCAGCACCAGTGGTCAGACATCGCTTGATACTGGGCTCCTGTCCAACTGGACGGCAACAACGATGCTGGAGGGGCAGTCCTATTCCACGGAACAACGGCAGGAAGGGTTGGATTATTTCAATGACATTTCGGCCAAGTTCGCGGCAGTTTTTGCGAACTACGACGTTATCTTTAGTGCCACTTCCCCTTCCGAGACATTGAAGCGGAGTGCGGTCAGCCACCGTGACGACTTCGCGTTCAAAGCCCATCTTCTTGAGAATTTGCTGGCGCTGACTTCCCCGGTGAATGCCGTGGGCGATTGCGCGATCTCACTTCCGCTTTCATTCTCCTCTGAAACAAACATGCCGGTTGGATCAATGTTCCATGCAGCAGCCGGAAACGACGCCACGCTTGTCGAGCTATCTTACGAACTTGAACAGGCCAGACCATGGAAAGAAAACTGGGCGCCATATTCCGCCAAGTTTATTCCAGTATGACCACAAACGAGGTCCGCATTGGGCTCTAAGCCGTCATAAGACGGTTTCTATCGGATGACAGGTTCTCATGCTGAGCGGTCATTACTCGGTAGATTCCATCAACTGCGCTGTCGTGATTCAAGGGCGACAGGAGGATTATCGATATCGCAACCGTTCTGGCTCGACCACGAGGGACTCAACCGCATCAATATCATTTCCTTGAAAACTACGCGGCGTTGCTGGGCTCCACAACCGCAAGGTTCTCAGCGGTACCATCCATTTCACCAGCAACGGCCTTCGATGGAGAGCGCACTAGCCGATTAGTCACTTTCGTTGCTGGAATTGACAGGCACTGCGTTGCCTGCGCCCATCATGCGCTGAACGAGGCGTTCGAGCGGGCTTGCCTCTTCCGGGGCGACCTTGCCCGCGAACATGCCCAAGTGTTTGGCGATGTTCTCAAGCGCCTTGGTGCGGTCTTGCATCTTGATTTCGATGCCCTGCTTGGTTTCCTTCACGCCATCGAACAGGAGGCGCGCAGCGGGACTGAGCTTGCGGGTGTCGGCCATGCGGGTGATTTCTGTCCCCATGCCGGAACACTCGGGACAATCGGGGTTTGGCGGGACTGTGAGGCGATAACCGTAGCCGCCTGCGTCGTCAGGGATGCGAGGATCCACGATTGCGCCAGACATGGCAACGTCGCGCTCTTTCTCGTCGTGGAACATCGAGAAGATCACGGTTGCCTTGCGCTCGGTAAACTTGTGTTCTGTTTTCCACTGGTACTGATGGTCGATGCCGTAGCAGTAGCGGCAGGGCGCGATGATGTGCTGGGTTAGCTCGTTGGGGTCTGCGAGGGCGATTTGCGTCCAGAGGTTCACAATGCCCTCTGCGTCGAGCATGACCTTGCTCTCGATCTGTTTGCGGCCCTCTGCGATGGCAGCGGCAACCTTAGCATTGCTTAGCAGTTTGGATGCGGTGACTTCCGCTGATCCTTTTGCATATCCGGCGCTTATTGCTGCCTTTTTTGCGTTCGGATCAGCAAGGTAGGCAAGCACAAAGGCCCGCTGACGCGGGTTTAGATCGAACTGATCTAGCCACCTGGTATCTGCCAAGGCTAGATTGTCGGTTGTGCTGCTCATTCCGGGGCGGTGCCTCTTGCGCCTCAAGATCGACCGCAGGATTGGTTCTAAATCCGCATTAAGCAACAAATTGTGATCATCAAAATCGCACTACCACCAATGTATTTGTTTATTTCTTTCTTTAGTGACTTCCTGATGACTTCCGACCTGACTTCTCGCCCGAATACTCGGATGATGCACATTATTTTGCACCATGTTCACTTTGGTGTTGCAATTTGCGACATGTTTACCAATTATATGAAGCCAAGGAGAACACGCACATGGAAAAGGTCATTGGTCGAGAAAGCTTCTAGCCCTGAGTTTGCGATCCACCAATGCAGCAAAGAATGGAAATGGCACTCATCAAACGGATCATCCCCCAAAAAAGTTCGTCGAACCTGCAGTTCTAAACCGATACTACCCAACCATCCACAAGGCCTAATTGACAGGCTGCAAGGCAGATACGGTTCACCGCACAGCAAACCCAATAGAAACCGCCATTGCGGGCTCCACAATGGCTCCAAAGATCGATCATGAAAATACGAATTAAAGAAATCCGCCAAGCCAAAGGTCTTACTCAGGAAGAACTTGCAGTGAAGGTTGACTTATCTCGTTCTTATTTGGCGCAATTGGAAAAGGGAACACGCCCACTCACCACCAAGAAGCAGGTTATTATTGCCGCAGCCCTTGATGTGGAGCCATCTGAGCTTGTAGATTTCAGCGCACCTGACAAAGACGACGAGGCGCTTCTTCTCGAGGCGTTCCGTGCCCTTTCCCCCGAACAGCGAAAAGCTTGGCTCGAATGGGCGAAAGTAGCTAAGGGGTCCGCCCTGGATAAAGAGTGAATGCTCTATACACCATGCCAATCGGATCAACCGATCTTATGCACCGAAAAAGACGGCAAGTTGAAGATCCACCAGGACACAGGCGTCAATATGGTGAAGGTTGCGGATCTGGAAAACCTGATCGGAGGAAAAGCGGCCTGAAACCGCAGGTACGAATAGCCAAGTGTGGGGCAGAATGTGGGTCAGTGAAAGTTGTCCCATTTCTTTATTGTTTATTTATAAGTGTTTAATTTACTTTTATGGTGCGGGCGGTGGGACTCGAACCCACACGGGCATACGCCCTTCAGATTTTAAGTCTGATATGTCTACCATTCCATCACGCCCGCATGGCGCGGCCCTTTCGGACAGTGCAACGTCCTTACAAGCACAACGAGATGATAACAATGTGCTTTGACCTGCCAGATCAGGAAAATTAGCGGGCAGCCCCGAAGGAAGTCACCTGCGCGCAACGGCACCCCGATCACATCCTCAGGCTTTGGCGTGGTCCGACACATCGCCAGGTCCGATGCATCGGATCGACTGACGGTGCCCCTTCCGGGGAACGTGTTTTCAATACCAATCCTTTTCCCGTTCTATCGGGGAACAAAAATTTGTCGCGGCGCAAGCGTACATAGCTCCCGACATTACCATATTGTATGAATCTGATTACCCAAAACCTGAGTCTCTCATTTCTGTACCAGAGCCACTTTCATGTCCCAACCCTGTTTCGGATTTGTTTTTTGTTACTGTCCAGCGAGTTAGACCTGAGTTCCCCTATTTCCCGATTGAGATGCCCATATACATGGCTACTCCGGGAAACAACGGTAAAGGACGGTTCCGCCCAACTCGAACGGATGCAGGTAAAGCCTCAGTGTCAGGTCTGGACGTTATAAATTTCAATGATTTGGTGGTGCCCCCACACGGACTCGAACCGCGGACCTACTGATTACAAATCAGTTGCTCTACCAGCTGAGCTATAGGGGCACTGGCAGTCGATTACTTCGTCCGACAGAGGACTGCAACCCTCATTTTTGACTCGAACTTGGGGATTGCCCGTTTTCCTGAGAAAGTGCAGAAACCGCGGGGTTGTTTCGTTGCAGATTTTCATGCGACGCAAAGACATAGAATGGGATGGACACAGCCCCTGAGGGTAAAAGGACTAAAGATGCAGGTAGTAATCCATGCCGGGGCCGCCTTTGCCGATGAAGGGCAAGTGCTGTCCTCGCTTTCGGCAATCAAGCAGGCCTTGGTGGATTGCCGTGCTGCGATCTTGGGGCCACGCGGCGGGCGTCAGTTTGTCAAGGTTCTGTCTGATGCTCTTGCTCAGGATTTGACTGATTCAGAAACGCAGGACGGGCTGCACGCCCTTCTTCCAGATGATCCAAATGTTGATCGTGTCATCCTCTCGAACGACAAGTTCTTTGGCCCAACACGTTCTGCCCTGCAACATGGACAGATTTACCCTTTTGCCGGGCAGCGGACAGCCTATGCCCAGACCTTGCTGGAGGATGCTCAAGTTGAATTATTCGTCGGTCTGGTGAACCCTGGGATTTTCATACCCAAGGTCCTGATGTCGATCCATGAAGATCACCGGCAGGAGATTCTGACCAGCACCGATCTGAGCTGCCTGAGCTGGTTGAGCATGATCGAAGATCTGCGCGATCTTGCGCCTCAGGTGCAGCTCACTTTGTGGAAGAATGAACACTTGCCACTGATTCTGGGGGATATCATGCGCGCAATGGCGGGCCTGCCCGGTGACGCTCCTCTGGTGGATGAGTATGCGTTGCTGTCGTCGCTTCTGACTGAAACCGGTCAACGGCATGTTCTGGACATCGTGCGGGGCAGCGACGGCCTCGACAAAGATACTCAACGCGAAGACCTTGCGCGGATATTGGAAGACCACGCCCGGCCCGATGAGGTCGAAGAGGAACTTGATCTGCCCGGCTGGAACGCCGACATCGTTGACGCATTTACAGAGCTTTACGAGCAGGATCTGGCAGTCATCCAGACCATGCCAGGTATCCGGGTACTGTAACCTTTCTTTCGCGGCTGCACCCTTACTGATGCCTTTTCGTTTGCCGGATGATCCAGTCCGCAAATGCTTGTACGGCTTCGTTCCTCTGCCCGGTTGGTGTGGCAATGAAATATGCGCTGCCCGAGGTATTCGCCAGTTGCCCGGTCTGGACCAGCGCGCCCGACGCCAACTCGGCCTCGATCAGATAGGACGGCAAAATCGCAGCCCCAAGCCCGGCAACTGCGCCTTCGATCAGCATCGAGAACTGATCAAAGCGCATTCCTGGAAAAACCGTTCTGGCCTCAAGTCTATGGCTGGCATGATATTCGGACCACAGCCCGGGCCGCGAGGTCAGATGCAACAGCGGCAGATCGAACACATGCTGTTCCTCGAAAGTCCGTTGGTCGCCCAACAACACAGGCGCAGCCGCTACAACAAGTTTTTCCGGGAACAGCTTGCGTAGCCGCGCACCGGGCCAGTCTTCGTGCCCAAAGTGAATGGCAAGGTCCATGCGCCGCTCTTCCAGGCTGAACGGCGTCGTGTAGGAATGCAGATCCAGTTCGATCCCCGGATGCAGGTGCTTGAAATCCGGCAGTCTGGGCACCAGCCACCGTGTCGCAAAGGTGGGCAGGACCGCCAAGGTCAGCAACGACGCACCGTCACCGGCCGCGATCGCACGATTGATCGTACCGTTCAGCCGCTCAAGGTCGCCTGCAAGTTCTTCAAACAAAGCGCGACCCGCTTTCGACAAGCGAACCGCACGTCCGACCCGGCGAAACAGCGTCACCCCCAGCGCAACCTCAAGTTCACGAACCTGACGGCTAACCGCGCCCTGCGTCACACCAAGCTCTTCTGCCGCCATGGTATAGCTTTCGTGGCGTGCAGCAGCCTCGAAACTGCGCATGAGGGCAAAAGACGGCAGGGAATTGATTCTGGGCATATCACTCATGAGTTTTAGTCACTGAAACGATACAAAACAGCGTATTTTTATCAAGTTACTTTGCAGATAGAACCTCAGTCATCTCCAGAGGAAGATTAACAGTGTTCCATCGCGCAAACCGACTAAACGGTATCGAATTGTCCGAAATCGTGCAGATTTCCGAGGCCGCCGCACGCTTGCGTTCGGAAGGGCGCGATGTTCTGGCATTGTCGACCGGTGAGCCTGACCTGCCCACCCCGCCCCATGTGGTCGAAGCAGCCCACGCGGCAGCGCTGGACGGCAAGACGAAGTACCCGCCGACGGCCGGGGTGCCCGATTTGCGCACCGAAGTTGCCCGGCAGGCCAAAGCCGAAGTTGCTCAGGTCATTGTGTCGACCGGTGCCAAACAGGTGATTGCCAATGCCATGCTGGCCAGCCTGAACCCCGGCGACGAGGTCATCATGCCCGCGCCCTACTGGACCAGCTATTCTGACATAGTGCGGATGGCGGGTGGAACGCCCGTCATTCTGCCTTGCCAGATGGATCAGGGATTCAAGCTTCTGCCGGAACAGTTAGAGGCCGCCATTACACCGCGCGCACGCTGGCTGATGCTCAACACGCCGTCGAACCCGTCGGGGGCAATCTACACGCAGGATGAAATTGCCGCCCTCGCATCTGTTCTGTCCCGGCATCCACAGGTTTGGGTTCTTGCGGACGAGATTTATCGCCATCTCAGCTTTACTCCGTTTGTATCAGTGGCCGAGGCGGCCCCTGACCTTGCCGACCGTCTGTTGATCGTCGACGGTGTCGCCAAAGCATGGTCCATGACCGGATGGCGCATAGGCTGGGGGATCGGGCCGGTCGAGCTGATCAAGGCGATGGTGGCCGTTCAGGGGCAGGTTACCTCGGGTGCCTGTTCGATTGCACAATGGGCCTCGCTTGCGGCGCTGACCGGCAGCGCGGGCCTGTTGGAAGAACGCCGCGCCGTATTTGCCGAACGCCGTGATCTGGTGGTTGCAGGGTTGAACGCGGTTCCGGGTTTGCGCTGCGCGGCACCCGACGGGGCGTTTTACGCCTTCCCTTCCTGCGCCGGACTGCTTGAGGATCAGGGTGGGCCTTTCAAAAATGACGCTGACTTCTGCACCTGGTTGTTGGAAGATGCTGGTGTCGCTCTGGTTCCCGGTCGCGCATTCGGGTTGCCCGGACATTTTCGCCTGAGCTTTGCTTATGCCCAAGATACAATTGCAGCGGGGCTTGCACGTCTCAAAGCCGCTGTAGAAAGGAAACTCTCATGAAACCACAATCCCGCCCCCAGCTTGGCCCTTTCACTTGGGATGACCCTTTTCTGCTGGAAGACCAGTTGGCCGAGGATGAACGCATGGTGCGCGATGCGGCCAACGCCTACGCGCAGGACAAACTGCTGCCCCGTGTAACTCAGGCTTTTGCCAATGAAGAAACAGACCCCGAGATTTTTCGCGAGATGGGGCAAATGGGCCTTCTGGGCACGACTATCCCCGAAGAATTCGGCGGCATCGGTGCCAGCTATGTCACTTACGGTCTGGTCGCACGCGAAGTGGAACGCGTCGACAGCGGTTACCGCTCGATGATGTCGGTGCAGTCCAGCCTCGTCATGTACCCGATCTATGCCTACGGAACGGATGAACAGCGCCGGAAATATCTTCCGAAACTGGCCAGCGGTGAGTCTATTGGCTGTTTTGGCCTGACCGAGCCCGATGCAGGTTCGGACCCCGGCGGCATGAAAACCGTCGCGAAAAAGACCGAAGGGGGTTATGTCCTCAACGGCTCAAAGATGTGGATTTCGAACGCGCCCATTGCTGACGTGTTTGTTGTCTGGGCCAAATCAGACGCGCATGACGGCAAGATCAAGGGTTTCGTACTTGAAAAAGGCACACCCGGTCTTTCAGCCCCGAAGATCGAAGGCAAACTGTCGCTGCGTGCCTCGATCACAGGTGAGATCGTGATGAACAATGTCGAGGTCGGGGAAGATGCTCTGTTGCCGGGTGTCGAAGGTCTGAAAGGGCCGTTTGGCTGCCTAAACCGTGCACGATACGGTATCGCCTGGGGATCTATGGGCGCAGCTGAGGCCTGCTGGCACGCCGCACGGCAATATGGTCTGGACCGAAAACAATTCGGTCGCCCTTTAGCGCAAACGCAGCTGTTCCAGCTGAAGCTTGCGAACATGCAGACGGAAATCGCCTTGGGCCTTCAGGCCGCTCTGCGCGTGGGTCGCCTGATGGACGAAGCCCGCGCAGCGCCAGAAATGATCAGTCTGATCAAGCGAAACAATTGCGGCAAGGCACTTGAGGTCGCACGCCACGCACGTGACATGCACGGTGGCAATGGCATCAGCCAGGATTTCCACGTGATCCGCCACATGGTGAATCTTGAAACCGTGAACACATATGAAGGCACTCATGATGTTCACGCCCTGATCCTGGGTCGCGCGCAAACGGGCCTGCAAGCCTTCGCCTGAGGACGACAAAGATGGATCGCGCAACCATTGTGCATGACAACTTCCTGCGCCGGGTTGCGGCACGGGATTTTCCCGATGGCGCGACGCCGTCTGGCCCACTGACAGCGTCTGAAGCGGTCGGGCTATATCGCGCGCAATGTCTCAGCCGCGCTTTGGACCGCCAAAGCCGGGCAATGCAGAAAGCCGGTCAGGGGTTTTATACCATTGGCTCCTCTGGTCACGAAGGGATGGCCGCCGTGGCGGCAGCCCTGCGCCCGACAGACCCCGCTTTTCTGCACTACCGCGACGCCGCGTTTCAGATCGCCCGGTCCGATCAGGTGCCGGGGCAGAGCCCGACATGGGATATTCTGTTGTCCTTCGCTTCATCCTCTGATGATCCGATCAGCGGTGGGCGGCACAAGGTGTTGGGGTCAAAAGCGCTTTGCATCCCGCCGCAGACCTCGACCATTGCCAGCCACCTGCCCAAAGCAGTCGGCGCGGCTTATGCAATCGGGGCAGCCCGCCGTCACAAACCAGAACATGCAGAAATGGCGGACGACGCCATCGTCTATTGTTCCTTTGGTGATGCCTCGGCCAACCATTCCACCGCGCAAGGCGCATTCAACACTGCACAGTGGACGTCTTACCAGTCGGTTCCCCTGCCGCTGCTGTTTTGCTGCGAGGACAACGGGATCGGAATTTCGACCAAGACACCACAAGGCTGGATCGCCGCGACATTCTCTCATCGACCGGGACTGAAGTATTTCTCGTGCGACGGGCTCGATATTTTCGAAACCTACCGTATAGCACAAGAAGCCGCCGCCTATGTCCGCAGCCGTAAGAAACCCGCATTTCTGCACATCCGCACGGTGCGCCTGTATGGCCACGCCGGAGCAGATATGCCCACCACGTATTTGCCGAAATCCGAGGTCGAAGCTGAAGAGTCGAACGACCCCCTGCTGCACTCCGTCCGTCTGCTTGAACAATCCGGTTCGATGCAACCGGATGACGCGTTGAAGGTATACACCGACACCTGCGACCGCGTAGCGCGCGTCGCCGACAAGGCGATCACCCGCCCTCGCCTGAAAACCGCAGGTGACGTGATGGCCAGCCTGATCCCGCCCGCACGCCCCTGTGCCCCGACCAATGGCCCGTCAGCTGAACATCGGGCTGAAGTATTCGGCGGCGACCTCAAAGCACATGCTGAACCCCAGATCATGTCGCGCCTGATCAACTGGGCCCTGAGCGACCTGATGCTTGTACACGGCGAGATCGTGATGATGGGCGAAGATGTCGGGCGCAAAGGCGGTGTCTATGGCGTGACGCAAAAGCTTCAGGCCCGTTTCGGACCCGACCGGATGATCGACACGCTGCTAGACGAACAGTCGATTCTGGGCCTCGCCATCGGGATGGCCCAAAACGGGTTTACGCCCATGCCGGAAATCCAGTTCCTGGCCTATCTTCACAACGCCGAAGACCAGTTGCGCGGTGAAGCGGCCACCCTGCCCTTCTTCTCGAACGGTCAGTACACCAACCCGATGGTCGTTCGCATCGCCGGGCTGGGGTATCAAAAGGGCTTTGGCGGGCATTTCCACAATGACAACTCGGTCGCGGTTTTGCGCGATATTCCGGGGCTGATCCTGTCCTGCCCATCGAACGGCGCCGACGCTGCACGAATGCTGCGTGAATGCGTGCGGCTGGCCCGGGAAGAACAGCGGTTGGTCGTGTTTCTGGAACCCATCGCGCTCTACCCGATGCGGGACCTGCACGAAGCCGGGGACGCAGGCTGGATGCACACTTACCCCGACCCATCCGAAAGGATCGGTTTCGGCGAGGTCGGCGTGGATGGAGATGGCGACGATCTGGCCATCGTTACCTTTGGCAATGGCGTCTACCTCAGCCATCAGGCGCGCAAATCGCTGGAGGCCGACGGGACAAAAACCCGGATAATTGACATGCGCTGGTTGTCGCCGCTTCCCAAAGACGCGCTGACCCGGGCCGTAAGCGGCGCCAAGCGGATATTGATCGTCGATGAAACCCGGCATCACGGCGGCGTGGCCGAAGCCCTGATGGCCCATTTCCACGAAACCACTGATGTGCCGATGGCTCGTATTACCGCCGAAGACAGCTTTATCGCCACCGGCCCGGCCTATGCCGCGACCATGCCATCGAAAGACAGCATCGAGGCCGCAGCAAGATCCATTATGGAGACGGGCAAATGAGGTCTGCGAAACAAACCGCTGTTGTCATCTGTCCGGGGCGCGGAACCTATAACAAACCCGAATTGGGTGTTCTGGGTCGGCATTTTACCGACAAGGCCCTGCTGGCACATTTCGATGGCATGCGGCGCGCACAGGGTCAGGAAACCCTAAGCGAACTGGACGGCGCAACACGGTATTCCGTGGCAAAGCACACGCGCGGAGACAATGCCTCGGCCTTGATCTATGCCGCCACGCTGGGCGATTTTCGTGCCATCGATCCGGAGAAAATCGACGTGGTGGCTGTGACCGGAAACTCGATGGGCTGGTATTCAGCCCTGGCCTGCGGGGGCGCCTTGACTGCCGAGGCAGGGTTCGAGGTGGTCAACACCATGGGAACACTCATGCAGCAGAGCCTGATTGGCGGCCAGTTGATCTATCCTTTCATGGATGCCGACTGGCAGCCGAACCCGGCACGCAAGGCCGAACTGCTGGCTTTGGTCGCTGAGATCGACGGCACCGGCGCGACCCTCACGCTGTCAATTGATCTGGGCGGGATGCTGGTTATGGCCGGGGATGAAGCTGGGTTGTCCGCCTTTGAAAACAAGGTGCCTGTGGTGCAGGAACGATTTCCGATGCGGCTGGCCAATCACGCAGGGTTTCATTCACATCTGCAACGCCCAGTTGCCGAAGCCGGTCGCGCCCGCCTTGCCGCAGATCTGTTCCGGCAACCCAATTTGCCCATGATAGATGGCCGTGGTCAGATCTGGTGGCCCGGAGCCTGTGATCTGGACGCGCTTTGGGACTACACCTTGGGTCATCAGGTGACCGAAACCTATGATTTCACAAAGGCCGTATCACAGGCCGCGAAAGAGTTCGCACCCGACATGTTCATCGTCACCGGACCGGGAACCACACTGGGCGGAGCCGTCGCGCAATGTTTGATCCTGAGCAATTGGGACAAGATGCAGGACAAAGCAAGCTTTCAGACCAGCCAACGCGAAGAACCTTCGCTGATCTCAATGGGGATCGAGGATCAACGCGCACGTGTGACCTGACCTTGCACACCTTGGCGGTTCGCCCGGCGCAAATCGATCTATCGCGGGCACTCCGCTCCACTCTTCCCACCGAACCTTCTGTTCAGAACCTGCCCAAAAAAGCGCCTACTTATCAAATCCACGCTTCCGAAACGGGAACAGATGACTGAGCGCCCAACCCCGCGCGGCGACCCGTTATCCAATGCTTCAGGTCATTTGGCACCTTCGCGCAAATCGGGACTCTTTCGATCGAGCACCTTGCAGACAGGCGACAGGGCTAGGGTCAGGATTCATAACCAGTAGATGACTAGAGCCGCGAGCGCGATGGCGGATAGGAAGACCTTGGGACAACGATCATAGCGTGTTGCCACGCGCCTCCAATCCTTGAGCCTGCCAAACATGATCTCGATGCGGTTTCGCCGCTTGTATCTGCGCTTGTCGTATTTGACCGGTGCCTTGCGCTGCTTTCGACCAGGGATGCAGGCGCGTATCCCTTTGTCTTTCAAGGCGTCTCGGAACCAGTCGGCGTCATAGCCACGATCACCGAGCAGCCAGTCCGCATTTGGTATGCTGCTGAGCAGAGCCCGAGCACCGATGTAGTCGCTGACCTGCCCGGCGGTAACGAACAGGTTGAGCGGGCGACCTTTGCTATCGCAAATGGCATGCAGCTTGGTATTCATGCCGCCCTTGGTTCGGCCCCTCTCGGCAGCATCCTTCGGATGCGCCTGCCGGGCAGTGAATCAGGCGGCCACGCCCCCCTTTTTCGCGGCCATGCTGGTCGCGGTACGATGTGCTTTCAGATAGGTCGCGTCCACTGCCCGGCAGTCGAAACGCAGTTTCGATGAGAGGGGATCATCACGGTCTTTTCTTCGCCGTGTTCGGCTGCCAGGCCGGCCTCCATCCGAGCGAAGATGCCTTTCTCGCTCCAACGCTTCCACCGGCTATAAAGCGTTTTGTGCGGCCCATACGCTTCCGGGGCGTCACGCCAGCGCAATCCATTGCAATTGATGAAGATAATCCCGCTCAGCACCCTTCTATCATCGACCCGTGGCCTGCCGTGCGACTTCGGGAAGAAAGGGCAAAGCTTGGCCATCTGCTCGTCTGTCAGCCAATAAAGGTCGCTCATATCACCGCTCCGTTTTCGAGCCGTGAATCACGCAACGAAGGGAAAATCAATGCATCCTGACCCTAGTTAGAGAGGGTTCAGTGAATCCGGCCAGCGCCTTGAGTGTTCCGTGATCACGAGCAGCACATCTGCGCCGGACAGTGCTTCGCGCGTATCACGGATCATGCGCAGGTTCAGGTCGTCGATAACAGACGCAGAAATCGGTCGGCCGGGATTGTAATAGACTGTAATCAGGAATGTTCGCCCAAGTTTGGTGACGGACAGATCCTGTAGTGATCCTCCATCCTGAACAATAGCAGCACGCAGAGCCCGTCGGGCTGCAGCGATGTCTCCGGGGCTTGCGCTGACGCCCGCCAATTCACCCAATCCTCTGCGAAAATCTGTGACGTAGGTTCCGACCGCCAACAAGCACAGTACTAGGACGATTACCGAGTCGCCCACCGGCGCAACTGGTGCCAGCGGACCGTCGCGGAACAAGTAGACGGCACCCAGCCCTACACCTGCCGCCGCCGTGATCAGCCCGTCGAACATCGCAGCCTTGGACTCGAGCCGCAGGATCGAGCTGTTCTTTCCCATTCGGCGCCAGGTGAAATGATGGAAGCCCCACATGAAGGTGCATGTGAGGCCAATCCCGGCGAAGTAGATGATCATCGGCGCAAAGTTCAACGGCTCAGGCATTATACCGTTGAGGTAGTTGTAGATATTCTTGATCGCATTCGTTATTGCGAACAAGACCAAGCCGAGAAGAGACAGTGAGCGAAATGTCGCAAAAATAGCCTCGTCAGCGGCGTAGCCGAAAGGGCGGACCTTGTCCGGACCCGCATCGATGCGACGACTGATCCGACGCCCAAGCAGCGCCGAGCCGAACCCGACCAGGGAGAACAGTCCGTCCATCATGATCGCGTTTGAATTCGACAACATACCAGCCAGCACCCCCGCGGCGGCCATGAAAAGGTTTCCCCACATGGCCACGCTGAGAGAGCGTCTTTCCAGCCGTTTTCTGCTATCTGAATTCAGCGTCATCATATTTTGCAGTCCTGATGTGACATCAATCTGCTCTTCCAATATCCTTCCGTTGATGTTTCGCCAACACTTGTGGTGAATATTAGAAGAATCCGTCAACAGGTCAGTGGTTTATCCCCATGGCATCGCCATTTGTGGACAGGTCCCTTCATAAAGAGTTTTCTTGGCGCCTGAGATCATTTAGCCAGCACTCATTTCTCCGGCCTCACATGATTGTTGATTTCCACTGAAAAGTGACCCGGTAGGCCTGATAACTTTCACTGAGAATTGACCCTTGTGAACACATTGCTCCGAGGATTTTGTTTGGGGAGACTTGAAGTGATCGGCATGGAATTTTTTGAGTGTCATACGACGCTGGGCATTGCGTGACAAAATGCCAATCCGCGATAATTAACGGCGCACGGGGCTGTCTCGCAACACCGTCAGAAAGTATCTGCGCGAAGGTGCTGTAGAACCGAGGTTCAAGACGCCGCCGCGTTTGAGCAAGTTGGTTCCGTATGCGGATCGGTTGCCTGATGGCTCTCACTTTGCCCAAAGAAACAGCGTGGAGTAGTACAACTTGATTTACGTCAGGCAAAGTAGATCGCCTGACGGATCAGACCAACTGAATTGGCTATACCCCAGTTCAGCATCTGAAAATGTGTGTTCTGGCTTCCTTCGTGGCCGAACCAGTTGCAGAAATAGTTTCCCGCGATCAGAAAAGCGGCCCAGATGGCGCGATACAGCGCGACACTAATCATATCAAGACAGAGCGCCGCCGGAAGAGCGACAAACCCCACAGCAGCGCTAGCCATTGCACTGACACCAGTCACAGACCGGCAACGTCCAGGACGGTTTTCGCAGCCAGTGTGGGCTGTCGCACCTCTTCAGTGCGTAACCGCCTGTTAAAGGTATGTTCGTACAAGCCCTACGCCGATCCGGCGAACACGATCGCCGGTCTTGTCAAACCAACATGGTCTGATAGGCTTTGGGCGCTCGGTTGGTCTCGTACGACGTTGCTTTGAAAGGCCTTCATCCGAAGTACCTCTTATATTGTTCCATTAGAATTCGTTTGAGGCAAAGAATAACGTCCAGGGCTTCTTACTCGGACAGTGGGCCCAATTGGGGCAACAAAACGGAGGCGCGTGCATGAATCGGACAATACCTGCAGACCCTTCACAGCCAAACATTCCCTATCGTTCGCGCTCGGTTAATCCAGAATTGAAAGTACTATGTATTCTAGTCGAAGCTGCAAATCGTTTTTTTCCAGTTGCTGACACAAAACGGTCGCCGATCAGAGCAGGTGTTGGTCTAGTACTGGCAGTAGCTCTGATATCTAGTCCCATTCAGTCTTTCGCAGAAGTTACCGTGATAGGTCCCGGCGAACGCGTCACAGTGGAGGATGGCGGGCGACAGACGTCGATGATCGTCACAGGTGTTCTGGGTGCACAGGTTGTTCCGGAGTATTTCGGAGCGAATAGTCAGCAACTTTATCCAATGGGAAGTGTCGAAGTTCCGTTTCTGTTTTCTCAGTTTCTTCGGTATGGCGATCCGGTCCTGACGGAAGATCCATTGGTATTTCCTCCCGGGTTCATTCCCAGGCTATCAGCGCGATATGTTCCGCCACGGGACTCTTCCGACTACCCAGAGCTGACTGGCCTGGAAGATGTCGGTCTATCCATCGAAATCGGCGCAGGGGTCGGATATGTTTCGCGAAACGCCGAAGTTTTTGCAGATCTTCGGTATGGGCTGGGCGGGCACGACAGTTTCGTCGCCGCAATCGAAGCCAATTACATAGCGCGCCCGATGGATCGCATGACAGTGCGCTTCGGGCCGCGACTGTTGTTTGGTACAGACAAATATAATCAGACTTATTTCGGAATTACGCCGGACGAAGCCATACGCAGTCAATACCCCGCCTACGACCCAGCTGGAGGGTTGGTCAGTGCAGGGTTGGAACTCGTCGTCACCCACAGGTTCGCCGATACTTGGTGGCTGGAAGTTGGTGCCAAATACGAAAGGTTTCAAGACGCGGCTGCCGGCTCACCCATCGTTCGTAATGGGTCCGCCGATCAGTTCGAAGTGCGTGTTGGTCTCCGTCGCGCCTTTTTAGTGCGCTTCTGACGTGGTCGAAACCATTTCGCACAGACCACTTGTAGGGGATTTGTTGCAAAGATGTGAGCCCGTCGAGTTGTATCAGCAATCGCCTGTGAGTCAGACGGCGAGCTCAGCGAACTGCTGAAATGGACAGAGTCAAGGTTTTGATTTGGCCCTTGCGGATCATGTACGACACTTCAATTCCGTCGAGCGTTGCCGCCGCTGAAGCGAAGGCCTTGAACCCCAGCATTGGTCGCGTGCGTCTCTTGATGAAACGATGTTCCTGTTCCACGATATTGTTCAAGTATTTCCGCCTCACCATCTCAATCGGGATCGTGCAGACAAAGTCTTTGAGCATTTTATTGATGGCCTTAATCCCCGTTACTCTGATTATGCCTCCTTCATTTTAAAAGTTTTTTCGTGTGTCCAGATGCCGAGCATCAGGATCGCAAGTCTTTTGGCAAGAGCGACAACGCCTTTTTGTGACTGGTAGGGGTTTCGAGAGCCCGAGCCCATCTCTGTAATTCCGATCCATTGCCCAGTTTTACTCGGTTCAGAAAACTGTCTGCCGTCATCGACTACCGGGTAAATTTAGGGGGTAACTCAAGAACACTGCGAAGAGAATCACATCATTCGGATACTGTGCGCCTTGGAAGGAGATCATAAACAGACTTTCGACTTCAATATTTTGATATCCATTCACTCGAAGCACTTATGAGCGTCAGCAGTCAAAACTTAGCAACAGATCCCCTCGACTCTGCCCGTTTCGTCAATCCGACGAGTTGGCAATCTGAACCCATAGCGATCGCAAATCTATTTGACCGACCTAAAACTTTGCAATGAAACCTATCTACTCGCCTCGCACCTCGACGCATCGGCTCGCCTCAAGCCTCTTCAGTCCCTCGTCAATTCGCGCACGTAGCCGATCGTCCATCATAATTTTCGCTGCATAGTCTGTGGGATCGACGCCGCGTTCTGTGAATGGCGCGATCGCGGCGCGGGCACTTTCGAGCTCCCCGGCCAGCGCATGCGTGACCGCGATCAGTAACCAGTCGTAGATCGCATCGCGCGCGTCGATGTCACGGACAAGGTCGGAGGCTGAGCAATAATCTCCCGCGATCAATGGTTCCATCGCGAGCGATATGGACACCCAGATTGGCAGCAACGGGTTGCGTTCGCGCGCTTCTCGCACAAGCGCAAGGCCGTCTTCGATGTCACCCGACTTTGCGAGCCAGCCACCGACCAATGCCATCATCAGCGTCGCGTTTGGGTTAGCATCGACGGCACGCGAGATTAGATTTCGGTACCGTGCAGCGTCCCCCTGTGATTGGGTAAAGGCTGCTGAGGCAAAAAGCGCCTCCTGGCAATTGGGAGCCAGAGCGATGGCCTTCTCAGCGTGGATTCTTCCCGGCTCGATCACATCTTCGATCGGGGTAGCGCCGAGTGTCGCTGCTTCGATCAATGCTATCGCAACCAAAGCATGGGCGAGACCGCTCGATGGGTTGTGCCGGAGGGCGCCTTCTGCGAGCTCCTGAAACTCCTTCAGGCTATCAAGTCGTGATGTACCTACGTGTGCATGAAACGCCAGAAGCGCTTCATAGACGCCTGCATCCGTAGCACTGCGGCCGGTATATTGCGCGTTCAGATCTTCGGCGACGATACCGTAGGCATCAGCCAACCGTCTCGCACATTGGCACGCGATGTCCTCCTGAAGTCCGAATACATCGGCATAGTTGGACTCGATCCGAAACCGGTCTGACCAGATCAAGGTCTCATCAGGAAGCCGGCTCAACTGGACTAAAATGCGAAGGTTCCCACCGGCCTCGCGAACGTTGCCACGCAATATGTAGTCGACCCCTCCTGCAAGGGCCGAATTGTTGTTGTCAGATGCGATCACGCTCTCATGCCAACCGGAAATCACGCGTAGATGGCCAAAGCGCGCCAGCTCAAGTGCGATCTCCTCGGGAAGTCCGTCTCGGTACAATCGCGCCTTTTCTCCATCTTCTCCGGTAAAACCCAGGATAGCCAGCTTGGGCAACTCCGTCTGCGGGGTCCTTATTACCTTGGCCCGAACTGGAGGTCGCGTTTCGAAGCAAGGCCGATAGTGCCCCTTTGGCACCGATACCACCAACTGGTCTCCGGCGCCCGAGGTCAGGTAATAGTGTTCGAGTGCCTTTCGCAACTTGATCGCTTCGAGCCGGACGACGGGATCGCTGTTAGGGTCGAAACTGGCGTCGCGACCGAAAACATCCATTGCCAGTGCAGTGCCCTTAAGGAGATCTCCACGTCCGGCGAGTTCTTCCTTCACAAGGTGGGTCAGGAACCTTTGAACCCGTGGCCCGGCGGTGAAATCCGAAGAGGAAAGAATGCGATTGAGTTGTGCAGTGACCGCTTCCTCATCTGGTTGAATTTCGGTCAATGCTTTCACACTCCCTAGCACCAACTTGTATCGGGTTCATACAGGCCGATGGTAGCAGCGTCGAAGAACATGGTCGAGAGGGCCGCCCGGAAACTTCGCAGCAGAGCCTCCTAAACATAACGGTGGACCAGTTCAGTAAGGGTGGCGCAGTTCCGCATTATCGATGGCAAATTGATATTATTCATATATGATGGAACGACTAACAGGGGAGACAACAGATGAAGTTTATTTCTGCCAGTGTACTGGCGTTATGTGCCAGCCTTGCTCATGCTCAGGATGCCGCAGACCTGGTTTTGAAAAATGCTTTCGTCCTGACAATGGACAATGAAAATCCCGAGGCGCAAGCCGTTGCCGTACGAGGCAATCAGATCGTGTATGTTGGCGACGTGAATGGCGTGGAAAGCTTGACTGGCGAGAACACCGAAGTCCTTGATCTGACCGGCAAGATGGTGCTCCCCGGCTATGTCAGCGCCCACGACCATGTTCTTGGCTCCGCGTGGTCGACACTAGGCGTCGATCTGAATGCGGCAAAAGACAAAGAAGAAACACTGCAGATGCTGCGGGACTACGTGGCGGAAAACCCGGATCTGCCGATCGTTGTCGGCCAAGGATACAATGCAACCCTTATGGGGGGGGCGCCGACTGCCGCTGAGTTGGATGAAATCATCCCCGACAAGATCGCGATTATCATCGACTTCACCATTCACGACGCGTGGCTGAACACCAAGGCGCTCGAAGCCGGAAACATCACCAAAGATACGCCGGACCCGGTGCCAGGGGTTACTTACTGGATCAGGGATGACGACGGGAACCCATTGGGCGTCGGCAAGGAAGGATCGTGGTTTCCTGTCTATACGAAGGTCGCTTGGGATCCCGAGCGAATGATCGAGGAAAGCCGCGAAAAACTTCAGCCACAAGTGGTCGCAGGCGGCACAACAACAGCACTGATTCCTGGTGTTGTCACTCCGAATTTCACAAACGCACCTGGCATGTTCGATGATTTGGAGGTTTCCATGAAGGTGCTTGAAAAAGCGCTCGCCGACGGTGATTTGCCAGTGCGAACGTTTGTTCAACCGGCCTACAAGGACGCGACAGCCGATCCGGTTGAATTTGCGGCGCGGGCACGTGCAATGGCCGACAAGTACAACGGTGACTTGTTTCGCGTACATGGCATCAAGTTACACCCCGAAGGGACATGGAGTGCCGGCGCGGTTCTGATGCTTGAGCCGTTCGAGGGAACAGACAATATAGGCATCTCGGCGGTGAAACCGGATCAGATGAAAGAGGTCGTCAAGGCCGCAAACGACCAAGGTCTAGATGTTTTTGCCCATGTTGAAGGGTCGGGCACTGTGCGTGGGATGATTGACGCGATCCTTGCGTCGCGCGACTCCGGCAACGCGGACGAGCGCAATGCGCTGCATCACTATCAGATCGTTCATCCTGATGACCAGCAACGCATGATCGACAACAGCATTCCGGTAAACATCACCCCGATTTTTTCGGTAGATTGGGCTGGGCAGGATCAGGACTTTCTCAGCATGTTGGGTGACACGCGCACGAACGAGCGTGTTTCTCAATACAGGCCACTGGCCGATGCCGGGGTCAGCGTCAGCCTTGCAGGAGATTACCCATCCGCGCCGATGTCGACCAACAGTATGCTCTATCAGATCTATACTGCGGTTACGTTCAAGAACCCCCTGGACCCCGCGAACTCTAAGAAGTTCCCAAATGGAGCTGCCCCGCTGGACCTGATGCAGGCGATTGAGGCCGTAACAATCAATCCAGCTTGGCAATTGAGAATGGAAGACAAACTGGGCTCCCTAGAGGTGGGGAAATTGGCCGATATCGTGATTCTGGACCGAAACATTCTGGAATTGGATAATCCCGAAGAGCTGCTGACGACCAAGGTTCAAGCAACGATTATGGATGGACAATTCCGCCATCGGGATGGACTATAGTCGCGGTCAATACGACCGAACTTCAGAGGCACCCCACATTATGGAGGTGCCTCTTTTTTCGTTTTGACCCAGATGTTTGATCCCAAGGTTTGATAATGCGACCCTTTCGCAGCCCTGGAATTGGGACACATCATATTCGCGACGGATGTAGGTCGACATGATCTGCGAGGTCAAAAGGATTCGGTACCGCCTGCACAATCTGAATTCAGGGCCAAATCGAATACTCCACATTCCGAACCATCAGACGCCTGTAGGCGAGCACTTGGGGCGGGACAAAAACAGAATTCGTCCAGATCGCCGCTGCCTCGCTTTCGTAGCTGACGTGATCGTCGAGCACTATCCGCACGACCCGTGTACGTGTCTCAGGTGAATAGCGGTTCGCTCTGTTGTCTTTTTAATGCTCCGATCTTTCCTTGATTTGGAGCCTCAGGAAAACCCGGAGCGGGTCACTTCAAGGCTGCCGAGCATACCTCAGGCTAATCCCGAAACGCTTTAGTGTTGAGCTTTTAAGGCCAACAAGCATCAACGGTGCACCGTGTTCTTTCTGCGCTCGAAGAGGGAAAGAATATGTGCCGCAATCACCATTACCAGCCAAATCAAAGACGAACTGAAATTTTCGGCCGCAGCAAGTGGCAAAACCGCAAACCCAAATAATATTGAAACGAAATCACTTGCTTGCCAGCCATCGGCAAGCAGGTCGGGCAATAATCCAAGAAAGCTGCCGAATGTGCCTGCAATCAATGTTGACAAAAGTCCGCCAACCAATGCTGTAACCCATCCCCCAACGCCTGAACGACCAAACATCGGAGCAAGCAGAAACCCCATGAACGCCCCGCCCAACGTCATCGCAATCACGTAGCGTGTCACCAGCCCGAAGTTCTGTTTCGCCCACTCGTCACTCAACCCGCCGGGAAGGTCCCGTGAAAGGAAGAGCAGGAATAAGCTTGCACCGATCACGGCCATTACCAATGTTGCTGCTCGTCGTGGCGCTTTATACTGTGATTTCGCGACTGTCATTCAATCGGTCCAAATCGAGAGGGATTTTGATGGGTGCGAGCGGGGCCGCTCCGTGGCTCGGTTTTTTCGCGTATACAGGTCAACCGCATCAATCTGCTTGTTTAATTATACAACAAATCGCGTGCGCGGCGTCAACGGCAAGCAAGGGAATTGAAACCATGCAAAACAACCCGGAACATTGATTGCATTTGCGGTCGTCAAATGGTCGGGGCTGCCGTCGGTGCCACTCAACTGTTTCTAACGAAAACAGTTAACGACCGTGGGGAGCAAGTCACGGCCTATTAACAAATAAACAAATTTGATTATGATCGCCTTACAAAGGCGGCGAGGTGTTCCATTATGAAGCGGTTTTGGCAAGTTCTCCTATCTTCAAATTCAGCACGTGCATTTTTCCCTGTTTCGACACAGGTTTCAGCGGTTCTCGGCGCTCTGACATTCATTGCAGTTTCGATAATCGGCGGCACAGCGGCGGCTCAGTTTCCAATTGCGGGAAGCTACGGGTTGGGTGGCGGGTTGGGACAAACCTCTGCTGTACTGCCTCCTCAGGGAACTAGGGTAATCGAAAATGGGTGGATCAACTACGATATCCAACGTTATGTCGATGACAACGGAGATGACATCGGTGCACCAACGCCCACAGTCAACGCGGCCCGGTTGACCTTCAGATATGTTTTTCGTGACGTCAGGATACTCGGGGCCGATTATGCGGCAGGCGTTGTCCTGACTTACCGAGATCAGATATTGCGGCCTGAACCCGGGTCGGGGACAGACTACCATCTGGGAGACACAGTTGTCACACCAATCGCGTTGGGGTGGCATCACAATACCTGGCACTTTCAAACATCCTACACCTTTTGGGCCCCAACCGGAGAATTTGAAGCGGGTGGAAGCACCAACACCGGCAAGGGCCTTTGGAGCCACATGCTGTTCGTAGGATCAACATGGCAGCAGGACGCAAGCCTGCCTTGGGCGGCAACGTTTCAGGCACGTTACGAAACGTTCGGACGCCAGAAAACCACCGATATTCGCCCAGGTGACGTCCTGTCATTGGAGTTTGCTTTTGGAAAAGAAGTCGCCCGGGGCTTCAGTCTGGGGCTTTTGGCGGCACGATCATTCCAAGTTTCAAAGCAAAGCGGTACACCCGGAGGCAATCCCTCAAAATATGAGATCAACCTAATCGGAGCTGAAGGTGTCTGGAAACCCAAAGATCTTCCAGGCGCTCAGATCGCCTTGCGCATGGGGAAGGAATTTGACAACCGAAACACGACGGAAGGCTTCGCGACCCTGCTGTCGCTTGCCTACGCATTTTAACCGGAGTGCATGAGGTCATTCGGTGAATCGTTTACCTTCAAAGGCAAAATGAGAGAAGATCGTGCCTGCGTGGCGATTTTGGCTATGAGTGTAGGCTGTGCTGCGACAGCGCAAAGTACTGATCCGGATGCTTCAGAAGCGGCGGCACGCGCAGCATTGTCAGTTTTGAGTATTGCTGCCACCCCAAACGAAACAATGTCTTCTTTTTCTTTTCTAAGGGCAACAGGCGACACAAAAAGCCTTAGATCAAGCCAACTCCGAGGCGGGTATCACCCGCTCGAAAATGGCTTATATCTTGAAGGGCTTGTGGCTTATCAGAAATACAACCCGGTGCTTTTCTTTCCAGAAATTGCACCTGGTGTCGATGTGGACGTGACCTGGGCAAGTGTAGCGGCAACCTTTGGTTTAGGCTGGGAGTTTCCGTTGAAAAACGACTGGCGCATTCGTCCGGTCGGGCATGTATCATTCGGCCATGTTACGGCTGATGCTTCAATTATTGACTTCCCGTTGCTTCCGGTCAATTCGCAGTCGGCGGATTCAGTTGACGGAAACCTGAATGCACTGGGATTAGGGGCATCTGTCGCCGTATTCAAGGAGACCCAGGTTGGCCTTTGGCAGGCAGAATACCGATTTCGCCAAACGTTTCTGGAGTTTCACCCAATTGACGAACCACAAGCCGGTTGGGCCAAGGCCAACTCCAACCAGACGACGCTTTTTTCTCGCCATCGCTATCCTTTGAAAGATGTCAGGTTCTTCAACTTGCCCACGCACCTAGTTCTGGATGCTGGACTGGTGTACTATCGAGGGGATGCCGCAAAGGTTCTGGACACCGATTGGTTGGCAACTGCTGGTGTCGGCATCGAGTTCGACGCAAGCCGAATTGGTGTTCCATTGGTTCAGGCCGGGCGGATAATGCTGAGTGGTGTAATCGCCGAGGATTTTGACGGTTATTCCATAGGCTTGGGCCTAAGGTTTTAGCGTCGCGCTCAACTTTGAACTTAAGACAATGTTCGGACGTGGGTTTCCCCGTTGGGAATCCAAATCTATGAATCTTGTAAGTTTCTGGATCTGTTGCAAACTTTTGACCTATGGCCTTCGTTGAGTTAGCGCCTGTTTGGCTGATGGCAGGTGTTGTCACGTTAACCCGCGATCCGCATAAAGATCCTGGTTTTTGGATTTCAAACGTAAACGGTAACTCGATCACACGTAGGCAGCGAGGTTCCAGGGCAAGAGATCGTCGATCTGGCTTTGTTTGTGGCCGTTGACGATGGCTGAGAGCGTTGCGGTCAGATATACATGTGGATCGACGTTGTTAAGCTTGCAGGTTTCGATCAGCGAGGCGATGACGCCCCGGTTTTCGGCGTCCGCGTCGTGTCCGGCGAAGAGCGCGTTTTTCCTGTTCAGGGGCAGTACCCGTTCATTCTGCCCATGTCGGGCAGCTTTCCCGTGTGCGTTACGGATGGAATGCCTATTTCGGTTCAGATATCCGGGTGTTTCAATCCCGCCAGCGCGGTGATGGACAATACGTAGCTTTGGAGCGCGATCATGGCGCCGGAGTGGGTTCTTGACGCGGCAGTGTGTTCGACCCTGAGTTTGGGCGTCCCGCTGGTTTCCATTGCTGCGCTTAATGATCTTCATGGTGTTCTCGCGTCCCTGGGGTTCCGGCGAAGCGTTTCGAAGAGGAAACGACAAAGGAGGCCGAGTATGATTCCGGAACGAAGGACCGATCCAGCGCAGCTGCCGCTACCCTTTCATCCCAATCCGATTATGCAGATTACGCAGGAGGAGAAGGCAACTGCTCTGACCGCGCTGGCCCAACTTCTGCTTTCGGCCGAGCCTCCCCCACTGAACTGGTCCACCGCTATGTTTAGGAAACGGAGGACCACGAATGTCCTTTACGACCTTCTCACTGTGGCTCTGCTTGGTTCCGGGTTTCTTTCTCATCTCCACTCCTTGGTGGTTACGATGAGCCAGAAATCCTCTCTTATCAAATCAACCTAAACTGTCCCATTAGCACTGACGTCAGAAACTGGTTGTGAATCCTGACCCTAGAATCAATTACCCCGACTACGCATAAATTATGTGAAGTCGGGATATATTTGGTTAGCTTGCCACTCCTAAAAACGGTAGTTCAAACCGAATGTCGCAGTGGTGACACTAAAATTATTGTCTCCGCCGGATGTGTCAAACCTGTCTTCAAGAATTTCGCCGAATAGTGAAACGTTATTAGAAATGCGGTGCTCCAATCCAATGCCGATTGTATATCCCCATTCGTCATTGGTTGCACTACTCGCAGCGTAAGCTGAGCCGGTCGTTACGTAGGCCAAGGTGTCTCCAAAAGAGTAGCCACCCCGAATTTTGATGCGGCTCAAGCTGTCCAAGTCGCCAATACCTGCGGAAACATTGGAGTAGCTGGAGTCAACTGAAAGACCAGCTACCCAACTACCGTCAATTCCCCAATCGCGACCCACATGAAGTCCAACCAAGTCGCCATGGCCGTCCAAGTCCTCTGCAAGGTTCCCATAGCCAAAACGGGCTCCGACGTAGCTGCCATTCCAGTCTGCTGCGAAAGCAGGAACAGAGGTGAACGCCATCACTGTGGTCATTGCGATCGCCGCGGGTTTTATTACCATTCTTCCAGACATTGTCTTACCTCGGTGAGTTGTTCGTTTGAGATCCGACGGTATGAGATTTGTTAACCGTCCTCTGGTTAACTGTGGAAGATTGAGAACATTCTGGAGGTTCGAAACTGTAAGTTACAGTTACCGAACTGAACCTTCCCATCTGAATAAAACTGACCTGCCCGGTGTTGTTACGTTAGCTCGCGATCAAGCAAAGAATACTGTTTAATAAAATTCAGGCTGCTTGAGTGGCGGCATTTCAGGCGTCAAATGCTTCGAGGCGGTGATATCGAATTGTTCAGGCGGAGCGGCGGCGAGCGGGGACGCTGGAGCGGTTGCGGATTGCGGAGTGTGTCGCCATGTACCTTTGCAACCCTGCTGGAGAGCGACGGCCTTGCATTGTCCTTTCTCGCTTTCGGAATGGGAGATGGCTGTTTTCGGCGCGGTTATTGAGGCCCTTGTGCGACCAATGCTCCAGACCCGGCGCGACCTCTCGCTTGGCGGCACCATACGAGCGCAGCATGTCCTTGATGATCCGCTTGGGAGTGAAACCAAGACGCTTTATCAGGCGGCGTAACAGCCGTTTTGCAGCCCGTTTGTCCCGTTTCGGTTGGAGTATTTCATCCAGCACGATTCCATGCCGATCGACCGCGCGCCAAAGCCAATACTTGCGACAATAGAGTCTCACAACAACTTCATCGAGATGCCAGACATCGCCAGGACGGTTCAGTCTCTGCCGCAGGTTTCGAGTTACCGCCGGCCCGAACTTGAAGAACCAACGCAGGACGGTTTCGTAAGAAGCATCGATCCCCCGCTGCAGCATCAACTCTTCAGTTTCCCACAGGCTCAGATTGAAGCGAACGTACAGCCACACCGCTTGCGCGATGATCTGAGGTGGAAATCGGTGGCGCCTGTAGCTGACCGATGACGAAATCATCGATGTCACCTACGTCTAAATCGTATCATAGTCACCCTCGAGCGCAATCGCTACAGCGGCCCGGCCAGCCTCATAAACTGCTGTATCTGCCGGCATGTTTACACGGAACGGTTGGTCGTTTTGGCGGAAGGCCAGACCGTTTGTGCCCACGATCGCATCATCGATCTGTCACACCACAAATCCGGCAGCGTGATCTATGACTGGTGACATCACTTCGCTGTGATCCAACGCAAGCCCGGCGCCCGGCGCAATATCTAGCCTCAACAATCTCGCCGAATAACTTGGCAATGCCGTTTCAAAAACTATCTGCCCTAGTGGAGTTAGCGTTGCGACGAGGGAAACTTCCTTGACTCTATGCTGGCTAAGGACCACTAAAGTGCATTGGTGAAAATTACTCGTCGTCGCGATGCTGCCGGCTTCGATGATCCAATGGCCTTCAGACTAATTGTAGCATGTGCCCAGCACAGGAACGGGTTTCGCTGGGGTCTTCGCTATGAGCTCGTTCCTCGCAAGCATTCGCAACTGTCACCTGACATGCACCAGTCACCGCGTGACCCATGAAAGAAGGCGCCGTATGAACAGCACATGGCTCATTAATTGCGTGCTTGATGGCCGATAGATCAGGTCTCAGGCTCCGCTTCAATCAGTCATTCATCGTGTTTACGCGCTGCATTCTTTGTTTGATCCCAGCACTTTTGGTGTCGCTCTCAGGAACAAAGCTTCCTGCCCAAGTCGCAGGCAATGCCGATGGATCAGTTTGTGACGAAGGTTTCGAAAACAAGAATGGATCGTGCCAAAGAACAGACTTACCAGAAAACGCATATTTGACAGGTAGCTCCTATGGCAGTGGCTGGGAATGCAATCACGGTTTTCAGAATGTCGGAGATCTCTGTGAGGAAATAAGAGTTCCTGAAAATGCCTATCTTGCATCAACCGGAGATCAGTGGGAGTGCAATCGGCTGTTCCAGCGTGTCGAAGAAAAATGCGAAGAACTGATCGCACCTCAAAATGGATACGTCGAAACCAGGTTTGGCGCACAGGAAATACACTGCAACTGGGGATTTCGTAAGGAGAACCAGGATTGTGTTGCAATAGAAGTCCCAAAAAACGGTCGTCTGAGCGATAAAAAAAGCTCGGATGGTTGGGTATGCCTCAGAGGTTACAACGCAGCGGAGAGCGGCTGTGAGCCTGTGGCTGTTCCACAGCATGCGTATCTTGAACCAGATTCCTACTCTGGATGGAAATGCGAACGTGGTTTTCGCGCAAACCGGGACAGGTGCGATGCGATCCTTGTTCCTTCAAACGCTCATTTGAATCGAAGAGGTGATGGTTGGGAATGCAATCGGCCGTTCACACGACAGAACGATAAGTGCGCCGAAAAAATTCCGCGAAAATAGGTTCGTAGAAATCAATATCGCCTGACAAATCCGGAAGGACCAAGCCGTGAACCATAACTCGATTGACGAAAATCTTGGCAAAAGGATCAAAGCCGAAAAGGCGCGTCGCCGGTCCCACGGGATTAAGATATCTATAGCGTTAGCAGTGTTTGTTGCAGCGGTAATTGTAGTGGTGTTTCTCTGATGCGTAAAAATGCCCCTCAAGTGACCCTTTCTGACTCAAAGATGTCAGTGCGTGGTCTGGAACAAAGAGCATTTCAGGACCGCAGTGTTCGCAAGACGCGGAACGCTGACGTATCAGAAGTGATCGAAGTAGAATTTGGAAAGTACTTGATTAAGGCTGGCATTCTGAGCGGTAACAGCGTTGCGCGCGCATTCCCCAAGCCACCAGCGAAAACGCAAGGTTTGATTGCTGATGCAGTTGGCGAAACACCGTCATTGGCCATTGAAGCCTTAAAAGAAATTCTCGAAGAGCGAGACAGGAAACGCAGCGCTCGACGTCGTTTGGAGGCGAACTCCGGCAACTTCATTCCCAGTGAAGGAGAATATGTCGAAGCATTGCGCCAGATCAGGCTCTCCACTGCGCAGGTCACCATGCTCAAAGCACTTACAATCGCAGGCAAGGAAGGACTGAGCATTGGTCAGTTAACTAAGGCAGCTGGTTACAAATCGCGCGAGGCGTCCGTCAAGGTCTTCAAGAAAATCGGGCTATCGATTGCAGAATATCTGGAACTCGAGCTTCCCGAAGCCGGATCGGCACAGAATGATGGCGCCGCTCAGGTATTGGCATTTTCTCACGTCAAAAGTGACGATGAACCAGCGACTTGGATCATGCATCAGGAGCTGCGCGATGCTGTTCGTTCGGTTCTATGACGCACGTTCCAGCGCCTGCCTTTGAAGCGAACTTCGAACCGGAATAAACGCAAGAAAGGCGCACACGTAGCTTATGTTGGAGAAAAAACCATATCCGCTCGACCTGATCTATGTACCTGTGAAACGGGCCAAAACACTTGATCAACAAAAGGTTCTGACGCTGGCAGAAGATATCCTGAAGAATGGCCAGAAGACGCCGATCCAGATACGTGCGGACAACAAGCGGTTCGTGCTGATTGAAGGCCTTCACCGACTAGAGGCCATTCGCGCCCTAGGCGGTGATACGGTTGAAGCCTATTTGGTCCGTGCCAGACTACACTAAACTCTTTTTGAGATTGGCGTTCGACAAAGCCTCGGAAAATGCCAGCAGGCGCTGACCTTCTTCATCCCAAAGATGCAATCGTGCACAGTGAAAGCTCTCGAACAAAGTAATACGCTGGCAATTTTCCAACTCGGAATGGTCGCGCAAAACTTCGTCAAGCCGGTAAAAAGGTATGCGGCTGGCAAGGTGGTGAACATGGTGCACACCAATATTGGCAGAGAACCACCGCAGGATACCTGGCAGGGCATAGTGAGAACTTCCATAGAATGCTGCGTTCTGAAGATTCCACCCTTCTTCCCGCTCCCAGGTCGTGTGTTCAAACTGGTGTTGAATGTAGAAAAGCCAAATACCAATCGACGCGGCGACGATCATGGTTGGCAGGAATACATAAACCAGTACATCCATGCCTCCGGTCCAAAAAATCAGAGCCAGGACCACCGCAATCGCGGCGTTTGTTCCCATTGCACTTGCCCAATACAGCCAGCCTGACCGCATGAAACCAAAGGGCAAGCGATTTTGAAGAAAGAACGTGTAGACCGGTACAATACAGAACAGGAAGAAGGGGTTCCGGATTAACCTGTAAGCGGCACGACCGGCCCACTTTCGCTTCAGGTATTCCTCTACAGTCAACGTAGGGATATCGCCCATCCCGCGCCGATCAAGGTTGCCGGTTGAGGCGTGGTGAATCGCATGGCTTTGCCGCCAGACGTCATAGGGTGTGAGGACGAGAACACCCAGGACCCGACCGGTCCAATTGCAAACGGTGCGGTTTCTAAAGAAAGATCCGTGACCACAATCATGCATGATGATGAAGAGACGCACCAGAAATGCGGCGTTCAGGATGGCCAGTAGAACAGCGACCCAGACACTAAAAGATAACGCAAACCACGCTGCGCCCCATAGCGCGAAAAAGGGAATGACGGTGATTGCCAGCTCAAAAACGCTACGCTTCGTATCAGGCACACGGTATTGCGCGAGCGCCCGGGTCAATTCCTGCTGTTGCAACTGACTTGTTCTCCAACGCCTCTGAGGAACCCCCTGAGCATTCGGGCACCCCAGAAGGGTGCCCATAGCAGGCTATGCGAGTGCCAGGTTGGCAGCGCTGTCGCGACCATCACGGCCAGCTTCGACGTCGAAGGTAACCTTCTGGCCGTCCTTCAATTCGCTGATGCCGGAACGTTCAAGTGCTGAAATATGCACGAACACGTCGCGCTTGCCACCTTCAGGTTCGATAAAGCCAAAACCTTTGGTCGAGTTGAACCATTTTACTGTGCCATTTGCCATGGTCGAAGTCTCCTAATACTTGCCGCCCGCATTATTGCGGCGACTCGGCGTGGTCGGTCTGAATCGAAAGACTGAACGCCGAATTTGGGAGACAGCAGGTCGAAAAAGAAAAACGTGAGCCTTGCGTATATGGGCTTAGCGTACACACGATACAAGTCTTGATACAATGGAAAGCGACAGAAGATCTGCGTCTGCCTAGCCCAAGTTTGGACAAAGATAAGCAGGACCATTGCTCTGTGGTTCGGAAATCAGAAGTCGGCTTCTGTGATAAAACCTGCCCAGTGCGTATGCAGCAAATTGATTGCTCAGATTCGGCAGGTAGGGCTGACTGTCCGAATTCACCGCGCGCTACAAGAACACTGCGGCGAGGCACAAATGTCATTGATTGGTGGAAACATTGCTAAACCAACGAGTTGACCTCTCTAACGAACGGCAGATTTTGCGCGACCCGAATCTTGGGTCATGCTGCGTTGGCATAGGGCGACTGCGAGCCTCAAAGTGCAATTAGTAGGTCCGTATCTGCGCAAGCATCGGGCAAGAAACGTTCCCGATTTTACAGTTGGCCGTAAGTTCATTCAGGGCGGCCTCCAATCGCTTAAGTTCGTTTATCTTCATACGCACATTGGAGATATGAAGCTCGGCCAGTTCCTTAACGGATTGGCAATCCTCGCTATCACCTTCGGACAGGTTGAGAAGCACCTTTGCATCGGCAAGCGAAAAACCCAAGTCTCGGCACTTCCGTAGAAAACGAAGCCGTCCAACATCGTGCGCGGCGTACATGCGTCGATTATTCGATGCTCTTTCTGGTTTAGGCACGATCCCTTCGCGTTCGTAATAGAGGATAGTTTCAATTCCGACTCCGCTTTGCCGGGATGCTTCCCCAATCGCAAACATGTGAGATTTCCTGCCTTGATCCTGTAGTGGCTACAGAAGTTATACGAGAAGTTGCTGTCTCCACAACTCCGCACGTCATGGTTCATGAGGGAAACGGAATGCAGAAATACCTTAGCCTCAGCTACTTGGGATCTCTATCAGCACTTGGCGTCGCGACTTGCTGCGTTTTGCCCATGATAGTGATGTTAATGGGGCTGGGCGGCAGTTGGTTGGCAATCTTTGGAAAGCTTGCCGCAGCGAGTTACTATGTGCTGACGATTTCAACGGCGCTCGTCGCGATATCGTGGCTGGTATCTTATCAGCGCGGTTCCTTGCCGACGTTGAAATGGCGGCTTGCAGGAACGACTCTGATCACCGGCGTGGCTTGGGTCGTTGTGTTTAACGAGGCACGAATTAACGATTACCTGATCATGAAGATGTGAGACTATGACAAAACAAACTGTAGTCCTGGAAAGCACCCTGACTTGCCCGAACTGCGGCCACAGCGAAACCGAGGAAATGCCAACGGATGCTTGCCAGTGGTTCTATGAATGCAAATCGTGCAAAACAGTTTTGAAGCCATTGGAAGGCGACTGTTGTGTTTACTGTTCATATGCCACGGTCCCGTGTCCACCAATTCAGCTAGGCGATAGCTGTTGCAGATGAAGCGAAGGATGGCTTTGTTGAGCGAACTGTGTGTTGCAGCCGCGAGCATCGCGGCGATTTGCATGAATGACAGGTTTTCCGCTGCTTGGCCGCACAAGATATTCGGCAGTTGCAGCGTTGTTCCAGCTGCAAGCGCATGCACCAATAAAATCCAGGGTACAGGTTGGGTTCGAAACGCTATTTCGCCGAATCGCGTACGAACGGTTGGTTAAAGCCGTGAAGCTGACATTCCCGGTCTTCTCTACTTCCGAAAGGCTTTGTTGCACAATTGGCGTGAGGGATTCCCTGTTTGAATCCAGTGGGGTAGCTATGAGGTATGAGCAGTTGGTCCGCTACGACGTACAAGACCATGAACTGGCCTTCGTACAACACGGCGCTTAGGCAGCGTGGTTCGCTATCGATCTGGTTTGATCCTGAGATGGAATTGTAAAAGTCCGTCCAGGGAAAGGGGATGCGCGCTCAAACCCTGATCTGTGCAACAAAGCCATCCTTGGGGATGCAACCCCAACTCAAAGGATTACATTGCCTCACCCCCTTTGCAGGAGAGTTTCTTCGATAGCTTCTGAAGCGGAAGACGACCTTACAGGTAATTGTTTCAACGGCATTGCCAAGTTATTTGTGTGTGAATGAGAGGGGTGAGGCTTGGGCTTGTCACGTGGTCATTTCGGCCGCATAGCCAAAAGTTTGCGACAAAGCCGTTTGAAACTTATGATAGGTATAGATAGCAAGCGGCTCCGAAATCATCTTACCCGTGGATGGCTGCTTTTGTCAGGTCGTGAAGTTTAGAATTGCTGGCCAAGACAGCCCCCCCTCTTTCAATGAATTCGGAATATGGGGGGAAATCGACCTTGCCGCCTGCCTCCTCCACAATGAGCATTCCGGCAATGGCGTCCCAAGGATTGAGATGTGCTTCAAAAAACGCATCGGCCCGTCCAGCGGCAACGGTAAGCAAGCTATAAGCGGCAGATCCGTTTCGACGATATTCCATGCCATGGTCGATCAGTCTCTGGACTTGATCGAGATAGTCGTCGGCGCCGTGGCGCGCGGATCTCCGTCATGCCCGAACCATCATCTGCCAGCTCTATCCATGGCTCGTCCGCAACAGTGTCGGCGATCAGTTCTACCGTTCGAGCGCCAGCGGTGATCGCGTTATCGATGATATCTGCGAGAGCTGTTTCGAGGCTGTCGCCTAAGTCCCGATGCCCCTCGATGAGCCACGCCGCGTATGGGGTCGCATCCCAATCCGCTCGCGGTTTGCTGTTGATCCGGCCCCTTGATCCGGGCCGATTGGATGTAGAATCCGTTCCCGTTTCTTTCTCGTGATTAGGTTGCGGTCAAGGCCTGCTGAGCGGAGCCGTTGCGTAGCTCAAGGCGCGCTTGCGTGAGCGTCAGGGCATCCTTCAAACCATAGGTCGGATCATTGTCCGCCAGTCCCAGCGCGATAGCATAGCGAAAGACAGCCCCGGCAGCAGACCTCATCCGTACGGCGCTTTCGTGATTGCCCTTTTTTTCCATCTTCCGCAGCGGAGCCAGAATATCCCGTGCCGTTATTTGCGTGATCGGCATATTCCCGATGTCTGCGCAAAGAAGCCGGTGAAACCAGGCGGTCTTTGCCAGTGTTGCTTCGGCACGGCCTTCGCTGCGCTTCTTCTCCAGCAGTTCTGCTGCCAACTTTGAGAAGGTAGCATTATTCTCTGCCTCTTCTCTGGCTTTCTTGTCTTTGCGAACGCTGGAAGGATCCGGTAATCGTGTGGCACGTACCCCTATTCGGTACCCCATTCGGGGGTAGATTACAGCGCACGCAGCAGGACAACATCGGACAGTCCGACAGTAGAAATCCTGCAACTACAGGCTACTATCAGTCAGAATCGGACGCAACTGGATGGTAAAGTGGTGCCCGGGGGCGGAATCGAACCACCGACACGAGGATTTTCAATCCACTGCTCTACCCCTGAGCTACCCGGGCACGGGAACGACGTTTGTCGTTGGGTGGAGGCGTTCTATGACTTGCTACCGGCAGTGTCCAGAGGCTTTTTTACATTTTTTCAGTGCGGTCGCATTGTATTGTGTTCGTCCGTATCTCCCTCGGTCTCAGGGTCGTCTTCGCGCTGAGACGGGACCGCGTAAGAGCCATTCAGCCACTTGGCCAGATCAATGTCTGCGCAGCGTTTCGAACAGAACGGGCGGAACTTCTTTTGCGTTTCTTCTCCGCAGATCGGGCAGCTCATTTCAGGATCTCAGCGACAGGTAACCGGCTGCGTTTGCGCTGCAACTCGAAATGACCCAGAGGTGTCCACCCCGCCAATATCGTCTCGTCCGGATCCGACTTGAAGGCGGCACGCAGGACGGATTCGAACCCTCGGCGGTCTTTCTTGGGCATTGGGGCCAGATCCAGTGTGATCTGCCCTGCCAGCCCACGCACACGCAACGCACGTGGCAAAGCTTTGGCACAAGCGAAGTTGGCTTTTGTTCCTGCCGCCAGCGACGTATCCGCGCCTGTGTTCACATCTACGGCCACTAATGCGCGGGTCGGTTCGATATAGAGGTGTCCGCCTCCGGGTAGAGGTTCGGAGATGCCACGGGCAACATCCAGCGCATCCAGCACACCATGGGTTTCAAAACTGCCGGTTTTGTTCACAACCTCGGCAGGATCGGTCCAGTCGCGCCATGCGAGGATATGCGGGCTGTCACCTTCGCTGAGCAGTTCGACGTCGGACCCCTCGTCGTTCATCACTTGTTCAGCTTGCACAAGCATGGCCGAAATGTCGTCGGCAATGTCACCGGCATCCGCATCCATGCAGCAGGAGCGGAGGATCAACCCGTAGGGGCTGTCGCCCATTTGTTCATGCGCGATTTCAAGCAGTTGATCCCGCCTGTCTTCATCCTTGATGCTGCGCGAGATGTTCAGGCCCGGCGCGTCGGGCGTGACAATGGCAAAGCGACTTTTGAACAGGATACGGTTGGTTACAGGGATGGCCTTGCCGGGCTCGGCATATCCGCCAACCTGCACCAAAAGCGTGGCACCCGGCGCTAACCCTTTGACTTGTCGCAGAAAAGCTGGGCCGTCGGGTGTAACCAGGAACATGCCGCCCTGCCCTTTGACCGGTCGATCGGCACGGGCGCGATAGATGGTGCCGGGCGCGGGTGCGTCGGTGGCGATCAGGAGATCATCAAGCTTTCCGTCGACCATCAATGCCGCGGCTTCGCGGTCTTGGATATGGTCCAGAACGATGGTTCGACCCTTCATGATGCCTCGCTATATAGTGGGTAGCCGATCCCTTGCAGCAAGGCGGCGGTCTCGGACAGGGGCAGCCCCACGATGCCAGTGAACGAGCCCGAAATCCATGGGATGAATGCGGCGGCAGGGCCTTGGATCGCGTAGGCCCCGGCTTTACCCTGCCAATCACCGGTCGCCAGATAAGCGTTGATTTCAACGTCCGACAGGCGTTTGACCTTGACCTGCGAGACGACATCGCGCTGCAGGATGCGATCCCCGCGCCGAACGGCGACCGAAGTGATCACCCGGTGACGGCGACCGGACAGAGCGTACAGGAACTCTGCGGCTTGGCCCTCATCCTCAGGCTTGCCCAGAATACGCCGCCCCAGTGCAACAGTCGTGTCCGCGCAAAGCGTGATGTCGTCGCTATCCGATTGAACTGCCTTTACTTTTTCACGCGTAATACGGCTGCAATACGGAACAGGAAGCTCACCCTTCAGCGGTGTTTCATCGATGTCAGGGGGACGGATGGCGTCGGGCTGCACGCCAAGCTGCGCCAGCAGGTCCAGCCGCCTTGGGCTGCCCGATCCCAGGATAAACGCCATCTCGGCAGACGTTATTTGAAGCGGTAGTTGATCCGACCCTTGGTCAGATCATAGGGGGTCATCTCGACCTGAACCTTGTCGCCGGCCAGAACACGGATGCGGTTCTTGCGCATCTTTCCTGCCGTATGTGCGATGATTTCATGGCCGTTTTCCAGCTCGACCCGAAACGTCGCATTAGGCAGGAGTTCCTTCACGACACCGGGAAATTCGAGCGTATCTTCCTTGGCCATGTTGTCTCCATCATTAGGTTGCGCCCGCAGAATCTGCGGGGATGTGCGCTTAAATGAGCCTATTTTTCCCTTATTTCAAGGGCGGATTCATCTAAAGGGCGGATAATGTGACCGTTTCGACTCGGGCGTCCTGCTCTGGCCAATGGGTCCGGTTCAGCACGTGGCCATCGGCGCGGACCGTGGCGATGTCGGACAGGTCGACATCCGCATAGGTCCAGCCGGGCTGATTCAGAGTGCCCTCGGCCAGCACTCCGGTGGCTGGGAACCCCTTGTCCGGCGGGCCGAAAACGCCGCCCATGCCGGTGTTCATATCCACAGCTTCGGACCAGCCGTTGGCTCCGACCAGCGATGACATGACCGTAACACATTGATTTTCCAAGGCTCTTGACATCGATCCAATGCGAACACGCCAATATCCCGACAGCGCTTCGGTGCAGGACGGTACAAGGATCATATCCGCTTCGCTGAGTGCGCGGCCCAACAAGGGAAACTCGCTGTCATAGCAGATCAGAACACCGATTTTGCCCAGCGCGGTGTCGAACAGCTTGAGCGGACCACCCGGCGCAATGTCCCAGTCCTCGCGTTCAAAGCGGGTCATGATCTGCTTGTCCTGATGGTCGCGGCCACCGTCCGGGGCGTAGAACGCGGCGCGGTTCACCGGGCGGCCGGACCCATCCACAACCGGGGCCGATGCACCCAGAATGTACGTTTTGTACGCGCTTGCGAGGCGCGAGTGCAAATTTTGTACATCCTCGAACCGGTCCGAAACCGTGCGGATCGAGCGTTCGAGATCACCCGCCACCTCGGCACCATCAAGCGTCGACACCTCCATCGCGCCGTATTCGGGGAACACCAGCAGCCCGGCCCCCTGCCCGGCAGCCTCGGCAACCCAGCGGTCCAGCTTGTCCTCGTACTGCGCCCAGCTGTCGAGCCAGTCGAGATCATATGCGGCGGTTGCGACTTTCATTGATGGGGTCCCCTGAGCCGACGTGTCGTGGCACTAAACCGTGAGAGCCGCCGCGTGTACAGATCAATCTGATTATGGGGATGGGTGAAGGGGGGGAAGGAGCCCCAAAGCTGCCGTTGTTCGTTTTCTCAACTCAGGCCTTTTGGGCGCACACCATTTTAAAACGTGTCGTCTGTTCTCGTACGCCATTCTCGAAAAAGTGGACATTCAACGGATTGTCGACCACCCAAAGCGCCAAAAGCACATTCAGGGCCTCTACAACGCTGGGGAATTCCACCTAGCCAGCCGGGCCGCTGGCGGTGTGATGATCAAGGGTATGACCGCTGGGGCGCTGATGGCTGAGGCTAACGTGGCAGACCCGGATGCAAAGCCTGTAAAGAATCCAGAAAGTGTTCGACGCTGGTTGCGCGACGGGGCAAAAGGTCTCAGTTGTGAAATTGATTCAGAACAAGATTTGTGAGGAAAGATTATGATTGACGACGGGGACTATCCGGGGCTTTGGGACAGTTTCTATGATGGGTTGGACGAGGGAATGTACAGCTTCGGCTTCACGTTCCCATTCTTGCTAGTGTACCTGATTGCTTGGTTCGGGACGATCATTTGGATACCAATGGCAATTCGATTGGCGCGCAAGCATATCGTTAAACCGGCACAGGAGATGCTTGTAACAGCGAAAGAGCAACCCGGCGGCGATGAAGATCAATAGTCGGGAGCGGGCGCAAATGGTCGTAAAGACTTTGACATGCGACAGAAGTTGCAACTTTAGAAAAATGCGCAGGCTTGAGATGGAGGGTCTGGTTGAAATCTTTGCGGTCGCGATCGAGGGGAATGAGAGAAATGGGAAGGCCACAAACAAGGTTCTCCCGACTGCCATAATAGGCAGTAGATTCGCCCTCATAAGTGAGGAAGATTACCCTCGCTCCCAGATCGCCGCGGATAGTTGCCTATATGAGAAAATTCTGAGCGTGCTCGGCAAAGGAAATCGAGAGGACGCATTGCATTTGGAGGCCCACATTCGCGACGGGCGGGACGCATTTGTAACTGAAGACGGCGACGACATCCTATCTCAGAAAGAAGTTCTTAGAGATCAGTTCGGCGTTACAGTATTGCACTCAAATGAAGTGCGCTCTTGGCTTAAGAGCAGTTCATAACAAGGAGCAGCCAAATGCCAGAAAGTAGATTCAAAAGGCCTGCGGGCATTTATCAGAATCGAAACGATCCCGAAGACCAGTATCGCGCTGGGTATCAACATGGGGCATATGCGGTATTGAAGGAGCTGCAGGGAGTGTTGCCCCCGAACAAAGCTGAGCTTTCCAGATGGATAGAAATTGAACTTCAGAAGTGGCGACACGACATCAACGCTAGCCCCGAGCCCCCAAAACTCAAACGTTCACAATAAGGAGCGGACATCTAAAAAAATTAGAAGTTGCAACGGCTTGTGTGTTTCATCATTCTGCCTCTGAAAGCTGTTTTTAGCCAAATAGAGGAACTAGAAAGATGAGTGGAAGGGAAATAAGAGGCAAGATCGAAGGCGATATTGAGGTGGTCCAGGATGGACAATTGTTCGGAATGGTAACTGGTTCCGTCACGGTAATGGCACCCAGTTATTACGTGGTGTATGGGATGGTTTGTGGAGACCTCATCGCGCAACCCGGCTCAACTGTTGTGGTTCAAGGTACGGTAGTGGGAGCTGTGATCAACAACGGCGCCAATATTGAGATAGCAGGGATGGTTGGTTCAATTCAAGAAAACGACGGCGTATTGCGGGCTCGCATCATTGACGGCGCGGTAATTAGAAACTGAGAAAACTACGTGTGAAGGTCCACTTTTGGGAGCCCTTGGGTATTTGAATGTCCGCATTGGGACTCGCTAAGTGAGCCCATCTGCTTCGGAATTCCTTGACGACCTGAGCATACGCCGTTGGCTTTGCACACGCAGCGAATGTCTGCAATGTGGCCTCACTCCCGGCAACACACAGAAAAACCCTGCTGCACCGCTCCCAACCCGGACCCTACAAATCCCTGATCCAGAACTGCAACGGCTTCAGCGTTTCTCCCTCCTCCCCGATATCCTTCCACGAGAATTGGACGATTGCGCCGGGTAGGGGCTTGTATCCGCGGGCGCGCCAGAAGGTATCCAGCGGGCGGTAGTGGTCGGGGCGCAGCGGGTGGTCGGTGGGGCGCTGCACGCTGCAAAAGGCGCATTTGGCAAAGCCCAGATCGCGGGCGTGCGCCTCGCGCGTGTCGAAGAATGTGTGGCCAATACCCTGCCCGCGATAGTCCGGCAGCAGGACGGATTCAGCGCAATAGAAGATCTGCGACAGGTCCAGCCCGGTGTCTGCGAAGGCTGCGGCGAAATCGTCGGCGTGGTCGGTCAGCGGCGCACCGGTCGAGGCGCCGATCAGGCGGTCGCCGTCGAAGGCGCCGACCACGATGGCCTTGTCGCTGTCGCGGTAGGATTGGAGGTATTTGCGTTCGTATTCCAGATCGCCGTCATAGAGGTAGGGCCAGGCGTGAAACACCCTGATCCGCAGGCGGGCGACATCGTCCAGAGCGGCCCCAAGCGCCGCTCCGGTCAGGGGGCGGACGTCACTGACGTCAGCCATTCGAGACCTGTTTGGTCCAGTCTGCAAGGTTATAGAAGGTGGTGACGCGGGTGATCTTGCCGTCCCTGAGATCAAAGAACGACCCGGCAGGCAGGCGATAGGTCTGGCCGTGCGCGTCGGGCAGGCCCTCGTCGGTTTCCAGATAGGTGCCGTTGACGATGAACTCGGCCGCGGCGCGGGTGCCGCCCTGAGCCTCGAACACGACGATGTCGGTCAGGTTTTCTCGGTAGCAGCGGTTCATATGGGCGCAAAAGGCGGCGAACTTGTCCTTGCCGACGCGAATCTGTCCTTCGTTCACGTGATGGGCCACGTCATCGGACAGGCAGGCCAGCATGCCATCGACGTCACCGGCGTTGAAGGCATCGAAATAGGTTTTGACGGTCTGGTTCATGTCCCCTCCGTTGGTTCGCCCCAGCGGTCTTTCAGATGCTGAATGATCTGGTCGCGGGTCTGTCGGTAGTGGTGTAGCTTTTGTTCGCGGGTCTCGCCCATCCCGGTAGGGTCCATTATTGGCCAATAATCGACATCGAGGTGAAAAACACGGGTCAGTTCCAGCGCCTGACGCTGGCTGGCGGGTGAAAGCGCCACAACCAGATCGAACGAGCTGAGGTCATCGCCCCATTCCTGCATCTCGTCGAAGGAGCGCGACCGGTGGCGGGACAGTTCCACGCCGACCTCGTGGCAGACCGCGATGCTGAAGCCGTCGATTTCCAGATCGTTATGCACACCGGCGGACTGAACATAGGTGCCGGTGCCATAGAATTTCTTCATCAGCCCCTCGGCCATCGGGGACCGAACCGCGTTGTGGTCGCAACAGAACAGGACCGACTGCGGCAGAGGCTTCACGCGTCAGCCCCCAAAATGCAGAACGCAGATCAGCGTGAACAGGCGGCGGGCGGTGTCGGTGTCGACATCTGCCTTGCCTTCCAGCCGTTCCTGCAAAACACGGCTGCCTTCGTTGTGGATACCCCGGCGGGCCATGTCGATGGTTTCGATCTGGCTGGGTGGCAGCGATTTCACCGCGTCAAAATAGCTTTCGCAGATCTGGAAGTAATCCTTGACCACTTGCCGGAAGGGGCCGAGCGACAGGTGAAACTCGGCCGCTTTTTCGTTGGCCTCGGTTTCAATGTCGAAGACAAGCCGTTTGTCGCGGATCGAAAGCTGGAGGTGATAGGGGCCCTCGGGCACAACGCGGTCGTCGCGTTTGGGCAGCGAGAAGCTGTTTTCTTCCAGCAGATCATAGATGGCGACCTTGCGCTCCTGCTCGATCTCGGGCGTTGGCGGCGGCAGATTTCTATCATCCAGTTCGATATGCGAGATGCGGGTCATCTTTACAGTCACATTCCTTGCGTCAGCACAGACCTATAACAATGATATTCGGCGAGCAACGCACAGAAACGCCATATGCGCCCGGTCTTTGCGTCATTTCAGCCATTCAGGCGGTTCAGGCGCGCGGTGACCGAGAGGCCATGCGCCTCGAGGCTTTCCGAGCGCGCCAGCTGTTCGGCGGCAGGACCGATGGCACGCAGAGCTTCGGGGGTCATCTGGCTGAGCGTGGTGCGCTTGAGGAAGTCCATCACGCTGAGGCCAGACGAAAACCGTGCTGAGCGGGCGGTGGGCAACACGTGGTTGGGACCGCCGACGTAGTCGCCGATGGCTTCGGGTGTGTACTGACCCAGAAAGATGGCTCCGGCGTGGATGGTTTTTTCGCTCAGCGCGCGCGGGTCGGCCACGCAAAGTTCCAGATGTTCCGGAGCAATGCGGTTGGACAGGGCTGCGGCCTCGTCCAGGTTGCGCACGGTGATCACCGCGCCGTAGTCACGCCAGCTGGCCCCGGCGATGGCGCGGCGTTGCAGGGTTTCCAGCCGTTTTTCGACCGCCTGCGCGACAGATTGGCCGAATGCGGCATCGTCGGTGATCAGGATCGACTGCGCGCTTTCGTCATGCTCGGCCTGGCTGAGCAGGTCCAGCGCAATCCAGTCGGGGTCATTGTCCTTGTCGGCGATGACCAGAATTTCCGAGGGGCCCGCGATCATGTCGATGCCGACCTTGCCAAAGACGCGCCGCTTGGCGGCGGCGACAAAGGCGTTGCCCGGCCCGGTGATCTTGTCGACCGGCGCGATGGTGTCGGTACCATAGGCCAGCGCCGCCACGGCCTGCGCGCCACCGATGCGATAAACCTCATCCACACCAGACAGTTTTGCTGCCAGCAGCACCAGCGGGTTCACCTGTCCGTCCGGGGTGGGCACCACGATGGCCAGCCGTTCCACACCGGCCACCTTGGCTGGGATCGCGTTCATCAGCACCGATGACGGGTACGAGGCCAACCCACCCGGCACGTAAAGCCCTGCGGCCGAAACAGCAGACCAGCGCCAGCCGAGTGTTGCGCCCGTCGCATCCGTCCATTCCTGATCCTCGGGCATCTGCCTTTCGTGGTAGGCCCGGATGCGGGAAGCGGCCAGTTCCAGCGCCGTGCGATCTTCGTCCGAGACCTGCGCCACCGCATCCGCGATGTCCTGTGCGCTGAAGGCCAGCGTTTCGGGCGTCAGCGTCAGCCGGTCGAATTTGGCCGTCAGTTCGATCACCGCCTCATCGCCCCGGTTGCGCACATCGTCGATGATCTGCGCCACGACCGCATCCACATCCGGGCTGTCCTCGCGCTTGGCCGAGAGCAGGGTCCGGAAGGCGGGTTCGAATTCGGGCGATTTGGTATCAAGGAAAACGGGCATGATCTGGCACTCCGGGCGTTGCGCATTGGGACATATCGCCCGGAGCGCGCGGCCTCAACCCTCAGTCCCCAAAGTGCAGCGATTTGCGCATCGGGTATTGCGGAACGCCGTGCCAGTCACCGGGCCGGCCTGCCGGTTGCCATCCCTGTTTCAGATAAAACGCGTGCGCCGTTTGGGTGGCATCCAGATGCGCCTCGGCACAGCCGCACACAGTCAGTTGCCGTTCCAGCCGGTTGAGCAGCGCACGCCCCACGCCCTGCCCCGTATGATCCGGATCGACATAGAGCAAAGTGACCGTCCCAGTTTCCAACAGCCCCCCGACGGCGGCCACCTGCCCCCGGTGTTCGGCCAGCCAGATCTGCGATCCGGGCCTGAACCAGCCCCGTATGGTGGCTGGGTCCTTGTTATCGGTCCACCGCCTTTGATGGTCCGAGTCATTCTTGTGATCGGCCGCGCAAAGCTGCGTGATCGAGCGGATCAGAACCCGGCTGAGGTCGAACACGTCGAACACGGTGGCCGGACGCAGGGAGATGCCTTCGGGCACCTTTGAAAACGCCTGAGAAATCCCGCGCTTGTTCTGCATCTATTCGGGGTGATGCGGGGCCTGACGGGAGGGGGCGTGATAAGGGCGCGTGACGTCCTTGAGGGTGGCATCCAGCGCCTCGACCGTCAGGCGGATCGCGCCGTCACCGGCCAGCGTCAGCAGGACATGGCCCGCGCCATCCTCGCCGGGTTCGAAAACGACCGACATCAGCGACATGATCATGTCGGTGTCACCGCGATCAATGCCCTGACTGGACACCGAGAGAACCGAACCGAAGACCAGCACCGACTGCACCCGTTCAAACGGGCGGTCGCGGCGGGCGGCGGCATCCTTGTCTTCCCAGCGGAAGCGGTTCAGCAGCAGGCCAAAGCGGCGCTGCGCCGGTTGCCACTTCATCTCGGTCACTGGAAACACGGCATCCTGCGCGAGGGTCGAGATTACCTGAAGGTCATCTGCATCCTCGGCCCCAAGATTAAGCGGCGCCTCGCGCCCGTCTTCAAAACTTGCGTCTGTCATTGGCCCTTGATCCGTTCAATCTTTGCACCCACGCCTTCCAGCTTGCGCACCACATGTTCATATCCGCGGTCCAGATGATAGACCCGGCTGACCGTTGTTTCCCCTTCTGCCGCCAATCCGGCAAGGATCAGCGAGACCGAAGCCCGCAGATCCGTCGCCATCACCGGCGCCCCTTTCAGGCGTTCAACACCGGCGACCGTGGCGGTGCCGCCATGCACCTCGATATGCGCGCCCATGCGCACCAGTTCGGGGGCGTGCATGAAGCGGTTTTCGAAAATGCGTTCTTCGAGAACCGAAGTGCCTTCGGCGGTGCACATCAGCGCCATCATCTGCGCCTGCAGGTCGGTCGGGAAGCCGGGGAAAGGTTCGGTCACCACATCCACCGCGCGCACGCGCCCGTTTTTGCGGGCCACTTTCAGGCCGCCCTCGGTTTCTGAGACATTGACGCCCGCCGCATCCAGTTTGGCCGCAAAGGATTCGACCAGTGACATGCGCCCGCCCAGCAATTCCACCTCGCCGCCACAGATCGCCGGGGCCAGCATATAGGTGCCCAGCTCGATCCGGTCGGTGACAACCTGATGTGTGGCCCCGTGCAGCCGGTCGACGCCCTGAATTTCGATGGTCGAGCTGCCTTCACCAGAGATCTGGGCACCCATCTTGCGCAGGCATTCAACCAGATCGACGATCTCGGGTTCGCGCGCGGCGTTCTTGAGCACCGTGGTGCCCTTGGCCAGCGTGGCGGCCATGACGATGTTTTCTGTTGCTCCGACAGAGGCAAAGCGCATCTGATGCACGGCGCCTTTCAGACCACCCGGAGCTTTGGCGTGCAGATAGCCGTCCTTCAGCTCGATCTCGGCGCCCAGCGCCTCGAGCCCTTCGACATGCAGGTCCATTGGCCGCGCGCCGATCGCACAACCGCCTGGCAGTGACACGACCGCCTGCCCGAACCGCGCCAGCAAGGGGCCCAGCACAAGGTTCGAGGCGCGCATCTTGCGCACGATGTCATAATCGGCGGTCTGACTGGTCAGGCTGTGGCTGGACATTGCAATCACCTGACCGTCTTGCAGCGAAGACACCTCGGCCCCCAGTGATTGCAGCAGCGCGGTCATGGTCTTGATGTCGCTCAGCCGCGGCGCATTGGTCAGCGTCAGCGGTTCTTCGCTTAGCAATGTTGCGGGCATCAGCGTCAGGCACGCATTCTTGGCCCCCGCAATCGGTATCTGACCGTTCAGCGGGCCATTGCCCGTTACCAAAATCGAATCCATCTGCTCTTATCCCTTGTCCTTGTCAGGCTTGTCCCCCGCGGTCACGCGCGCCTTGGCCTGCGCCTTGCGACGCGCCATGTTGGCCTTGAGCGCCGCCTTCAGCCGCGCTTCGCGCGCATCGCCGGGTTTACCTTGTTTTTTGGGTGAATTTTTATCCGTCATGATCTTTCTCTACAGGAGGCGAAAAAAACCGTCCAGACACCCTTGCGCCGCGTTTCGTTTGAGTCTAATCACCCGCCCACAGCGCTGCTGTAGCTCAGAGGTAGAGCACTCCCTTGGTAAGGGAGAGGTCGAGAGTTCAATTCTCTCCAGCAGCACCATATCCCTTAAAAATTCACTTAGTTATCAATATATTACGCTTTTGAATATATTTTAGGATTACTCCTTGGCCCACCTTATGGAAATACCATTCTCAATTTGGTTGTTTGCTATCCGAAAAATCGGCGCGAGTACCAACTGTGGTATACGATATTGGTTTTCTCGAAGCCTTGCGACACTTCCGGTAGCACAGCAGCGCCATCAAAGGGGCTGTCGAGGGTTACTGTCATCCCAAACTTCCGCCTTCCATCAGCCTTGCGGCGTGTACCAGATCGGAGACGTGTAGGCGCGCTCCTGCTGCGACATTGGTGCGCCTTCAGGA
>NZ_JBQFZL010000016.1:0-60186 GCF_056542225.1 Ruegeria sp. AE3 | reverse complement strand
CGCCGAGCCAATGATCCCAAACGCATGCTCAATTCCATGCATCTGCAAAACCTTAACAAAGGCCTCTTCCGTCGTCATCTTCATAGGGGTGCTCTCCAAGCAAGAGTGAGGAAACCGGGCACCGGGGCCCGGGGGTTGATATGGTTTTGGCGTAAGGGTGCGACCTGCGTTAGGGCCAGACGCGTCTGCGGAATATGTCCAGTGCGATCTCAGGCAGACCGGATGGCTTCCGCGATAAGTTCAACGCCGGGGCCTATGCGGTTGGTCGAAATAGAAGAGTACCCGAGGCGGTAGAAATTCTGTGGCCTGTCGGACCCCGAGAAAAACGGAGCACCTGGTTCGATATGAACACTCTGGTTCTGTAGCTTTAGCGCAAGCTGCGTTGTGTTGACGTGCTCAGGGGCCGACATCCACATTGAAGAGCCGCCCATTACACCCCGCCCGGCCACTGTCAGCCCGCTTTCCTCGATGGCTTTGTCCATCGCATCGCGCCGCTCTTGCAGGGCTTTCGACATACGTCGGATCTGCGCGTCGTAATGGCCCAATGACAGAAAATACGCTGCCGTGCGCTGAATATGACCCGGAGGGTGGCGCAGGACCAACGAGCGAAGCGCACGTGCTTCGCGGATGAAAGGTTCGGACCCGACCATATATCCAAGCCGCAATCCCGGGAACAGCGATTTGGAAAAACTGCCCACGTAAATCACGCGCCCATCCCGATCCATGGATTTGAGTGCAGGCGAAGGTGCGCTGCGAAAGGCCATCTCGAATTCGTAGTCGTCCTCGACAACCATTGCATCCAGATCGCGTGCCCGATCCAGTAGCTTGTTGCGGCGGTCGACCGGCATCGTCGCGGTTGTCGGGCTTTGATGGCTGGGGGTGGTAAAGATGACATCCGCTTCGTCGGGGATCGCCTCAGGTGGCAAGCCGTCGCGATCGACGCTCAGGGGCGTCACAGCGCAGTCCCAGTGGTTCAAAAGGCTTCGCAGCGCGTAGTAGCTGGGATCTTCGATTACGGCGGTGCGATTGTGGGTCAGCAAAATGCGAGAGGCCAGCCAAAGCGCGTTCTGCGCGCCCAGGGTGATCAAGATCTCTTCGGGGCGGGCAACGATACCACGGCGCGGCAGGGTGTGGCGCGCGATGAACTCGATCAACAACGGATCATCCTGATCCACGTAATCCCCTGTCAGCGAATCGAAGTCTTTGTGCCCCAAGGCGCGAACCGCACACAATCTCCAGTTGGCGTGATCAAACAGGGTCCGGTCGGCCTGACCGTAGATGAACGGATAGCGGTATTCGCGCCAGTCGCTTGGTTTAGGCAGGACGTCGCTGTCCAGAAAGCGGCGCGCCAGTGCCCTGTCCCAGTCGACAGATTCCGTGCCGCGCTGCACGGGCGAGTATTTGGGCGGAACCGGCGCGTTTTGCGAGACGTAATATCCTGACCGGCCCTTTGCCGTCAGATAATCATTGGCCAGCAACTCGGTATAAGCCAGCGTCACCGTGATGCGGCTGACACCCAGATGTGTGGCCAGCTTTCGCGAGGATGGCAGTTTTTCCCCGACATGAAAGCGACCGGACAGAATGCCCTCTGCAATCATCTGCTGGATCTGGGCCTGCAACGTGCCCTGACCGTTAAGCTCAAGAAAGAATGTTTCGACCGATATCCCCATGCCTGCTTATAGGTTGGACTTAAGGCGGGGGCAATCTGGACTTACAGCGTCATGGAAAATTTTCCCAAGGTGGGTTGACCAGGATTTTCTAAAAAACTAGAAAACTATAAAACTAGTTTAATAGAGGCGAATCATGTGGGAAACTGCTGCTGCCGGATTTTCCGCCATGGGCTCGGAAGCCCGGCTGAAAGTTCTCAAGACACTGGTGCGGGCTGGTGAGGCCGGTCTGACTGTTGGCGAAATCCAGAACCGGACAGGGATTGCCCCGTCGACTTTGGCGCACCACCTGCGGTTTCTTGCAGCCGGAGGTGTGGTTGAGCAGGAAAAGATCGGTCGCACCACCATCAACCGGGCCTGTTATGACGAATTGAAGACGCTGGCACAGTTCATTCTCAGCGAATGCTGCGCTGACGCGGTTGGAAAGGCGGCCAACGATGGCTGAGTTGACGCAATCCCCCCGACTGACCGCTAAAGGCGTGGTGGAGATGATCAAGACGCCCTGGGCATTGATCGTCGTCATTCTTGTGGCGGTGGCCGTTCTCGACCCCGGCAACCTGCGTGAGGTTGTGAGTTTTGCAGTAAGGGCTTTGGCGCATACTGGACAATACATCCTGTTTGCTGTGCTTCTGTTGTCATATCTCAAGGCGACAGGAGCCGAGGTGATGGTGGCGCGCGCCTTTGAAGGGCGCGAGACCCGGATGATCTTTCTGGCCGCCCTGTTCGGCGGCCTCGCACCGTTTTGTTCTTGCGAAGTCATTCCCTTTATTGCGGGCTTGCTTGCACTCGGAGCGCCCCTGTCGGCCGTGATGGCGTTCTGGCTCAGCTCGCCATTGATCGACCCACCGACGCTTTTGATTACGGCTGCTGCACTGGGGTGGCCCTTTGCGATCGGCAAGGCGGTTGCCGCCGTTGCGCTTGGCCTGTTCGGCGGGTTCGCGGTTCGGTGGCTGATGCGGCAGGGCGCGTTTGCACAGCCCTTGCGCGAATACAAACCTGCAGGGTGCTGCGGATGTGGTCCGAAGGCGGATGACAAGCCGGTCTGGAAGTTCTGGCAAGAGCCTGAACGCCGGGTTCGGTTCCGTTCGGAATTCGTACACAACGGGCTGTTCCTGCTCAAGTGGCTGGCACTGGCCTATGTGCTCGAGGCGCTTTTGGTCAACTATGTGCCTGCGGACCTCATCGCTGGCGTCGTTGGCGGAGAAGGCGTGCTGCCGATCATCGTTGCCGCACTGGTGGGGATGCCAGCCTATCTGAATTCCTATGTCGCGCCGCCGCTGCTGGCAGGTCTGATCGATCAGGGCATGACCGCGGGGGCTGCGATGTCGTTCATGGTTGCGGGTGCCGTCAGTTCCATTCCGGCAATGGCCGCAGTCTGGTCATTGGTCAAACCACGCGTGTTTGCCGCCTACCTGAGCCTTGGCGTGGGGGGCGCAATAATCGCAGGCATCATCTTTCAGGTGGTATGAACGAAAAAGCCGCCCGGCGTCAGCATCGGCGGCTTTGTTTGGTCTGAATTCTTGATCAACCGGACTCGCAGAGACGGGGCAGTTTGAACCGATACCGGGCTTCACCGCTTTTCACGTAGATGCGTTTTTCCACGCAGGCCGTCGTTCCTACGGTTTTTGAAATCTGCGATTCGGTCGACGTGATCGACGTGGCCGATCCATCGGGCAGGCGAACCGAGGCTACGACGCCGTTCTTCAGGTCCCCGTTCACCGGCGTTGCGGACAGAACCGGTACGATCAGGAAAGCCTCGTGCTCATGTTCGCCTTCGTCCCCCAGCAGAAACAAGGTGGTGACGATGGCGATCATGACAACACCACCCGCCAGACCCAGCCCCCATGTCCTGAGAAAGGCATAGATCGTTACGGCGCGGTGCGGACCGAAAATCGCGGAAAGAATGCTCAGCATGACAAGTCCGTCAAAAAAGCCCCAGCCGTTCCGACCGGGGCTGATTGTCTGTTACAAACGAGGATCATCCTCGTCTTCATCATCCGCCCCGCCTTTGGGCAGGTTGAAGAAACTGTCGGCGTCGATGATAGGCTCGTCGTCTTTTTCATCCGACCGGTCATCGGACAGCGAGAAGGTTTCCAGACCTTCAATCGCAGTCGGGATTTTCGGCGCGGCGTCCATTTCCAGCGACTGCTCGGTCGAAACCAGCTTGCGGCGCTCGTCATCGCTCATCACGCCGCCTTCGGCCGCTTTCTTGGCTGCGGCCTTCTGCACGATCGCATCCAGTTCGGACTGTTTGCACAGGCCCAACGCAACCGGGTCGATCGGCTGCATGTTCGAGATGTTCCAGTGCGTGCGCTCGCGGATCGACTGGATGGTCGGCTTGGTGGTGCCAACCAGCTTGGCGATCTGGCCGTCGCTGAGTTCGGGGTGGAACTTGACCAGCCACAGGATCGAGTTCGGACGGTCCTGACGCTTGGACAGCGGGGTATAACGCGGGCCACGGCGCTTTTCTTCGCCGGATGCCGCCGGGTTGAACTTGAGCTTCAGCTTGTGCAGGTGGTTGTTCTGCGCGGCGTCGATCTCATCCTGGGTCAGCTGGTTGTTTGCGATTGGGTCAAAGCCCTTTACGCCTGCGGCCACATCACCATCGGCGATGCCCTGCACTTCCAGTTCGTGCATCCCTACGAAATCCGCGATCTGCTTGAAGCTGATCGTGGTGTTGTCCACCAGCCATACGGCGGTTGCCTTGGCCATAAGCGGTTTTGCCATCAGCCCGTCTCCTATACATACATCTTTCCCGTCGCCGGAATTCGGCGGCCCCTTGGTTTTGGGGCAGGTTTCCGTTGTCGGGGAACTTGGCCCGTATATAGTCGCCACGCAGCAAGAAGGGAAGAGGCGAATGCGCTGGGTCGTATTGTGGGTTTTCAGCGCGATGGTAGCGCTGGCCGATGGTGAAAAAGCGGGTGAGTTCGACTATTACGTCTTGTCGCTTAGCTGGTCGCCCAATTGGTGCGCCCGGGAAGGGGACGCGCGCGGGTCAGACCAATGTGACGACCGGCACGACCACGGATGGATCCTGCACGGGCTCTGGCCGCAATTTCATCAGGGCTGGCCATCCTTCTGCCGCTCACCCGAGGCGCCGCCATCGCGCCGCATGACGCGGGAAATGGAAGATATTCAGGGTAGTGCTGGCCTTGCATGGCATCAGTGGAAGAAACACGGCACCTGTTCGGGGCTATCTGCGCCCGACTATTTCGCCCTGTCCCGGCGTGCCTATGATGCGGTAGAACGCCCGCAGGTCTTCCGCAAGCTGGACGCATCCGTCAAACTGCCGGCTTCGGTGGTTGAGGATGCGTTTTTGACGGCCAATCCGGGGCTTGAGCGCGATATGATCACGGTCACCTGCAAACAGGGCTATATCGAAGAGGTCCGCCTGTGCCTGTCGCGCGATCTTGATCCGGTGCCATGCAGCCGCGATGTGATCCGCGACTGCACCGCCAAGGACGCGCTGTTCGATCCGATTCGTTAAAGTTTTTTGTTCTGGCAGTCCCGCGCATAGTCCAGCGCCTTGGCGGTGCCTTTCAGATTAATCGCCATCACCACCTCGCCTGCGGGATTGTAAACCGTCATCGTCTTGTTCTGGGCAATCGCGGTGACGAAATTCCGGTCGGTGAAAAAAACCGTCGCACCGGGCACTTTGCGTTCATTGAACCCGATAGCGGTGGCATCAAAGCTCTTGCCGTCCAGTTCGAACCGGATGGGATAGCTTTTACCCTGTTCAATATTGCCCCAGGCCTTGTTGTAAACGGCGAAGTACCCGCGATTATCCAATGCGTCATAGCCCAGCCGCACGACCGAGAGGTCCTGATAGACCGTCTGGATCAGACACCCGTTCCCAAGCGCGGGGTCCATCATGATGTTCCAGCCTTCGACAAAGCCCTTGTCGACCAGCTCCTGCGACAGGGCAGCGGTTGCGGTGAAGGCGGCGAAGGTAAAGGCGAGAAGGCGGGTCAAGTTAATCACTCCCATCTAAAAAACGTGGTTGGCTGTATCTAACTGTAACTCTGTTTCAGGCAAACAGTATTCTCTGAAACCTGGTCCAGATGCTTCAGCAGTTTCAAAGTACGACAGTTTTGCGCGGCAACTATGCTACAGTGATTGCGTTCAAGAATGTGAGAAACGCTATGACTGCCAACAAAGCGCAGGCGGATTACTGGAGTTCAGCTCCGGGACTTCAGTGGATCAGGTTCGAAGAAGAACTGGACGCTGTTTTTGAAGCGGTGGACCAAGAACTCATCCGGCGAGCGGGTGATATCCATGATGCGGATGTACTTGATGTTGGTTGCGGAACCGGCGCCACGAGCCGTGCTTTTGCGAAAAAGCTGACCCCAAATGGAACACTGACGGCGTTGGATATTTCCAAACCGCTGTTAGAGCACGCTCAAGAGAAAGCTGGTAAGCTTCCCGTAAAATCAAGGTATTTTTTGATGGACGCGCAACAAGGTGCGATCCCAAGCGCGCCATTCGATCTTGTGATTTCGCGCTTTGGCGTCATGTTCTTTTCCGATCCGAACGCTGCGTTTGCCAATATACGAAAACACATGCGGGCACAGGGGCGTTTGATTGCAGCGGCTTGGGCTCCAATGGCAATAAACCCTTGGTTCGATGCTCCATGCAAAGCGGCAGTTTCACGTTTGGGGCCACCTGATCCTGCTGATCCCAACGCACCGGGACCTCTGGGTTTTCAGGATATCGACTACGTTGTCGATGTGTTGAAAAAAGCAGGGTTCAGAAATGTGAAAGGAGAGGTTTCGGCGATCACACTAAAACATCAAGGACCGCTCAAGAAAGTTTCTGATTTGGCTTCCAACATAGGACCAGCAGCGCGAATTCTAAAAAAGTATTGTGGAACGGATGCGGATGTCGCGGCAATACAAGAAGCCGTTATGGAAAAATTCAGGGTATTCGAGAATCCGGAGGGCGTTGGTATTCCCGCAAAGTTAAACTTTTTTGAAGCAGTTAACCCTGAATAAGCTTACAAATGACAGCCAGGTGACAGACTCGTGCAGCTGGTATATCATCCTTCGTTAGGCTACATTTCCTTGCGCGCCCTGAGCGCCGCCGTAATCGTCCCATCATCCAGATAATCCAACTCTCCGCCGATGGGCACGCCTTGCGCCAGTGAGGTCAGGCGCACCTGACCTTCCAGCTGGTCCGCGATGTAATGGGCGGTGGTCTGGCCGTCGACAGTGGCGTTCAGGGCAAGTATCACTTCGGTGATCCCTTCGGCCAGAACCCGATCCCTGAGGCGGGGAATACGCAGCTCGTCCGGGCCGATGCCGTCCAGTGCAGACAGTGTGCCACCCAGCACGTGATAGCGGCCTTTGAAGACCCCTGACCGCTCCATCGCCCAGAGGTCGGCGACGTCCTCAACCACGCAGAGTTCGCCGTTCGCTCGGGCCTCGCTATTGCAGATATCGCAGATATCGGTGGTGCCCACGTTGCCGCAATTCAGGCATTCGCGAGCGGTGATGGCCACTTGCTGCATGGCGTCTGACAGGGGCGTCAGAAGCAGAGCGCGTTTGCGGATCAGATGCAGCACCGCACGGCGGGCCGAGCGCGGGCCCAACCCCGGCAGTTTGGCCATCAGGTCGATCAGATTGTCGATTTCGCTGTTCGTGCCCATGGCCTGCCCTGCTTTGCGCCGGAGGGAGCCTCCGGCGGGAGTATTTGGGAAAAGATGAAGCTCAGAACGGTAGCTTGATGTCCTTCGGCAGGCCCATGCTTTCGGTCAGCTTGCCCATCTCTTCCTGTGAACGTTCGGCAGCTTTGGCCTGAGCGTCCTTGATGGCGGCCAGGATCAGGTCTTCGACCACTTCCTTGTCGTCGCCGTTGAAGATCGACGGATCGATGTCCAGCCCCTTGAGTTCACCCTTGGCTGTGGCCGTTGCCTTGACCAGCCCCGCACCGGATTCGCCGACAACCATCATGTTGTTCAGCTCTTCCTGCATTTCGGTCATCTTGGTTTGCAAGTCTTGTGCGGATTTCATCATCTTGGCCATGTCGCCCAGTCCGCCAAGCCCGCCGAGTCCTTTCAGCATCAGTCGTCTCCTGTGTTTCTGTTTGGTTCTAAATACGGACCGCAGGCAGGCGGCACAAGAGGTCTCCCGCCTGTCCAGATCAGAGCGTCGCCGACCGATCAGTCATGCGCCTGCATTCCCACCCTCAGTTGTTTCGTGGAGGGGCGTGAGTATGCCGGTTTCTTGAAACTTGGACCCACAAGCTTAGGGCTAATCCTCTTCGAAGGGGTCCCATTCATCTTCGACTTCGGGAAGGGCCTCGGTCTCAACCTTGGCGGCACGCTGTTCAGGTGTTTCGATCCGAATGATCTTTGCCTTGGGGAATTGCGTCAGCACGGCCTGAACCAGCGGGTGTTCTTCGGCCTCGGCTTTCAGGGCCAGTTCGGCCCGGTCCCGCACTTCCGCGATGGTCGCCGCATCCCCGTCCGAGACAATGGAGACGGCCCACCGATTGCCAGTCCAGCGTTGCAGGGCAGAGCCCAATCGCGACGCCAGATCCGACGGTGCCTGAGGCGTCGGGGTGAATTCGATCCGGCCGGGCTGGTACGACACAAGGCGCACGCCGCTTTCCACCTCGACAAGCAGTTTCACATCGCGGTTTGTGCGGATCAGTTCCACTACATGCCCGAAGGTTGGATAGCGGGCCAGGGCCGTCTGGGCATCCTGCGCCAGCGCGGCAACCGGTGCGCCACCCGCGCCGCGCGGGGGCGATGCATAGGCAGGCGGCGGGGTCGCGTTGGATTGCGTTGCCACCGGGGCCTGCCGGGACATTGACATGCCCCCGCCCGGCCCGCCGGGTGGCGAAGGTGGGGCGTCTTGCAGCCGTTTGATCAGTTCTTCGGGGCTGGGCAAATCGGCGACATGTGTCAGTCGGATAACAGCCATTTCGGCGGCCATCATCGCGTTGGGCGCCGCAGAGACTTCCTCCAGCGCCTTCAGCAGCATCTGCCACATCCGGGTCAGAACCCGCATCGGCAAAGCCTCGGCCATGTGCTGGCCCCGTGTGCGTTCGTCGGGGGAAACCGTCGGGTCTTCGGCCGCGTCGGGTGTGATCTTTACGACGGACACCCAATGCGTGATTTCGGCCAGATCGCGCAGCACAGCCAGAGGGTCTGCGCCTTCCGCATATTGCCCGCTCAGTTCAGTAAGCGCTCCTGCCGCGTCACCGCGCAGGATCATGTCCATCAGGTCCAGAACACGACCTCGATCCGCCAGACCCAGCATCGCACGGACCTGATCTGCCGTCGTCTCACCGGCCCCGTGCGAGATTGCCTGATCGAGCAATGAGGTCGCGTCGCGGGCCGACCCTTCTGCAGCGCGGGTGATCAGCGCCAGTGCGTCGTCGGCAATCTGCGCGCCCTCGGCCCCGGCGATCTTGCGCAGCAGACCGATCATGTCTTCGGGCTCAATCCGGCGCAGGTCAAAGCGCTGACACCGCGACAGAACCGTGACCGGCACTTTGCGAATCTCGGTGGTCGCGAAGATGAACTTCACATGTGCGGGCGGTTCCTCGAGCGTCTTGAGCAGCGCGTTGAATGCGCTGGTCGAGAGCATGTGAACCTCGTCGATGATGTAGATCTTGTAGCGCGCGCTGGCTGCGCGATAGCGGACACTGTCGATGATCTCGCGGATATCGTTGACGCCGGTACGGCTGGCGGCATCCATTTCCATCACATCGACATGGCGGCCTTCCATGATCGCGATGCAATGCTCGCACTGACCGCAAGGCTCTGTTGTCGGCCCTCCGGTTCCATCCGGTCCGATGCAGTTCATGCCCTTGGCGATGATCCGTGCCGTGGTGGTTTTACCCGTTCCGCGAATGCCGGTCATGACAAAGGCCTGCGCAATCCGGTCGGCCTCAAAAGCGTTTTTCAGAGTGCGCACCATGGCGTCCTGACCCACCAGGTCGGCAAAGGTTTCCGGGCGGTATTTGCGGGCGAGAACCTGATAGGCGGGGCTGGGCGTGTCTGTCATGTCTACTCGCTCGGATTCGGTGCTTCGGCACAGCGTAGTGGCGGCGGCAGTCCGCGTCCACTGTGGGGCGAGATGATTTTTTGTTTCAGAAACGGACTGGTTTCCAACTAAACTGGACCAGCGGATTTAATGACTCATTTTGTAAAGAGTAGCTTGGGGGAGGACGCACTTCATGTCGCAGCTGGTCATTTTTGCTCTGCAGGTCGGAGGCGGAACGCTTGCCCTTACTTCGATGCCCGGGCGTGGCGGGGATTACGTCGGCGATCTGGATATGATTGCGGCGTGGAAACCGGGCCTTGTGATTTCAATGACGACGGATGTTGAAATGCTTCAGGATGGCGCGCAGCACTTTGGCAGCGACATCCAAAGCCGTGCCAGCCGGTGGGTTCACCTGCCGATCGAAGATTTTGGAGCACCGACGCAGGCGGTTCAGAAGGCCTGGCCAGAGGTCAGCGCCACGGCCCGACATGCGCTGTCGGGCGGTGGCCGGGTTCTTGTGCATTGCCGTGGGGGGTGCGGCAGATCCGGGATGATTGTTCTGCGACTGATGGTTGAATGCGGTGAACGCGCCAGCGACGCACTGGACCGCCTGCGGGCCGTGCGCCCCTGCGCTGTCGAAACCGATGCGCAGCTGGCCTGGGCGTCCCGGATCACCCCGGCACAGGTGGAAGTGGGATCAAGCTGACAGCTGCTGGGGTGCGTAGCCGGTTTTCCGAGGCCGGATCGTTGAAACCTCGATCATGGCGCAAGGCGGGTTCGCGACAATGCCCGAGGGCAGCGTGCTGAATGTAGGTCCGAAGATCAAATCGGCATAGGCATCAAGGTCCCGAATTGCCGTATCAGGGTGCGCCCCGCAGAAAACGCGAACGCTGTCGGATCGCGCTCGGATCGTTGCCATGCACCCTTCCGCGCAATGTGATAGCGCGCTGCTGCCTTCAAATTCGAAATCCTCGCTGGTGGCCGAAACCGCCTGCGCCATGGCTTCGGAAATCGAGCGGGCCAGTCGCGCCAAAGCCGGGCAGGTTTTGCCCGTACGCTGGCACACTGTTGCGCTGTATTCGTGTGACTTTGTCTTCCAGATCATCCTGCGCCCTCCGCGCGTGGTGGGCTGGAATATTGGGGCAGGTGGGACAGCATTTCGCCGTCAGGACCTGCCCGGACACCCCGCCCGAGTTTCGGTTTCAGTTCCGATGGCAGGTCTCCTGACTTGCGGGTCATTGCTCTGCCGACCTTCCCAGCCCATAGGCCAGTGGTATTTCGGCATTGCTTACCGCTTACAGTTGCGGGGGCAGTCGCGGACTTGGTTGATGTCTGTGTGACCAGACAAACCGCACCGTGTTCCCTTTTCATCCCGACCTCTTGTGGGGGCCGGAAACCATCACACAACCGCTAGCGTCTGATCGCGTTCCGAGTCAAGCCGATCTTTAGGCCGGACGTTTGGTCATGCTGGATGCGGATTATGTTCCGGCCTAGTGTCGTCGGCATTGAAGGCAGGCAAACCGATTGTTTCAGTGAAAGCCGGGGATCATGTTGGATACGGAACAGACGGTGTTGATCGAAGATTTCAGCTTTCCGTCAGGGTCCGTGACCTTGTCGGCGCGGTTGTACCGGCCTGTGGGTGAGCCGGAAACCGTTGTTGTGCTGAACAGTGCTACAGGTGTGCCGCGTGACTATTATCGCCATTTTGCGCGATGGCTGGCTACCAAGCGGGGGATGGCTTGCCTGACCTATGACTATCGGGACTACGGGCTTTCGTTGGTCGGCCGCCTGAAAGACGCGCGTGCTACAATGGCGGATTGGGCATTGATCGATATGCCGGCGGCACGGGCCGAGATGCGCAGGCGGTTTCCAAAGGCGCAGCACTGGACCATCGGCCATTCGGTCGGTGCGATGCTGGGGCCGGTGCAGCCGGATATCAACCAGATTGACCGTATGATCTGTGTGTGTTCGGGGCTGGTGACTTTGAAAGATCACCCATGGCCCTATCGGGGGTTGGCGGGGCTGTTCTGGTATGGCCATGCACCGCTGATGGTGCGGGCGCTTGGCTATCTGCCTGGCAAAGCAATTGGGTTTGGCTCGGACCTGCCCGCCTCGGTCTACTGGCAATGGCGCAAATGGTGCACAGCTCCTCTTAGCTACGTTCCCGAGATCGGGCAGAATTTGCCTGATGCGCATTGGGGCAGTTCTGGAACAGCTGTGGATCTGTTCACGTTCGAAGACGACCAGATGGTTCCGCCCGAGGCGGTTTGGCGCCTTGCCGATCTGTATGGCCCCGGGGCCAGACGCCACCTTCTGAAGCCTGCCGAATTTGGGCTGCCGGAGATTGGTCACATAGGCGCATTTGCCCGGCGCAATGCAGCGGTCTGGCCGCGCCTGATCGCCTGATCAGACGCGACGCAGGTTTTCCATAACACCTTGCAGCTATGGCCGTTTGCGAAGCTTCTTGTCCTGCATGACACCGCGGACCATCTTGCCGAACGCCTTGTCCCGCGCCCGCGATTGCGCAACGGTTTCCGAGTTTCGCTGATCTTCGCGCCGCAGCTTGCGCCAACGGTCCAGCCGCGCCGGATCAAGAACGCCCTTGCCTATTGCGTTCTGCACGGCACAGCCGGGCTCGGTCTCGTGCTGACAATCCGAAAAGCGGCAGCTTTGGCCAAGCTCTGTGATGTCCGAGAACACGTTGTCGATCCCGTCCTGAGCGTCCAACAAACGCAATGCGCGCATTCCCGGCGTGTCAATCAGCCAGCCACCGTTACCCATCCGGTGCAACGCGCGCACCGTTGTCGTGTGCCTGCCCCGTGCGTCGTCTTCGCGAATTCCAGAGGTGGCGAGGTTTTGATCCGTCATGGCGTTGCTGAGCGTCGTTTTACCCACGCCCGACGACCCGACCAGCGCGCCGGTCTGGCCTTTGGGGCACCATGCCAGAACCTTTTCGATATCTGCCGGGTCCAGCGCATTGATCGCCAGTACCGACAAAAAAGGGTCCAGAGATTGCACTTGTCCCGAGAAACTGCCGGGGTCATCCGACTGGTCAGCTTTCGTCAGGACAACGACAGGATAACATCCGGCCTGATGTGCCAGCGCCAGATAACGTTCCAGCCGGGGCAGGTTGAAATCGGCGTTGCACGAGCTGACGATGAACAACACATCGACATTGGCTGCTATCAGTTGTGTTGCGGCACCTGTACCGGCAGCCCTGCGTTGCAGCAGGCTGCGCCGGTCCAGAATGTGACGCACGCGGTTTTCGGCGTCGGCAAGGACCCAATCACCAACGGCATATGAACCGGTCGGATTATCCGGTGTCAGCAAAGGGATATCACCATCCGGGCTCAGCCCGATCAGACGGTCCCGATGTACCGATGCGATACGAAAGGGCGTGTCAGAAGGAAAAACCGCATGCTGCGCGGCAAAGTAAGAGGACCATCCCAGGTCCGAAAGCGTATAAGACATTTATCTGCCTGTTTTCAGAAACAGCAATGCCAACGGATGGCAAGCGCGCATCCGCAGGTCGTGTGTTCAGGCAGTCCGGTGATTCCGGTGAATCAGAACCAGTCTGCCCGAAGGGTTTTCACTACAATCATAAAGCCCTCCTGTGGCTGTGGTTCACGAAGTGAGAGGTTGGACATCGACCCAAGCGGGGCTCGTTGTGGCTGCTTCCTTCCGGACCTGACCAGGTTGGCGAGGCGCTCGCCCGCGCCAACCTCTCGAGTCCGGATATAGGGAAGGCAACGGGAAAAGACAACCCGTCAGAGCGTCAGGCGGATGCGTTCAAATCCCCTGCCATCCGAGCCCAGCAACACGGGATCGAACCTGCGCAACTCATCCAAATATTTCGGGGCGCCCGGACCTGTTCGAAGAATTGTTGTCACGCCCCGCTGCGGCATCAGCGAGAACGGGTAGGGCTGCGTGACGATCGGATCGGGCGGAAGGTGCTGCGCCAGGTAATCCCGCACAAGGTCCTTGATGCTCAGCGGTGGCAGGCTGATGAACTCAGACGTTGTCGCATGCGGGAAATGCCCGCCTCCGCTGGCGCGGTAATTGTTCAGCGCCATAACGAACATCTGCTCCGGTCGTACGGGGCGGCCTGCATATGTCAGATCGCTGATCCGCCTGTGGTCTGGATGGATCATTTTCCCCTGCGCATCGTATCGAGGCAGCTGAGTAGGGTCGATCTGATAAGACAGTCCAAACACGATGTCGAAATTGTACCCGGCCCGTTTAGGGTTGATCAGTTCGGGCTCGGAACCGGGCTTTAACTGGTTGAATACGCTGGCCGACATCTCCAACCAGTCCAGCAGATGCGCACCGCTGATCCGGATTGCGCGCAGCTCGTTGGGAAACACATGCAGATCCGCGACATGACGCAAACATATTTCTCCGGCGGGTACCTCGGTATAATGGCGGGGGCCTGAGCGCCCGCCGGATTTGGCAGGCGAAACAACCGACAGAATCGGCAGATCCGCCAGGTCTGTTCCCTGCAAAAGCGGGCGCAGTGCGGCGGCTTGCGCCGCAGCTACAAGGTTCAGCCCGCGATCCGGCGCACAGCAACTGAAATAGCTGTGCAATGTATCCGGGATATGTGCCACCGGTGCCGCAACGGATTGACGGGTCATACGATGCGCCACCTCACACAAGCCCGCAATTTCACGGTCTTCCCCGACGGCTGTGCCGTTGCTGACAACCGGGCGCAGTTCGACGCGGCTATCCCGGATTCGCACTTTGCCGTCCAGCCCGGCGGTCACGGCCAAATCGATAACCCCCAGGTAAGAGCCCGCTGATCCCGGCATGACAACGGGCGTTCCATGTACCAGCCCCGTCAGGTGATCGACCATCGGGGTATTGGCGTGGCCCTCTCCTGGAAGTGTCAGGTGGGTGTGCCCGGCCACAATGGCATCGATGCCTTTGATCGCGGCCAAGGGTATCACGGCGTTTTCCATCCCCGCTACCGGCTCGCTGCCCCCAAGGCCGGAATGGGCAAGCGCCACGATGATATCACAACCCTCGTTGCGCAATGTCTGCGTCAGGGATTTAGCCGCAAGCAGGATATCCTCGACGACGATACCGCCATCCAGATTATGCGCCTCCCAACAGGCCGTTTGCGGAGGAAGAACCGAGAAGATGCCGATGCGAACGGGAATGTCTTCTCCGTTCAAAAGCACGGTGCGGTCCAGAACGGTGTATCGCTGCCAGGGCAGTGGTCCGCGCGTGCGATGCAGGTTGCTGCAAATAACTGGGCAGGGGGCTTGCGTCAGGATGTTGCCCAATGTCGCCAGCCCGAACCCGAGATCATGGTTGCCCAGCCCGATCGCGTCATAATCCAGGGCTTCGAACGCCGTCATCATCGGATGGGCAGTGCCACTTTTGGCGGCCCAATCGCCCATTGGGGTTCCCTGCAACGAATCCCCGTTGTCAAACATCAGCACCAGCGCGTCCTTGGCCTCTTGTCGGGCTGCGTGGATCAGGCTGGCGGTGCGCGTCAATCCAATCGTCTGGTCTGGCGTGTCGGTGTAATAGTCAAAACCGGTCAGGTTCATATGCAGGTCAGTTGTGGCCAGAATGCGAATTTTCCCACTGTCACCAATGGGCTGTACCTGCGTCGAGAAGGGGATCTTCACTTTGAGTATTCTGCTATTGAATGTGGGTATTGATTAAATCCATCAAAATTCACTCTAGATGATTTTTCCGAGGCCACCATGCGGCTTTTCAGCGGCAGGGTGGTGGATTTTCCGTCCCTGAATAGCCATTGCAACACAGGCCGAGACGTGGCAGCCCTGTGCGCAAGATCAAAAGGAAATCCAATGAAAAACGCAGAGCACGTAACCTTCGGGGGGTCGGGCCTTGATCGGGCGGCGCAGTATCGCGGAGATGCGAACAAGCTGGCCGAGGCGATGCGCGACCCGGCCGCGCGGTGTGTCTTGCTGTGGCGTGGAAAACTGCTGGTACAGGGTGAGGGGCTGGACCAGCTTGCCATGATCCCGATGACGCACCCGCTGATCAGCAATGGTCCTGGCGGCGTCATTGAATCCCCGGTGTTTTTGGGTCTGAGCGCTGACAGCGCCCCCGTGTTTGCCGTTGATATTTCCGCATGGGCAGCCGAGGGGCTGGATCTGACCAGTCTGGGCGCCTTCGTGGACAAGTCCGAACAACAACACCCGGATTTACCGCAAGGCCACGTGTTTGCCGAACTGCGCCGGATCATGACACGGCTGTCGGCACGCGACGCGGAACTGGCGGCCACGTCTAAGGCAATAATCGGCTGGCATGAAACACATCGCTATTGCGCACGATGCGGTGCCGCCAGCGAGGTGTCGCAAGGGGGATGGCAGCGCAGTTGCCCGTCCTGTGGCGGGCAGCACTTTCCGCGCACCGATCCGGTTGTGATCATGTTGATCACGCATGGTGACAGCGTGCTGATGGGCCGGTCTCCGGGCTGGCCTGACGGGATGTTCTCCTTGCTGGCGGGATTTGTTGAGCCCGGCGAAACGCTTGAGGCAGCAGTGCGCCGCGAAGTGATGGAAGAGGCGGGCGTGCCGGTGGGTGCGGTTTCGTACCTGTCCAGCCAGCCCTGGCCGTTTCCGGCCTCATTGATGTTTGGGTGTGCAGGTGAGGCACTGTCACGCGACATCGTGATCGATCCGGTCGAAATAGAAGAGGCGATGTGGGTCAGCAAATCCGAAATGATGCAGGCCTTTGCAGGCGATCATCCTAGGCTATTGCCAGCGCGCAAGGGGGCAGTCGCTCATTTTCTGCTTCAGAACTGGCTTGCAGATACTCTGGACTGAGGAAACATTGGCTCAGTAATTACGACAGCAAAGGTCAGTATGCAGTTTTCAGCGCGCGAAGATATCGAAGCCCCCATCCAATCGGTATTCGACATGGTGTCGGATTTCGAACGGTTCGAGCGTATGGCAATGCGCCGCGGCATCGATGTGCGCCGTTTGGGCGGTGGCGCAGCGGTGACTGCCGGAACCGAGTGGAATACGGAGTTCAAACTGCGCGGAAAGCCGCGTCAGATGTCAGTGGTTATGACTGATTTCGACAGGCCTTCGCAAATGCGATTTGACGCTGCCAGCAAGGGCATTACCGGGTTCACGACCGTGGATTTTCTGGCCCTGTCCCCGCGCCGGACACGCCTGAGCATCGAGATGTCCCTGGCCGCCAAGTCCCTGCCGGCACGGTTGCTGTTGCAATCCATGAAGCTGGGGCAGTCGAGGTTTCGCAAGCGGTTTCAGGTGCGTCTCAGCGAATTCGCACGCGAGTTGGAGCAGAGGCACCTGCATGGCGGGTAAGACACAAGATCGCACTGCAGGTGTGAAGGGATCGGACCACCTGAGTTTTAAACCCGCATCCGAAACCGATGCCGAAGGGGTCGCTGGCGTCCTTCACGATCTGGTCCTGGCTGGCAAGCGGCGCAAAGCCCACGATGTCGATTTTGCCCTAAGGCACTATATTCGCCACCCGGATCAATTACGATGTACAATCGCCACGGACCCGAATGGTCACGTGCTCGGGTTCCAATCCCTGAAATATGCGGTCGAAAACAACCCCTACGGCGTGTCAGTGGGGTAGGGCGTGATTGGAACCCATATCCGACCATCAGCCGCCCGGCTTGGGATCGGGCGCGCACTTTTCGCGCACACTTTGGACGCGGCCCTTGCGCGCGGTCTTACCGCTATCGATGCAACAATTGGCGCAGGTAATACTGAAGGTCTGACCTATTACGAAGCCATGGGTTTCCGGACGTACCGCACACAAGATGGGTCTGTGTCAAAGGTCTACCGGATTAACCGCTAGAGAGCGACGATTCCAGGCGCAGCGGCGCGAAGAGTGAACAGGCCACCGGCATTGCCAAACAGCTTCGAAAAAACGGGCAACAACGCATCAAGCCCAAAGGAATGCCGTCGCGAACCGTGATTATCCGCGCGGATGTGCTGCCGGATAGACGCCCAGAACCTCGACATTGGTCGTGAAATGCTCAAGCTCGTCCATGGCCAGCTGCACGTTGCGGTCTTCGGGATGCCCGACAATATCCGCGTAAAACTGCGTCGCGGTGAAGGAGCCGTCGACCATATAGCTTTCCAGCTTGGTCATGTTGATCCCATTGGTAGCAAACCCGCCCATCGCTTTGTAAAGCGCGGCAGGGATGTTGCGGACCTGAAACACAAAGCTGGTGATCATTCCATGATCGCCCCGGCGGGACAAATCCGTTTCGCGCGACATGACAAGAAAGCGGGTCGTGTTGTCGTCATTATCCTCGATATGGCGGGCCAGAACGTTCAGGTTATAGATCTCAGCGGCCAGCTCGCTGGCCAGCGCGGCTGAATGCGGATTGCCTTCCTCAGCCACTTCGCGGGCGGCGCGGGCGTTATCGGGGCTGACGCGGCCGCGAATGCCGTGTTCCTTCAGAAAGCCCGCGCATTGCGGCAGCAGTACCAGATGCGAATGCGCCTCGGTGATGTCTTCCAGTTTTGCACCCGGTACGGCAAGAAGGTTGATGTGCACACGGACAAAGGCCTCATCGATGATATGCAGCCCGCTGTGAGGTAACAGCCGGTGAATATCGGCCACCCGTCCATAGGTCGTGTTCTCGACCGGAAGCATTGCCAGATCCGCAGCTCCCGAGCGGACCGATTCGATCACATCCTCGAAAGTGCGGCAGGGCAGGGCTTCCATATCTGGCCGAGCGTTGCGGCAAGCCTCGTGACTGTAGGCGCCGGGTTCCCCCTGAAAGGCAATGCGATTGGTCATTTGGTCGATTCCATGCAACAAGTTCGCGATTTGGTCGTTTCGTCGCGGTGTCTATACCTTGCCTCTCGCAAGGGGAAGCCTTAGACAGCTGCCCAGACAGCTGAAATGGACTCGCGATCAATGTTCGACACGATGACAGTAACCAAGGCCGCCGCAGGCCTGTTCGGCACATTCCTGGTGCTGCTTCTGGCCAAGTGGGGGGCGGATGTCCTCTATTATTCCGGTGGCCATGGCTCGGCTGAGGCCGCCTACATTATCGAAACCGAAAGCTCGGGCGAAAGCGCCGACGGTGAAGAAGTGGTCTTCGAAGACCTGCTGGCCGCCGCAGACATCGAGAGCGGCGCAAAAGTGTTCCGCAAATGCACCGCGTGCCACAAGCTGGAAGACGGCGCAAACGGCACCGGCCCCTACCTGTACGGTGTGGTTAATCGCCCGGTCGCCTCGGCCAACGGTTTCACCGGGTACTCGGCCGGTATGCAGGCGCATGGCGGCAACTGGACACCCGAAGCGCTGGATGCCTTCCTGACCAAGCCGGGCAATTATATCTCGGGCACATCGATGAGCTTTGCCGGCCTGAAAAAGCCGCAGGATCGCGCCGACGTGATTGCCTATCTGCAGACAATCGGCAACTGATTGCCTGAGCGATCAGAACCATTCAAAGCCGCTGCCGCAACGCAGCGGCTTTTTTGTCTGAAGAAACCTTCACAAAGTGCTCACGCATTCTAAACTTGAATCTGCACGTGCTGGCACTTTAGCTAGCGGTTACGACATTGACGGTGACAATGACCGAGAGGATGAGCCACATGAAATCCCTGATGCCTGCTGCACGTGATCTCGAGGTAAGGCCATGGGTTGGCATTTTGGGGCTCTGTGCCGCTCTGATTGCTCCGCATGCAGCACAGGCGCTGGATGAAGGCGTCACCCGCAGCCACGGGTATTCGTATTTCGGAAATCTGGATTACCCGGCGGACTATGCGCATCTGAATTATGTGAATCCCGACGCCCCCAAAGGCGGCGAGCTTTCGCTGGCAGCCTCTGGAACGTTCGATTCCCTCAACCCCTATTCACGCAAAGGGCGCGCCGGTGCGCTGACCACATTGCAATATGACCGTCTGTTTGAAAGTGCCGAAGACAGTGTCGGGCAGTATTACGGCGTAGTTGCGGAAAGTCTGGAATATGACGAAGGGCGCAATTACGTCATTTTCCATTTGCGCCCCGAAGCAACTTTTTGGGATGGCACGCCTGTCACGGCGGAAGATGTTGTCTACAGCCACCGTTTGTTCATCGAACAGGGCCTGCCATCTTACGCGCAGGCCGTTGGCCGTATGGTGACAGGAGCCGAGGCGTTGGATGACCATACCGTAAAATTTACATTCAATCCCGAAGTCACTCGCCGCAGCCTGATCGAAACCGTCGGCTCAACTCCTGTTTTCTCAAAAGCATGGTTTGAGGCAGATGAGACACGGCGCCTGGATGAACCACGGCTGGAAGTGGCGGTGGGCTCTGGCCCCTACAAGCTCGACAGCTACGACATCAATCGCCGCATCGTTTACAAACGCCGGGACGATTATTGGGGCAAGGACCTGCCTTTCAATGTCGGACGCAACAACTTCGATACAATTCGGGTCGAGTATTTCGCCGATCAGACGGCAGCGTTCGAAGGTTTCAAGGCGGGTGAATATACATTTCGGATTGAAAGTGATCCCAAGCTTTGGGCGACCGGGTATGATTTCCCGAAGCTGGATGAAGGCACCGTTATTCGGGATGAGATCGCAGATGGCAGCCCGCCGACACCTTCGGGCTTTGTCTTCAACCTTGGGAAACCGCAATTCGCCGACAAGAATGTCCGCAAGGCCCTGGCCTTGGCCTTCAATTTCGAATGGACGAACGAGTCATTGTTGTTCGGCCTGAACACGCCGCGGAATTCTTTCACGCAAGGAACCCCGATCGAGGCGCAAGGCCTGCCCGAAGGGGCTGAGCTGGCGTTCCTGCAGGCGTTGGGCGGCGTCGTTCCCGAAGATGTCCTGACGGAACCCGCTGTAGTGGCGCACGAATCAAACCCTGCACGCCTGAATGACCGACAAAACCTGCGCAAAGCTGCCAGGTTATTGGACGAGGCAGGCTGGTCCGTCGGCGAAGGCAATATTCGCCGCAATACCGAAGGGCAGACTTTGAAGGTGAATATTCCATATCCTTCAAACCTGCCGACCTCGACCGCAACGATGATCGAAACCTATGTCCAAAACCTGCAATCCATCGGTGTGGATGCCTCGACCGAGAAAGTTGACCCGGCGCAATACACGTTGCGCAGCCGCGAGCGGGATTATGACATGGTCTATTCCACGCGCTACGGGTCGTTTTTGTCTACCGGGGGCGGTCTGAGCCAGATGTACGGATCGGAAGAAGCGGCTTTTAGCCTGTTCAATCCGGCAGGTCTGGCCAGCCCCTTGGTCGACGCGATCATCGAGGCGTCCTTTGAAACTGACAATCAGGCCGATCAGGACACGGCGTTAATGGCTTTGGATCGCGCCTTGAGGTACGAGTTTTTCGTAATCCCCGTGGGGTACATCGCAGAATACTGGACAGCATATTACGATATGTACGAATACCCGGAAAACCTGCCGCCCTATTCGCTGGGTTATCTGGATTTGTGGTGGATCAATCCGGAAAAACAGGCTGCGTTGAAAGCGAAAGGCGCGCTGCGATAACATGGGCGCCTATATTCTAAGACGCTTATTGCTGATCATTCCGACTCTTCTGGGTATCATGATCGTCAACTTCACGCTGGTCCAGTTCGTACCTGGTGGGCCGGTCGAACAGATCATCGCGCAAATCGAAGGTCAAGGTGACGTATTCGCCGGGTTTGCCGGGGGGGGCGACGCCGGAGCGGGTTCCGAACCGGCGGGCGGTGTCTTCGACGACAAATATGTCGGCGCACGCGGCCTTCCGCCCGAGTTTATTGCCGAGCTGGAAAAAGAATTCGGCTTCGACAAGCCCCCGCTGGAACGGTTCCTGAATATGATGGGCAACTATCTGACGTTTGATTTTGGCGAGAGTTATTTCCGCTCGATCAGCGTGATCGATCTGGTGCTTGAAAAGATGCCGGTCTCGATCTCGCTGGGGCTGTGGTCGACCCTGATTGCCTATCTGGTCTCGATCCCGCTGGGTATTCGAAAGGCGGTCAAGGATGGATCGCAATTCGATACCTGGACAAGCGGGGCGATTATTGTGGCCTATGCCATTCCGGGCTTTTTGTTTGCGATCCTGCTGCTGGTGCTCTTCGCTGGCGGATCATATTGGCAAATCTTCCCGCTGCGCGGTCTGACGTCGGACAATTGGGACAGCCTGAGTTTCTTTGGCAAGATCACGGATTATTTCTGGCACATAGCGCTGCCGACGATTGCGTTGACGATCTCGGCCTTTGCGACGCTGACCTTGCTGACCAAGAACTCGTTTCTGGACGAGATCAAGAAACAGTACGTCATGACTGCCCGCGCCAAAGGGTTGAGCGAGCGCAAGGTGCTCTATAATCATGTCTTCCGAAACGCGATGCTGATCGTGATCGCAGGGTTCCCGGCCGTGTTCATCGGTGTGTTCTTCGGGGGGTCGATCATTATCGAGACGATCTTTTCGCTGGATGGTCTGGGCCGATTAGGGTTCGAGGCTGCCGTTGCGCGCGATTATCCGGTGATCTTCGGCACGCTGTTCATCTTCGGTCTGATGGGGCTGGTCGTCGGCATCATCAGCGACCTGATGTATGTGCTGGTCGACCCGCGCATCGATTTCGAAAAGCGGGAGGGGTAAATGGCTTTGTCCCCGCTGAACCAGCGCCGCTGGAGCAACTTCCGCCGCAACAGACGGGCCTTCTGGTCGCTGATCATCTTCTCGATCCTGTTTGGCCTGTCGCTCTTTGCCGAGTTTATCGCCAACGACAAACCCATCCTTGTGAAATATCGGGGAGAGTACTTTACGCCGATCTTCAACTTCTACGCCGAAACCGAATTTGGCGGCGATTTCCAGACCGAAGCGATCTATCGAGACCCCGAAGTTCAGTGCCTGATCGACAGCGGTGGATTGGAAGACTGTTTCGATGATCCCGAAGGCATCATCGAACAGATCGACGCCGGAACGTTCCAGGCTGAGGGTTTTGAACGCGGCTGGTCGCTCTGGCCGTTGATCCCCTATTCCTTCAATACCTCGGTGGACCGCCCCGGCGCGGCGCCCCTGCCGCCCAACGGCCAGAATCTGCTGGGTACCGATGATACCAAGCGCGACGTGCTGGCCCGCGTGATTTACGGCTTTCGTTTGTCGATCCTGTTCACGCTGCTTGTGACGGGCGCGGCAAGCCTGATCGGGATTTTCGCCGGGGCCATACAAGGGTTCTTTGGTGGGTGGCTGGACCTGATCTTTCAGCGGATCATCGAAATCTGGTCCGCAACCCCGTCGCTTTACGTCATCATCATCATGTTTGCGGTGCTGGGGCGAAGTTTCTGGTTGCTGGTCGCGCTGATGATCCTGTTCAGTTGGACCGGGCTGGTTGGCGTGGTGCGCGCCGAGTTCCTGCGGGCGCGGAACCTTGAATATGTGCGCGCCGCGCGGGCGCTGGGTGTTGGCAACATGACGATCATGTTCCGTCATATGCTGCCCAATGCGATGGTGGCCACGCTGACCTTCATGCCGTTCATCGTCACCGGAACCATCGGCGGGCTGGCTTCGCTGGATTATCTGGGCTTTGGTCTGCCGTCCTCGGCCCCCTCGCTGGGAGAGCTGACCTTGCAGGCCAAGCAGAACCTTCAGGCCCCGTGGCTGGCCTTCACCGCCTTCTTCACCTTTGCCATTATGCTGTCGCTGCTGGTCTTCATCTTCGAAGGCGTTCGCGATGCGTTTGATCCCAGAAAGACCTTCTCATGAGCTTGCTGGATGTGAAAAACCTCAAGGTCTCGTTCCGTCAGGATGGGCAGGTCAACGCGGCGGTCAAAGGCGTGTCCTTCACTGTGGACCGGGGTGAAACCGTCGCGCTGGTGGGCGAATCCGGATCAGGAAAATCCGTGACGGCGTTATCGACCGTTTCCCTGCTGGGCGACAGCGCGTTGGTCGACGGCTCGGTCACCTATGACGGGCAAGAGATGATTGGCGCCTCGGAACAGCGTCTGATGGATGTGCGGGGCAACGACATCAGCTTTATCTTTCAGGAGCCGATGACCTCGCTGAACCCGTTGCACACGATCCAGAAACAGATGGCTGAATCGCTGGCCCTGCATCAGGGTGTGGCGGGCGATGTGGCGCGGGACAGGATTGTCGAGTTGCTGACCAAGGTCGGTATCCGCGATCCTCAAGACCGGCTGGACAGCTATCCGCATCAGTTGTCGGGCGGTCAGCGGCAACGGGTGATGATCGCAATGGCCCTTGCCAACAAACCGGACATCCTGATCGCGGATGAGCCGACAACGGCTCTGGATGTGACCATTCAGGCGCAGATCCTCGAACTGCTGGCTGAATTGCAGAAATCGGAAAACATGGGGATGCTGTTTATCACCCATGATCTGGGCATCGTGCGCCGCATCGCCGACCGGGTCTGTGTGATGAAAGACGGCGAGATTGTCGAAACCGGCGTGACGGCCGAGATATTCGAAAACCCGCAGCACCCCTATACCCGCAAACTTCTGGCGGCGGAGCCGTCGGGTCGGCCTGAACCCGTTGCCTCAGATGCGGAAGAGGTCGCACGCACCGACCACCTTAAGGTCTGGTTTCCGATCCAGCGCGGGTTTCTGAAGCGAACGGTTGGATATGTGAAAGCGGTGAACGACGCGACCCTTAGCGTGCGCGCGGGTGAGACGTTGGGGATTGTTGGCGAAAGCGGGTCAGGCAAGACCACGCTGGCGCTGGCCATGATGCGGCTGATCGCGTCCGAGGGTGGCATCACCTTTCGCGATCAGGACGTGCGCAAATGGTCCACGCGGGAACTGCGCCGGTTGCGCAAGGACATGCAGATCGTGTTTCAGGACCCGTTTGGCAGCCTCAGCCCGCGGATGACCTGCCAGCAGATCATTGCGGAAGGTCTGGCCATTCACAAAGTCGACCCGGACCGCGCGCCACGCGAACTTGTGGCCGAGGTGATGACCGAAGTGGGGCTTGATCCGGCGACGATGGATCGATACCCGCACGAGTTTTCTGGCGGTCAGCGTCAGCGCATCGCCATTGCGCGCGCGATGGTTCTGCGTCCCAAACTGCTGGTTCTGGACGAGCCGACCAGTGCGCTGGATATGACCGTTCAGGTTCAGATCGTCGATCTGCTTCGCAATCTGCAACAGAAATACGGGCTGGCCTATCTGTTCATCAGCCATGACCTGAAAGTGGTCCGTGCCATGTCGCACAACGTGATCGTCATGCGAAACGGCGATGTGGTCGAAATGGGCGCGGCAGAGGATTTGTTCGAAAACGCCCAGACCGACTATACCCGCGAATTGATCGCAGCGGCGGGCTGAGAACAGCCCGCCCGGTGTCGTGAGTCAGGCGCTGGCTTTTTCTCGCGCCGATGACTGGGGCACAGGCCCGCGCAGTTCTTCATAGTGATCAAAGCTCAGCTTGACCCACCCAGTTCCACGTGTGGCACTGGCAAGGGTGCGGTGCAGCTCGTCCTCGGCAACGGCGGGCAACTGGGCGTTGAATATCTCCCAGCCCGTTGCATTCGGGTTGCCCTCAAATCCCAGAACCTGCCCCTGAAGGGTGCTGATCGTTGGTACGAGATCGCCCACAAAGGCCGAGGGTAAGTGTATCTCGGCGCTCAGGATCGGTTGCAGGACCACAGGTTTGGCTTGCGGCAATGCCTCGCGCACGGCGTTCTTGCCTGCGGTCCGGAAGGCATAATCCGAACTGTCCACATTGTGGTGTTTGCCATCGCTCAGGGTCACTTTGACATCAACTACGGGAAAGCCTTCGGGGCCTTGTTCCAATGCGTCCTTGGCTCCGTGTTCCACAGACGGGATGTAGTTCTTGGGAACGGCACCGCCCTTGACCACCTCATCGAACTGGAACCCCGATCCGCGCGGCAATGGCGCGACCGATATTACCACATCCGCGAATTGCCCCGCGCCGCCGGATTGCTTGCGATGGCGATGGCGATGCTCAACCGTTGCGCGGATGGTTTCGCGATAGGCGGTTTCCACCTGTTCCGCCTCGATCTCGATCCCGAAATCCTCTGCCAGCTTGGCGGTCACGCGGCGCATATGTTGCGGACCTTGCGAGCCCAGAATCGAATGGCCGCTCATCTCATCCTGTTGCAGATGCAGGCCCGGATCGATTTCGGCCAGACGGCTCAGGGCGTTTGACAGGCGCACATCGTCCCGCTCATGCGCGGGCGAGACGACTTGACGATGCGCAACCGGATGAGAAGACGCCCATTCCGGCAACTCTGTCGCAGAGGAACTGTCATAAATGTATCCGGGGTTGAGGTGATCGGATTTGACCGCCAGTCCGATCTGCCCGGCCTCCAGCGCGGCGATCTGGGTCTTGGCGTCCAGTGTTGTCAGGTTGCCGACCGTTTCACCGCCCAACGCCTCATGGGCTTTTACCCCGTCCCCAAGGCCGCGCAGAACGATGATCTTTCCGATATGCTTTTTGACATCCGCAAAGCCCGCGATGGCACGGGCGTTTTCGGCGGCCTCGTCTCGTCCGGCGGCGATATCAAACTCGGGGGCCTCATGACGCAGCGCTTTCATCAGGCGCGTCAGCCCGTTGCCGTGGCTTGCGGCGCCCAGACAGGCTGGGATCAACTGATGATTCTGCAAAACCTGCGCGGCCAGCTCATAAACCTCATCGCTTGGGGGCTGTTTGTCTTCAATCAACTGTTCCAGCAGGTGGTCATCGAAATCGGAAAGTGTCTCAAGCAACTCGGTCCGGGCTTCCTGCTCGCGATCCTCGACAGATTTGGGCAGCTCTATCAGGGCCGACGGCTGGCCCTCCTGATACTTCCACGCCCGTTCCGAGATCAGATCGACCGCGCCGATGATCGTGTCGCCCTCGCGGATCGGAACCTGACGCAGGGCGATGTGGTGCGTGCAGTAGGTTTGCAGCGCCGCGATGATGTCGCGGATGCGGCCATTGGGGTTGTCCATGCGGTTGATGAAAAGAAAACAGGGAATGCCTGCCTCTTCCACCAGCCGAAGATACGGCGCACACAGCACGGCGGCATTTGGATCGGGCGGTACCACGATAACGGCAGCATCCGAGATCGCCATGGCTGGGCCGACATACGCGAGGGAATCGCCACCCCCATCCACGTCGATCGCGCACCAGGGCTCGTCCAGGTAAGAAAAACCGTGCAAGTGCACGGTTCCGGAAACATCGAATGTGGTCGGGCGCCCGTCGAGGCGGCTGATGGCCTCGACCAGGGTAGATTTGCCCGACTGGCTGGGCCCGAGGACGGTGAATACGCGCATGAGTGTTGTCCCTCTTTCAGGTTGCAGAATGGCTGCACGAAAAGGGCCGTCCGACGCAGTCGCGTCAGCTAGGACTGTCTGTAATTTGCCCGCCTCAGGCCGCAGGGCGAAACATCACCCCACAGCTTGAGTGTGGAAAAAACCGCAGGCGTGCGTCAAGCCCCCGATGTGTTTTGTACTCAACGGGCTGAATGTTGCCCGAAAAAAAGGTCAGATCGCCGAGCTGTGCCCGGCTTTGCTGAGGTCGTATGCGTCGAAGCTGCGGGCAACCATCCGGGTCAGCGCCCTCGCCTCGGGGGGGATGAACAGCCCTTCCTCGCTGATTTGCAGCAGCCCGTCGAATGAGGCGTTGGCGGCACGATACATCTCATTCAGCGCTGCGGCCGAGATATCGTGATCGCGCAGGATTTCAGCCGAATCGATCCGGAAATCGCACATCAGCGCTTCGATCAGACGGGCGCGCAGAATATCCTGACCTTTGAACAGGTGCCCGCGGGATGTCGAAAACTGCCCGTTGCGGATGGCTTTTGTATGGGCGGATGTGGCCGGGGCATTCTGCGCATAGCCTTGTGGAAAGCGCGAGATCGAGCTGGCCCCGACACCGATCAACACATCGGCCTGATCGTCGGTATAACCCTGGAAGTTCCGCTTCAGACGACCCGCGCGCAGGGCCTGAGTCAGCCCGTCATCCTGCGTGGCAAAATGGTCGATGCCGATCTCGGCGTAGTTGTCCCACAGGAACAGGCGGCGGGCGGTGTCGAACAGTTCCAGCCGTTGTTCGGGCGTTGGCAGTGCGTCCGACGGGATCAGCTGCTGCCGTTTGGCCATCCACGGCACATGGGCGTACCCATAAAGCGCCACGCGGTCCGGGCTGAGCGACAAAAGCTTCTGCACGCTTTCCGTCATCCGGGCCTTGGTCTGATGGGGCAGCCCGTAAAGGATATCCGCGTTCAGGCTGGCAATGCCACGTGCGCGGATCATGTCGATCGCGTCGCGCGTTGTATCGTAGCTTTGAATGCGGCCAATGGTTTTCTGGATTTCATCGTCGAAATCCTGCACTCCAATCGAGGCGCGGTTCATGCCTGCCTCTGCCAGCGCATCCAGACGCGCCTCGTCAATCTCGTTCGGATCGATTTCAACCGAAAACTCGGCGTCCGGCCCCATGGGGATGATCCCCAGAATGTGCTGTGCCAGATCGCGCATCAGCTGGGCGTTCAACAACGTTGGCGTACCGCCGCCCCAGTGCAGGCGCGACAGCACCACATCCGCGGGCAGGCGCGCCGCCAGCAGGTCCAGCTCGGCTTTTAGAACATCCACATATGCAATCACCGGATTGTCGGTTTGTGTGCCTTGCGTCCTGCAGGCGCAGAACCAGCACAGCCTGCGGCAGAACGGGACGTGGATATAAAGGGATATGGCGCTGCCGGGCTCGATTCCCGAAATCCAGTCGCCAAACATGTCCGCCCCCACGTCATTGTTGAAATGGGGCGCTGTGGGATAGCTTGTGTAACGCGGTACTTTCGCGTCAAAAAGTCCAAGCTTTGCCAATTGTGGTTTCACTATCATGACGATACCCTTAGGGGGCAGGCGACTTAGGTGCTTTGACGGAGATCAAGTGGAAACGCAGATGACAATAAAAGCACAGTTCGATCATTCAAATTGCGCAGACTGCCCGATACGACATCGCGCGGTCTGCGCCCGCTGTGACGCTGACGAGCTGGAAGCGCTTGATGCCATTAAGTATTACCGCAGTTTCGAAGCGGGTCAGACCATCATCTGGTCGGGCGACCAGATGAATTTTGTCGGTTCAGTCGTCGCGGGAATCGCGTCGCTGACACAAACGATGGAAGACGGGCGCACCCAGATGGTTGGTCTTCTCTTGCCCAGCGATTTCGTCGGTCGCCCGGGGCGCGACATTGCGCCTTACGATGTGCAGGCGACAACGGATGTCGTGATGTGCTGTTTCCGCAAGAAACCATTTGAAGAGCTGATGGACGAAACGCCACACATCGCGCATCGCCTGCTACAGATGACGTTGGACGAGCTTGATGCTGCCCGTGAATGGATGCTGGTTCTGGGTCGCAAGACAGCGCGCGAAAAAATCGCCAGCCTGATATCGATCATTGCCCGCCGGGATGCGTCGATTGGTCAAAAGGGCCTGTCGGGACCGATCGTGTTCGATCTGCCCCTGACCCGAGAGGCCATGGCGGATTATCTGGGACTTACGCTTGAGACGGTCAGCCGCCAGATCTCAGCTCTGAAAAAGGACGGTTTGATCTTGCTGGAAGGCAAACGTCACGTGACCATCCCCGATCTTGGCCGGCTCATGGAAGAAGCAGGCGACGATTCCGATGGCGGGTTTCTGGTCTGACCGGTCTTTCGCTCGGCAGAACTCGCTTACCGCGACCATCCGGTCGGTTCACGAACTAACATAGGAGTGTGGCATGGGGTTCAGCAGTCTGTTGGCAATGCTGTTCATTGGCGCAATCGCCGGATGGCTGTCGGGAAAGATCATGGAGGGCCGTGGGTTCGGCCTGATCGGCAACATTATCGTCGGCATCGTCGGTGCGTTCCTGTCGGGCATGATCTTTCCGGCGCTAGGATTTTCTGTTGGCGGGGGCCTGTTGTCGTCGATCCTTTTCGCAACAATTGGGGCCGTGATCCTGTTGTTCCTGATCGGCCTCATTCGTCGGGGGTGAAAAAAGCCGCCTGTCGAGGCGGCTTTTTGCTTGTTTAGGTCAGTGCGCCAAGAACACCGGAACCGAGGATTGTTCCAGCATGTTCCGGGTCGCCCCGCCCAGAATGGCTTCGCGAAAGCGGGAGTGGCCATAAGCGCCCATCACAATCATGTCCGATTCGGTATCCGTCGCGTGGCGATTAAGGATATCCGAGACGCGGGTCATGGTCTTGCTGAGCACATCGATCTCGCATTTGACACCATGACGGGCCAGCATCTGGGACAGCATCCCACCCGGGTCCGACCGGTCTGGCCCATGCTGTGGTGGGTCAATAACCACAATACGGACGATCTCGGCCCGTTTGAGGAAGGGCAGGGCCCGCCGGATGGCGCACATGGCCTCGACGCTTTCGTTCCAGGCGATCATGATGTTGCCCGGCGCTTTCAACGGCGCACTGCTGTCGGGAACCACAAGAACCGGGCAATGTCCTTCGAACATGGCCGCTTCGATAATGGGCTCGGCCTCGGCCCCCCGACCTTCACCATACGGATGTGGCAGGATCACAAGGTCGGAAAACCGGGCCCGGTGCGCGACGTGGCGCCCGATATCGGCAATTTGTGCAACGCCGTGTTCGGCGGACCAACGCACGCCGGATTTGCCGAGATAGTCATTGGCAAAGGCCAGCAAATCCTGTGCCTCGGCATTGGCCCGGTTCAGCGTTTCCTGAACGATCAAAGCATTGGCACCCGCATAATAGTAACCTGTCTGACTGCGATCGACGCCCAGACACAGGACTTCGGCATGGGCATCCTGAGCCTCGGCCAGGGCCACAATCTGCGCCAAAGCAGCCTGTGCAGTCTGCGTTTCGGTCATGACTGTGAGAAGAGATTTGTACGCCATTTTGACCTCATGGTTCGGGCAATTGGTCTCATGTGACCTGTTAGCCCTTTTCTACTACCATGCGTGTCATAGAAAACGCTGGACTGTCTTGATACAGATCAAAGCAATGAAGGTGGCCGTGCTTCAGAACGGCAGCCAGTCAAATGGGTTTCGCGCGTCATAAGAATCAAAAGCGCGCGGAGCATGGCAAAGGGACGCAATATGTCGAATTACATCAAGCTGATCGTGCTTGGTCTGATCGCGCTGTTTGCAGCGATCGGAACCAATTATGCACGCGATTTGGCGTATCAGGTACATGCGCTGCTGGTGATGCTCATCGCCGGTGGCCTGTTCATCTGGACGCTTCGAAACACTGACGAGCCAGATATTCAGATCGACCGCTCGGGCGAATACATGGATGGCGTGATCCGCTATGGCGTGATCGCAACTGCCTTTTGGGGCGTGATCGGGTTCCTCGCCGGGACGTTTATCGCGTTTCAGCTGGCGTTTCCGGTACTGAACTTCGAATGGGCGCAGGGTTATCTGAATTTTGGTCGTCTGCGTCCGTTGCACACTTCGGCGGTCATTTTTGCCTTTGGCGGTAACGCATTGATCGCAACCTCGTTCTATGTGGTTCAGCGTACCAGCGCAGCGCGGCTTTGGGGCGGCAACCTCGCGTGGTTCGTGTTCTGGGGCTACCAGCTGTTCATCGTTCTGGCCGCAACCGGCTATGTGCTGGGCGGAACGCAGTCCAAGGAATATGCCGAACCTGAATGGTATGTCGATCTGTGGCTGACCATTGTTTGGGTCGCCTATCTGGCGGTCTACCTGGGTACGATCATCAAGCGGAAAGAACCCCACATCTATGTGGCCAACTGGTTCTACCTGGCCTTTATCGTCACCGTTGCCATGCTGCATCTGGTCAACAACATGACCATCCCGGTCAGCATCTGGGGTTCGAAATCGGTCATCGTCTGGTCAGGCGTGCAGGATGCCATGATCCAGTGGTGGTATGGCCACAACGCTGTGGGCTTCTTCCTGACTGCGGGTTTCCTTGGCATGATGTACTATTTCATCCCGAAACAGGCCGAGCGTCCGGTGTTTTCGTACAAGCTGTCGATCATCCACTTCTGGGCGCTGATCTTCCTGTATATCTGGGCCGGTCCACACCACCTTCACTATACTGCGCTGCCTGACTGGGCGTCGACGCTGGGTATGGTGTTCTCGGTGATCCTGTGGATGCCGTCCTGGGGCGGTATGATCAACGGTCTGATGACGCTGTCGGGTGCCTGGGACAAGCTGCGCACCGATCCGGTGATCCGCATGATGGTCATCTCGGTCGGCTTCTACGGCATGTCCACCTTTGAAGGTCCGATGATGTCGATCCGTGCTGTGAACAGCCTCAGCCACTACACCGACTGGACCATTGGTCACGTGCATTCGGGCGCGCTGGGCTGGAACGGCATGATCACCTTTGGCGCGCTGTACTTCCTGGTGCCCGTGCTTTGGAAGCGCGAGCGTCTGTACTCGCTGCAGATGGTCAGCTGGCACTTCTGGCTCGCCACGATCGGCATCGTGCTTTATGCCGCGTCGATGTGGGTCACCGGTATCATGGAAGGCCTGATGTGGCGTGAAGTGGATGCAAATGGCTTCCTGGTGAACTCGTTCGCTGACACCGTGGCCGCCAAGTTCCCGATGTATGTGGTGCGTGCTCTGGGTGGCGTTCTGTTCGTCGCTGGCGCCGTGATCATGTGCTACAACCTGTGGATGACTGTGCGGAAAGCGCCGGCCAAAGAGGCCAGCCTGACCGTCGCGGTCCCTGCTGAATAGAGGGAGGGCCGGAGTAATGGCAATTCTCGACAAACATAAGATCCTCGAGACCAACGCGACCCTCCTGCTGATCTTCAGCTTTCTGGTCGTGACCATCGGTGGCCTGGTGCAGATCACCCCGCTGTTCTATCTTGAGAACACCATCGAGAAGGTGGAGGGCATGCGCCCTTACACCCCTCTCGAAATGGCAGGGCGTGAGATTTACATCCGCGAAGGCTGCTATGTCTGCCACAGCCAGATGATCCGCCCAATGCGGGACGAGGTCGAACGTTATGGCCACTACTCGCTGGCGGCTGAATCGATGTATGACCACCCGTTCCAGTGGGGATCAAAGCGTACCGGACCTGATCTGGCGCGTGTCGGTGGCCGCTATTCGGATCAGTGGCAGATGGACCACCTGCGCGACCCTCAGTCTGTGGTGCCTGAATCGGTGATGCCCAAATACGGCTTCCTCGAACATCGCAAGATCGACGGCAAGTATATCGGTGACATCATGGCGACCAATGCGGTTGTCGGCACCCCTTATACCGACGAGATGCTGGAAAACGCGGTTGCCGATTTCAGCGCGCAGGCCGACCCGGACAGTGACTACGACGGTCTGCTGGAGCGGTACGGTGACAAGGTCAACGTACGCAACTTCGATGGTCAGCCTGAACTGACCGAAGCCGACGCGCTGATCGCCTATCTGCAAATGCTGGGTACGCTGGTCGATTTCTCGACCTTTACCCCGGATGCAAGCCGTTAACAGGAGGGTGGGATGGAAGAATACACACTTCTTCGACAGTTCGCGGATAGCTGGATGCTGCTTGTGTTGTTTGCCTTCTTCGTTGGCATCGTGATCTGGGTTTTCCGCCCCGGTGCCAGCAAGGAATACAAGGACACTGCCAACATCCCCTTCCGGCATCAAGACAAACCCGCCACACCCAAGGAGGCGCGGCAATGAGCAAGACACCTGATAAACAGCCGGGCGATCCAAATACAACCGGGCACAGCTGGGACGGGATTGAGGAATTCGACAATCCTATGCCGCGCTGGTGGCTATGGACCTTCTACGCCACCATCTTCTGGGGCGTGATCTATACGATCATGTTTCCGGCCTGGCCCTTGGTCCACGGCGCGACAGCCGGTGTGCTGGGATGGTCAACCCGAGAAAACGTTCAGCAGGACATGGTTGCCTTCGAAGAGGCAAACGCGCCCTGGAACGCCAAGCTGGTGGAAACTTCGCTGGAAGACATCGCCAAGGATGCAGAACTGCAGCAATATGCCGTGAACTCGGGAGGTGCGGTGTTCCGGACCTGGTGCGCACAATGCCATGGTTCGGGTGCGCAGGGTGCGCCGGGTTTCCCGAACCTGTTGGATGATGCCTGGCTGTGGGGCGGAACGCTGGACGATATCGTTTACACCGTCAGCTACGGTATCCGGAACGAAGAAAGCGCCGATGCGCGCTATTCCGAGATGCCGGCATTTGGCGAAATCCTCGAACATGAGGAAATCACGCAGGTGGTCCAGTACGTCATGTCGCTGAGCAATGCCCAGACCGACGATGCGGCAGCGCAGGCAGGTAAAGTTGTCTTCGAAGACAACTGTGCGGCCTGCCACGGCGAGGATGGCACAGGCGATATCTTCCAGGGTGCGCCGAACCTGACTGACGCGATCTGGCTTTACGGTGGCAGTGAAGAAATGCTGACGGAAACCGTAACTTACAGCCGCTTTGGTGTCATGCCGAACTGGGATACCCGCCTGACCGAGGCGCAGATTCGCGCCGTATCTGCCTATGTCCACCAGTTGGGCGGCGGTCAGTAAGATCTAAAGAACACCTTCGGGCGGTTCGCCGCCCGAAGGCTGGGGCACCGGCTGTTCCATCTGTTCGCGCGTTTCCTGAACAGCCGGTGCTTTTTTCCCACAATAAGGCCACTTAAACCTGTGGTCCAGATTCAGGTTTACTGTTACCTGCGTCAAAAGTTGTTCGGATCCACCTCGCGCGGGTTTTTAATCCACCAATGACCTTCCGGCAGCCAACGGCGTTTGTGGCGACCCGGTTTTGGCACATCGCGAATATGCGGCGCATTGATCCGGGTTGCGGTCATGAAAGATCTGGCAAAAACGGTCAGCATGGTTGGTCTCCTCTGCAAGGGTATCTCTGCAATAAAGATTGACCTTTGAAGTGCTGAATGCGACTCAAATACCATTCCATAGTGTAAGTCAGGGTTACATATGAATTGGTTGTCGCTTCCCCCATTGGCCGCGCTGAGGGCGTTTGCGGCATTTGCTGAAAAACGCAATGTCGTCGAAGCTGGTGCTGCGTTGAACGTAAGCCATGCGGCGATTAGCCAGCAGTTGCGCGTACTTGAGAACCATCTGGGTGCTGCCTTGCTTGATCGAACAGGCAAGGCCCTGACCCTAACCGCCGATGGTGAACATCTGGCCCGAGCCCTGCAACTTGGGTTTGGCGCGATCGAGGCGGCAGTGGGGGATTTGGTGCGGTCTGGTCAGGACCGCCCGGTCCACGTGTCGCTGACATCCTCTTTTGCGGCCTCTTGGCTGATGCCGCGTCTACCGGCTTTTCGCGAAACCCATCCCGAGGTGAACCTGATCCTCGATCCCACTGCCGAAGTTGTTGAACTGCGACCGGGTGGGATCGACATTGCCATTCGGTACGGCCCCGGCGGTTGGACCGGTGTGCAATCAGAGATGCTGTTGCAGTCGCCGGTGGTCATCGTCGCCGCTCCGAAACTGCTGGGTGAAAAGACGTCATGGACGCCGACCGAGTTGGCCCAACTGCCCTGGCTCGAGGAAATCGGCACCACCGAGGCGACGACCTGGCTGGCCGAACATGGTGCCGGTCCTGAACGCGGTGCGGGCCGGACCGAGCTGCCGGGAAACCTGGTACTGGACGGTCTGCGGGCCGGGCAGGGGGTCACTGTCACGGTGCGACATTTCGTCGAGCCTGACATCAAGGCCGGTCGCATCGTTGAGCTTTATGCAGAGCCGGATACGCGCGGATACCATATTGTGACGCCAAATTCGCCACTTAGACCAGCTGTCAGAACTTTTGTGACGTGGTTGAGGCGTCAGGCACGGGAAATGTGATAAAAGGTGTCTGTACGATGCGCGTTTTGACCCATGTCAAAGTTGCTATGCGCGTGATCTGGAAGAACACACACTCAGAAGAGCCAGTACCGGAGCCAGCCTGTGAGCGATTCCAACCCCACCCCCAGCCTATACGCCGCACGAGAACCGATCTTTCCAAGGCGCGTTTCTGGGCCATTTCGGAACCTGAAATGGATCATCCTTATCGTGACACTGGGCATTTACTATGTAACGCCCTGGATCAGATGGGATCGCGGCCCCAGCTTGCCGGATCAGGCCGTCCTGCTGGATTTGGCAAACCGGCGCTTCTATTTCTTCTGGATCGAAATCTGGCCGCACGAATTCTATTTCGTGGCGGGCCTGCTGATCATGGCGGGGCTGGGTCTGTTTCTATTCACATCTGCGCTGGGGCGGGTCTGGTGCGGGTATGCCTGCCCGCAAACGGTCTGGACTGACCTTTTCATTCTGGTCGAGCGCTGGATCGAAGGTGACAGAAACGCCCGATTGCGCCTGCATCGTCAGGAAAAGCTGGATTTCCGCAAGGCTCGGCTCCGGTTGACGAAATGGATGACCTGGTTCCTGATCGGCCTGGCCACCGGCGGTGCCTGGGTGTTTTATTTTGCGGATGCGCCGACGTTGCTCCGCGATCTTGTGACGGGCAACGCGCATCCCGTCGCTTACACGACGATGCTGGTTCTGACTGGCACGACCTTCTTTTTCGGCGGGTTCGCCCGCGAACAGATTTGTATCTACGCGTGTCCTTGGCCGCGCATTCAGGCCGCGATGATGGATGAAGACACGCTGGTCGTGGGATACCGCGAATGGCGTGGTGAGCCGCGCGGCAAAGGCAAGCGGACAGCTGATTCCGAGTTGGGGGATTGCATCGACTGCATGGCCTGCGTCAATGTCTGCCCTGTCGGAATCGATATCCGCGATGGTCAGCAGCTTGAATGTATCACCTGTGCCCTGTGTATCGACGCGTGTGACGACATGATGGCCAAGATCGGCAAACCGCGCGGGCTGATCGATTATATGGCGCTCAGCGACGAGCCGCGTGAACGCTCGGGACAACCGCCCAAGAATGTCTGGAAACACATCTTCCGGCCCCGTACGATCCTGTACACCTCGTTGTGGTCACTGGTGGGGGTTGCGCTGCTGTTCGCCCTGTTCATTCGCTCTGACATCGATCTGACCGTAGCACCCGTGCGCAACCCGACCTTTGTCACCCTGTCGGATGGCACCATTCGAAACACCTATGACGTCAGGCTGCGCAACAAGCACGGTGAAGACCGCCTGTTCAAATTGTCTCTGGCGGGCGATCCGTCGATGCGATTGGAAATTGAGGGAACCAAGATAGATACTGTGAATGTCACGGCGGATACGGCACAATTGACCCGTGTATATATCGTGGCATCCCGTGACAGCGGTCCGGCGGCAGCAGAAGCGACGCCAGTGCGGATCTGGGTCGAAGACCTCAGCAGCGGCGAACGTGCTTACAAAGACACCACGTTCAACGGACGGGGGAACTGATCATGGCCGAACGTAAATTCACCGGAAAGCACGCTTTGGCGGTGTTTGTCGGTGCCTTTGGCGTGATCATCGCGGTGAACCTCGTGCTGGCTTATAATGCGGTGAAGACGTTTCCGGGGCTGGAGGTCAAGAATTCCTACGTTGCCAGCCAGGAGTTCAACGATCGCCTGAAAGAGCAGCAGGCATTGGGCTGGACGGTTCGGGCAGAAACCAAAGGTGGCCTTCTGATCCTGCATATTACGGACGCGACCGGCGCGCCGGTTCAGGTCAGCGAATTGCAGGCGGTGGTTGGCCGCGCAACCCATGTGCGGGACGATTTCGCACCGGATTTCACCTTTGATGGCGCGGCCTATGCCACTCCGGCCACGCTGGGCAAGGGCAACTGGAATATCCGGCTGGTCGCGCGTGACGGCAATGGTGCCGAGTTTTCGCAGCGCGTTCCGCTGTATGTGAAAGGGTAGCCGATGACGGCGCAGCTTTCATCCGGTACGGCGGCCTGCCCGGGGTGTCTGGCAGCACCAGCAGAACCCGCGCGCCCGATTCCGGAAGATGTGCAGATTGCCTTGTCCTTGCCGGGCATCCACTGCTCGGCCTGTATCACGACGGTCGAACGTGAACTGAACGCCCATCCCGGTGTCGAAGACGCGCGGGTCAACCTGACTCTGAAACGGGCGATGATCAAAGCCGCGCCGGAAACCCGAGCGGCCGATCTGATCCCGGTGCTTGAACGGGCAGGTTTCGAAGCGCACGAGCTTGACCCCGGCGCTTTGTCGGCAACACAGGCGGACAAGGCGGGACGTGACCTGCTGATGCGACTGGCCGTCGCCGGGTTTGCTTCCATGAACGTGATGCTGTTGTCGGTGTCGGTCTGGTCCGGCGCAACAGACGCGACGCGTGACATGTTCCACTGGATCTCCGCTGCAATCGCGCTGCCCGCCATTGCCTTTTCGGCGCAACCGTTCTTTGCCAACGCTTGGAGCGCCCTGCGGGTGCGGCGGCTGAACATGGATGTGCCGATCACGCTGGCGATCCTGCTGGCGCTGGTCACATCCCTGTGGGAGACCGCACTGAGCGGAGAGCATGCCTATTTCGATGCCGCGCTGACCCTGACATTCTTCCTGCTGGCGGGCCGATATCTGGACTACCGCACCCGCGCCGCAGCCCGATCCGCGGCAGAAGAGCTTACCGCTCTGGAAGTGCCGCGCGCCATTCGCATCGTGGACGGGCTAGAGGCCGAAGTTGCGGTGGCCGATCTGAAGGTTGGTGATCTGATCCTTGTGCGCCCCGGTGGCCGAATGCCGGTGGACGGTCAGATTGTGTCTGGCCAATCCGAACTGGACCGTTCGCTGTTGACGGGGGAAACCCTGCCGGTGTTTGCCGAAGCCGGCCAGTTGGTCAGCGCGGGCGAGGTCAACCTGACAGGTCCGCTGACCCTGCGCGCCACAGCAGTGGGGCAGGATACGTCGCTGCACCGGATGGCGGATCTGGTGGCCATCGCTGAATCGGGGCGGTCCCGCTATACCTCGCTGGCCGACAAGGCCGCCAAGCTTTATGCGCCCGGTGTCCACATCCTTTCGGCGCTCAGCTTTGTGGGGTGGTACATCTATTCGGGCGATTTGCGCACCGCTCTGAACATCGCCGCGGCGGTTCTGATCATCACCTGTCCCTGCGCCTTGGGTCTGGCTGTTCCGGCAGTGACCACCGCTGCCTCGGGCCGGTTGTTCCGCAAGGGTATGCTGATCAAGCACGCAACCGCGCTCGAACGGTTGTCCGAGACCGACACCGTGGTGTTCGACAAGACGGGCACGCTGACCTCGGGTGCGCCGGAACTGGTCAATCTTGGCGATCACGCCCGCGCGCAGGTCGAGGTTGCGCTGGCCCTGACCGAGGCCTCTGCGCATCCCTTGTCCGTGTCATTGGCCAAAGCCGCGCGACAGGCCGGGATCAAGCCTGCAAATGTTCGGGACATAACCGAAGTGCCGGGATACGGCACCCAAGGGGAATACCGCGGTCAACGCGTTCGTTTGGGCCGGGCCGCATGGCTCGGCGCACAGCAGGGCGCGGAAACGTCTGCCTGGCTTGCAATTGGCGACGATGCGCCCTTGGCGTTCCGCTTCTCGGACGCGTTGCGCCCAGGCGCGGCCGAGGCGGTGGAAGCGTTGCGGGCGTCAGGCAAGCATGTGCTGCTGATCTCGGGGGATTCGAAGGGCGCCGTGCAATCTTTGGCCGAGAAGCTGGGAATAACGGATTGGGTCGCCGAGGCTTTGCCGCAGGACAAGGCACAGCGCATTCAGGACCTCAGGGATCAGGGCCGCAAAGTTCTGATGGTGGGGGACGGCCTGAACGACACGGCTGCATTGGCGGCGGCACATGTGTCGATCTCTCCGGCCTCGGCGTTGGATGCGGCGCGGGTTGCCTCGGACATCGTTCTTCTGGGCAATGACCTTCTGCCCATTGCGGATGCCTGCGATACGGCCATCAAGGCCACCCGTCGCATCCGCGAGAACTTCCAGATCGCAACCGTTTACAACGTGATTGCCGTTCCGCTGGCCGTGATCGGACTGGCAACACCGCTGATCGCGGCCTTGGCGATGTCGACCTCGTCAATTACCGTATCGCTGAACGCATTGCGGCTGAGGTAACCCTGATGGAAGTGCTTGCCTATCTGATCCCGATATCCCTGTTTCTGGGGGGCGTTGGTCTGGTCGCCTTTATCTATACCGTTCGTTCCAATCAGTACGAAGACCCCGATGGCGACGCGCGCCGCATCCTGAGTGACGAGTGGGACGACAAACCCAAACCCTGACCAATCGCCCGATATGCGCAGAGTTCATCCAAGCGCCCTTGAAATTGCCGCAATGCCCGGCTATGTCCGGCCCATCCGCAAGCAGAGAGAACACGCCAAATGGCCACCACCAACCCGATCCAGTTCATTCAGCAAGTCCGTGCCGAAGTTTCCAAGGTCGTCTGGCCGACCCGGCGCGAAGTGCTGTTGACCACGGTCATGGTCTTCATCATGGCGGCGCTGACAGCTGTGTTTTTTGCTTTGGTCGATCTGGGTATCCGGGGCGGCCTTCAGCTGGTTCTGGGCGCTTTCGGCTAAGCCGGTTCAGGCGGGGGCAAATACGACTGCCCCTTGCACCTCGCGCGATGTCAGAGTAGGTGACGCATATTCGGAATGGGCGTGTGGCGATTCGGGTCACGCGCCGCTTTTTATTCCGGATGACGTGACAGGATTTAAATGACGGGTGTGTCCGCAAGATGTGATGCCCCGAAGACAAACAAGGACGACAGGTTCATGGCGAAACGGTGGTACTCGGTCAGCGTTCTTTCGAATTTCGAAAAGAAGATCGCAGAGCAGATCCGCACGTCGGTGGCTGAACAGGGCCTTGAGAACGATATCGACGAAGTTCTGGTGCCCACCGAAGAGGTGATCGAAGTGCGCCGGGGCAAGAAGGTCACCACCGAACGCCGCTTTATGCCGGGTTACGTGTTGGTGCATATGGAAATGTCGGATCAGGGCTATCATCTGATCAACTCGATCAACCGCGTCACCGGTTTTCTGGGTCCGCAGGGTCGCCCGATGCCGATGCGCGACGCCGAGGTGAACCAGATCCTCAACCGCGTTCAGGAAGGCGAAGAAGCGCCCAAGCTGATGATCACCTTCGAGATCGGCGAAAAGGTCAAGGTCAACGACGGCCCGTTCGAGGATTTCGACGGCATGGTCGAAGGCGTGGACGACGAAGCGCAAAAGCTGAAGGTTTCGGTGTCGATTTTTGGCCGCGAAACCCCGGTCGAGCTGGACTTCACGCAGGTCACCAAGCAAAGCTAAGCGTTCTGCCAGAGAAATTCGAAACGCCGCGATGTCAAAGCATCGCGGCGTTTTCAGTTTCAGCCCTACACGGGCCGATACAGTTTTCAAATGGGCTTACTGCGACTGAACCATGGCTGCGCGCAAAAGCTGCGGGCGGTCGGTCTGGGATGGCAGGAAAACCGCCTGCGACCCGGAATCCAGCGCCGAAAGGCTTGCATCATACCACTGCATCGCAAGGTCGCGGCGCGCCTGGACACCAAAGCCTTCGCGCAGGTGGTGACCGACCAGTTCTCCGTATGCGGGTTCACCCATGGCAACCAGCATCAGCGCGGAGCCAACCGCGGTATCCATGTTGTCCTGACGATATCCCATCGCAAGGCAGACCTTGCTGGTCGCGGCAAGATCAGCAGGGCTTAGACCCGAATCCAAGGCAAGCTTGCGCACCTGGGTTTCAGCCTCTGATTTCGAGTTGATAGACAGCGCGTCAACTTGCGGTGCCAGCATGTCGCCATAGGCGGCGCACTGGGCTGCGACCTGATCGGGTGTAAGGCCCTGGATGTCCTGCATCAGTTCTTCACCCTGTGCCATCGCATAGCTGCGGGCAAGGCAGAATTGCTCGCTGAGCGCAAAGTCAGGATCGGACATGTTCGACAGGGTCGTATAGCCGCCATTGGTCGACGTTTGCAGCATGACCCCGCTGCACCGATTGGCCAGCGACGGGCCTCCGGTACCGCCGGAAAACAGGCTCGGCAGGCTGGCTGTCGTAGCTTCAGCGGCGCTTGTTGCGGGTTCGGCCTGTTGAGGCGTGATAACCGGGATGGCCGGGGCCTGGGTCTGAGGCGCCGCCGCCAAGGCAGAGCCGGTTTGCACCTGTTGCCGATAGGCCATCAAAAGCGGTTGACCCGAAAGCTGGGTTGCCGCCTGCCCACCGCTTGTCGCCCAGTAATAGGCCTGCATCAGAAAGTCATACTGATAGGGCTGGAAGTCATAGCCATTCACAGGATAGCCCATGGACACCTGATAGCGTTCGATCGCCGACCGGGTCCCATGCCCGACCTGCCCATCGACACGCCCGGCATTATAGCCGAAATAGTTGAGCGCGGTCTGTGTCTGCGCCCCTTGCGAGGTGGACGGAATGCCTGACCGGTAGGTCTGGCTTGAAGACCGGGACTTTTTCTTTTGCTGGTCCTTGCCGATCGCGTATCCGACGACCCCGCCAACGACAGCGCCGCCGATGAAGTCGCCCGCATCGGCCCGTGCGGTCTGGGGAACGGACGCCGCAAAAGACAGTGCGGCGACAAGCATAGTTAATAAACGAATAATCATGACGAACCTCCGAACAAATTTGTTTTCCCCGATTATAGCACAGCCACAGCATGGCGCGGTTATTTATGCGGCGCAAGGAACGAAGCCACAGCAGTCTGTCGGTCGGGCGCCGGGTTCGCTCCGGTTTTTTCAAGCAAAATAAACCCTTAATACAGCGCGAAACCTCGTTTTACAGGCCACCTGGGATTTCCTGGGTTTGACCGGAATGACCAGCAATTTCCCGCCATGGCGCGTCGACGCCGGTGTTTATCGATTTGAAACTCGATTCGGTGATCCCGAATTGAATGGCGGGCCACTTGCCAACCCCCATGATCCCCTGTAAACGCCGCCCCATCGTCTTCGGGCGAGATTCTCTCGTGGGAGGTTACCGGGATCGCGATCCCGGGCCGGACCACGCAACATAATCCGGGTGAGACGCGTTTCACCTTAGTTGAAAGGAAAACCAAATGGCCAAGAAGCTTGCTGGTACAATGAAACTGCAGGTTCCTGCAGGTCAGGCGAACCCGTCGCCGCCGGTTGGTCCGGCGCTGGGTCAGCGCGGCATCAACATCATGGAATTCTGCAAGGCGTTCAACGCCAAGACCGCAGATATGGAGCCCGGCGCGCCGTGCCCGACCGTGATCACCTACTATCAGGACAAGTCCTTCACCATGGACATCAAGACGCCGCCGGCGTCTTATTACCTGAAAAAAGCAGCTGGTCTGAAGCCGGTTGGCAAGCGGAACCGCCCTCGTGGAGCGGAGAATCCCGGTCGTGAAACGATCGCAACCGTGACCTCGAAGCAGGTTCGTGAAATCGCCGAAGCCAAAATGAAAGATCTGAACGCCAACGACATCGAAGGCGCAATGCAGATCATCCTGGGCTCGGCCCGCTCCATGGGCATCGAGGTGAAGTAAGATGGCAAAACTCGGTAAACGTACCCGCGCTGCGCGCGAAGCCGTCGCTGGCAAGGAAAACCTGTCGGTGGACGAAGCTGTTGCTCTGGTCAAAGCCAATGCAACTTCGAAATTCGACGAGACCATTGAAATCGCAATGAACCTGGGCGTTGACACCCGTCACGCAGACCAGATGGTGCGCGGCGTTGTCGGCCTGCCGAACGGCACAGGCAAAGACATGCGCGTTGCTGTGTTCGCACGTGGCGCGAAGGCTGACGAAGCGAAAGAAGCAGGCGCGGATATCGTTGGCGCAGAAGACCTGATGGAAACCATTCAGGGCGGCACCATCGAATTCGATCGTTGCATTGCAACCCCGGACATGATGCCGATCGTCGGTCGTCTGGGTAAGGTTCTGGGCCCCCGTAACCTGATGCCGAACCCCAAGGTTGGCACCGTGACCATGGATGTGAAAGCAGCCGTGGAAGCAGCCAAAGGCGGTGAAGTTCAGTTCAAGGCGGAAAAAGGCGGCGTTGTGCACGCAGGCGTTGGCAAAGCATCGTTCGATGACGCCAAGCTGGCCGAAAACATTCGCGCCTTCGTCTCGGCTGTTGCCCGGGCCAAGCCGTCGGGCGCCAAAGGCACCTACATGAAGAAAATCGCGCTGAGCTCGACCATGGGCCCCGGTGTGACCGTTGATGTGGCAGAAGCTTCGGGCGAATAAGCCTGATCCACGCCAAAGCAATGTTGCGGGCGGTCCAATCGGACCGCCCGTTTTCGATTAGCTGAACGGCAACGCGGTATGGCTGGCTGTTTCGCCGGTCAGGGTAAAGAAACTCCGGTCTTCAATGGGCGTCCATTTTCCTGTGCCCTTGTCCAGAGGTTCGGATGCAATGACCTTGCCGCCGTGGTCCAGCCCTTCCCCGAAATACAGGGACGGGCTGCGCTGGTCGCTGGAATATCGAAACGCATACAGGCTCTGTCCATCCGAAAAGGCGACGGCCATGCGATCCGGTTGCGTCCGATGACTGTCAAGCGCATCGATCTGACGCAGAGTTGCGACAACAGCGTCCTGCGGCGCATCATCCAGCCCGTTGGCCAGCAGCAGCAGAAACAGAAGCTCTGAATCCGTCGACCCGCGCCGCGCCGCATAAAGCTCGTCCGGCAGTGAGGATTCTAGCCGTCTGCGCAAACGCCCGAACTCTCCGATCTGACCATTGTGCATGAAGGACCATTTGCCAAATGTAAAAGGGTGGCAGTTTGCGCGCGACACTTCGCCGAATGTCGACGCGCGGACATGGGCCAAAAACAGCGAGGATTTTATCATCCTGCAAAGATCGACCAGGTTACCATCCGACCACGCGGGCAGGACATCCCTGTACAGGCCGGGACGATCCTGATCCGCGTACCATGCCATACCGAAGCCATCGCCATTGACGGCAAGCTTTGCCTCGGCCGCGTGCTGGCTTTGCTCCAGCAATGAATGCTGGGGCCGGATGACGATGTTTTCAAGCGGAATACTTGGTCCGCAATAGGCGGCAATTCTACACATTTTTTCTGCTTCGTCTTGTTTCTGAGAAAAATTGTCGGGTTATAGTCTTGAAGTTGGAACAATGTCACGAACTATTTTGCGCTCAACCCTGTAATTCGACCTAATCAATTGCTCGTCAGCGCACTTTATCTTGTTGTCTTGGTCATCCCTTGTTGCGTTTGATTTATCACAATTTACCTCTTGGAAACCCCGGCCATCTGTCCTAAGTAGACCTGCGGAATAAAGCGTGCGATTCGTCGTGCGCTTTATTTTGTTTCGTCCAAGACGGTGGGTGGTGCCATATGGCCCCTTAATTCCCTGCCTGAGACGGGTAAGACCAAAGAATTCTGAGGGTCCCACCCTCGGGCGAATTTTGGCCAATCCCGTAACAACGGACCTGAACGCCGGGGCGCAAGCCGCGGCAAATATGAGCCGGGGTGAGATCTCACCCCTAACTTGGAGAGAACTGTGGATAGAGCCCAGAAAGAGAAAGTGGTCGAGGAACTCGGCCAAATCTTCGAAAGCTCTGGCGTCGTAGTGGTTGCTCACTACGCCGGTCTGACAGTTGCCGAGATGCAGGACCTTCGCGCACGTGCCCGTGACGCGGGTGGCTCCGTGCGTGTTGCCAAGAACAGGCTCGCCAAAATCGCCCTCGAGGGTAAGCCGTGTGCAAGCATGGCCGACCTGCTGACAGGGATGACCGTTCTGACCTATTCCGAGGACCCCGTGGCAGCAGCCAAGGTGGCCGAGGACTTCGCCAAGGATAACAAGAAATTTGAAATCCTCGGCGGTGCTATGGGCGAGAACGCTCTGGACCGCAAAGGCGTTGAAGCCGTTTCGAAAATGCCGTCTCGCGAGGAGCTTATTGCTTCGATCGTGGGCTGCATTGGCGCACCTGCTTCGAACATCGCCGGCGCGATTGGCGCACCTGCAAGCAATATCGCAAGCATCCTTTCCACCATCGAAGAGAAGGCGGAAGCTGCGTAAGCGGTTGGCACTGAATGATCTGCGTAGGGTACCTACCCTGACGTTGGAACACACATTGTAAACGGAAAGAGCTGATAAAATGGCTGATCTGAAAGCACTCGCAGAAAGCATCGTGGGTCTGACCCTGCTGGAAGCACAAGAACTGAAAACCATCCTCAAAGACGAATACGGCATCGAGCCCGCAGCTGGCGGCGCCGTAATGGTCGCAGCAGCTGGTGGCGACGCCGGTGGCGCAGCTGAGGAAGAAAAAACCGAATTCGACGTCGTTCTGAAGAACGCCGGCGCTTCGAAAATCAACGTGATCAAAGAAGTTCGCGGCATCACCGGTCTGGGCCTGAAAGAAGCCAAGGAACTGGTCGAAGCTGGCGGCAAGATCAAAGAAGGCGTGTCGAAAGACGAAGCCGAAGACGTCAAAGCCAAGCTGGAAGCAGCTGGCGCCGAAGTCGAGCTGGCCTAAGCCTGGTCTCAGGCGCATCGCTGATGCGCCGAAAATTTTGGCTGGATCCGGAGAAATCCGGGTCCAGCCGAACCTGTCTTAGAAAGGGCCTCACAGAATGGGGAGTTTTCTAAGACACGGTTTTCGGATCGGGAGGCCGCCTTCGGGACGGTGGCCACGAATTGATCCGGACGTGTTGTCTCGATTGTGCAAGATGCCGGGGCCCGACGGTGTCTTTGCCCGCTGAGAACATCGAAAGGTGACATCTGACATGGCTCAAACGTTCCTTGGCCAGAAACGTCTTCGTAAATATTACGGCAAAATCCGCGAAGTGCTGGAGATGCCGAACCTCATTGAGGTACAGAAATCTTCTTATGATCTTTTCCTGCGCTCCGGCGATGCAGAACAGCCCACAGACGGCGAAGGCATCAAAGGCGTGTTCCAGTCGGTTTTCCCGATCAAGGATTTCAACGAAACCTCCGTTCTGGAGTTCGTGAAATACGATCTGGAAAAACCCAAATACGACGTCGAAGAGTGCATGCAGCGTGACATGACCTACAGCGCACCGCTGAAGGTTACCCTGCGCCTGATCGTGTTCGATGTCGATGAGGACACCGGCGCGAAATCGGTAAAAGACATCAAGGAACAGGATGTCTTCATGGGCGATATGCCCCTGATGACCCCGAATGGCACCTTTGTCGTCAACGGCACCGAGCGTGTGATCGTCTCCCAGATGCACCGTTCGCCCGGCGTGTTCTTTGATCACGACAAGGGTAAAACCCATTCCTCGGGCAAGCTGCTGTTTGCCTGCCGCATCATCCCGTATCGCGGCAGCTGGCTGGACTTCGAGTTCGACGCCAAGGATATCGTGTTCGCCCGTATCGACCGCCGCCGCAAACTGCCTGTGACAACCCTGCTTTATGCGCTGGGTATGGATCAGGAAGCGATCATGGACGCGTATTACAACACCGTTTCCTACAAGCTGGAAAAGAAGAAGGGCTGGGTCACGCCGTTCTTCCCCGAGCGTGTTCGCGGCACCCGCCCGACCTATGACCTGATCGACGCGAAATCAGGTGAGGTGATTGCCGAGGCAGGCAAGAAAGTCACCCCGCGCGCGGTCAAAAAGCTGATCGACGAGGGCACCGTCACCGAACTGCTGGTTCCGTTCGATCACATCGTTGGCAAGTTTGTCGCCAAGGACATCATCAACGAAGAAAACGGCGCGATCTATGTCGAAGCCGGTGACGAACTGACGCTGGAATATGACAAGGACGGCGACCTGATCGGCGGTACCGCGAAGGAACTGATCGACGCGGGCATCACCGATATCCCGGTTCTCGACATCGACAACGTCAATGTTGGTCCCTACATGCGCAACACCATGGCCGCAGATAAGAATATGGGCCGTGAAACCGCGCTCATGGATATCTACCGCGTCATGCGTCCAGGTGAGCCGCCCACCGTCGAAGCGGCGTCGGCTCTGTTCGACACCCTGTTCTTCGACAGCGAGCGGTATGACCTGTCCGCTGTTGGTCGCGTGAAGATGAACATGCGCCTGGCACTGGACGCACCGGATACCCTGCGCACCCTGCGCCGCGAAGACATCGTGGCCTGCGTCAAGGCTCTGGTCGAACTGCGCGATGGCAAGGGCGACGTGGACGACATCGACCACCTCGGCAACCGTCGTGTGCGTTCGGTCGGCGAACTAATGGAAAACCAGTACCGCGTCGGTCTGCTGCGTATGGAGCGCGCGATCAAAGAGCGTATGTCGTCGGTCGAGATCGACACCGTCATGCCGCAGGACCTGATCAACGCGAAACCGGCTGCTGCTGCTGTGCGCGAATTCTTCGGCTCGTCGCAGCTGTCGCAGTTCATGGACCAGACCAACCCGCTGTCGGAAGTCACCCACAAACGCCGTCTCTCGGCGCTTGGCCCCGGTGGTCTGACGCGTGAACGTGCGGGCTTTGAGGTACGCGACGTGCACCCGACCCACTATGGACGGATGTGCCCGATTGAAACGCCGGAAGGCCCGAATATTGGTCTGATCAACTCGCTGGCCACCTTTGCCCGCGTGAACAAGTATGGCTTCATCGAAACACCTTACCGTGTTGTCAAGAACGCCGAGGTGACTGATGAGGTTCACTACATGTCCGCGACCGAGGAAATGCGTCATACCGTGGCGCAGGCGAACGCGACACTGGACAAGAACGGCAAGTTCATCAACGATCTGGTTTCGACCCGTCAGGCAGGCGACTACACCCTTGCCCCGCGCGAGAATGTGGACCTGATCGACGTGTCGCCGAAGCAGCTGGTCTCGGTTGCTGCATCGCTGATCCCGTTCCTTGAAAATGACGACGCCAACCGCGCTCTGATGGGCTCGAACATGCAACGTCAGGCGGTTCCGCTGCTGCGGGCCGAGGCACCGCTGGTCGGGACGGGCATCGAGGAAAAGGTTGCGATCGACTCGGGCGCTGCGATCCAGGCGAAACGCGCCGGTATCATCGACCAGGTCGATGCCCAGCGTATCGTTATCCGCGCCACCGAGGATCTGGAACTGGGCGACGCTGGCGTTGACATCTATCGTCTGCGCAAATTCCAGCGTTCGAACCAGAACACCTGCATCAACCAGCGTCCGCTGATAAAGGTGGGTGACACCGTCCAGAAGGGCGAGGTCATTGCCGACGGTCCGTCGACCGATATGGGTGAACTGGCCCTTGGCAAGAACGTGGTCGTCGCGTTCATGCCGTGGAACGGCTACAACTACGAAGACTCGATCCTGATCTCAGAACGTATCGCGCGTGATGACGTCTTTACCTCGGTCCATATCGAGGAATTCGAAGTCGCCGCCCGTGACACCAAGCTGGGCCCGGAAGAGATCACCCGCGACATCCCCAACGTCGGTGAAGAAGCGCTGCGCAACCTCGACGAGGCGGGCATCGTTTACATCGGTGCGGATGTCGAGCCGGGCGATATTCTGGTCGGCAAGATCACTCCGAAGGGCGAAAGCCCGATGACCCCGGAAGAAAAGCTGCTGCGCGCCATCTTTGGCGAAAAAGCATCTGACGTGCGCGACACCTCGCTGCGCGTGAAGCCGGGCGATTACGGTACGGTCGTCGAGGTGCGCGTCTTCAACCGTCACGGCGTCGAGAAAGACGAGCGTGCGCTGCAGATCGAGCGTGAGGAAGTCGAACGTCTGGCCCGTGACCGGGACGACGAGCTGGCGATCCTTGACCGCAACATCTATGCGCGTCTGCAAGGTCTGATCCTGGGTAAAACTGCGGTCAAAGGCCCGAAAGGTGTCAAGGCAGGGTCGGTGATCACCGAGGAGCTGCTGGACACCCTGACCCGTGGTCAATGGTGGCAGCTGGCTCTGGAAGACGAGCAGGACGCACAGATCGTCGAGGCCCTGAACGAGCAGTACGAAGTGCAAAAGCGCGCTCTGGACGCCCGTTTCGAAGACAAGGTCGAGAAGGTCCGCCGTGGCGACGACCTGCCGCCGGGTGTGATGAAGATGGTCAAAGTCTTCATTGCCGTAAAGCGCAAGTTGCAGCCGGGCGACAAGATGGCCGGTCGTCACGGGAACAAGGGTGTGATTTCCAAGGTTGTTCCGATGGAAGACATGCCGTTCCTGGCCGATGGTACGCCGGTCGACTTCTGTCTGAACCCGCTGGGTGTGCCTTCGCGTATGAACGTTGGTCAGATCCTTGAAACCCACATGGGTTGGGCCGCGCGCGGTCTGGGCCTGAACATCGATGAGGCTCTGGGTGAGTACCGCCGGTCCGGCGACCTGACCCCGGTGCGCGAGGCGATGAAGCTGGCCTATGGCGAAGATGTCTACGAAGAAGGCATCACCGGCATGGACGAGGAGACGCTGGTCGAAGCAGCGGGCAACGTGACCCGCGGTGTTCCGATCGCAACCCCGGTCTTTGACGGTGCCAAAGAGGCTGACGTCAACGACGCGCTGGTGCGTGCCGGTTTCTCACAGAGCGGTCAGTCGATCCTGTTCGACGGTCGTACGGGCGAGCAATTTGCGCGTCCGGTCACCGTGGGCATCAAGTACCTGCTCAAACTGCACCACCTTGTGGACGACAAGATCCACGCGCGTTCGACCGGGCCCTACAGCCTGGTGACCCAGCAGCCGCTGGGTGGTAAGGCGCAGTTCGGTGGTCAGCGCTTTGGTGAGATGGAAGTCTGGGCTCTGGAAGCTTATGGCGCCGCCTACACCCTACAAGAGATGCTGACGGTGAAATCGGATGACGTCGCCGGTCGGACCAAGGTCTATGAGTCGATCGTCAAGGGCGAGGATAACTTTGAAGCGGGCGTACCGGAATCGTTCAACGTTCTGGTGAAAGAAGTCCGCGGCCTCGGCCTGAATATGGAACTCCTGGATGCGGAGGTTGAGGAGTAAGGGCCTCAGCCCTTCCTCCCGTCCCCCCTTCCGCAAAATTTGAGGTATCAAAATGAACCAGGAAATCACCAACAACCCGTTCAACCCGCTGACGCCCCCGAAGGTCTTTGACGAAATCAAAGTCTCGCTGGCGTCGCCCGAACGGATCCTGTCTTGGTCCTATGGTGAGATCAAGAAACCCGAAACCATCAACTACCGGACGTTCAAGCCTGAACGTGACGGTCTGTTCTGTGCACGTATCTTTGGCCCGATCAAAGATTACGAATGTCTGTGCGGCAAATATAAACGGATGAAGTATCGCGGCGTTGTCTGCGAAAAATGCGGCGTGGAAGTCACCCTGCAAAAAGTCCGCCGCGAGCGTATGGGCCACATCGAACTGGCCGCGCCCGTTGCACACATCTGGTTCCTGAAATCGCTGCCGTCCCGCATCGGTCTGATGCTGGACATGACGCTGCGCGATCTGGAACGCGTTCTGTACTTTGAAAACTACGTCGTTATCGAGCCCGGTCTGACCGACCTGACCTACGGCCAGATGCTGACCGAAGAAGAGTACATGGACGCGCAGGATGCCTTTGGCATGGACGCGTTCACCGCCAATATCGGTGCCGAAGCCATCCGTGAGATGCTGGCCCAGATCGATCTGGAAGCCGAAGCCGAGCAGCTGCGCGCTGATCTGGCCGAAGCCACAGGCGAACTGAAGCCCAAGAAGATCATCAAGCGTCTGAAGGTTGTTGAATCCTTCCTCGAGTCGGGCAACCGACCTGAATGGATGGTCATGACCGTGATCCCGGTCATCCCGCCGGAACTGCGCCCACTGGTTCCGCTGGATGGTGGCCGCTTTGCGACCTCGGATCTGAACGATCTGTATCGTCGCGTGATCAACCGGAACAACCGCCTCAAGCGTCTGATCGAACTGCGTGCGCCTGACATCATCGTCCGCAACGAAAAGCGGATGTTGCAGGAATCCGTGGACGCTCTGTTTGACAACGGCCGTCGTGGCCGCGTGATCACCGGCGCCAACAAGCGCCCGCTGAAATCGCTGTCGGACATGCTGAAAGGCAAGCAGGGCCGCTTCCGTCAGAACCTTCTGGGGAAACGCGTCGACTTCTCGGGCCGTTCGGTCATCGTGACTGGTCCGGAGCTTAAGCTGCACCAGTGTGGCCTGCCCAAGAAGATGGCGCTGGAACTGTTCAAGCCGTTCATCTACTCGCGCCTTGAAGCCAAGGGTCTGTCTTCGACCGTGAAACAGGCGAAGAAGCTGGTCGAGAAAGAGCGTCCCGAAGTGTGGGATATTCTCGACGAGGTGATCCGCGAACACCCTGTCATGCTGAACCGTGCGCCGACGCTGCACCGTCTTGGCATTCAGGCGTTCGAACCGGTTCTGATCGAAGGCAAAGCCATTCAGCTGCACCCGCTGGTCTGTTCGGCCTTCAACGCCGACTTCGACGGCGACCAGATGGCTGTTCACGTCCCGCTGAGCCTTGAGGCACAGCTGGAAGCCCGCGTTCTGATGATGTCGACGAACAACGTTCTGTCGCCTGCAAACGGCGCGCCGATTATCGTTCCGTCGCAGGACATGATCCTGGGCCTGTACTATGTGTCGCTGGAACGTGCCGGCATGCCGGGCGAAGGCAAGGTCTTTGGTTCGATCGACGAAGTTCAGCACGCGCTGGACGCGGGTGAGGTGCATCTGCACACCAAAATCACCGCGCGGATCACGCAGATCGACGAAGAAGGCAACGAAGTTCAGAAGCGCTATGAAACCACTCCGGGCCGTCTGCGTCTGGGGGCCCTGCTGCCGATGAACAACAAGGCGCCGTTCGATCTGGTCAACCGCCTGCTGCGGAAGAAAGAAGTGCAGCAGGTGATCGACACCGTCTACCGCTACTGCGGTCAGAAAGAGTCGGTTATCTTCTGTGACCAGATCATGTCGATGGGCTTCAAAGAAGCGTTCAGGGCGGGCATCTCGTTCGGCAAGGACGACATGGTCATTCCTGATGACAAGTGGGGCATCGTTGATGACACCCGCGATCAGGTGAAAGATTTCGAACAGCAGTACATGGACGGCCTGATCACTCAGGGCGAAAAGTACAACAAGGTTGTCGATGCCTGGTCGAAGTGTAACGACCGCGTGACCGAGGCGATGATGAGCACCATCTCGAACGTCGCCAAGGCCGAAGACGGGTCGGACATGGAGCCGAACTCGGTTTACATGATGGCTCACTCCGGTGCGCGGGGCTCGGTCACTCAGATGAAACAGCTGGGCGGTATGCGGGGCCTGATGGCCAAGCCGAACGGTGACATCATCGAGACGCCGATCATCTCGAACTTCAAGGAAGGTCTGACCGTTCTTGAATACTTCAACTCGACCCACGGTGCCCGTAAAGGTCTGTCGGATACCGCTCTGAAAACCGCGAACTCGGGTTACCTGACCCGTCGTCTGGTGGACGTGGCACAGGACTGCATCGTTCGCGAGATCGACTGCGGCACTGAACGCGCGATCACGGCCGAAGCTGCGGTCAACGACGGTGAAGTTGTCGCCTCGCTGGCCGAGCGTATTCTGGGCCGCGTGGCTGCCGATGACATCCTGCGTCCGGGCACGGAAGAGGTGCTCGTGGCCGCGGGTCAGCTGATCGACGAACGGATGGCGGACATCATCGATGAGGCTGGCGTTCAGTCGACCCGTATCCGCTCGCCTCTGACCTGCGAGTCCGAGGAAGGCGTCTGTGCCACCTGTTACGGTCGTGACCTTGCTCGCGGTACCATGGTGAACACGGGTGAGGCTGTCGGCATCATCGCCGCCCAGTCCATCGGTGAACCCGGTACACAGCTGACGATGCGGACCTTCCACATCGGCGGTGTTGCGCAAGGTGGTCAGCAGTCGTTCCAGGAAGCAAGCCAAGCCGGCAACGTATCCTTCGAGAACCCGCAGATCCTGGTGAATGCCGCAGGCGAAAGCCTCGTCATGGGCCGGAACATGAAGCTGGTGATCAAGGACGATCACGGCGAAGAGCGTGCCAACCACAAGCTGGGCTACGGCTCCAAGCTGTTCGTCAAGGAAGGCGCGAAAGTGTCCCGTGGCGACAAGCTGTTCGAATGGGATCCCTACACCCTGCCGATCATCGCCGAGAAAGCCGGTACCACCAAATACGTCGACCTGGTTTCGGGCCTTGCCGTCCGTGACGAGACCGACGAAGCAACCGGCATGACCCAGAAGATCGTGATTGACTGGCGCGCGGCCCCCCGTGGCAGCGACCTGAAGCCCGAGATCATTCTGGTCGGTGACGATGGCGAACCGGTCCGCAACGATGCGGGCAACCCGGTTCACTATCCGATGTCGGTGGATGCGATCCTGTCGGTCGAAGATGGCCAGAAGATCGAAGCCGGTGACGTTGTTGCGCGTATTCCGCGTGAAGGTGCCAAGACCAAGGACATCACCGGTGGTCTGCCGCGTGTGGCCGAACTGTTCGAAGCCCGCCGTCCGAAAGATCACGCGATCATCGCAGAAGCCGATGGTTACGTGCGCTTTGGCCGCGACTACAAGAACAAGCGCCGCATCACCATCGAACCGGCTGACGAGTCACTGGAGCCCATCGAGTACATGGTACCCAAGGGCAAGCACATCCCTGTTGTCGAAGGCGACTTCGTACAGAAGGGCGACTACATCATGGACGGTAACCCGGCTCCGCATGACATCCTGTCCATCATGGGTGTCGAGGCGCTGGCGAACTACATGATCGACGAAGTGCAGGATGTGTATCGTCTGCAAGGCGTGAAGATCAACGACAAGCACATCGAAGTCATCGTGCGCCAGATGCTGCAGAAGTGGGAGATCCTGGATTCAGGCGACACCACCCTGCTGAAAGGCGAACATGTCGACAAGCAGGAGTTCGACGCAGCCAACGAAAAGACCATCGCTCGCGGTGGTCGTCCGGCACAGGGCGAGCCGATCCTTCTGGGGATCACCAAGGCCTCGCTGCAAACGCGTTCGTTCATCTCGGCCGCGTCGTTCCAGGAAACCACCCGCGTACTGACCGAAGCGTCCGTGCAGGGCAAAAAGGACAAGCTGGTTGGTTTGAAAGAGAACGTCATCGTTGGTCGCCTGATCCCTGCCGGTACAGGTGGGGCCACACAGGCCGTCCGCCACATCGCGCAGTCGCGCGACAATGTGGTGATCGAAGCCCGCCGGGAAGAGGCCGAAGCGGCCGCTGCCCTGGCTGCGCCGATCATGGATGATGATCTGGTCGGGGATGAGCTGGATGTTCTGGTGGAAACACCCGAAAGCCGCGAGTAATCGCCCGATTGACAAGTTAAGGAAGGCCCCGCGATTTCGCGGGGCCTTTTTTTTCAGGGTTGAAACGCACGCCACGCTTAGGGCAGTTCCAGACCACTGGCATATCGCGCTTGCCGTATGAGACCTACAATAACAGCAGGGTTTTTCTGATTTAGGCTAAACTGTGCTACCATCCGCCTTGAATTCACACAGGTGACGGGGGTGGATGATGAGAGCTGTCACAAAGCTGTCGCGCGTATTTTCGGTTTTCGGTCTGGGCCTGATGGCCGCCTGCACGGATTATGCCTATGTGGGGATGCCGCCGGGCCAGCCATCGCGTGAGATCGTGATCCCGAACGGCACGACGCGCCTGATCCCGATATCCGGCTCGATCGTCGGGCTGGCTTATGATGAGCCGAGAAGGCGGATCTTTCTGCGCAATCTTCCCGGTACCCAGCTACAGGAGCTTGACCGAAATGGCCGTGTCCTGCGTACCTTTGCGGCACAGCGGGTTCCGGCCGGATGCGGTGGCATCACACCTGACGAGTTCCCCATAAAGGAATGCGGGCTGGCCATTCGGGGCAGCGACGGCCATCTGTTCCTCGACCATCCGAACGGGGTGATGATCGCGGAACTGACCCGCGACGGCCAATTCGTGCGCAACATAACCCTCAGCCAGCCACAGGGGCCGATTGGCGGGCTGGCCTTTGATGAAACGACCGGCACGCTTTATGTACTGTTCATCCGCAATCGCCTGATCGCCGAGGTGGATTTGAACGGCACGGTTCTAAGGACGATCCGCGCGACCAATCCATCGGTCGGCGCAGCGGTGCAGATCGAACGCTTTGGCCTTGGCATCAACTCCAAACGCCGCGAGCTTTATGTCGCCCTTCAGAACGGCAACCAGCTTGGCGTTCTGGACATGTCCGGTGGGTTGATTGCAACGCACACGCTCAGCGCCGGGGTGGCTGTGGAAGGTATCGGAGGCGGTCGGGTCTCCGGTCTTTGATACGGGCACAGCGGGCGGTTTCGACACGCTCCGCACGCGTCAGAGCGCAATTCTTGCGCTGATCTGATTTGATGCGTTGACAGGCGGCTGTCCGATTGGGCCAATGGCCCGATCACTCTGCGCAGGGCCATATCTGACATGAACCCAAACACCAAAGGTGCCTTGCTGATGATGGGCAGCATGGCGGCCTTCACCCTGAACGACACTTTGGTCAAGGTCGCGCTTCGGGAACTGCCTTTGTTCCAACTGGTGGCCATGCGGGGCGTACTGGCCGTTTTCCTTGTCTACGGTCTTGCCCGCTATCTGGGGGCGCTGCACCTCAATTTCTCAAACCACGACCGGTGGCTGGTTGCGCTGCGCAGCCTGACCGAACTGTCGGCCACCTTCTTTTTCCTGACAGCGCTCAAGAACATGCCGCTTGCCAATGTGACGGCCATTCTGCAGGCGCTGCCCCTGACCGTGACGCTGGGCGCGGCGCTGGTCTTTTCCGAACAGGTCGGCTGGCGGCGCATATTGGCGATTGCCATTGGTTTTGGCGGCATGGTTCTGATCGTCAGACCCGGTCCTGACGGCTTCAGCCTGTATTCCATCTACGCGCTGATCGCAGTGGCTTCGATCACGGTTCGCGATCTGGTGACGCGACGCATGTCGCCCCAAGTTCCGTCAATGGTGGTGACACTGGCGACGTCTCTTTCCATCACGGTGGCCGCCGCGATTGCTTCGGTGTTCGAAGGATGGGTTCCGGTTTCCGGCGCTGCGGGTTCTTTGGTTGCAGCGGCGGCCGTGTTCGTCCTGATGGGCTATCTGTTCAGCGTCATGGTCATGCGTCAGGGCGATGTCGGGTTCATCGCGCCGTTTCGCTATTCCAGCCTGATCTGGGCCCTGGGGTTGGGCTGGGCCGTATTCGATGAATGGCCCGACGGCCTGACCATGCTGGGTGCGACACTGATCGTGGCCGCCGGACTGTTTACGCTGTTCCGGGAACGCGCGCGTCGGGAAGCGGCGTGAACCTGCGTGACAAAGCTCTGAACACTGGTTATCCGAAGGCGAAACCCGGCCTCCGGTTGCGGGTTCAGCTCAACATTGGCGCTTCTGGTGCAGGACGGTTTATGAACCCGGTTGAGCCTGCGCACCCATATCGGCACGGCCCGGATCAGCCAATTGCCGGGCAACCGGTATCGTGCTGTTGACACTCGGGCCGACTCCCCCTATTACGCGCGTCATCTCGGTGCCGGGGGCCGCCCCATAGCCGATTCCAGTAATGAGCTGGTCAAGGCCCGGACAATTTTGCAGTTCGCGCCCTCTGAGAAACAACCGCGACGTTCACCTCGGAATGGGAACGCTCGTGGGTTTTGCGCTTGTGGACGCATCAGCGCAGCGAAGTTAGCCGCACGCCAGTTGCGTGCATGTCATGTGTGTTGCAAACGGGGAAGAAACCGGAATGCCAACTATTCAACAGCTGATCCGCAAACCGCGGCAGCCCAAAGTAAAACGCTCGAAGTCCATGCACCTGGAGCAGTGCCCGCAGAAACGCGGCGTCTGCACACGTGTTTACACCACCACACCGAAGAAACCGAACTCGGCTATGCGTAAGGTTGCCAAAGTGCGCCTGACCAACGGGTTCGAGGTCATCTCGTACATCCCCGGTGAAAGCCACAACCTTCAGGAACACTCGGTTGTTCTGATCCGTGGCGGCCGTGTGAAAGACCTTCCCGGTGTGCGTTACCACATCCTGCGCGGTGTTCTGGATACTCAGGGCGTCAAAGACCGTAAGCAACGCCGTTCGAAATACGGCGCGAAGCGTCCCAAGTAAGAAGGAGAGGCTGATATGTCACGTCGTCACGCCGCCGAAAAACGCGAAGTCCTGCCTGACGCCAAGTTTGGCGATAAGGTTCTGACCAAATTCATGAACAACCTGATGATCGACGGCAAGAAGTCGGTCGCCGAGCGCATCGTCTACAACGCCTTTGACCGCGTCGAAAGCAAGATCAAGCGCGCGCCCGTCGAAGTGTTCCACGAAGCACTCGACAACATCAAACCGTCGGTCGAGGTTCGCTCGCGCCGGGTTGGTGGTGCAACCTATCAGGTTCCGGTCGAAGTCCGCCCCGAGCGCCGCGAAGCACTGGCCATCCGCTGGCTGATCACCGCTGCGCGCGGCCGCAATGAAAACACCATGGAAGAACGCCTCGCCGGTGAGCTGCTGGACGCTGTACAGTCCCGCGGTACCGCCGTGAAGAAGCGCGAAGACACCCACAAGATGGCCGAGGCGAACAAAGCCTTCAGCCATTACCGTTGGTAATCCCAGAGGCTTATCCAAATGGCACGCGAATATCCGCTCGAACTATACCGTAACTTCGGTATCATGGCGCACATCGACGCAGGTAAGACCACCTGCTCGGAGCGTATCCTGTATTACACTGGTAAATCCCACAACATCGGTGAGGTGCACGATGGTGCAGCCACCATGGACTGGATGGAGCAGGAGCAGGAACGCGGCATCACCATCACTTCGGCTGCAACTACCACCTTCTGGGAACGCACCGAAGACGGTCAGAATGCTGACACGCCTAAGCACCGCCTGAACATCATCGACACCCCCGGCCACGTTGACTTCACCATCGAAGTTGAACGCTCGCTGGCGGTTCTCGACGGTGCCGTCTGCGTTCTGGACGCAAACGCCGGTGTTGAACCCCAGACCGAAACCGTGTGGCGTCAGGCTGACCGCTACAAGGTTCCGCGTATGGTTTTCGTCAACAAGATGGACAAGATCGGCGCAGACTTCTTCAACTGCGTTCGCATGATCGAAGACCGCACCGGCGCACGTGCTGTTCCGGTTGGTATTCCGATCGGTGCCGAAACCGAGCTGGAAGGCCTGGTTGACCTCGTCACCATGGAAGAGTGGCTGTGGCAGGGCGAAGACCTTGGTGCAAGCTGGGTCAAAGCTCCGATCCGTGACAGCCTGAAAGACATGGCTGACGAATGGCGCGGCAAGATGATCGAAGCGGCCGTCGAAGAAGACGACGACGCGATGATGGCCTATCTGGAAGGCGAAGAGCCCGACGTTCCGACCCTGCGCAAACTGCTGCGCAAAGGTACGCTGGCGCTGCATTTCGTTCCGGTTCTGGGTGGCTCGGCGTTCAAGAACAAAGGCGTTCAGCCGCTGCTCAACGCTGTGATCGACTACCTGCCCAGCCCGCTGGACGTTGTTGATTACATGGGCTTCAAACCCGGCGACGAGGAAGAAGTTCGTAACATCGCACGTCGTGCCGATGACGACATGGCCTTCTCGGGTCTGGCGTTCAAAATCATGAACGACCCCTTCGTCGGTTCGCTGACCTTCACCCGCGTTTATTCGGGCACCATGCAGAAGGGCGACTCGATCCTGAACTCGACCAAAGGCAAGAAAGAGCGCATCGGTCGTATGATGATGATGCACTCCAACAACCGGGAAGAGATCGAAGAAGCGTTTGCAGGCGACATCATCGCGCTGGCGGGTCTGAAAGACACCACCACCGGTGACACCCTCTGCGATCCGAAGGATCCGGTGGTTCTGGAAACCATGACCTTCCCCGATCCGGTGATCGAGATCGCGGTCGAGCCCAAAACCAAGGGCGACCAGGAAAAGATGTCTCAGGGTCTGGCCCGTCTGGCCGCCGAAGACCCGTCCTTCCGCGTGGAAACCGACCTGGAATCGGGTCAGACCATCATGAAGGGCATGGGCGAACTTCACCTGGACATCCTGGTGGACCGTCTCAAGCGCGAGTTCAAGGTCGAAGCCAACATCGGTGCGCCTCAGGTGGCTTATCGTGAAACCATCTCGATGCCGGTCGAACACACCTACACCCACAAGAAACAGTCGGGTGGTTCGGGTCAGTTCGCTGAAGTCAAGCTGGAGATCCAGCCCACCGAGGCAGGCGAAGGTTACTCGTTCGAAAGCCGCATCGTGGGTGGTGCCGTTCCTAAGGAATACATCCCCGGTGTTGAAAAAGGCATCAACTCGGTCATGGACAGCGGCCCTCTGGCTGGCTTCCCGGTAATCGACTTCAAGGTTGCCCTACTGGACGGTAAGTTCCACGACGTAGACTCGAGCGTTCTGGCGTTCGAAATCGCGGCCCGTATGTGTATGCGTGAAGGCATGCGCAAAGCTGGCGCGAAGCTGCTGGAACCGATCATGAAGGTCGAAGTGATCACCCCGGAAGAATACACCGGCGGTATCATCGGTGACCTGACTTCGCGTCGGGGCCAGGTGTCGGGTCAGGAATCCCGCGGCAACGCAATCGCGATCGACGCGTTTGTTCCGCTGGCGAACATGTTCGGCTACATCAACACCCTGCGTTCGATGTCGTCGGGCCGTGCCCAGTTCACCATGCAGTTCGACCACTACGATCCGGTTCCGCAAAACATCTCGGACGAGATCCAGGCGAAATACGCATAAGCGACGATTTGAGGGAGCGCCGTTCCGGGGCTCCCTTCATTACAGAAAAAGGAGGCCATCATGGCAAAGGAAAAGTTTGAGCGTACAAAACCGCACGTCAACATCGGCACGATTGGGCATGTTGACCATGGTAAGACGACGCTGACCGCAGCGATCACCAAGTATTTTGGTGACTTCAAGGCGTATGACCAGATTGACGGCGCGCCGGAAGAGAAAGCGCGCG
>NZ_JBQFZL010000015.1:0-71141 GCF_056542225.1 Ruegeria sp. AE3 | reverse complement strand
GTCACATATCTCCGGCGGTTTCCTTCTCCCCAAGAACCCGCTCCGCAAAGTCCATAAACGCCCGTATGATCTTGACATCGCGACGCTGGGAAAGTGAGATCATGCTTTCACCCATTTGCAATTTCACACCCTTCAATTTGATTTGCCGCAGTCGATCATCGTGCCCATATTCCGCCTGAGATACAAAACCGATACCTGCACCCGAGGCAACAAGTTCGCGAACGGCTTCTCGGCCTTCAGCTACAATCGCCGGGTTTAACCTGATACCTTGTTTCTCGGCTGCTTCTTCCAGTTTCTCGCGTGTTTTTGACCCGTGCTCTCTGAAAATCAGGGGCAACTCGGCCAGCTCCTTCAGGGTCAGGGTGGGTTTTGATGCCAAAAGCACGCCCTGGCCAGCAAAGGCCACGATTTCAGTGGACCCCAAATTCAATACGTCCATGTCCTTGCCAGGAGACAGGCTGCCAACAACACCGATCTCTGCATTGTAAGACCGAAGCTCTTCCAGGATTTCTTCGGTGTTGCCGGATCGCACAGTGATCGTGATTTTAGGGTATTTCTTTTGGAACGGCGCCAGAAAAGATGTCATGTGATGCGCCGAATCGGCAATGATCCTTAATTCTCCATCGATCGCGGCTTTGGTTTCAGAGAGGTAATCCTCAATCTGATCTTCGATCTCGAAATACTGTTTGGTGAATCGGTAAAGCTGTTCGCCTTCGGGCGTTAGGTTCACGCGTTTTCGCTCACGCTGGAACAACAACAGGTCGTGATCCTGTTCCAGTTTTCGGACCTGCTCTGAAATCGCTGGCTGGGTCAGATACAAAGCCTCTGCCGCACGGGAAAATCCCCCATGTTTGGCCACGTAATGAAAGGCTTTCAACTGGCTGTGTCGCATTACAGTTCCCTGAAGATGTATGCATAGGCTGCGCCTATGATTAGATTGATAATTGCAATTTCACATATAGCAAGCGTTGCTGCAATTGTGTTCCTGAAAACGCTGTTCTGGAGCCTGGTAATGACGCCATCTAAACCAAAATTAGAGCAACCGCGCCTCGGCGAACCCTACCTTTTGACCCCCGGTCCTTTGACAACCTCCTATGCGGTCAAAGAGGCCATGCTGCGCGATTGGGGTAGCTGGGACGATGATTTCCGCGCCATGACGCGGGAGGTGCGGTCAAGCCTGCTGAACCTGCTTGGCGAGGGTGCCGACGCGTTCGATTGCGTACCGATGCAAGGCAGCGGATCGTTTTCCGTCGAGGCGATGCTGGCATCCTTTATTCCGCGAGACGGAAAGGCGTTGGTATTGGCAAATGGTGCCTACGGGCAGCGTTCAGCACAAACGTTGCAGTACCTGGGTCGTGATCATGTTGTGTTGGACAAAGGCGATTACCTGCCGCCGAGGGGTGATGAGGTTGCGCGCATTCTCGCGGATGACCCGGACATCACGCATGTCGTCGCCATTCACTGCGAAACCAGCTCGGGCATCCTGAACCCGGTCGAAGAGATTTCGGAGGTCACATATGCCGCCGGGCGCAAGCTCTTGATTGACTCGATGTCCGCCTTTGGAGCGATTGAGCTCAAACCCACTGAAATCCGTTACGAGGCCATGGTGTCTTCGGCGAACAAATGCATCGAGGGCGTTCCGGGTTTCGGGTTCATCGTGGCGCGCAAGACCGAGCTGGAAGCCGCAAAAGGCAACAGTCATTCGCTGTCTCTGGATGTGTATGCGCAGTGGGCGCATATGAACAAAACGGGACAGTGGCGGTTTACCCCGCCGACGCATGTGGTTGCGGCCTTCATCGAGGCACTTCGGGCGCACACTGCCGAAGGCGGTGTTGCAGGTCGCGGCGCCCGCTATACCCGCAACCGGGACGTCATGGTCGCGGGCATGCGGGAACTGGGTTTCGAGACGCTGCTGGATAATCGTTGGCTGAGCCCGATCATCGTCACCTTCTTCTGCCCGGCTGATGAGAATTTCGTTTTCGATCAGTTCTACAACCGGATGAAGGAAAAAGGGTTCATTATCTACCCGGGCAAACTGACTGTCGTCGACAGTTTCCGCGTCGGTTGCATCGGCCAGATGGACGAAGATGTCATGCGTAAAGTTGTGATCGCTGCAAAAGAATCTCTGGAAGAAATGGGCGTGACAAGCGCTGCGCCTCCTCTCCGGGCACTGGAAGAACGCGCCAAGTTGGCCGCATAAAAATCAAGGAAAACACAGATGACCATTCAAACCCCTGTCGAAGCAAATGAGCGCGTCTACCCGACGCCCAAAGTGCCCGCAATTGCCATCTGCCTTGATGGATGTGAACCTGAATACCTCGACGTGGCGATTGCGAAAGGGCTGATGCCCAACCTCAAACGGATGCGGGAGGAAGGTACGGACCGTCTGGCGCATTCTGTTATCCCGTCGTTCACCAACCCCAACAATCTTTCGATTGCCACCGGGCGCCCGCCGATCGTGCATGGAATCTGCGGCAACTACCTTATCGATCCCGATACTGGTGAAGAGGTGATGATGAACGACGTCCGCTTCCTGCGTGCGCCGACCATCTTCTCGCAGTTCTATGATGCAGGTTTCCGCGTGGCGATGGTAACCGCCAAGGACAAGCTTCGCGCGCTGCTTGGTGCCGGGCTGAAGTTTGACGAGGGCAGGGCGGTTGCATTCTCTTCTGAGCGTTCGGGCGAAACGACGCTTGAGGAACACGGCATCGACAATGCCAGCAAGTGGTTGGGCATGGACGTGCCCGAGGTTTACTCGGCCGAACTGTCCGAGTTCGTTTTTGCTGCTGGCGTCAAGCTGCTGAAAGAGTTCAAGCCCGACGTCATGTATTTGTCGACCACCGACTATATCCAGCACAAGTTTGCACCCGATCAAAAGGGCGCACTGGATTTCTACGCCATGTTCGACCGCTATCTGGGCGAATTGGACGCATTGGGGGCCGCCATCGTGGTGACGGCTGATCACGGCATGAAGCCAAAGCACTTGGCAGATGGATCCCCTTCGGTCGTCTATGTGCAGGACCTGATGGACGAATGGCTGGGCGAGGATGCGGCGCGGGTCATCCTTCCGATCACTGACCCGTATGTCGTCCATCATGGTGCACTGGGCTCGTTCGCGACCGCATATCTGCCGGATGGCGCGGATCAGAGCGACATCATTGCCAAACTCAAGGCGACCGATGGGATCACCCATGTGCTGACCAAGGCTCAGGCCATTGAACGGTTCGAATTGCCCGGTGACCGGATTGGCGACATTGTAATGGTTTCTGGCGAAAACATTTGCATCGGAACGTCCGAGCATCGCCATGATCTGGCAGCGCTCAAAGAGCCCCTGCGCAGCCATGGTGGTTTGACGGAACAAGAAGTTCCCTTCATCGTGAATCGTGTCATCGACCTGCCAAACCAACCCGTGCTGCGCAACTTTGATGCCTTTTTCTACGCAACTACAGCGGCGGCACAGTAAGCCATGAAAGACCAGACCATGTCGAAAATCGAAGTTCGTAACGAAGGAATGCGGATCGGTGGCGAAATCGTCTTTACCGATGAAACCATTCCCGTCCTCTACCCGTACACCAACGAGGTCGTGGGCCATGTTCCCGCTGGCACCTCAGAACACGCACGCAGGGCTTTCGAAATTGCGGCGAATTACAAACCCAAACTTACCCGGTACGAGCGCAGCCAGATTTTGCAGCGCGCAGGCGAGCTGATCGGTGAAAAACGTGATTATCTTGCGAAATGGCTGACGTTAGAGCTGGGCATCTGCCACCAGCATGCGATCTACGAAACCAAACGTGCACAGGATGTTTATCAGTTTGCGGCGGCTGAGGCGTTAAAAGACGATGGCGAGATCTTTTCTTGCGATCTGACCCACAATGGCAAAGCCCGCAAGATTTTCACCACCCGAGAGCCGGTGAAAGCAATCAGTGCGATCACCCCGTTCAATCACCCTTTGAATATGGTAAGCCACAAAATCGCGCCATCTATTGCAACCAACAATTGTATGGTTTGTAAACCCACGGAACTGACGCCGCTGACCGCGCTGACATTGGCCGACATACTTTACGAGGCAGGCCTGCCGCACGAGATGTTCCAGGTGGTGACCGGCTGGCCGGCTGACATTGGCGATGAGATGATCACCAATGAACATATCGATATTATCACCTTCACCGGGGGTGTGCCGGTGGGCAAGTTGATCGCTGAAAAAGGCGTCTACAAGCGTCAGGCGCTGGAACTTGGGGGCAATGATCCTCTGATCGTTCTGAATGACCTCAGCGATGCGGATTTGGACAAAGCCGCAACAATCGCAGTGGCGGGTGCGACCGGAAACTCCGGTCAGCGGTGCACGGCGGTCAAGCGCATCCTCGTGCAGGAAAGTGTGGCCGACAAGTTTGTACCGCTGGTTCTGGAGAAGGCCAAGAAGATCAAATTTGGCGATCCGCAAGACCCTGAAACCGAGCTGGGGTGCGTGATCCACGACAAAGCCGCGGAGATATTCGAAAACCGCGTTCTTCAGGCTGAAAAAGAGGGTGCAGAAATCCTGTATCACCCGGGCCGTCAGGGCGCATTGCTGCCGCCTATCGTCGTCGACAAGGTTCCCCATGACAGCGAGCTGGTGATGGAAGAAACTTTCGGTCCTATCGTGCCGATCGTGCGCGTGCCGGACAACGACGAAGAGGTGATGGCGATCTCAAATTCGACCGAGTTCGGCCTGTCTTCTGGGGTCTGCACCAATGACCTGAACAGGGCCATCGCCTTTATCAACGGATTGAATGTCGGCACCTGCAACATCTGGGAACAACCGGGTTACCGCATTGAAATGTCACCCTTTGGCGGCATCAAGGACAGCGGAAACGGCGTGAAGGAGGGTGTTATCGAGGCGATGAAGTTTTTCACCAACGTCAAAACCTATTCGCTGCCCTGGCCCAACTAAACCTTGCGTCCTTTCCCCACAGACGGGAAGGGCGCCTCATATCCTCCCTGATACTGGCGGGCCTTTAGGGGCCCGCATCTTTTGATGACAGAAACGAGGAGCGGACATGCCACAGATTGTCCACACGGAAGGGGAATCAAACACATCCGAGGCGCGCAAGGCGTGGTTGAGAAAGTCCATGGGACCAAAGTCGACACCTCTGCTCAAACGCGATGCGGATGTATTCCTGCATCAATCTCTGTCATCACCCTGCGTCAGCACCATTGCAAAGGCCGAGGGGATCTGGATCGAGGATATGGAGGGTCGCCGGTACATGGACTTCCATGGAAACTCGGTGCACCACATAGGCTACGGGCACCCGCGTCTGGTTGCCACAATCAAGGCGCAGCTTGACGATCTTCCTTTCGCGCCCCGCCGCTTTACCAATGATCCGGCAGTGGATTTGGCGGAAAAACTGGCAGATATCGTACCTGGCGATCTGGGGAAAATGCTCTTTACCACAGGCGGCTCTGACGCCAACGAGGTTGCTCTCAAGATCGCGCGCGCCGCTACCGGTCGGTTCAAAACGATCAGCTTCTGGGATGCCTTCCATGGCGCGGGCTTTGGCGCCGCAAGCGTCGGTGGCGAGGCGACGTTCCGCAGTCATATCGCGGGCCCCCTCTTGTCGGGCACTGAACACGTCGCGCCTTTCGCCTGCTACCGTTGCCCATACAATCACACGGGACCGGAAACCTGCGGGTTGGCCTGCGCGAAAATGGTCGAATATGTTCTGGAGCGTGAAGGAGATGTGGCGGCGGTCATAGCCGAACCGATGCGTGCGGTGCCCTATGTACCACCGCCGGGGTTTTGGAAATCCGTGCGCGAGGCGTGCAATCGTCACGGCGCGCTTTTGATCATGGATGAAATCCCGACAGGCCTTGGCAAAACCGGCAGGATGTTTGCCTTTGAACATGACGAGATCGTCCCCGACATTGTGACGCTTGGAAAAGCGCTTGGCGGGGGCATCCTGCCCATTGCCGCTTGTGTTGCCCGCAAACAATTGGATGTCTGCGGAGATTTTGCCATTGGTCATTACACACACGAAAAGAACCCGGTTACCGCGCGGGCCGCTTTGACAACGCTTCAAATCATCGAAGATGAGGGGTTGGTTCATCGATCGGCCACGTTGGGTGAGCACGCAATTGGCCGTCTTATGGACGAACTTCAGAACGTACCTACCGTCGGAGACATTCGGGGACGGGGTTTGATGTTCGGGGTCGAAATCGTCGATGATCGCGCCGACAAAACGCCGGGTAATGCGCGTGCCGAACGGATTTACTATGCCTGTCTGGAGGCCGGTTTGAGCTATAAGATCAGTCAGGGATGCGTTCTGACATTGTCGCCGCCGCTGACCATCTCGCAATCGGATCTGGACCACGCAATCGACATTGTGGTTGCTGCGATCAAGGCCGAGAGTTGACACGTCGGATCAGTCAAAATTTGGCAGTTGGGAAAAAGAGGCTAGCCGGGACAGCGACGAAGACCCCAAAATGCGACGTAAGACAACGAGTTCGATGGCGCACGGCGTACAATAAAATTTGGATCTAGCCGAAGGCGTTGTAGTATCCAACTGCACTCAGGCTTCAAGCGCTGACGAAAGTGACGGGAAAGGCAAAATCTTCAATTCGGCCTCTAGTACAAATGAGACTGAATAAACTGACGGGATTACAGGAACTCAATATCAACAGAGCGGGGTCTTTCATGGTATCGAATGTAATTCAGAAGCTGAAAGACCTGTTGTCGCTGTGCTCCACAGATCGCAGCCCGTCGTCTTTGCCAAATGGTGGAAAAAAAGATTCAGTTCAGCAGGCGACTACTTTTTACCTGCCATAGGGTATTCAAACTCCCTTTGCCGCGATATCCTTGAATACAGATTTCACCAACTTGCCCATGCCTTCATCCGTTTCAGGCGGTTATTCTCTTTTTCCATCCTCGCAAATACTGATCAGATCTAAGGTCTAATCGGCATTACTTCTGTGTGTCATGATTCATCCTTGCAAGGGTGGATGATCAACACCGAGATAGTCTGATTTCAGGGGACTGGGTCACCCGTTCAGCTTCTTTGGCAGGGCTGGGAGCGCAGAAGCTCAACTGGCTTCCAACGGTTCGCTGAGTTCTATGGCCCACCCTCTCGACGCATGTCGGGAACGCCGATTGAAAATGTAGCATCTTCCGCCGCCGGGACAGATGGCTTTGAATTGTACGGGTGTTCAGCGCAAACCCGCCACCGAGATAGCAAGGTGGCGGGTCAGGTTATCGTTGTGACAAATTGGTCGGATCAGAGCTTGATGCGGAAGGCTGCGAAACCGTCTGCACCTTCCCCGGCGTCCTCGATTGCCACTCCTTTGACATCGCCCATATAGTCACGGGCTTTTGGACCGGTCTCGAACAACACCGTGGTGTCCGCCAGCGGCGAAAACGACCAGTTGGCATCCGCTTTGGGATCGATTGTGCCCTGTTCGACAATGTAGCGCACAATGACGTCGCGGTTGGTGTCCGGTGCTTCGAACACGATTGTGTCGCCCATTGCGCCCGGGAACGCGCCACCACCGGATGCACGGTAATTGTTGGTGGCAATGATGAACTCCATATCATCCGTAACAGGCGCGCCATTGAAGGCAAGGTTCACGATCCGTGCTGCGTCGGGGTTTACCTCTTCGCCCTTTGGCCCAAAGCGCGACGGTTGCGACAGGTCGATCTGATAGGTCACGCCGTCCATCACGTCGAAATTGTACGACGGGAACTCGGGGTTCAGAAGGATCGCATCCTTGGATCCAGCTTCGACCTGATTGAACATACCGGCCGAGCGTTCCAACCAGCCACGCACCTGCGCCCCGTTCACGCGAACCGCACGGACCGTATTCGGATAGAGATACAGATCGGCCACGTTCTTGATGGCAACGTCCCCGACCGGGACATCGGTGTAATACTCTGGACCGCCTCGGCCTCCGGCTTTGAACGGTGCCGCCGCAGACAGGATCGGCAACCCTTCATGCTCGGTACCTTTCAGCATGTCTTCGACATACCATTTCTGCGCGATCGAGACGATCTGCACAGACGGATCATCCGCGACCAACGCAAAATAGCTGTGCAGCGGGGCCGAGGTTTTGCCGACCGCGCGCCGAACATAGGCCAGCGTTTCGTCATGAGCTTTCGCAACCGACTCCAGAACCTTCTGATCATCTTCGACCAGAGCGGTGATCGAGCGGTCTTCGTTGCGTTTGGAAATCGGTCGCGCCTCTGACGTCGTGGTAACGACGCGCCATTCCTTGCCGTCCCGTTCCAAAAGTAGGTCTAGTAGGCCAAGATGCGACCCCCAGAAACCGCCCATGACGGCAGGTTTGCCCATCAGCGTGCCTTTTTCTACATCGATCCCTGGGCGGTCAGCAAATGTCGGTGACGGGAAAACCAGGTGATTGTGGCCGGTGACCAGCGCGTCGATCCCGTCGACACCTGCCAGAACCACGGATGCGTTTTCCATGCCGTCCTCATAATCGGCACCCCCGATCCCCGAATGCGACAGGGCGATGATCAAGTCACATCCCTGTTCCTTCATCTCGGGCACATAGGCCTGAGCAGTCTCGACAATATCGCGGGCCTGGACATTGCCCTCCAGATGCCTGCGGTCCCAGTTCACGATTTGTGGCGGGGTAAAGCCGATGACACCGATCCTGATCGGATGCTTGGTGCCGTCGCCCATCGCGATTTCACGGTCGAGAATGGCATAAGCCTGTACTAGGGTCTTGTCGTCACGCGGGTTCGTACCTTTTTCCTTGGCGACATTGGCCAGAACAACAGGGAACTCGGCACCGGCCAAAGCCTTGTCCAAGAACTCCAGACCGTAGTTGAACTCGTGATTGCCCAGCGTCGCGGCATCATACCCGACCGTATTGAAGGCCGTGATGATGGGATGGCTGTCGCCGTCCTTCATGCCGCGCTCGTAAGCGATGTAGTCGCCCATCGGATTGCCCTGCAGGAAATCGCCGTTATCCACCAAGAGCGAGTTTGTCGCCTCAGACCGGATTTCGTTGATGATCGACGCTGTGCGGGACAGGCCTACTGTATCGCGGGGTTTGTCCGAATAATAATCATAAGGGAACACATGAACATGGATGTCGGTGGTTTCCATGATGCGCAGATGCGCCTGATTACTGGCCGCTGCCACCGAAAACGGGTGCAGGGTAATTGCCGCTGCACCAGCGGTTGTCGTGGCAAGGAAACGGCGTCGCGAAATTGTAGAACGGCTGGAGAAAGACATAGGTCACCTTTCAGGTTTGTGGTCAACGCGTCTTTTTGCCTGTAACTCACAACAACCATATGAAACGGGGTGCCAGCGCTTTAGACGCGTCATGTGTAGGCGCAATGCTAGGTACAATAGCCCAACTTCCTGTACTTGATAAGACATGGCAAAAGGGGAACCCGTGCCCTGCGATTGCCAAGACAATGCCTCGCAATCAGTGCTTTGCGACATATCCAGCTCGCATCATGTTGGCATCCGTCCACTGACCGCCAACCGTGTGGCTGGGACGGCCCGGTTATCAACGTACTGCCCCCAGGACAACAAGCTCTTTCGGGAAGCTGGTCAGTGATTGGCACCCGTCTTCTGTGACCAGGACGTCATCTTCAATACGGACACCAAAACTGCCCAGGTCATACAGACCCGGTTCGTTGGTCCAGACCATGCCTGCGCGCATTACCTGGTTGTTTCCGCGCATGATATAAGGAGCCTCGTGCAAATCCCGACCCAAACCATGGCCTGTCTTGGTGCGTATGCGATTGGCGAAAGGGGATGCTTCAAGAACGCCGATGACTGCATCATCGATATCATGGGCGGTCACACCGGGGCGACACACGTTCAGACCCATCTGGTTTGCTCGCAATACAGTTTCGTAGACGGCCTTGCCCTCATCTGAAACTTCGCCAACGAAAAAGGTTCGCGTAATATCCAAGACAAGTCCATCCTTGCGCGCGCCAAAGTCAAAGAGTAGCGCATCGCCAGTTTGAAGCCGATAATCCATACGCGCTTTCCCGCGCGGTCGGGTCGAGTTGTCGGCTGCGACCACAATCGGTGTGAAGGCCTGTGAATCGGCGCCTTCGGCAAACATTGCCTGGATCAAAGCCTATTCGATCTGTTTCTCGGTCTGGCCTGCACGTACAGTCCCGATAACCTGCTCAAGCGCACGTTCCGAGATGGTGATCGCAGCTTGCAGGGAGGCCACATCCTTGCTGGACTTGATCAGGCGCAGTTTCGAGACTTGGTGCTCTGCATCAATTATCTTTAACCCAGGCATAGCTTCGGTCAGTGCATCAGAGATAAAAACACGCATGACCTGTCCATCAACTGTAAGGGACATGATGCTCAGGTGGTCCGCCAAAGCGGCGAAAGCCCCTTTGTAACCGGCCTCATCCCGCCAATCGAATACCGCTCCTTCGAACCTTAATTGATCCCACGAGCCAAGTTCCAGATTTGGAACAATGGCGGCGGGTTCTCCTGAAGCGGGTATCACAACCACGATGGGGCGTTCGTTGGTCATGAAAGACTTGCCCATGGCACGGTCGAAATTTGGACCCGGCACCAATGCCACGGCATCGACAGAGATTTCACGGGCCAATTGGCGATATTCTGATAAATCTGGTAATCTTACCAACCCTTAATGTGACCAAAACCACCCGCTTCGGCGATCCCGGCACATCTTATTGTTCTTACTCCACGCGCGAGCCGTTATCGGCTTGGTATTCTGACGGTTGGAAACGTCGCCACTCGTTTCGCCGCACAGCAGCATACAGCCCGGCCAAAAGTTCGTTTCGTGTTTCAGATTGCAGTCGTCACTTTTGTCAGCCACCCTTTTGCGGGATCACTCAATCGCGGTGAAAGCATCTGTCTGATTTGTCGATGATATTGATTTAACCAGTGCCGCTCGGGCATAGTCAGGTTTTGAACAATCAACATGTCAGTCTGAATTGGCACAAACGTCATATTGCGGAAGGCAAGGAAACCGTTGTCTTCTGTGACGACCTCAAAGACGTTTTCTATGCGGATGCCGAAGCTGGCGGCCTTGTAAAACCCCGGTTCAATCGACATGACCATGCCCGGTTCCAGATCAATCGGGTTATAGGGTTTTCCTATTCTCTGCGGGTGTTCGTGCACTGACAGTCGATGGCCGATGCCGTGACCGGTCCCATGGTCATAGTCCAGCCCGAGATCCCACAAAGGGCGGCGGCAGATCCCGTCGATATGGTGCCCTTGGGTACCAGGCGGGAATCGCAAGGTGGCCAAGGCACAGAAGGCCTTGAAGACTGCCGTGTATGCCTCATCATACCCGTCAGGCCGTGCTCCAAAAGCATAGCACCGGGTGGTATCGGTCGTTCCCGTCTCGTATTGTCCGCCGCTGTCCATCAGATAGGTTTGATCCGGTTGGATAGGATCATTCCGATCCGCGGTCGCGCTATAGTGGCACATCGCCGCGTTCCCGCCTGCCGCTGAGATCGCATGAAAACTGTCACCTAGGAAACCTTGCTGTGCGCAGCGCAGCGCCTTCAATTTTTGCTCTGCTTCACGCTCGGTCAGGGGGTCACCACTTTCGGCGCGAACGGGAACCGTGTCTGCAAGCCAGGCACCAAATTCTGCCCACGCGATTCCGTCGGTGAAATGGCAGGTTCGAAGACCCTCCAGTTCGATCGTGTTTTTCAATGCCTTAGTCCGGGTAATCACACTGCGTTCAGAACCAAGTTTCGCACCGGCTTTTTCGATGGTTTGTCTTACGGCGACAGGTGAGAAATCCGGATCAGCCAATACCAGCTGATTTGGCCGAAATCTGGCCTTGAGCGTGGGCAAAAACTCTACCTGTGGAACTATCTGAAGATTTGAGGGCAATGCACTCTCTACGAAATCATCCAGCTTTTGCGGATCGACAAACCAAATCAGCGTCCCGTCCCGATGTGCCAGAAGAAAGGAGTTAACTACCGGATTATAGCCAACATCCGCGCCGCGGATGTTCAGTAACCAGGCGATATTGTCAGGTTGTGTTTCGACAACAAAGTCGGCCTGTCGCTGAACCAGATAGTTCGCCAGATCAGAGCATTTTTCTGCACAGTTTTTCCCGGCAATCTGCGACGGTAAAACTGTCACACGACCACAGGGTGGCGCTGGTTGATCTGTCCAAACCGCGTCGACCGGATTGACTTGTTGCGGCACCATCATTGCGCCCACATCCTTGCAAGCTGCGTCAAACCGGTCAAACCACGACGGGGGTATGTGCATCGGGTCATATCCGAGGCGCCAACCTGTACGCATCTCTTTTCTCAGCCACTCTTCGGGCGTCTCGCCATGAAGATGATGATGAGAGAACAACGCGCCTTTGCACTCTTGCGTAGCCTGCAAGCTGTATCGACCATCGACAAAAAGGGCGACGGTCTCAGGTGTTACAAAGGCAAGTCCGGCAGATCCGGTGAACCCGGTCAGATACGCCAGACGTTCGTCATGCGGTGCGACGTATTCGCCTTGATGGGCATCAAATCGTGGTAGTACAAAGGCATCCAGGTCCTGCACGCTCATTTGGTCGCGGAACAGCGAAATTCTTTCGCTCGGACATAAATGAAACCTATCCAGCATGTGCTTTGATCTCTTCCGCGTGGTGGCAGGCGACCTCTCCAAACTCCCCAAATTGTCTAAGTGCGGGAACGCCGCGTTGACAAAGACTTGTGGCAAAACGACAGCGCACGTGGAACGGGCATCCGGGCGGTACGTTCATTGGTGACGGCAACTCACCCTCCAGTCGGATGACGTTCCCTTTGTCATCCGGATCAAGCGATGGCGCAGCGCTGAGCAGAGCTTGGGAGTAGGGATGTGAGGGATCGGAGAACAAGGTTTCGCTATCGCCGATCTCCACAATCCGGCCCAGATAAATTACGGCCACCCGGTTCGAGACGTGACGTACTAGTCGCAAGTCATGTGCGACGAAAAGAATTGTAAGGTTCAGTTTGTCCTGCAATTCAAGCAGAAGATTGACGACTTGTGCCTGTACTGAAACGTCCAGCGCTGAAGCCAGTTCGTCGGCAATCAAAACTTCCGGCTCGACCGCCAGCGCACGTGCGATAGCAATTCGCTGCCTCTGCCCCCCTGAAAACTCGTGTGGAAATTTGTATGCGGCGTCCTGTGGCAGGCGTACCAGATCCAACAGTTCCATAACGCGCGAAGGAATTTCACTCTCGGGACGCATCTTGTGAACACTAAGAGCCTCGGACAGAATCTGACCAGTCGTCATCCGAGGGTTCAGGGACGAATAAGGATCCTGAAACATCATCTGAACGCGACGGTTGTAGTCGCGCTCGTTACGAAAATTCGGGTCAAAAATATCTTTTCCTGCGAAACGGATACTGCCGGTCTGAGGCTGGTGAAGCCGAACGATGCAACGCGCGAGCGTGGACTTGCCACACCCAGACTCGCCGACAACGCCCAGTGTTTCTCCTCGCTTGAGCTCGAGGCTGACACCGTTCAGCGCGTTGACAACCCGCCCGGGTCGCTGGCGGATCAGATCAAGAACCGATCGTGACAAATGAAATTGAAGACCCACATCGTTTATCTCCATGACCGTATCTGTCATGCGACGTCTCCCTGAGCTGCAGGCACATGATTGAAGCACGCCACATGACGACCCTCGGATATTGCCGACAAGGGTGGGCGCGCGTTCAGGCACGCGTCGACTGTGCTGTGGCACCGTGGGGCAAAGGCGCATCCGACAGGCAATCTCTCGAGGCTCGGAGGCGTGCCCGGCACCGAATAGAGCGGTGTGCGCGGCGGCACATTCTGAGGAACAGACCGCATCAGTCCAACAGTATAAGGGTGACGTGGTGCATTCAAAACCTGACGCACTGCCCCCTGTTCAACCACCCGTCCGGCATACATGACAGCCAAGGATTCACAGGTTTGAGCGACCACACCTAGATCATGCGTGACAAGAACCACGCCCATCTGAAGCTCATCGGCCAAGGACAGGATCAAATCAAGAATCTGCGCCTGAATCGTAACGTCCAATGCGGTGGTTGGTTCATCCGCGAGCAACAGTTTCGGGTTAGCTGCCAGAGCAATCGCGATCATAACGCGCTGCCGCATACCACCTGAAAACTGATGTGGGTATTCGTTCAAACGTGACGCGGCAGATGGAATCCCTACATGATCCAGCATCTCAACCGCCCGGTCACGGCGCGCCGCGCGATTGAGGTCGGTATGCGCCTTCAACGTCTCGGTCAGTTGCATACCAACCGTCAACAATGGGTTAAGCGATGTCATCGGCTCCTGAAAGATCATCGCAATTTCGCCACCGCGAATGCGCCTCAGTTTTCGTTCGGAAAGCGGAACAAGGTTTTGCCCCTGCCAATTCACAACTCCTGTGACTTCGCCATAGCGCCGCGATAGCCCCAGAACCGAGCGCAAAGTGACGCTCTTGCCAGAACCGCTTTCACCGACCAGTCCCAGGACTTCGCCACGTCGAACGGAAAAACTCACGTCTCGCACGGCTGGCAAAGGGGTCCCTTCTTTCCAGAAGGTTGTACTAAGGTTTTTCACTTCGAGGATAGGTTGCTGATTGCCTGTCATTGCCAACTCCTTACCCGCGTGGCCTGAGCAGGTCTGCCAACCCATCGCCAATAAGGGAGAATCCAAGACCTGTGATAACGATCGCGATCCCGGGCATCAGGCTCAACCACCAGGCCGTTGTGATAAAATTGCGGCCTTCTGCGATCAGGACGCCCCATTCCGCCTGCGGTGGCTGTGCGCCAAGACCCAGATACCCAAGTGACGAACCCAGCAGAATTGCCAGCGCCATATCCGTCATCCAGTAGACGATAACCGGCGTAATCGCATTCGGCAGAAGGTGGCGAAAGATAATGCGCCTGTCGGAGTATCCCATGACGATGCCTGCAGCGGCATAGTCGTTTCCCATCTGCGCAATGATCTCGGCTCGCATTAACCGGGCATAGTAGACCCAACCAACAACCGTTATCGCAATGTACATATTGACCAAGCCCGGACCAAGTACGGCGACGACCGCAATGACCAGAACCAGAAATGGGAACGTGATGATCGCGTCCACGACACGCCCGAAGATCATATCAGCGATCCCGCGGTAGTAGCCGACAAGCGCGCCAACCACGACGCCGATGATCAGAGCAAAGACTGTGGCAAGGACTGCCATCTGCATGTTTACCGAATAGGCTGAAATCACGCGGCTCAGACTGTCGCGCCCCAGCAGGTCGGTGCCGAAGGGATGGGCCCAGCTTGGCGGCTGTCGGACCGCGGTGTAATCGATAAAGTTGGGATCATACGGGGCAAACGCATTTGGCATGATCGCAAGCAAAGTCGACATTCCAATGATGCAAAGGCCTATAATGAAACCCGGTTTTCGTAGCGCCGCTGGTATGCGCGTCTTTGGCGGTACGCCCGCTCCACCAGGAGAAGTGGCAGTGTCGGTCATGTCAAACGCATCCTAGGGTCCAACGAGCTTTGAAACAGGTCCGTAAGCAGGAATACGACCGAGACCAGAACAGCAAATGTCAGCGTCAATCCCTGGATGAGCGGGTAGTCGCGCGCGAAAATCGCCTCAAGCATCAAGCGTCCGACACCGGGTACGGCGAAAACTGTTTCGGTAACCAGCGTTCCACTCATGAGGTTGCCGATAGACAGACCCAAAAGTGTAACGGTCGAAATCAGTGCGTTACGTAACACGTGGCGCCCCAAGATCAGCCTGTCGGGCAAACCCTTGGCTCGGGCAAACTGAACGTATTCGGCATCAAGGACCTCGATGATGGCGGCGCGCAGGTTTCGCATGATGATCGCCGACGTGTACAACGCCACCGCTACGGCAGGCAGGAACAGATGATACAGCCTGTCCATAAAGGTGTCGCCATAGCCGCCAACCGGAAACCACCGCAGTTGGGCGGCAAGAAAAGTCAGCAAGATCAGACCGATGTAAAACACAGGCATCGACAACCCCACTTGGAAAACCGTGCGGATCACTGCGTCGGGCCACCGTCCGCGGTTCAGAGCTGCAACAAACGCCAGTGGTCCTGCAATCAACAAAGACATGAGGACTGCATAGATTGTCAGAAAAGCCGTGGTCGGCAGGCGGTTGATGATGACTTCAGTAACCGGTGCGCGCATCAGGATAGACCGGCCCAAATCGCCTTGCATCGTATTTGTCAGAAACAGCCAAAACTGCACCAACAGCGGCTCGTTCAGTCCCAACCTCTCGCGGATAGCAGCAAGATCGGCATCCGAAGCCCGGTCTCCTGCGATGGCGATGGCCGGATCCCCCGGTAGAAGACGAACCAGAACAAAGATGATGATCATCACGAGGATGAATGTGGGGATCATCAACAACAAGCGTTTGAATGTGTATTGAAGGGTTGCCATCAAGGCCTCCGTCAAATGTACCGCCGGCAGGTACTGCCGGCGGCATTTAAGCGATCAGCGGCTGACGGTCGCCTGATCGAAGACGTTATTTCCCAGTGGTGTCTGAATGTATCCGTCCACGCTGGTCGATACTGCCACCGCAAAGGGCGTCTCATACATGAAAAGCAAAGGGGCCGCATCTGCATATATTTCCTGCATTTCAGCATACTGGGCCGCTCTTTTTTCAGCGTCTATTTCTGTTGCCGAAGCCTTAAACAGAGCATTGAATTTCGCGTTTTCCCAACCAGTGCCGACCGCATTGGCTGTAGGTGTATAACCTAACCAGCCGACGACCTGGCTGGGGTCGTTTACGTCATTCACCCAGCCATAGGTGTGGATGTCAAATTCGCCCGAGCGGTTCTTGGCGCCACGTGTCGGCCCATCCACCTGTTCGACTGACAGATTGATCCCCAACGGAGCCCACATCTGCTGAAGGGCCGCAAATATGGTGCTGTCATCAGCAGAGCCAGCCAAAGTCGTAAAGGTGATTTCGGTTCCCGGCGCTACGCCTGCCTCGGCGATCAGAGCTTTGGCCTTGTCAAGGTCGTAGGCATATAACGGGCCAAGATCTGCGGAAAGCTGGGTCGCCGCTGCCATCAGTGGTGACGTCATTGGCTTGCCAGCGCCTTGCAGCACAAGCCCGATCAGTGCCTCTTTGTTGGTGGCATAGTTTAGTGCCTGCCGAACCCGAGCGTCTGACAACGGGTTAGGCGATCCGTCAGCACGGGTTTCACGCGTGTTGATCGGCGAATATATGATCCGTGTTGACGGATAGAGGTTCATGTTGATCGCTTGGTCTGCTTCAAGCTCCGGCACACGTGAAAACGGAATGAATTCAGCGGCATCCACTTCACCAGCCTGAAGCTTCAGAATCCGGGTTGCGTCATCAGGTATGATCTCAAAATGCACGCCGTCCAGGTAAGGCAGCGCTTTGCCGTCGGACCCTTTGCGCCAGTAGTTCTTATTGGCACAGAACTCCATGGAGGTTCCCTGCTCAAATCCACACAGATAGAAGGGGCCGGACCCGACACCGGGGCCTTTGGCTGCAAAGATTGCGGCGGACTTTTCCTGGTCAGTGGAACCTTCGGCCGCCTCAAAGACGGCTTTGGAGACAATACCGGTTGTGAAAGTGGCAAGCATTGAGAAGATTGTCGGGTCAGCCGCTTTCAGACTGATCGAGACGACATTTCCTTCCGCGCTTACATTGTCGATGGATCCCAGAAGTCCGGCCCAGGGGCTTAGATCGGGATTGCGGGCGCGATCCAGCGAAAAGACAACGTCTTCTCCGGTCAAAGGCGTTCCATCCGAAAAGGAGACGCCGCTGCGCAAGGTAAGCGATACAGACTGTCCATCATCGGAGATACTGTATTCTTCGGCCAGTCCTGGGACGACAGAGTTTCCATCTTCACTGGGGCGCAATAGCGTGTCGAAAAGGCTGCCAACCATCCAGATGTCAGGGTTTCGATCCGCATAAATCGGGTCAATCAGGTTTGATCCGTCATATCTGGCGAAATTCAGAATGCCACCACGCTCTTGTGCGAACAAAGGTAGGGCCATTGCGGTAGCCACGACGGCAGTCGCTGCCATCAAATTACGTTTCATTGATGAGTTCCTCCCAAAGCGATTCTCGATCGCATGAAGGCGGTATACATTAATTTCAATACTGCTAAAACAAATTTTAGTTTGACGTAAATTGCATGTTGCGATCACAGGAGCATTGATTGGAAACCCAGGATGCGCCACGGCATTCTGGGCAGCACTTTCAAGTGCGACCCCGCGATAGAACTCGGAGAACTGTCGATGAACGGTTCGGCCGACCTGATTAGTTGGAGGAATTATTGATCGGCGTTGTATTTACCCACAATTCAACTGCTTCAGTGTCTCCTAGGACAATCGAATAATGCGGCTTGGAGGTGTCGTGATGTATCGTGTCACCGCTCGACAAGATGTGGACTTCGTCACCCAGATGGTATTCCAACTGACCCGAAATCAGATAGCAAAAGCTCTCGCCTTCGTGGCACATCTTCTCGGACATGTGGCCCGCAGGACGATGAACGATGCACGGATACAAAAGCGCCCCCGAAAACCCCGGACCCAACTTTTCATAGAACCGCCCGTTGACTCCCAATGCATAGGTTTGACGTCGATCTTTGCGAACGTATTCGATGTATTCCTCGGGAACGCTGACAAGCTGTTCAATGCTGGTCTTTAAAGATGCAGCAATTGCCATAAGCGAAGACAGGGACGGGGCACTGATGCCGCGCTCGACCTGTGATATGAACCCTGTGGTCAAACCAGCTTCATCCGCAACCTCGACAAGTGTTTTGCCAAGCGCTTTCCGGCGGCGTCGAATTGCTTTCCCTAGTTGAGACGGGTGATTTTTCTGATCCATCATTTCTTCTCTAGTGGTCGAGCTCGACGGCTCTCAGGGGCCTTGTTTCAGCAAATCCTGTACCTGCGACCGACGGGAACAGCGATTCGCTTACCTAGGCGAACTTCATAACCGGTACGGTTATCATTGGCTAAGTTTCTACTAAAAGCTTTTTTAACCCGGAAAAGCAAATTAGGTTCCTTCCTTCGTGTCGCTGCAAACTTCTGAATGAGAGGCTTAGTCTCGGCGATCACGTGGGAGGAAGGTAGCCAAAATCAGCTCTCCGCTATGACTGGCTCGGATCTGACGAAGGACCTTGTTGCTGCCGACATACTTCACCGCGCGCACAGAAGAAAATCAGTGAATTTGACGCCTTCATCCCAGAATGGAAGAAGAAACAGCCGCGTGCCCGTTACGTTGAAGTATCTTAGGGCCAAGTGCCAGGAATTCTGCACTGAGCGTTCCTTCGAATGCGCCCTTGCAAAGACCAACGGTGAAAAACGCAACTCGATTGTTGAGGGTCGCCTGATCAACTCTCGGACTGCGTTCGGCCATGATCTCTGTTCGATTGCGACAGGAAACTGTGTGCCTCAAGTGGAATTGCGCAGTATATTGAGCCGTCGTTATTGGGACGTTGCGGCCCCTCAAAGAGCTCATTGTGAAACCTGTTCGAAACCCATTTGTCCGAACCAATCTTTCATTTCCACATGCCAGTCATTCACCAAAAGATTGCAACTTATCCATCTGCTTTATTCGGTCGCAACTGCCTGAACATGCGCTGCGAAAGAAGGATCAAACATTAGTGCCTTGCACCTGTCGAACCGACCCGTGGCATAGGCCCAGAAATCATCGGCCGGGTTATCATCGGCATGTTGGATCAAGCCCCAAAGTGTCCACAGAAGATCGCACATCGCCTTGTAGATCACCATTCGCCCGAATTGAGCCGCTGTTGGTGCCGCGCCGAAATAGGACGTCAGCATCTCGATTTCTTGCACCTCGGTCAGCCCGGCTTCTACCGACAAATCGCCGAGGTCCCAAAGGGCATCATTCATGCCGGAATATTCGAAATCCACGATCCACATACGGTCACCGTTGTCGAGAAAGTTCTCGCAAAGCGGATCGCAATGGCTGGGAACCAGCATGCCCGGCCTGTCTTGCAGCAGCTGTTTGATCGGCGCAGCTTCGGCGACGATTTTTGTATAGCCTTCGGGCAGGGAAATATCCTTTGTTGACAGGACTTTCAGATATTCATCGATCATCGAAAAAAGTTCGAACCGAAATTCGAAAGGGTGGGGTGACTCGTGTAGTTGCCGCAGGGCATGCCCGGCACGTGCGGCCGCTCCGGTGCGCGTTGCGAAAAGTTCGGGTGTCATGGTGACGATACCGTCAATGCAATCACTGATCATCACACCGGTATCTGCATCCGCCCAAAGCACAGCAGGACCGATACCAGCTTCGGCTGCGACCTTGGCATTGTGAATCTCAACGCCGCGATCGATGTAATCCGCAGTGCCATCTCCGGGGATACGAACGATCATGGTGTGCCCGCCGGTTTCCACTCTGTAGACCAGATTGGTCAACCCACCCAGCCGTTTGATTTTGCTGTCTTGTGCTGAGATTTCCTCAAAACCTTTCAGGTTGCGAAGTTCACTCAGGACACGATCAGTGTTTCCGTCAGTCATTTTCTGCCCTCCCTCTCAGGCTTTTAGCCGCTCATTGGTCGGATCGTACAGAGGCCCATCCACCCGGTGGATCTGTTTGCGGTCTCCGAACAATTCGAGTTCGAATTCCGTCTGGTCCATCAGCGCCACCGGAAGATAGCCGTAGATGATCGTTTTCCCGACATGGTGCCCATAGCCACCGCTGCTGGCGCGCGAAACGGTTACGCCATTGTGCAGGATGGTTTCCCCCCCGGTCATCGGCAGTTTTTCCTCGGTCACGAAGGTACAGAGTTTCTGTGCTGCGCCATTGGATTTCTGGCCCTCCAGAACATCGCGCCCAAAAAAACTTCCCTTGGATTTCAGGTGGACGCGAGAGCTCAGGCCCGCTTCTACAGGTGAATAGTCCGGGGTGATATCGGTGCTCCAGTAAAGATACCCCTTTTCCAGGCGCAGCGAGTCTATGGTCCGGTAGCCAATGTCGCGGATGCCATAGGCCTGTCCGTCCTTCCAAAGCTGATCATAGACATGAAGTGCAAATTCGGTTGGGATGTGCAATTCCCAGCCCAATTCGCCGGTATAGCCGATGCGCACCGCACGCACTTTTGCTGCTCCGACCGTAATGTCGCGCGCTGTTGCAAAGGGAAACGCAGCGTTTGAGATATCCTCTTCGGTTACCGCCTGCAGGACGTCACGCGCTTTTGGTCCGCAGATATTGATCACCGCCCGGGATGAGGTAACCTCGATCAGATGTGCCGATCCGTCTTGCGGCAGATGGCGTCGGATCCAGTCGGAATCGTGCACCCCGAATCCGGCGCCGGTCACGATATAGAAATGGTCGCGCCTCAGGCGGGTGATGGTGACATCCGCCTCGACGCCGCCTTTGTCGTTACAAAGCTGGGTATAGATTACGCTGCCATCCGGCTTGTCCATGTTTGAGACCGCTAGGTGTTGCAACACACCCAACGCGCCAGAGCCGATCAGTTCGAACTTGGAAAAGCTCGACTGGTCGATCAGAACGACACCTTCGCGCGCAGCGCGGTGTTCTTCGGCCGCGAAGACATGCCAACCGGGATTGAGAAAATCGAGTTGATCCACTGGGGCGACCCCAGCTGGGGCAAACCACAAGGGCCGCTCCCACCCGTTCTTTGACCCATAGACCGCCCCGTGTTCTTTCAATCGGTTGTATAGCGGAGACAGTCGCAAATTGCGTGCGGTCTCGGCCTCTTGGCCCGGATAGCGCATCTTGTAGTGATGCGCGTAATGTTCGACGGCTCGGGGATACATAAAGGCCTTGGTCGCATGATGTGGGCTGAACCGCCGCACGTCCAATGGCCAAAGATCCAGGCTTGGACGCCCGTTCAGAATCCATTCCGCGATCATTTCCCCCGCGCCCCCGCCAGCCGCAATACCGTAGAGGAACCCGGTCGAGAGCATCAGGTTTTTAACCTCAGGGGCCCAGCCCATGACAAAATCACCATCGGCGGAGTAGGGGATTGGTCCATTGATGATTTGCCGGATGCCGACCTGGTTCACGACAGGCGTGACGACACCGGCAAGTTCAGCCAGCGGCGCGAAACGGTCAAGATTGTCCGGTAGCAACTGGCGCACGAACTCTCCGGGAATGCCCCGTTCTCCAAATGGCAATGTGTCGTCTTCGTAACCTCCGATGACCAGACGCCCGCCAGCATCGGGCTTGTAATAGACCAGACGCTCAGGGTCGCGCAGCGTGGGCAGGCCCTTGACCAATTCCGGCTCTGGCAACGGTTCTGTTACGACGTATTGGTGCTCGACAGCGCAGGCTGGCACCACGACGCCCAGTCTTGCGGCCAGTTCACGGCTCCACATGCCCGAGGCCAGCACAACGGTTTCCGCCTCATAGTCGCCGTTGGTTGTCATCACTTTGGTTATGCGGCCATTGCGGATTTCGAAATCCTTGACCTTCACCCCCTGCCTGATCTGTGCGCCGTGGCTCCGCGCACCGGCTGCAATCGCCAGACACAGGCCAGCGGGGTCAACGTGGCCATCCGATGGAATAAAGGCAGCCCCCTCTAACCCGTCGGCATCAATATAGGGAAACAGGGCTTTCGCTTCGGCTGGTGAGATGATTTCCATCTCCAGGTCAAAACTGCGTGCCATTGTCGCCAGACGTTTTGCCTCCAGCAGCCGTTCCTTGGTTGCCGCCAGCCGCAAGCTGCCGACTTTCTTCCAGTCGAACTCCATACCGGTCTCGTCGGCCAGCCGGTCATAGAGCGCGACCGATCGTTTCAGCATCCGGGTCGTATTGCGGGAAGACCGCAGTTGCCCAACCAGCCCGGCAGCGTGCCATGTTGCCCCCTCTGTCAGAGATGCCTTTTCCAGAAGGACGACATCCGTCTCACCTGCCCGGGCCAGATGATAGGCGATTGAGCATCCGATGATGCCGCCGCCAATAATAAGGTGTTTTGCAGAATGGGTTGTCATGGCCTCGCCCCTGTCGACAAATTTGATGCCAGATCATCGTATCGACCAACAGAAATCAACAAAAATTAAAAAAGAGTGTTGAAATATGTTGATTTAAAGAGGTATCAACAATTCATCCTGTTAGAATCCAACATCCGAGTGGCTGAATGTCGAAATACGAAAAGGACATCCTAAGCGCGGTTAACATTCATGGCCGAATCTCGGTCATGGACCTGGCGCAGAGGCTTAACGTTTCCGATCAGACAATCCGTCGAATTGTGAAGCCGTTGGTGGATGCGGGGCACATCGACAAGGTTCACGGCGCGTTGGTCAGCACCCAAAAGGTTCTGGATCCCCCTTTCATCGCGCGTATGACAACCAACCGCGCGGCGAAAGTCGCCATTGCAAAGTCCATTTTGAACCTTGTGCCTGATAACGCGTCCATTGCTATTGATACAGGATCTACGTCGGGTTTTGTGGCTCAGGCTCTCAAGGCGCGCAGAGATCTTACCGTGGTGACGAATTCAGCGTTCATTGCAACAACTCTGGCGATGGGGAACGGCAACCGGGTATTTATGGCGGGCACACAGCTTAGAAATCATGACGGCGCAGCGTTCGACCGCGCGGCCTTTGACGTTATTGCAAATATGTCGGTGGAATACTCGATCCTGTCGGCGTCGCGTGTGCATCCGAAACAGGGTTTTTTGGTGTTCGAACAATGCGAAGTCGATATTGCGGTCGCAATGAAGGCGATCAGCGAACGATGTTTCATGGCAGTGGACTCGACCAAGTTCCAGGCATCCGAACCCAAACCGGCCTTGCATCTTCCAGCTCTTTCGGCAAGTGACTTCCTGATAACCGAGCGGAAGCCTACGTCAAAATTTGAAGGCGTTATAGGTCGGGCAAAGACAGTAATCGCCGCAGATTAGTTTCAAGCTTTTGACGAATGAGCGGCTAAGAAAGGACGCGGCCCACCTGCACGCCGCGTTCAGTCATGTTCTGGACAGAGTGTACCGGGGTTATAAGTTAACAGCGTGCAAGACTGTATCCTTGGGGAAGTGACAGGGCTTCAATGTGATCAAGTTGCGAACTGTTAACGAACTGTTTTATGGGAACAAACGTCAGATCACCTATGCTCCCCAACTGTATTTTAAAGTTGGCAACATAGTCTTCGTCCGCAAATGCGCGGCGTACGTCGCTCCGCCGCGCGTGTTTTCGGGCATCTAGGTCCGGATTAGAAGATAAATTGGCCAGCTGTAGACATCCGGATCTGCTTCAGTGGCTGAGAATCTTGGAAAGGAAATCCTGAGCACGCGGGCTTCGCGGGGAACCAAAAAACTCGGCCGAGGGCACGTCTTCGACGATTTCGCCATGGTCCATAAAGACCACGCGGTCGGCCACCTTCTTGGCAAACCCCATCTCATGCGTGACGACCATCATCGTCATGCCTTCCTTGGCCAGTTCCACCATGACGTCCAGAACCTCGTTGATCATCTCTGGGTCGAGCGCCGATGTTGGTTCGTCAAAGAGCATTGCCATCGGCTCCATCGCAAGGCCGCGGGCAATCGCCACCCGCTGCTGCTGGCCGCCGGACAACTGAGAGGGGTATTTCTGCGCATGTTCCGTCAGGCCCACGCGCTCAAGAAGTGCGAGCGCCTTTTCCTCCGCCTCTTTCGGATCGCGCCCCAGCACCTTGATCTGGCCGATCTTGATGTTCTCGGTCACGTTCATATGGGGAAACAGCTCAAAATTCTGAAAGACCATACCGATCTTGGAGCGCATCTTGTCGAGATTTGTCGATTTCGCGGTGATCGAGGTGCCCGCGACGGTGATCTCGCCATCATTGATCGGCTCAAGCCCGTTCACCGTTTTGATCAGCGTGGACTTGCCCGAACCAGAAGGGCCGCAGACCACGATCACCTCACCTTTGGCGACGCTGAGGGTACAGTTCTTCAGAACCTGAAAGGTCTTGCCGTACCATTTGTTGACATTCTTCATCTCGATCATGTGGCAAGCCTTTTTTGCAGATACCGGACGCCCATGGAGGCGAGGAAACAGAGGGTGAAGTAGACCGCAGCGACGAAGAGGAACATTTCCACCAGCTTCTGGTCACGGTTTGCAACGATCTCGGCACTGACAAGGAAATCGCTTAGGCCGACGACATAGACGAGCGATGTGTCCTGAAAGAGGATGATCGCCTGTCTCAGCAGGATCGGAGTCATCGCCCGGAAGGCCCGAGGCAGCACGATATAGCGCATCGACTGGCTGTAGGTGAGGCCGATGGCGCGCGCGGCGGCCAGTTGTCCAGGGCGGACAAAGTTGATGCCGGCCCGGATGATCTCGGAATAATAGGCGGCCTCAAACAGGATAAATGCCACGAGAACCGAGGAGAAGGCGCCGACAGGTCGCCCGACGATAAGCGGCATAAGGAAGAAGAGCCAGAAGATCACGAGGATCAGCGGCAGCGAGCGGAAGAAGTTGACATAGGCCGCAGCAAACTGCCCCAGAACCGGTACCTTTGCGATGCGCAGAAGGGCAAGGACCGTGCCAAGGACGATACCCCCTGCCACTGCGAGGCCCGTCAGTAGAAAGGTCATTTTCATGCCGTCCCACAACAGTTCGCCATTGACGGGAATGACGGAGAAATCGAGTGTCATTACGCAGCCCCTTTTGCGAAGGTGCCGGGCAGGGCGGTCATCCTGTCGACCCGCCGCATAACCGCCATCACCGTGAAGGTGACAAGGCTGTAGACCACAGTTGCTGCGGTGAAGGCTTCAAACCCCTGGAACGTATATTCCTCGATCTGTCGTGTCATCGCCGTCAGTTCGACGACACCGATGGTCAGCGCTAGCGAGGAATTCTTGAAGATCGTCAAAAACTCGCTTGTCAGCGGCGGGATGATGATGCGGTAGGCATTGGGCAGAAGAATATATCGATGAACCTGCACCTCGGTCATGCCGATGGCGCGGCCTGCCTGGCGCTGGCCACGGCCCACGGCCTCGATTCCCGAACGGACCTGTTCGTAGACACGCGAGGCGGTATAAAGGCCGATAGCGACAATGGCGGTGGTCAGTGCCGGGAAGGGCATGTCGCGCTTGACCTAACGCGACCAGTCATCCGGCAGGACTTCGGGGAAAACGAAGTACCACAGGAACAGCTGTACCAGCAGCGGAACATTGCGGAAGATCTCTACATAGGTGGTGCCAACGGCCCTGAGGACCGGGCTGGATGAGGTGCGGAAGACACCGAGCGCTGAGCCCACCGAAAAAGCGATTGTCCTAGCCAGAAGCGAGATAACTATGGTCCAGCCGAAATAGGGCTCGCGGAACAGAATGCCCCAGTCCCAATTATAGTTCATGTCATCCCCCTGCCGCAGCTGGGGAGGGGCGGATGTACCCGCCCCTTCTTTTGTTGTTTATTCTGGCAGTGCCTGAATTTCGAACGCGGTCGCCAGTGTATCGGAAAGCGGCATGTCGATGTTTGTCGGGCCCGGCTCGAACCAATTGGCGTAAATCTCCTTGATCTCACCAGAGCGCATCAGACCGGCCGTGACCGTACGTCCAAGACGTTCGAACGTGGAGTCGTTGCGCTGCACCATCAGGGCATAGGGATCGAAGGACAGGTACCGCCCGGTGACCTGATAGCCAGTCGGATCGGACGCCTTTGAGATCAGGCCATAGAGCGGAACATCGTCCGAGCCATAGGCGTCGATGCGGTCCGTTTCCAGCGCCAGCCAGCCCTGGCTGTGATCTTTGACCGGTACGATCTCGACGTTCAGGCCCTTTTCTTCGATGATGGCCTTGATCGCCTTTTCGTTGGTCGTGCCCGTAGACAGGCCAATGACCTTTCCTTCCTGATCCTCGATCTCGGTGATGCCCGACCCGGTTTTAGAGGCAATCTTGGTGCCGGTGAGGAAGGTCGTGGGCGGATATTCCACCTGCAACTGGCGGGTCAGGTTGTTGGTGGTGGAATCGCATTCCATGTCGATCGTGCCATTGGCATCAGTGAGATGCAGGTCTGGCCGGTGACCGGCACATAGTGGACCTCCAGATTGTCTACGCCAAGCTCCGCCTTGATCGCATCGACAATCTTCAGGCACAGGTCGATCGAATAACCGATCGGCTTATTAACAGGGCCGATACAGGAGAAAGGGATCTAGGTTTCCCTGTGGCCGATACTGACTACGCCGCGTTCCTGAATGCGCTGCAATACCGGGCTGTCGCCGGCATCGGCAAAGGCCGGACCCGCAAGTGCAAGTATCGCTGTGACGGTCACTTATGCAAGCATGTGCTTCATTTTCGTCTCCTCCCATAAGTCTGTCTCTATTTGGCTATAGCTTTCATATGGTGCAGTTTCCGCGACCATCTTTGATCCGCCGGGGCTGCACCCTAGCCCCATTCATCACGCCGAATACCGCGCACCACCCCGACGGACTTGCATTATAATTACTCAATACATGCGCTATCTGAAATTTATATCGCTAATTGGGCAAGTTTATATGCAGAAGCTGCATGCTAATGTGTCGCCAAGGACAAAGACTCAATACTCGATCTGCTCGCGCTGATCCGCGCCGAAAGCGTTTCGCTTGCCGCGCATAGCCGCAATTCTTCGCAATCCGCCTATTCCAGGCGACTTCAGGCCCTTGAGCATCTGTTTGACACTGAACTGGTGGACCGGTCGCGACGACCTTCTGGCCCGACCTATCAGCTCAGGTCCCTACAGGTGGAGCTTGAAGCAGCACTCGTCGGCCTCAACCGGCTTTCCGACGCTTTTGCGATCACGTCCGCTGAACCATTGCCGATCGCTGCATTGCATTCGATCTCGGCCAATATCCTGCCTCGGGCGCTTGCTGCGTTCGGTGACGCGCTGGCATCTCACGACTTGCGGCTGCGGTCGGCCAATCAGGAAACCTGCTTTCAGATGCTGATGACCGAAGAGGTCATGGTCGCCTTCTCCTACGAGGCTGAAACCCGCAGGCTAAACCCGCCAAAGGATCTCGTGCATCGCGCACTTGTCGGCAAGGACGGGTTCGTTCCCGTGGCAGCCGCGGGGAAGTTGCAGGAGTTTCAGGCGCGTAGCGAGCGGGACGAGGCGTTGCCGATCATCTGCTATCCATCCAACGTCTTTATGGGTGATCTCACCCGCTCGGTGCTGTTGCCGCAAATTCCGCAAAGGGTCTCGTTAAAGATCGTTTCGGGCCTGACCCAGACGATCGCCAAGTGCATTGAGCACGGGCTGGGTGTCGGATGGCTGCCACGAAGTTCCATCGAAGACCAGTTGGCGAATGGAACGCTGGTCGAGCTTTCCGATCTCGGCTTTCCGACCGCCTTGATCGACCTGAGCATGATGCGGCTCAAGACGCGCAGCTTTTCCCAGCACGAAAAAGTGGTTGAGGCGATCTCTGCCGAAATATCGGCAATCTTGTCGCGGCAGGCCTGACGCCTGTTCGTTGCCGTCGGCGGTTTCGGCGGCCTTGTCGAAATCCGTCCGTTTCAGCAGTTCGCCCAACTGTCAGTGTAGTCAAGACGCCAGCTCCACTGATGCTGACATATATAAGTTACTGCGGCAAAACCGGTGACGCCAAGTCGACGCACCGCCTGAGTAACGTCGGGCTCAGAGGCCAGTGCAGTCACTCCACGATGCCTATCCGTTCGATCTGTTGCACTAACGTACCACAGCTGATCAGGGCCTGCCCCGTTGCCAGGATCATATGGGGCAGGATCATCCATTCTAGCGTCCAGGCAACGCCAGAACGTTCCTGCTCGTGCACCAGCGCCTGATGCATGCCCGACAGTTGGGTTGCGTTGAAACGAGCCAGTGCGACCAGCAGTTCCGCACGGACCGGGTTGCGCTTGTGAGGCATCGCCGAAGATCCGCCGCCACCTGTCAGCGAAACCTCGTCCACCCCTTGCTGGGCCATGAGCGACACGTCCTGACCAATCTTCCCCAGCGATCCGGTTATCAATGAAAGCCATGAGGCAAGTTCTGCAAGATTGTCCCGGCGGGTATGCCAGTTTGCATTGCAGCTGGCCAGGCCAAGCCTGTCGGCCATATGATCTGCGATTGACTGTCCGGATCCGAGCATCCCAACGCGGTCGCCAACGGCGCCGCCAAGTTGCAGCACAAGCAATCTGGGCTGCAATTCGGTCAGGCGTTTCTGGTGATCGGCCAATGGCAACCGCCAGTTTCGCAGGCGCGTGGCAACCGAAATCTGCAATGCCGCCTGCATTCGGGTTCGCCCCATCATCACGTGTTCGCCATATGCCTGCTCCAGCGCCACAAGCGCATCTATCAGGTCTGAAAGACGGGCCGAAAACACCTCCAGAATGTCTTTGATTGACAGAACCAGAGCGTTGTCGACAACATCCTGCGACGTCATCCCCTTATGCAGCGCGACGTGGCAATGATCAGGCAATGCCGCTTTGAGTGACCGCACCAGCGAGGGCACCACCACGCCATCCAATGACGTCCCGTCGCGCAGCGCCTGCATGTCGGGACGGTGTTGTCGGATAAGTTTAGCCGCGGTATCCGCCACCTCTGGTGGTACCTTGCCGACCGCCGCCAAAGCCTCAGAATATGCGGCCTCGACGGACAGCATGTGTCTTAGCTGAGTCTCTGCGCCCAGCATCTCTGAGGTCTGCGGGTCCTCAAACAGTCCGCTGAGCCAGGGATGAGTGGAAAGATGTTCCATCCTATATGTGGCCTTTGAATTGAAGCGGGCGGATATCAATCGTCATGGCGCCATTCCTCCCTGTGCTCAAAGAGCCAAAATCTCGCGGGCCTGTTGCCAGGTGGCGACCGGACGTTCGTGCTTTGCGCATAACTCGGTCACGCGATTGACCAGCGCAGCATTCGAAGGCGCAAGCGTGTTGCGGTTCAGCCGGACATTGTCTTCCAAACCTGTCCGCGTGTGCCCGCCCGCAGCAACGGCCCATTCATTTACCACAATCTGGTTTGGACCGATCCCGGCGGCACACCATTCGGCATCCGGTGCGCGATCCTGCATGGATTTCACGTAAAAGTCGAACACGGCCCTGTCGACCGGCATCGCGTTTTTGACACCCATGACAAATTGAACATACAGCTTGCCATACAGCTTGCCTTCCTTGTGCAATCTGATCGCTTGCAGGATGTGGGACAGGTCAAACGCCTCGATCTCGGGTGTGACTTTGTATTTTTGCATTTCGGCTGACAGCCAGTCCACCAGGTCGGGTGGATTTTCGTACACCCGGGTGGGAAAGTTGTTCGACCCGACAGACAGCGACGCCATGTCAGGGGCCAGGGGCAGCATTCCGCCTCTGGCCTGACCGGCGCCTGACCGCCCACCAGTGGAAAACTGGATGATCATTCCGGGACAGTGTTTTTGCAAACCCTCTTTCAGGAGAGCGAATTTGTCGGGGTCGCTGCTGGGCGTCTGATCATCGTTGCGAACATGGGCGTGGACAATGCTGGCCCCGGCCTCGAACGCCTCTTGCGTGCTTTCGACCTGTTCCGCAACCGAGATCGGCACCGCTGGGTTGTTCTTCTTGGTGGGCAGGGAACCGGTGATAGCCACGCAGATGATGCAGGGTTTGGTCATGGTGACTTCCTGAAATGAGTGCGGCCTTGGCAAGGCAGCACCAAGTAGTCAGATATCAAAAAAGACGGTCTCATCTTCGCCTTGTATCTTGATATCGAAGCGATAGACAACTTGACCGTCCCGATTGGTGCGTCTGGCCAGCAGCGTTGCGCGGCGGCGTTCCCATTCGATGAGATTAAGGACCGGGTCCTTGCTGTTGGCCTCTTCCTCGTCCTCGAAATAGATACGCGTATTCAGACCGACATTGATGCCCCGGGCTACAACCCAAAGGTTTATGTGAGGCGCTTGCTGGCCCACGTTTCGTCCCGGTGTCGGGCCGGGTTTGACAGTGTCGAACGCCCATTCGCCGGTTTCAAAATTGGTGATGACGCGTCCCCAGCCGCGAAAGCCGTCTTCGACATCGCCGCCGCCCTCAGGATGGGCATAGACGCCCCTGGCATTTGCCTGCCAGGCCTCGAGCAAAACATCCTTGATGGGCGATCCTGCCCCGTCCACGACCAGTCCTTCGACCCGAATACGCTCACCTTCGGCATTTGGTCCGGCTATATCCCAGCCCAGTTCCTGCCTGTAGATCTCAAATCCGGCAGCCCCAGGCGCCAGACCGATATGGACGTAAGGCCCGGCTGTTTGCGAGGGGGTTTCCTTCAGATAATTCAGCTGTTGCATCTTCAGTTCCCCTCCAGACGGTTTTCAAACAGGGTCGAGCGCCGACCGCGCAAGACCACGTCAAATTTATAGGCGATGGTATCCAGTGGGATCGTCGAATTCATATCGAGCCGCGAAATCAGGCGGCTGATCGCATCGGCGTCAGGAATAGTTTTCACGATCGGGCACCTGTCAATCAGCGGGTCACCTTCGAAATAACATTGTGTGATCAGGCGTTGCGCAAAACCTGTTCCGAATATCGACATGTGGATATGGGCGGGACGCCAGCTGTTCACCCAATTGCGCCAGGGGTAGGCACCGGGTTTTACGGTGCGGAAGAAATAATACCCGTTTTCATCTGTCAGGGTGCGGCCACAACCACCGAAATTGGGATCGATCGGTGCCAGATAGGTATCCTTCTTGTGGCGATAGCGCCCACCCGCATTCGCCTGCCAGATTTCCACCAACGTGTTTGGCACCGGACGTCCGTTTTCATCCAGCACCCTGCCGTGCAGAATAATTCGCTCGCCAATCGGGCTTTCACCGGGCTGCGCATAGTTCGAGATCAGGTCCTTATCCAGAGGATCAACATCGTTGTGGCCAAAAACCGGGCCGGTGACCTCACTGATCGAGTTTTGCAGCGAGATCAGCGAATATTGCGGTGAACGGGTCACGCTGGTCTTGTAGTCGGGCGTCAGTGCAGGTGGGTGCCACTCGCGGTCACGCTGGTAGAATTCACCTTGTTTCAACATTGTCGGATCACACTTCCTTTTTCTCTGACTGGGGTTTCTGCGCGTTTCCCATTCAGTCCTGTTCCATTTCGTCATACGTTTGTTTTGCCAGCCTGAGGGCCTGATTGGCGCGCGGTACGCCCGCGTAAATTGCGACGTGCTGAAACGCTTCAAGTACATCCTGCTTGCTGGCGCCGGTACGGGCTGTGGCGCGGATATGCATCGGGATTTCTTCGAAATTGCCCAACGCAGCCAGCAAAGCCAGCGTCAGCATGGATCTCTCACGGTCGCTGATCCCGTCCGAAGCCCAGACAGTGCCCCACGCGCCTTCGGTGATAAGCGTCTGAAATGGACCGTCCAGATCAGATTTGGCGGCTTCGGCACGATCCACATGGGCATCGCCCAGAATTCTGCGCCGCACTCGCATACCGGACGCGTATTTGTCACTCATTGCGGTTCTCCATCAGGAAGGCGGACAAGTGTTCAGCATAGGTGGCGGGGGCTTCCACGCATGGCAGGTGCCCGGTGTTGGGTATTTCGGCATAGCGCGCCCCGGGGATCATAGCACAGGTCTGCCGGACCAGTTCGGGCGGGCAGGCGCGGTCATCTGATCCGGCGATGGCCAGAACTGGCAATCGCAGCGCCCAGGTCATGGATTCAAGATCAACATTTGAAATCGCGTTGCAGCATCCCAGGTACCCAGAAACAGGGGTACGCACCAGCATGTTGCGCCAAAGCAGCACGTTATCGGTTGCCCTGAAACCCGCTGCAAACCAACGGTCCAGAATTGCGTCAGCCACAGGCTCGATGCCGGACGATCGGATTGCGCCCATCCGGTCACGCCACATCTGGGGCGTCCCCATTTTCGTGGCGGTGTTGGAAAGAACAAGGGCGCGGATCAGGTCTGGTCGGCGCGAAGCCAGCGCCTGACCGATCATGCCGCCAATCGACAGGCCGACAAACACCGTGTCGCGAACCCCGATATGGTCAAGCAACGCCTCGGCGTCATCTGTCAGCTCAGCCAAGCTGTAAAGCGCCTGAGGGCATTCCGACAGGCCGTGACCACGCAGATCGAACCGGATCAGGCGCAGCCCCTTGGGCAGTAAGGGCAAAACTTTGTCCCAAAGGCGCAGGTCAGTTCCCAGCGAGTTGGCAAACACCACAGGCGTGCCATCTGGATCGCCATCCTCACGCCAATGCAGGTGAATGTTATCCAGCGCCGCAATCTGCATCAGTAGGGCAGCCCGACGTAGTTTTGTGCAAACACCGATTGGGCCTCTTTGTTTTCGCGCAGGAAATCAATGTCAGCCTTCTGCATTTTCAGGTCAAAGCCGTTCTGTTCCGGAAAACGGTGCAACAGGTTGGTCGTGGACCAACTGAACCGCTCGGCTTTCCAAATTCGGGCCAACGCTTTTTCGGAATAGCGGTCGATGCCTTCGCTGTCGTGGTCTTTATAGAATTGCAGCAGGGCGTTGTGCAGATAGTGGATGTCGCTTGCCGCCGTGTTAAGCCCCTTGGCCCCGGTGGGGGGCACGATATGCGCGGCATCACCACACAGGAACAAACGGCCCCAGCGCATTGGTTCAGTCACGAAAGACCGCAGCGCCGCAATTGATTTTTCGACAGATGGCCCGGTGATCAGTGTCTCAGCATATTGCGCGGGAATCCTGCGTTTCAGCTCCTGCCAGAAGGCTTGATCAGTCCAGTCATCGGCACTGTCAGACAGCGAGCATTGAATGTAGTAACGGCTGAGGTTCTCATTGCGCATGGAACAAAGCGCAAAACCGCGTTCCGACCCGGCATAGATCAGTTCGTCATGGACCGGGGGAGTTTCGGACAAAACGCCCAGCCAGCCAAACGGATAGACCTTTTCATATTCCCGGCGCACGGTCAGCGGGATGGTTTGACGCGACACCCCATGAAACCCGTCGCACCCGGCGACAAAATCGCAATCAATCCGGTGTCCGGTCCCATCCGCTTGATACGTCACATAAGGTGCATCGCTGTCAGCCCCATGAATCTGAAGATCATCGACGTTAAAAGCAATCTTGCCGCCCATCGCATCGCGTACATCATACAGGTCGCGGGTTACTTCCGTTTGTCCGTAAACAACCACATGTTTGCCCGTCAGCTCTTTAAAGTTGATGCCGAATTCGATATCGCCATACGAGATCACTGTGCCGTCATGGACAAAACACTCCTTGTCCATCCGATCTGCTACACCGGCTTCGCGCATCAGCTCCACAAAACCGGTTTCCAGAATGCCAGCGCGAATGCGACCCAGAACATATTCCCTGGTTTTGCGCTCTAACACGATGGTGTCTATGCCGTTGCGGTGCAACAACTGGCTGAGCAAAAGACCTGAAGGTCCACCGCCGATGATCGCGACCTGAACGCGCATGTTGGCTCTCCTGATTTCGCGTGTCTAATAATTGAACGTCATTTCTCGATATGTAAAATGAGTTCTACTTGGACTTAGTTGCTATAATTGGAAAGTAATGATAGATCGCCGCATCAAAGTTAGGCATATTCAATGTTTTATTGAGATATGTCGCGAGAAAAGCCTGAAAGTTGCGGCAGAGAAGCTGTTTCTCACGCAACCGGCGATATCCAAGACGCTTAAGGAGCTTGAGGATATTCTGGGCACTGTGCTGTTGTCCCGTAACCGGTCCGGTGTTTCTCTGACGCGGCAGGGCGAAGTGTTTCTGCATTTCGCCGAAATGTCGCTGGCCGCTTTGCAGCAGGGCTTTTCTGGTGTGGAGCAGATCGAAGCGCGCGGCAGGGCCAGTCTTCGGGTCGGGGTGCTGCCTTCGGTTGCGGCCCGTTTGATGCCAGCCGTTGCCACCGAGTTTTCCGAACTTGCGGGCAATGCCCGACTGAGCGTTTTCGACGGTCCACATGGCCATTTGATGGAGCGTCTTCGTCTGGGCGACCTGGAGCTTGTTATCGGGCGTTTGGGTCGCCCTGAAACCATGCAGGGCATTTCCTTTACCCAGCTTTACGAGGAGAAGGTCGTCTTCGTCGTGCACGCGGATCACCCGCTGCTGAAAGCCCCCGATCTCAGGCGGATTACCGAGTGGCAAGTGCTTTATCCACCTGAAGGATCGGCAATCCGGCCCTTGGTGGATCGCCTCATGATCGCGCATGGGATTGGTGAAATCGAAGATCGTCTGGAAACTGTCTCGGGTGCTTTCGGACGGGTGTATACCCGACAGACCGATGCGATCTGGATTATCTCGGCAGGGGTGGTCGCCAATGAAATCAGCGATGGCCACCTTGTAGCGCTGCCGTTTGATACGTCGATCACACGCGGGCCCGTTGGGCTGATGCGTCGGCCTGACCAGGTTCTGTCACCTCAGGCGCAGGTTTTCGGGTTGGCTTTGGACAATGCAATTGCGAGGTTGGGCTTGTCGCCTGATGGTGCGACCTCTGATAACTAAGGCTGGTCCATTCTGCCGGGGTGGCGCGAGGACAGGAGCACAAGATGGATGACAAGGAACGCAGAATCCGTGAGGCGATTATCGAGAAATGCCTTTTTCTGAATTCCAGTGGTCTTAGCCAGGGAACATCCGGCAATATCTCGGCCCGATACGAGAACCGGATGCTGATCACACCTTCGGCGACGCCATATGACAAGCTGACCCCCGAGATGATCGTCTCAATGCCATTTGATGGAGACTATGGGAGTTGGGATGGCCCGCTCAAACCTTCGACCGAATGGCGGTTCCACTTCGACATCCTCAAGACCCGCCCCGATATGGGCGCTGTTGTCCATGCACATCCGACCTATTGCACGGCGCTGGCGATTGCACACAAAGAGATCCCGGCAGCGCATTACATGGTCGCGGCCTTCGGTGGTACTAATGTTCGCTGCGCACCCTATGCGCGCTTTGGAACGCCCGAGCTGTCGGAGCTGGCGATCGAAGCGCTGCAAGACCGAACCGCCTGTTTGCTTGGCAATCATGGGTCCATTGCCATGGGTGAGGACCTGGACAAGGCCATGTGGCGCGCGGTTGAGCTGGAAACCATTGCCCGGCAATATTACCTTTCCTTGGCCCTCGGTCCGGTAATCCTGACCGATGAACAGATTTCTGAAACGCTATCCGGTTTCGCTTCTTACGGCATTCATGACGACTACAAGGACGTCGCAGAAGGTTCTGCCGGGAAGCAAAATGAGCCTGAACAGACCTGACGACCAAGGTGGTTGCGCTGGGGGTCGATATATTGGGCTCAAGTCCAAAACGCCGCGACTTGATCAGGAGGTTTTCGGCTGTTCGGCGTTGGCGTCACGCGTCTTACCATTCGCGCGGATACGGCAGCCTATTGATTTATTGCCGCGCGTAAAGAAAATGTAAGGACAAAGCAAAAGAATTCCGTAAGCGGGTAGGTATGGCAAAAATAAGAAATATGGAGGAGTTTGCGGCCCTCAGCGGGATTTCTCGGCCAACGGTTTCCAAATATTTTCACGACCCGGAAAGCGTTCGTTCCTCTACGCGGGCGCGTATCGAAGAAGCTTTGGAAAAGTTCGATTACCGTCCGAATATCTATGCGGTGAACCAGAATCGAAAGCTGACCAAGAATATCGGCATCGTTGTTCCCTATCTAGCCGATCCGTTTTTTGCCGAGATGGCCAGATACCTTGAGCAGAGCTGTATTGCCGCCGGGTATCGTCCATCTCTATTCAGCTCGCACGGTGAGCAGGAACTCGAGAACGAAATACTCGACAGCCTGCGGTCGCTCAAGCCGGCCGGAGTACTTTTTGCCCCTTTGGGTCGCGGGTCGGATCGCGCTCACATCGAGAAATTTTGCGCCGAGGTGCCAACGGTTCTGTTTGACAGCAACCTCGAAGGTTTGGGTGCAGCCTTTATAGGGTCGGACAATTTCAGTTTTGTGTCCCAAACCGTGGAATACATGACCCGGACGGGTGAACCTCCGTCTTTCTTTGAAATGCGCACACCAGCAAATCCTAACGCCAACAAGCGACGCAAGGCATATATAGAGGTTATGGAACGTCTGGGGTTCGAGCCCCATGTCATTAAAATTGATGGCGAAGGCTGGGCGTTTGAAGAGATTGGGCATCAAGGTGCTTTGAGAGTGTTGGAGAAAGGCGCTCTCAGGACGAACTCGGTTTTGTGCAGCAATGACCGCCTTGCGATCGGATTTCTGGCAGCCTGTTATGAGCAGGGGATTCGGGTTGGGCGAAAGGAAGATTGCTCACTCCGCGTCGCATCAAATGACGACCACCCCTTTGCAAGATTTACTTGTCCATCGCTGACAACAGCTGCGCATGATTATGACAACGTGGCTGGGCGCAGTGTGGATACCTTGTTTGAACTCATTGAAAGCGGGGGAAAATTTGACGATCGGACGGAAACTCTGTTTCCGGCACGGCTTGTCTTGAGGGAATCTGCATGAACTAAAAGTTAACGCGCGTAAAGTTTATATTGACGCCGCGACAATTTATAAACTAGGGTCTCTGTACAGCATCCAAGCTCAGGGAGGACAGGGATGTATTTGAAGAACGCACTTCGTGCGGCGACTGCGTTGACTTTCGTCGTTACGGCAGCAGCCCAAGCGGAAACCATCACGATCGCGACCGTCAACAATGGTGACATGATCCGGATGCAGGGCTACACAGACAACTTCACCAATGCGACAGGCATTGATGTCGAATGGGTGACGTTGGAAGAAAACGTTTTGCGTCAGCGCGTCACGACCGACATCACCACCAAAGGCGGTCAGTTCGACATCATGACCATCGGCATGTACGAAACCCCGATCTGGGGTGCGAACGGCTGGCTGGTACCGCTGGACGGTTTGTCCGATGAATATGATGTTGGTGATCTGCTGCCTGCGATGGCAGGCGGGTTGAGCCATGATGGCACGCTTTATGCTGCGCCTTTTTATGGCGAAAGCTCGATGATCATGTACCGCACCGACCTGATGGAAAAGGCCGGTCTGGAAATGCCAGAAGCACCAACATGGCAATTCATCCGTGAAGCTGCGGCTGCCATGACTGATCGCGACAACGACATCAACGGCATCTGCCTGCGCGGTAAGGCGGGCTGGGGTGAAGGTGGTGCCTTTATCACTGTAACCGGCAATTCCTTCGGTGCGCGCTGGTTTGATGAAAACTGGAAGCCCCAGTTCGATCAGCCTGAGTGGAAAGAGGCGCTGACGTTCTTCGTCGACATGATGAGTGAATCCGGCCCGGCTGGCTATGCCACTAACGGTTTCAACGAGAACCTGTCTTTGTTCCAGCAAGGAAAGTGCGGCATGTGGATTGACGCCACCGTTGCCGCGTCTTTTGTGACAAATCCGGAAGACTCAACCGTAGCTGACAAAGTTGGCTTCGCACTTGCACCAAATTCGGAAGGCGTCGACAAGCACGCCAATTGGCTTTGGGCTTGGGCGCTGGCGATCCCGGCGGGAACTCAGCGGGAAGATGCGGCCAAGCAGTTCATAGAATGGGCAACCTCGAAAGACTACATCGAGCTGGTGGCTGAAAACGAAGGGTGGGCCAATGTGCCTCCGGGCGCGCGGACCTCGCTTTATGAGAATGACAACTACAAGGCGGTCCCATTCGCAAAAATGACTCTGGAATCGATCCTGAAGGCTGACCCGCAGAATTGCTGTGTGCAGCCGACGCCCTATACCGGTGTCCAGTTCGTGGCCATTCCGGAATTTGCAGGGATTGCCACACAGGTTAGTCAGGAATTCTCGGCCGTTTATGCCGGGCAGCAAACAGTGGATGAGGCGCTTGCCAAAGCGCAGGCCTTCACAGCAGAAGAGATGGAAGCCGCAGGGTACTGAGGCAACCTTCCCAGCAGGGGGCAAATCTTCTGTCCCCTGCTCCCACTTCCACAATTCGTGTTTTTCTCGCAGGCTGTCTTACGCCTGAACAGAGAGGTCTTGCGCAATGGCAACTCAACATTCCAGATCAGTTGCACGCCTGATGATGACACCCGCAGTGGTGCTGCTGCTTGGCTGGATGCTCGTGCCACTGACGATGACCCTGTATTTTTCCTTCAAGAAGTATCTTCCCCTGCGGGGCGGTGATCTCGGATGGGTGGGTTTCGACAACTATATCCGATTTGTTTCGTCCAGTTCGTTCTGGCCCGCCGTTCAGGCAACGCTTGTCATTGTTCTCGGCGTGTTGGCGATTACGGTCATTCTGGGCATCCTGCTGGCGATGCTTTTAGATCAACCGATGTGGGGCCAGGGGGTGGTGCGCATCCTTGTCATTGCGCCATTCTTCGTTATGCCGACCGTTTCGGCTCTGGTCTGGAAAAACATGTTCATGGACCCGGTCAACGGGTTGCTGGCCCATCTGTGGCGCTTTTTTGGGGCTGAACCGGTCTCGTGGTTGTCCGAAGCTTCAATGACCTCAATTGTCATGATCGTGTCGTGGCAATGGCTGCCATTTGCGACACTGATCCTTTTGACCGCAATCCAGTCGCTGGACAGTGAGCAACTGGAAGCTGCTGAAATGGACGGCGCTCCGCCGCTCAAGCGGTTCCACCACATCATTCTGCCGCACCTTAGCCGTGCAATCACAATCGTAATCCTGATCCAGACAATCTTTCTGCTTTCGATCTTTGCCGAGATTTTCGTCACCACAGGTGGCGCGTTCGGCACCCGTACACTCACCTACCTGATCTTCCAGCGCGTTTTGGAAAGCCAGAATATCGGTCTCGGATCAGCCGGAGGTGTCTATGCAATCATTCTCGCCAATATCGTTGCGGTCTTCCTGATGCGCATTGTCGGCAAGAACCTGGACGCGTGAGGAGATAAAACCATGGCCCGCACCGTCACAATCCAACGCAAGTCGGTGAACACAGCCCTGGCTTGGGCCGTCGGTCTGCTGATCTTTTTCCCGATCCTCTGGACGATCCTGACCAGCTTCAAAACCGAAGCGCAGGCCATTGCGAGCCCGCCACTGTTCCTGAACTTTGACTGGACGCTTGAGAACTATGCTGTCGTACAGGAACGCTCGAATTACATGCGTTTCCTTTGGAACTCGGTCATCATTGCAGGTGGGTCAACCCTGTTGGGTGTGATCATTGCCGTACCGGCAGCATGGGCAATGGCGTTTGTTCCTTCGAAACGTACAAAGGACATTCTGCTTTGGATGCTCTCTACCAAGATGTTGCCGGCAGTCGGTGTCCTTTACCCGATCTACCTGCTGTTCATCCGTCTGGGGCTGCTTGATACACGAGGTGGATTGGTCGTCGTGTTGATGCTGATCAACTTGCCGATCATCGTCTGGATGCTCTACACCTACTTCCGTGAAATTCCCGGTGAAATCCTTGAAGCCGCACGGATGGACGGGGCGACACTGAAAGAGGAAATCCTGCACATCCTGACACCCATGGCTGTTCCGGGCATCGCTTCGACTGTTTTGCTGAACTTCATTCTTGCCTGGAACGAGGCGTTCTGGACCCTCAACCTGACAGCCGTTGACGCGGCCCCGCTGACCGCATTTATCGCCAGCTATTCCAGCCCCGAGGGCCTGTTCTTTGCCAAGCTCAGCGCGGCTTCGACAATGGCGATTGCACCGATCCTGATCCTTGGCTGGTTTAGCCAGAAACAACTTGTCCGCGGCCTGACTTTTGGCGCTGTGAAATAAGGAAAACTTATCATGGGACGTATTCAACTCAGGTCCGTGACCAAAAGCTTTGGCGACGTACAGGTTATCCCGCCACTGGATCTGACCATCGAAGACGGAGAGTTCACGGTGTTCGTCGGGCCATCGGGTTGCGGCAAGTCCACTTTGCTGCGTCTGATTGCGGGGTTGGAGGACATCACGTCAGGTTCCATCGACATTGACGGGGCCGACGCGACAAACGTACCACCCGCAAAACGCGGTCTGGCGATGGTGTTCCAGTCCTATGCCTTGTATCCGCACATGTCCGTTCGCAAGAACATCGCCTTTCCCTTGCGCATGGCAAAACTGGATCAGGCCGAAATCGACAAACGTGTGGAAGGGGCCGCGCAGGTTCTGAACCTGACCGACTATCTGGATCGCCGCCCCGGCCAGCTGTCCGGTGGCCAGCGTCAGCGCGTTGCTATCGGGCGTGCCATTGTCCGTGAACCCGCAGCGTTCTTGTTCGATGAGCCGCTGTCCAACCTGGACGCTGCACTGCGCGTTGGCATGCGGTTGGAGATCAGCGAGTTGCACGAACGGCTGGCGACCACCATGATCTATGTGACCCATGATCAGGTTGAAGCAATGACGATGGCCGACAAGATCGTCGTGCTTCAGGCTGGTGTGATCGAGCAGGTCGGAAGCCCGCTGGACCTGTATCGTACGCCACGAAACCTTTTTGTCGCCGGGTTCATCGGTTCGCCCAGGATGAACTTTATCGAAGGCGAAGAAGCTGCAAAACACGGCGCACATACAATCGGCATCCGCCCCGAACATATTGCTGTGTCCGAGAGCGACGGAACCTGGAGCGGTGTTGTAGGCGTGTCCGAGCATCTTGGATCAGATACGTTTTTCCACATACATGAAACCGGTCTGGCGGAAACAATCACGGTGCGAGCAGACGGAGAGGTTGGATTTAGGCATGGCGACCGCATCTACCTGACACCACGTGCCGACGTGCTTCATCGTTTTGACGCGCAAGGGCTGCGGATCGAATGAAGCGACTGGACGGAAAAACCGCGCTTATCACTGGTGCTGCGCGTGGAATCGGGCTGGCCTTCGCAAAAGCTTACGTCGCCGAAGGTGCGCGTGTGGCCATTGCCGACATAGATTTCGCGCGGGCGCAATCCGCAGCCTCGGAAATCGGTGACGCTGCAATGGCGGTCGAAATGAATGTTGTTGATCAGGACAGCATCGACATTGCTGTTGCGCGCGCAGTGGATCAGTTCGGCCAGATTGACATTCTGATCAACAATGCTGCCGTTTTCTCAGCAGCGCCAATCATCGAAATCGACCGCTCCGATTACCAGCGCGTTTTTGATATCAATGTTTCGGGCACCTTGTTTACAATGCAGACCGTTGCGCGGCACATGATCGACGCCAATGTCAAAGGCCGGATCATAAATCTGGCCTCACAGGCTGGTCGGCGTGGCGAACCTTTGGTCGCCGTTTACTGCGCCAGCAAGGCTGCCGTAATATCTTTGACGCAGTCAGCGGGGCTCAATCTGATCGCTCACGGGATAAATGTGAATGCGATCTCACCCGGTGTTGTTGATGGAGAGCATTGGGACGGCGTCGACGCCTTCTTTGCGAAGTACGAAAATAAAAAACCGGGGCAGAAGAAGCGCGAAGTTGCATCAGCGGTACCGTTCGGCCGTATGGGACGGGCCGAGGATTTAACCGGGATGGCGGTGTTTTTGGCGTCTGATGAAGCGGAATACATCGTGGCCCAGACTTACAATGTCGATGGCGGAAACTGGATGAGCTGATGACCCCTTTGGCGGACATAACACCGGTAGAGCTGTGCCTCGAACGCCTCGGATCGCTTCCTGCGGATGTCAAAATACCCGGATACCGGCGTGAAGACCTGACCCCTGGAATTGTTCATATTGGGCTTGGGAATTTTCACCGTGCGCATCAGGCGTGGTACATCCACAGGCTGATGCAAAAAGGGCAGGCCCTGGACTGGGCGATCATCGGGGCCGGCGTTCGGGCTTATGACGCGGACATGCGCGAAAAGCTGATTGGGCAGGACTGTCTGACAACTTTGATCGAGCTTGACCCGTCCGGTGTTTCGGCCGAAGTCATCGGTCCGTTGATGGACTATCTGCCCATTGAACCCGAAAATGCGCCTCTGATCCGGAAAATGTCCGATCCCGCCATTCGGATCGTGTCCCTTACCGTAACGGAAGGTGGCTATTTTCTGGATGCCAAGTCGGGTGTTTTCGGCGTGGATCACGATGATATTCGACACGACGTGCAAAACCCGCAACAGCCTCGCACGGTCTTTGGTGCCATTGTGGCGGCACTTGGCAATCGCCGTGCCGCCGGGCATCTGCCCTTTACGGCATTAAGTTGTGACAACCTTCAGGGCAACGGTACTATCTTGCGCAACTGTGTTGTTGAACTGGCGCGCCGGACGGACCCTGATCTTGCGGATTGGATCGATCAGAACGGGGCGTTTCCGAATTCAATGGTGGATTGCATTGTTCCCGCCACCTCTGATCAAGTTCGGTCGCAGGCTCGAGCCCTAGGAATTGAAGACTGCGTTCCGGTGTCACACGAGAATTTCCGCCAATGGGTGATTGAGGATGATTTCTGCGCCGGGCGGCCAATGTTGGAGAATGTCGGCGTTACGATCACCAAGGACGTACACGCATATGAAACACTGAAACTGCGCATTCTGAACGGCGGGCACCAGATTCTGGCGAATGTGGGCGAGGTTCTGAACATCCCCACAATCTCGGACTGCATGAACGACCGGGAAATTTCGGCATTCTTCCTGAAAGTCCAGACCGAAGAAATTCTTCCTCATGCCAGTGCGGTTCCTGGGATGACACCGGAACAGTATCTGGATCTGGTTAAACGCAGATTTTCGAATACGGCTATTCACGATACCACGCGACGCGTGGCCTTTGATGGGTCTGCGCGCCACCCCGGTTTCCTGCTTCCGTCCATTCGCGATGCTCTGGCCTCGGGTACATCTGTCACTGGGCTGGCACTGGTTGAAGCTTTCTGGTGCCGGATGTGCGCCGGTCTGCGTGAGGATGGATCAGAGATTGCGCCCAATGATCCCATCTGGAGCGATTTGCAGAGTGCGGCCCTTGCCGCCAGGGGACGGCCCGAAAAGTGGCTTGAGGTAGCAAACCTGTACGGAAGTACTGGCCGTGAAGCCCAGTTTGCAGAATCCTTCACACGCTGGTTGCCACGGATCTGGCAGCACGGATGCCGGTCGACGATCAAAAGCTATGTGAATGCGCTTTCCTGACGGTTGTGATCTCGGTTCAGGTGGTTTCTATCGTTTCGCTGGTCATGGTGATGGGAAATATCACGACAAAAAAGAATGAGTATTGCACTGTGCTAGCCGGTACCGGGTCATTTCGAGTGATCACGCGGCAGGGCAGGGCGGAACACCGCCAGCAGCGGCAGAAGACACAGAACAGCCAGACCATAACGGATCGCAAGCATGGTCATCGGTTCCACATAGGGCAGCCCCATCTTGGCAAAACTGTAGCCACCCGCCCAGAACAGCACGAACAGACCGGTGCACCCAACCAGAATATCGATACCGCGCGGACCAAGGTCATCATCTACTCCAGCTTCGAAGATAACCGCCGAAGCATATCAAGGCACTGGGCCATCTGTTCGACCGAGACGTATTCATCCGGTTTATGCGCCTGATCGATTGATCCGGGACCGCAAACAACGACGTTCATCCCCAACTGCTGGAATATCCCGGCCTCGGTACCGAAGGGTACAACGTCGGCTCCGTTTGCCCCTGTCAGTTCCATCACAAGGTCACGCGCCTCGTTGTCGTCCATTGGTTCTAGCCCGTCGACCTCACCGATAATTTCGGTCTTGATACCAGCATCGGGGTGAATAGCCTGCATTGCCGGGATCAGGGTTTGCGCGCAAAACCGGTGCAGTTCGTCTTTGACGTAATCCGCATCCGCCTTTTGCACTGGTCGCATCTCCCAATCGACCCGCGCCTTACCGGGGATCACATTATGGGCCACCCCGCCCACCAACGTACCGGTATTTATTGTCGTCCATGGTGGGTCGAACGGGCTGTTTGCCGGTGCTCTCCCTTGCAAATCAGCCTTCAGCGTCAACAGTTTCGAGACGTATTGCACCGCGTATTCGACGGCGTTTACACCGCGCTCGGGGGCCGAGCCATGGCCTTCGAACCCGGTAAAATGCGCTGTATATTCATAGCAGCCCTTATGGCCCTCGATGATGCGCATCGAGGTGGGCTCGCCAATGATGACCACAGCGGGTTTGATCGCTTTCTTCCGCAGGGTCTTGGCCAAAGCCTGCGCGCCAAAACAGCCGATTTCTTCATCATATGTAAAGGCGAAATGCAATGGGCGCTGAAGATCCAGCTTTGCGTAATACGGGGCCATGACGACTGCCGCCGCGATAAACCCTTTCATATCGCAGGTGCCGCGACCAAACCACTTGCCGTCCCGCTCCTCCATCACGAATGGGTCCGAGGACCAGTCCTGATCCGTAACAGGCACCACATCGGAATGGCCTGATAGGACGATACCACCGTCGCGCTTGGGGCCCAATGAGGCAAAAAGATTGGCTTTGGTGCCGGTTTCGTCATGCCATATTTCCACCTCTGCACCGCAATCGCTCAACCGGTCCGCGAGGTGCTTGATCATGTCCAGGTTACTGTCTGACGAAACCGTGGGGAAGCTGATCAGTTCGCCCAGCAGGGTCTTGGCGTCTTCGAGGGTGCTCAAGGCTTAGTCTTTCACAAAGAGCTTTCGCTCGATATTGCATAGGGCTTCGGCGGGGCCGTTTTCAGTGATAAGAATGGTTTCCGTGGTCTCAAGGCCCCAGCTGTCCATCCACAACGCAGGCATGAAATGGAAAACCATGCCCGGTTGCAGAATGGTCTCGTCTTCGGCGCGGATCGACGCTGTCCGTTCGCCCCAATCTGGCGGATAGCTCAAACCGATAGGGTATCCCATGCGCCCCTCCCGTTCGATTCCGTGACGGGCAAGAACCTTAAGAAAAGCGTTTGCAATGTCGCTGGTCCGATTGCCAGCCCGGGCAGCCTCTAGACCCGCAGCTATCCCTTCGATCTGTGCGTGTTCCGCGTCCCGCATTTCCGGCGGCGGAGTGCCAAGATAAACCGTGCGGCAAAGCGGAGCGTGGTAGCGCCGATAGCAGCCTGACAGTTCGAAAAATGTTGCTTCACCCTTCTTCATCGGTGCGCCATTCCATGTCAGGTGCGCGGCTGTGGCATCCAGCCCTGAGGGTGTCAAAGGGACAATGGCTGGGTAATCCCCCCAATCATCCTCAACCCCGGTAATCCCGGCATGAAAGATATCTGCGACAAGGTCGTTCTTGCGCACTCCCACTGCAGCGCGATCAATGGCCGTTTGGATTACTTTTTCCGAAATCCGGGCCGCCTTGCGAATAAAGACAATTTCTTCTTCCGACTTGATTAGACGCTGCCAGTTTACCAGTGCCGTCGCATCCACCAGCGTCGCTTCGGGCAATTCCGTGCCCAAAACCTCGTGTGCCTTTGCGGAATAGTAATAGTTCTCCATCTCAACGCCGATGCGGGTTGTACCCAGCCCGAGCGCGCGAATGTGGCCCGCCAGATCCTGCATGGGATGGCGTATGGTTGATTGGACGTAGTGGTCTGCATAGCCGCGAATGTTGTCCTTGGACATCCAGCAAGTGCGCAACCCACCCAATGCATCCATCTGGCGTCCCCACCAAATCGGCTCACCTTCCATGCCGAGCAATACGCCCTGATGCACATAAAAGGACCAACCATCATAGCCAGTCAGCCAAGCCTGGTTCGAAGGGTCGGTGACAAACAGTAGCTCTAGCCCCGCTTTTTCCATAGCGCTTCGGGTCTTGGCGATCCTGCGGTCATATTCCGCTTGGCTGAAAGGGGCGTGTTCAATTGGCATGGCATCCTCGGAGGCTGAATCTGACATGTACTTGAGCGCAATCTTACCAATTTGTACACAAATGAACTTGTGAGCGATACCTGAACCGCGACTCCTTTTAGAAACCAATGGATTATCTGATGGGGCGATCCCGGTATGGGAACAAAGTAGCCGCACTCAGCATCGAAGGACGCCGTAGAATGGAGCGCTGGATGCACGCGAAGGTCCCAGTTCAGCGGATAGCGCGCATCCGGAACCGCGCCAAAAGCCATGAGTCACCGAGGGTCACGAATAGCTCTTCAGACCTCATCTGATCGCGGTATTCACGGGTCTCTCGGCTATGTGTGCGGTTTTATGCTGCGCCAGAGCGAGGATCGGCATTTCTCCGCTGGATATGATTGCAAGATGGCAACGGTGGCGCCTGATTTCGTGGGTGGCATGGTGCGGGAGGTAGTTGTCCTGAGGCACAGTGAAGGCTCGCTGCCAAACCCCAGATGTCCAAGGACTCAACCAATGTTACACACTGCGCCCGCCTGTCGAGAGGCGGCCCCTTGTTTCGATGCATGTCGATCCAGCGCGCTCGACACCAACGGCACTCTCAATTCAACGCGTGCCGCGCCCCCCGTGGTGAACGAGGCAGAGTGTCAGAGCCTGCGCAACTCGACCGGTCAGGGGAATGCGCGCAATCTTTGGGGAATGGGTGCGTGGGGTGTGTTGGTGATAGTCCAAATCGCCGCATACGCCGCCATGTTCTATGGCGTGTTGGTTATGCATATCTCGCTGCTTCCTTACGTATTTCTGGTCACACTGACAGTCTTATTCTGGCTGGGTTACGATTGCATTCGCGATATGCGCAAGGATACTTCCTCAGCTACCGGTCAGAGATAGCTATCCATTCTTACCAAAATGACTTTGGGTCAACGAGAGTCGATATCTGTGGCCAAACTGCCGGAACCTGTGAAATGTTAGTGTCGCCCTTCGCGATTTCCTAGGGGCAGGGCGCTTTCAGGTTCATGACACACCCTGTCAACGGGGCATCATTCACGAAAGTCAGTGACAGAGCCGGTTGACAACAGGTTTTGTATTTTGGATACATTTGTCAGGGATATCGCAACGACCTGTATTGTCACTGAACGCTCTGACGACAAAGAGCCATGCGATTGTCTTGCCAAGTCCATTTCTGGGAGAAAATCATGAAACTCAATCTTCTGGCCGCAACCACGGCAATAGCCCTGTCGGGTGCCGTGGCACAGGCAAATACCCTGGTGTATTGTTCCGAAGGTTCACCCGAGGGGTTTGACCCTGCACTGTTTACCGCAGGAACAACCTTTGATGCCTCGTCGCATCCTATTTATAACCGGTTGCTGGAATTCGAAACCGGTACAACCAACGTGATCCCCGGCCTGGCTGAAAGTGTCGAGGCCAGTGATGATGGCCTGGAATACACCTTCAAGCTGCGCCAGGGTGTCAAATTCCATTCGAATGATGAATTCACCCCGACCCGCGATTTCAACGCCGATGACGTAATCTTCTCGTTCATGCGCCAAAAGGACGAGAACCACCCCTATAACCAAGTGTCTGGCGGCACGTGGGAATACTTCCAGGGTATGGGGATGCCGGATCTGGTCTCTTCTATCGAAAAGATTGATGACTACACGGTGAAGTTCACCCTGTCCAAGCCAGAGGCACCTTTTGTTGCGAATATGGCGATGGATTTTGCATCGATCATGTCAGCCGAATATGGCGATGCCATGATGGCTGCCGGCACGCCTGAGAAACTGAATACCGCACCCATCGGGACCGGGCCTTTCTCGTTCGTGGCCTACCAGAAAGACGCGGTGATCCGCTATGCCGCCAATGGCGATTATTGGAAGGAACCGGCGCAGGTCGAAAACCTGATCTTTGCCATTACGCCGGACGCGTCTGTTCGCTACCAGAAGCTGAAAGCTGGCGAGTGCCATGTGATGCCTTACCCGAACCCGGCTGACATTCAGGCGATGAAGGATGATGCAGACATCAACATGATGGAGCAGGAAGGGCTGAACGTCGGGTATCTTGCCTACAACACCACGATGGCGCCGTTCGACAACCCCAAGGTTCGCAAGGCGTTGAACATGGCGATCGACAAGCAGGCGATCATCGACGTGGTTTTCCAGGGCTCGGGCCAGGCTGCCAAGAACCCGATCCCGCCAACCATGTGGGGCTATAACGACGCCATCGCGGACGATCCATATGATCCCGAAGCGGCCAAGGCCATGCTTGAGGCCGAAGGCGTCTCGGACCTGTCGATGAAGGTCTGGGCGATGCCGGTTCAGCGCCCCTATAACCCTAATGCCCGCCGCATGGCCGAGCTGATTCAGGCCGATTTTGCCAAGGTTGGTGTGGGCGTCGAAATCGTCTCGTACGAATGGGGCGAATACCTGTCACGCTCGAAAGAACTGAACCGCGACGGTGCTGTTCTGCTGGGCTGGACCGGGGATAACGGCGATCCGGACAACTTCCTGGCCGTTCTGCTGGGCTGTGACGGTGTCGAAGCATCGAACCGCGCGCAATGGTGCCACCAGCCGTTCGAGGATCTGATCCTGAAAGCCAAGCAAAGCACCGATCAGGCCGAGCGGACCAAACTGTATGAAGAAGCTCAGGTCGTGTTTAAAGAGCAGGCCCCATGGGCAACCATTGCTCACTCGGTTGTATTCATGCCGATGAGCAACAAGGTGCAAGGTTACAAAGTGCACCCGCTGGGCGGCCACATCTTCTATGGTGTGAGCGTCGAGTAAGCCACCACTCACTCACCGGAGCCGCCTGTTTGGCGGCTCCGGCTTTCTTATTGAGGAGGTCGGCCTGAATGCCGGATCTGTCCGAATATCGTCAACTGGCACGGGACATGTCAGTCGACGCTGTTGCTCTTGTACCTGGCCCGAATTTCACCCGCGCTTTGGGAAAAGCTTTCATGAGCCACGAACGGCCCTTCGTGGTTGTTGTCCCGCCTGAGGGACAGGCCGCAGCGATTGTGCCCAATCTGGAACTGGCCTCATGGGATCTTGTCGGATTCGAGGGCGCTGTTTTCGATTGGCGCGATCAGACCGGTTATGACGATGCGTTTACCGCATTGGCCGCACAAATGCCGATCCGCTCGCTTGCGGTGGAAGGTCAGGTGATGCGGGTTTTCGTCTCTGCGGCGTTCACCCGTGCTTTGCCGGGCTTACGGATCGTCGACGGTGAACGCGAAATCTCGGGCCTGCGCATAATCAAGACCGATGAAGACATTGCTGCGATGCAGGCGGCCATCGATATCTCGGAACGTGCTCTGGGTCGTGTGATTGCAGATGTGCGTGTCGGCCAGACCGAAAAACAGATCGAGCAAGCCCTGATACAGGCGCTGTTTGCAGAAGGGGCCGAGTCACTGGCGTTTTCACCCATCGTAGCGGCTGGCGACAATTCGGCACGGCCGCATGGGAAAGCGCGCAACGACTACCAGATCAGGGCAGGCGACGCGTTACTGTTCGATTTCGGTGCCCGCAAAGATGGTTTCGCCGCCGACATTACGCGAACCTTCTTTGTTCAGGACGTGTCGGACGAGGGCAGGGAAGTCTACGACACCGTTCTGCGCGCCAACAAAGCCGGGTTCGAAGCCTGCCGCCCTGGTGTAGCGGCCCATGACATAGACGATGCGGTCATAAGCGTGCTCGAGGCCTCGCCATTTGCGGATCGTATTCGCACCAAAACGGGTCACGGGTTGGGTCGGGATGTGCATGAGGCACCTTATATCATGCGTGGGAATCATCAGAAAATCCTGCCGGGTATGGTCTGGACGAATGAACCAGGTCTGTATGCGCTCGAAAGTTTTGGCGTTCGCATCGAAGATGATGTGCTTGTCACTGAGGATGGCTGCCGGTCGCTGACCCATTTCCCCAAAGAGCTTACAATCATAGGTCGCTGATGTTTGGTTACTTACTCACCCGCATTGGCCTGTTCGTCCCGACCTTTCTGGGCGTGACGTTGATTTCATTCATGTTTATCCGGGTGCTACCGGGTGATCCGATCATCGTTATGGCCGGCGAGCGCGGCATGACTGAAGAACGCTACCAGGAAATGGTAGAAAAGCTGGGTTTCGACAAACCGGTGTTGCAGCAATACTGGGAATACCTTGCCGGAGTTTTGCAGGGCGATCTCGGCGAAAGCTTTGTCACCAAAAAACCGGTCTGGGAGGAGTTCTTTTCGCTGTTCCCCGCGACAATGGAACTTTCGCTCTGCGCCATGATCTTCGCCATCGCATTGGGTCTGCCTGCCGGCGTGATTGCGGCGGTGAACCGGGGGAAGTTTTTTGACAGGGCACTGATGTCTTCGGCATTAGTCGGATATTCGATGCCCATCTTCTGGTGGGCGCTGCTGCTGATCATCGTGTTTTCGGGCAATCTTGGCTGGACACCGGTGTCCGGCCGGATCGACCTGCTTTATTACTTCCCAAGTGTCACTGGCTTTATGCTGATCGACAGTCTTTTGTCCGGACAGGAAGGCGCATTCGGGTCGGCCGTTCGTCATCTGATCCTTCCGACGATTGTGCTGGGTACTATTCCGCTGGCCGTGATCGCGCGTCAGACCCGGTCGGCGATGCTGGAGGTTCTGGGCGAAGATTACATCCGCACCGCGCGTGCCAAAGGGTTGTCGCCGACCCGGGTAAACGGGCTGCATGCGCTACGTAACGCGCTGATACCGGTTGTCACGGTGATCGGGTTGTCGGTTGGTACGTTGCTGGCGGGGGCAATTCTTACTGAAACCATCTTCAGCTGGCCGGGCATCGGCAAGTGGATGGTCGACAGTATTTTCCGCAGGGATTACCCGGTGGTGCAAGGGGGTTTGCTGATGATCGCGGTGATCGTGATGCTGGTGAACCTGCTGGTCGATGTTTTGTACGGCATCATCAACCCCAAAATCCGGAGACGATGATGACCGAGCTTTCGTCGAACCAGCCAATGGCCGAAAATCGTCCCAGCGCACTGCGAGAGTTCTGGTACTATTTCAGCGAAAACCGCGGTGCCGTGATCGGGTTGTGGGTTTTTGCCGCCTTTGTGTTCTGTGCGGCCTTTGCCCCTTTGTTGGCCCCCTATGATCCGACCGAACAGTTCCGGGACCATATCCTGCAACCCCCTGCCTGGCAGGAAGGCGGAAGCTGGGCCTTCCCGTTGGGCACCGATCCTTTGGGCAGGGATATGCTGTCGCGGCTGATCATGGGTTCACGCTATTCCTTCTTTGTGGGGATCGTTGTGGTCTGTGTTGCCGTAACGGGCGGCGTAATGGTCGGCCTTCTGTCGGGTTTTGCGCCCAAATGGGTTGATACGTTGATTATGCGGGTGATGGACATCGTCCTGGCTTTCCCGTCTCTGCTGCTTGCCCTTGTTCTGGTCGCCATTCTGGGCCCATCACTGACCAATGCGATGATCGCCATCGCCATCGTGTTTCAACCGCATTACGTGCGCCTGACCCGCGCGTCGGTTCTGGCGGAACGGCAGAAAGACTATGTGACCTCGGCCCGTGTGGCCGGTGCTGGCAAGTCGCGGCTGATGTTCATCACGGTATTGCCCAACTGTCTGGCGCCAATCATCGTGCAGGCGGCCCTGTCTTTTTCGACTGCCATTCTGGACGCGGCGGCCCTTGGGTTTCTGGGCATGGGCGCGCAGCCCCCCACGCCGGAATGGGGCACCATGCTGGCTGAAGCGCGCGAGTTCATCCTGCGCGCATGGTGGGTTGTAACCTTCCCCGGTCTCGCGATTCTGGTCACCGTGCTTGCCATCAATCTGATGGGTGACGGGTTGCGGGATGCGCTGGACCCGAAACTGAAACGGAGCTGATCGCATGAGCCTTTTGCAGATCCGTAATCTGACTGTTGAGTTCGCCACATCTTCGGGTAGTTTCCGCGCCGTGGACGGTGTCGATCTGTCGGTCGACAAAGGCGAATTGCTGGCCATCGTCGGCGAAAGCGGTTCGGGCAAGTCCGTGTCGATGCTGGCACTGATGGGCTTGCTGCCCTGGACCGCCACGATCACCGCCGATGAGATGAGCTTTGAGGGCCGTGACCTGTCCGGTATCTCGGCCCGCGAACGGCGCAAGATCATTGGTAAGGACATGGCGATGATCTTTCAGGAACCGATGTCCTCGCTGAACCCCTGTTTTACTGTCGGGTTTCAGATCAAAGAGGCATTGCGCATCCACCTTGGCCTGAACCGAAAAGAGCGTCACGAGCGTGCGGTCGAATTGTTCGATCAGGTTGGCATTCCCGCGCCTGAAAGCCGCCTGAATTCCTTTCCGCATCAGATGTCAGGGGGCATGAACCAACGGGTTGTGATCGCGATGGCCATTGCCTGCAACCCCAAGCTGCTGATCGCGGATGAACCGACCACGGCGCTGGACGTGACCATTCAGGCGCAGATTCTGGATCTGTTGATCCGGTTGCGTAATGAGCATGGCATGGGTCTGGTTCTGATCACCCATGACATGGGTGTCGTGGCGGAAACCGCCGAGCGGGTTCAGGTACAATATGCCGGGCAAAAGGTTGAAGAACAGCCTGTCAGGGATTTGTTTCGAACGCCGCGTCATCCCTATACCACGGCCCTGCTAAGTGCTTTGCCGGAGCGGGCAACGTCCAAGATTCTGCCGACGATTCCAGGTGTTGTCCCGGGGCAATTCGACCGGCCAAAAGGATGCCTTTTCAGCCCACGGTGCCGCTTTGCCGATGCGACCTGCGCTCAGACCCCGCCGACCCCTCATGCCGAGGCATTTGGCAAAGCGCGCTGTCACTATGTTGAAAAGATTGCCGCCGGAGAGCTGGTATGACCACACCTATCGTTCAGGCCAACGCCCTGGCCCGGTTTTACACGGTCAAAGGCGGGTTGCTGTCCAAACCCGCAACCGTAAAGGCGCTGTCGGGGGTGGATTTCGACCTGCAACCGGGAAAAACATTGGCCATTGTCGGAGAGTCAGGCTGTGGCAAGTCTACGCTGGCCAGACTGATCACAATGATCGAAGAACCAACCTCGGGCAGCCTGACGATAAACGGGGTCGAAATTACCCCTTCGCAATGGAGCAAGATGCGAGAGACGGTGCAGATCGTCTTTCAGGATCCCTATAGCTCGTTGAATCCGCGTCAGCGCATCGGCCAGATCCTGCAGGAACCGCTGATCATCAACCGGCCTCAGATGACGGCCGCCGACCGTGAAATGCAGGCACGCAAGATGATCGAGATGGTGGGCCTGCGCCCGGAACATTATGACCGCTATCCGCATATGTTCTCGGGTGGGCAGCGCCAGCGGATCGCCATTGCGCGGGCGCTTATGCTGGACCCCAAGGTGCTGGTTCTGGATGAACCTGTCTCGGCACTGGATGTGTCGATTCAATCGCAGATCTTGAACCTGCTGGTCGATCTTCAGGAACGGCTGAACTTGGCCTACCTGTTCATTTCACATGACTTGTCGGTTGTCCGGCATTTCGCCGACGACGTGATTGTCATGTATCTGGGGCGCGCGGTCGAAAAAGGTCCGAAAGAGCAGCTGTTCGCTGCTCCCCGACATCCGTACTCCAAGGCGTTGCTGTCCACGACGCCCCGTGCCGACCCGGATGCCCGGAAAGAGCGGATCAAGCTGGAAGGCGAGTTGCCGTCACCCATGAACATCCCGAAAGGGTGCGCTTTTGCGCAACGATGCTGGCTCGCGACTGACCAGTGCAGGCAAACATTGCCTGAACTGGATGATGAAATCCATCAGGTTGCGTGTCTGCATCCTCTTTTCTGAAAAACCAGATGACCAACGAAAACACCCGGGCCATAGGACCGGGCGTTAGAGTATCCGCACGTCCTTGAAGGCGTCAGAGCCCCCATTTATCGCGGTTTGCTTCAAAGAAGCCTTCCGCTTTTTTCACTTCGATCCAGTTGTTAACATAATTTATCCAGATCTGGTCGCCTTGTGGCAGGATCATTGCAATCGGCGAAGGTGATCGGGGGCCAGCGTTTTTCACGCGCTCTACTGGAAATTTCTCCTCTAGTGTCGATCCTTCGATGTTCGACGTGATGAACACATCAGCACGACCGGCGATAACTTCCTGAAAACCGCGGGCTGGGGCCTCGACCACCTTGATCTCGGCGTCAGGGAACCACTCGCGGACCCGTTTTTCAAACGTGGTGCCCAAAGTCGTCGCGACCTTAACTCCGGGTTGATTGATCGAGTCATATCCGTCGAATTTGTCGGCCTTTTCCTTGGTGGTGTAGGGGAAGAGTTCCACCGAGATATAGCTGTCGGAAAAACCCGCAACTTTCATGCGCGGTGGTGAAATCGATGCCGACCCGGTCAGGTGGTACTTGCCCGCGACCACACCATTCACCAGTGTTTTCCAGTCGGTGGGGACAAATTCGACCTCAACGCCAAGATCGGCGGCCAGTGCATTCATAATGTCGATGTCGTACCCTTTGTAGCTGTTGGTTGCCGGGTCGCGCAGTGTCATAGGGTTCCAGTCACCTGTGGTGCCAACCTTGAGCACGCCGGAATCCAGAATCTCGTTCAGCGCAGATTGCGCCTGTGCGGAACCTGACAATACAAGCCCCAACACGGCAGCCGCCGCGGCTTTCCAAAAAACGCTCATAGGTATCTCCCGTTGGTGGCGTTACGATCTTGTGATCGTATTCTTCATTGATTTAAGTCTAAAGGGAAAGATAACCTCAAGAAAATTTTATACTGAGGCTAAAATAGGGGCAATTCAGCTTATGCCAGACGCCGCAATCGAACTTGTGGATGTGAACAAGTGGTTTGATACCTTTCACGTTCTCAAGGACATCAATCTGACAGTCAACAGCGGCGAAAAGGTGGTAATATGCGGACCTTCCGGGTCAGGAAAATCGACCGTTGTGAGATGTATCAACCAGTTGGAAAAGCACCAGAAAGGTACCATTCGTGTAGACGGGATTGAGCTGACGGATGATGCAAAATCTGCGGCAACCATTCGGTCAGAAGTCGGGATGGTTTTCCAGCAATTCAATCTGTTTCCACATTTGACCGTTTTGGAAAACCTAACTCTGGGCCCGATCAAAGCGCGCGGCCTGAGCCGGAAGGACGCGGAAGAAAAAGCGCGCCATTATCTGGATCGGGTACATATTCCCGATCAGGCGGACAAAAAGCCCATGCAGTTGTCCGGTGGTCAGCAACAGCGCGTGGCCATCGCGCGGTCCCTGTGCATGGAGCCACGCGTGCTGTTGTTTGATGAACCCACGTCGGCGCTGGACCCCGAGATGATCTCGGAAGTGTTGGAAGTTATGGTGGAACTGGCGAATGAGGGCATGACCATGGTGGTCGTGACCCACGAGATGGGGTTTGCCCGCAAAGTGGCTGACAAGATGATCTTCATGGATGCTGGTGAGATCGTCGAAGAAGGCAAGCCGGAACATTTCTTCTCCAACCCTCAGTCTGATCGGTGTCGCAAATTCCTGTCTCAGATACTGCAGCACTAAGAGGGGCAGATGAAAAAACTCTTTATGATAATGCCCCTGCTGATGCTCACAGGCTGTTCGTCGTCCCAGACCTGGGGTTGGTATGTGATCAACCCGACCACAGCATCGGGTTGGATCAATGTAAAATTCCTGATCTCAGGGATGGGGGCAACGATCCAGATTTCACTGATCGCGGCCGTGTTGTCGATCGTACTGGGGCTGATGGTGGCCCTGCCGGGATTGTCCGAGAAACGCGGCTGGCGACTGGTCAACCGTGTTTACGTTGAATTCATTCGCGCCATTCCCCTGCTGCCGATGCTGTTCTGGGTCTTTTACGGATTGCCCATCGTGTTCAAGTCGATGGGCATGAATGTCCCCATCGATCCCTTTTGGGGTGCGATCATCACATTGGCGATTTCTGACAGCGCCTTCACTGCCGAGATTTACCGCGCAGGCATTCAATCCATTGCGCGTGGTCAGAGCGAAGCGGCGCAGACCATCGGGTTGAACTATGTGCAGACCATGCGCTATGTGATCCTGCCGCAGGCAGTCCGGCGCATTCTGCCGCCCTTGGCAAACCAGTTCATCTACATCGTCAAGATGAGCGCATTCGCCAGCGTCATCGGGATGCAGGAACTGACCCGGCGCGCGAATGAGCTGGTGGTCACGGAATACCGCCCGTTGGAAATCTATACCCTGTTGATCTTTGAATACCTGATCCTGGTTCTGATCATCAGTGCCGGTGTGCGCTGGCTGGAGCGTCGCATGGGCGCGGACGAGCGCGGATAAGGAGAATGGATATGGACTGGAAAGCTTTCATGGCCGAGACCGAGGCCAATATCGGAACTTTTTCGAAGGAAGTGCCCGAAACCGTGCGCGGCTTTGGCATCATGGGCAAGGCCGCCAAGACCGATGGCGCGCTGAGTGAGAAAACCAAGGAATTCATGGCCCTTGGCATCGCCATCGCGACCCGCTGCGACAGCTGCATCGGATTTCACGTGCGTTCCCTTGTCCGGCTGGGTGCCACCCGAGACGAGATGTGCGAGGCATTGGCAATGGCGACCTATATGGGTGGCGGGCCGTCTTATGCCTACAGCGCCAAAGCGTTGAAGGCATATGATGTGTTTTCCGGGTAATTGCCGCGCATAGCACTAAAGCGGTTAGTGATCAGCCGTTTGGTTCCGGTTTCATTTGCCCCATGCCTCCAGCGTTTTCTTCGGCGGTTTTGCGAATAATTGCGCCAATTTTCAGGAGGTTTTCGCCCAGCGGGTTGGTCTTTCGCCAGATCAGGCCGATGGTCCGGGTTGGTGGAGTATCCTGAAAGCGGGCGATGGACACGTCGGCAGACCGGGTTTCCAGCCCCACGGCCATTTCCGGTATCAGCGTCACACCGATGCCCGCCCCGACCATCTGCACCAGTGTGGACAGAGAGCTGCCCTCCATAATGTGTTGCGGTTCGATATTGCGGATCGAACAGAACGAAAGCGCCTGATCCCTGAAACAATGCCCTTCTTCCAGCAACAGCAGCCGCATGGTTCTGAGCTGTGACGAACTTGGCATTGGCAACCCGGCGTCCCGCGCCGGGCGAACCAGCAGAAAGTCTTCGTTAAACAACGAAAATTCCCGAAGGCTAGGTTCCGAGACCGGCAAAGCGACAACGGCAAAATCCAGTCTGGAGTCCAGAATTTCGCCGATCAGGGTTTGGGTGATGGTCTCTTTGGGTTCGATCGTCAGCTGCGGGAATCGTTGCGACAGTGCCTTAATGATTGATGGCAGCAAATAAGGCGCGACCGTGGGGATGACCCCGATTCTGATGCGACCCGACAAGGGACCAGCGGAAGATTGCACAAGATTCCCCAAATCTTCGACCCGCGTCAGGATTTCGCGGCCATGTTTTAGGACATCTTCGCCAAGCGCGGTTAGGCGGGTTTCGCGTGCTGCGCGTTCGACCAAGGGGCCACCCATTATGGCCTCCAGCTCCTTGATTTGTATGGAAAGCGCGGGTTGCGATATCGCGCTGGCTGCCGCCGCCTTGCCAAAGTGGCCGTGGGTGGCAAGCGCTTCGAAGTAGCGCAGGTGTTTAAGTGTGAGTGACTTCATAGGAAAAATTAATCGCAATGATAGTAATTACAAATTTCCAATTATCGAAACCGTAAGGTACGAGTCAAGACATCTGAACCCCTCGGTAAATACTCAGGAGATTTACAATGGACGGTAATCCCCACAATCACCAATCCGGCGGCTGCCCAGTCTTGCATGGCGGGAACACGGGCACGGGCAACTCTGTCACCAAATGGTGGCCGGATGCGCTGAACCTGGACATTCTGAGCCAGCACGACACCCGCACCAACCCGATGGACGCGGATTACAACCACCGCGAGGCAGTCAAAGGGCTGGATTTCAACGCTGTTCGTGCTGACGTCGAAGCGTTGCTGACCGACAGTCAGGACTGGTGGCCGGCCGATTGGGGCCACTATGGCGGCCTGATGATCCGACTGGCGTGGCACTCTGCCGGGTCGTACCGTCTGGGGGATGGTCGTGGTGGCGCAGGCTCGGGCAACATCCGTTTTGCACCGCTGAACTCATGGCCGGATAATGCCAGCCTTGATAAAGCGCGCCGTCTGCTCTGGCCGGTGAAAAAGAAATACGGCAATGCGCTGTCCTGGGCAGACCTGATTGTTCTGTCGGGAACGGTTGCCTACGAAGCCATGGGTCTGAAGACCTTTGGCTTTGGCTTTGGCCGCGAAGATATCTGGGGCCCGGAAAAAGACGTCTACTGGGGTTCGGAAAACCAGTGGCTGGCTCCGTCCGAGAACCGCTATGGCGATCTGGAAACCCCCGGCACGCTGGAAAACCCGCTGGGCGCGGTGCACATGGGCCTGATCTATGTGAACCCCGAAGGTGTGAACGGTAATCCGGACCCGGCGAAAACAGCGCTGCACATCCGCGAAACCTTTGCCCGCATGGCGATGAATGACGAAGAGACGGCGGCGCTGACCTGCGGTGGTCACACAGTCGGCAAAGCCCATGGTGCGATGGCAGGCGATCATATCGGTGCCGAGCCCGAAGCCTGCCCGGTCTCCGGCCAAGGCTTGGGTTGGAACAACCCCGATCAGAACGGCAAGGCAACCAACGCATTCACCTCTGGTATCGAGGGTGCGTGGACGAAAAACCCGACCAAATTCGACATGGGCTTTTTCGATTACCTGTTCGGATATGAGTGGAAATTGGGTAAATCGCCCGCGGGTGCACAACAGTGGCAGCCTATCGACATGCCGGAAGATGAAAAGCCGGTCGACCCGACCGACCCTTCGGTTCGGCGAATGCCGGTCATGACCGATGCGGACATGGCAATGAAGATCGATCCGATTTACAATGCGATCTGTCAGAAGTTCATGGCCGACCCGGATTACTTTGCCGACACCTTTGCCCGCGCTTGGTTCAAGCTGACCCACCGCGATATGGGGCCACGCGTCAACTACTATGGCCCAAACGTCCCGTCAGAAGAGCTGATCTGGCAGGACCCGGTCCCTGCGGGTTCGACCGCGTATGACGTCGGTGCCGTCAAGGCAAAGATCGCCGACAGCGGTTTGACCGCGGTCGAGATGATCACCACAGCATGGGACAGCGCCCGTACCTTCCGTGGTTCGGACAAACGCGGCGGCGCAAATGGTGCGCGTATCCGTCTGGCACCACAGAAAGACTGGGCAGGGAATGAGCCCGAGCGTCTGGCAAAAGTGCTGGGCGTGCTGGAGCCGATTGCAGCGGAAACCGGGGCCTCGATTGCAGACGTGATCGTTCTGGCGGGCAACGTCGGTCTGGAACAGTCGATCAAAGCCGCAGGTTTTGACATGACGGTTCCGTTCTCGGCTGGTCGCGGCGACGCAACGGACGAGCAGACCGATGCCGTCAGCTTCTCGGTGCTGGAGCCGCTGGCGGACGGGTTTAGAAACTGGCAGCTGAAGGAATACGCGGTATCCCCCGAGGCGATGATGCTGGACCGCGCGCAACTGCTGGGTCTGACCGCAGCCGAGATGACGGTTCTGGTTGGTGGCCTGCGTGTGCTGGGTGCCAATCACGGTGGATCAGAGCATGGGGTCTTCACGGATCGCGTGGGTCAGTTGACCACCGACTTCTTCGTCAACCTGACGGATATGTCGCTCAGCTGGCACCCGGTTGACGGCGGCACCTATGAGCTGCGTGATCGTGCTTCGGGTGAGGTCAGGTTCACCGCAACCAGCGCGGATCTGGTCTTCGGCTCGAACTCGATCCTGCGTGGCTACGCCGAGGTCTATGCCCAGGACGATAATGCCGAGAAGTTCGTGCGCGACTTCGTAGCGGCCTGGACCAAGATCATGAACAACGACCGGTTCGATCTGGTAGCCTAAGTCAAAAAATATCAGGCGAGGGAAACCTCGCCTGATATCGTGTTCGGGCTGACATCTGGTAGTGACCGATTATCCCGCGATCACATTCTGTTTTTGAACACCCAAGCCTTCGATGCCCAGTTCCATCGTGTCGCCGGGTTTCAGATAGACTTGCGGGTTTTGCCCCATGCCCACACCCGGCGGAGTTCCGGTCGAGATCACATCGCCCGGCTGTAAAGACATGAATTGCGACAGGTGTGAGATCACAGTTGCCACCCCGAAATGCATCGTCCGGGTCGAGCCGTCCTGATAACGGTGGCCGTTGACCTCAAGATACATCGGCAGGTTCTGTGGGTCTGCAACCTCGTCCCGCGTCACCAGCCACGGACCGATGGGGCCGAATGTATCTGCCGACTTGCCCTTGACCCACTGCCCCGAGCGGTGAAGCTGAAAATCACGTTCCGACAGGTCATTGACCACGCAATAGCCAGCGACGTGATCCATCGCTTCGGCCTCGGAGATGTATTTTGTTTCCTTGCCGATCACCACGCCCAACTCGACCTCCCAGTCGGTCTTGACGGACCCGCGCGGGATTTCCACCGTGTCGTTCGGCCCGATAATGGCCGATGTCGCCTTGAAAAAGATCACAGGTTCCTGCGGCAATTTCATACCGCTTTCTGCCGCGTGGTCGGCATAGTTCAGGCCGATGCAAATGAACTTGCCCACATGGCCGACACACGCCCCTAAACGGGTGTTGCCTTCAACCATCGGTAAATCTTGTGCATTCAGCGCGCGCAGTCGCGCCAACCCTTCGTCGCTGAGAACGTCGCCCGAAATATCGTCGATGACGCCTGACAGGTCGCGAATTGTGCCATCGTCGTGCAGCAGCCCGGGCTTTTCAGCACCCAAGGCGCCAAACCGCAGTAGTTTCATATTGTGATCCCTTTCAGCTTAAATCGCCCATCCGCCATCAATGGCAAAGGGCTGACCAGTGGTAAATGCACTGCTGTCGCTCGCAAGGTAGAGCGCCAGATCGGCAATCTCGTCCGCGGTTCCAATGCGCCCCATTGGCTGGCGGGCGATGAAATCCGTCATCGCCTTTTCGTAGTCGCCCGTCGCCCGCAAACGCTCGTGCAGGCTGGGGCTGTCGACAGTGCCGGGGCAGATTGCATTGCACCGGATGCCCTGCGTGACAAAATCGGCGGCGATCGACTTGGTCAGGCCAATTACGGCAGCCTTTGATGCGCAATATACAAACCGGTTTGGAACGCCCTTCATCGACGAGGCGACCGAGGACATATTAATGATCGACCCCCCGCCGTTGTTCAACATCGCGGGCAGGGTCAGGCGGATCAGGCGATACATGGCCTTCACATTAAGATCGAAACTGAAATCCCAGTCGTCCTCTTCGCACTCAAGAATGGTCCCGTTTGCCACGTAACCCGCGCAGTTGAACAGGATATCCAACGGTGGCAACTCAGCCACGGCACGTTTCACAGCATGCGCGTCAGTCACGTCGAGATGGATCGGAGAGATCCCGTCGATTTCCGAAAGCTCGGCCAATGTGGTTTCGTTGATGTCGCTGGCAAAGACATGCGCGCCTTCGGCTGCGAACAGTTCGGCCGTGGCACGTCCGATGCCCTGTCCAGCGGCGCTGATGAATGCGGTTTTGCCTTTTAGTCGGTCAGAAGGCTGATGCAATGTCATTCTGGTCCTCATGGTTTTCCCGAAACCGGGTGGTGTGTTGGGGGTAACTGCCCCTCTGTTCGCGCCTCAGGGAAAACACTGGGCAGGATCAGCGGGTGCAAAGCAGGGCGTCGCGTGTTTGGGGTCCGGTGCAGCACCGTCAAATCCTGATGTGATAAGCCTTTGCCGCATTCCCTCCGAGGATGGTTTCGCAGTCATTGGAGGAAAGTGCGCTTAGCAGTTCAGCGGTTGCATCGATCCAGCGTTCATAGCTGCTGGCCAGTGTGCAGACCGGCCAGTCGCTGCCCCAGATCAACCGCGATGGTCCGAACGTGTTCAGTAAGTGATCCACATAGGGGTACAAGTCCCGAACCGTCCAATCGGGCGCAGCTTCGGTGACAAGACCGGACAGTTTGCAGAACGCGTTGGTGTCCCGCGCGATGGCGGCCATGTCTTCGGCCCACCCGTCAAGTACACCCTCCCGGATCAGAGGTTTCGAGCCATGGTCGATCACAACCCGCATGTTTGGGTGCCGCGCCACAAGTTGACGTAACGGGCCTAGGTGTCGGGGTAGGGTGAGGGCATCAAAAGTCAGATCGTTTGACTGGATGGCCTCAAAGGCAGGCGTCAGTGCCGAGTCGAGCATCCAGTTCGGATCAGCGATGTCTTGTATCATCGGCCGCAATCCAACCAAAGCGGGATGAGCGGCAAGTCTGGTGATTTGTGCACGCGCATCAGGGGCGTCAAAATCGACCCAGCCAACCACACCCTTGATAAAGGGTGTCTTGTCGGCCAGTGACAACAGGTACTCCGTCTCGGCGACAGTCGGCGCGGCCTGAACCAGAATTGTCCCGTCGATGCCCTGTGCTTGCAACAATGGCGCAAGGTCATCTGGCCCGAAGTCCCGGTAAATCTGGCCCAGGTTGGGTGTCAGCCACCCATAGTCACCACGCGACAGCGCCCAAAAATGCTGATGGGCGTCGATCTTCATGCGATCACGCCCTTCTTCAGAATGATGTTGCCGTAGAGCCTGCGCTCGCCGGTCTGAATGATGGCAAATGCGGATGCCGCGCGTTGGTAGAAGGCGAACCGGTCCAGACCCTGAGTTTGCGCGGGGTTATCAGCCTGCGCGTCGATGATCTTTTGGAAATCTGCGACGGCCTCGGGCACGGTTTCGGGATCACCGACAACCTGCATGGTCAGCGCGGGGTCGGGCACGAATGTATCCAGCGGCATGACAGACAACACAGCGCCAAGCAGGTCGCTCGCCGTTGAACCATCTGCACGGATGCAGTCGGGCCCGAGGCTTGAGCCCGGGAAATTGGCATCTGCAATAACGATGTCATCGCCATGGCCCATGGCGCGCAGGGCGTACAGCAATTCAGGAGACAGCAGCGGGTCGAGATTACGCAGCATTGACAGGTTCCTTGGGCAAGGGGGCATCTGACCGGATCAGGCCTTCGGTATGCAGGTCTGACCAAAGCTGGGCGGGGATGGAGTGTTCCAGCAGGGCGACATTGGCTTGAACCTCGGCCGCGTTAACAGCGCCCGGAACAACCGTTTTCACGGCGGGGTGTCCCAGAACAAATTGCAGCGCGGCTGCGATCAGTGGTGTGTCATGGGCCGCACAGACGGTCTCGATCCTGCGCACCCGTTCAAGAATATCCTCAGGCGCATCGGAATAGTTATACTTGGCCCCTGGCACCGCTCCGGTGGCGAGGATGCCCGAATTATACGGCCCGCCCAGAATGATGCCCACATCGCGTTTCTCGCAAAGCGGCAGAAAACTGTTCAAGGCTTCCTGCTCCAAAAGCGTATACCGACCCGCCAGAAGAAACCCGTCGAAATCGCCAAGACCCAGCAGTTTCTCGCAAACCTGCCATTCGTTCACGCCCGCGCCAATCGCGGCGATTTCACCGGCATCGCGCAGTTCAACCAGCGCCTTGTAACCGCCGTCATCGAATAACTCGCGCACTTTGGCGTCTGACATTTCCTGACTGCCCTGACTGAAAGCGCAGACGTCATGCACCAAAAGAATGTCTGCATTGGCAACACCGATCCGGTCCCGGCTTGCCTCATATGACCGCATGACGCCGTCATAGGTATAGTCGAATACAATGCGTTTCTGCGGAACGTCCACAAACGCTTCGGGCGTCACCTCATGTGGTTCGCAATCCAGCAGCAGACGACCAATTTTGGTCGATAGCTGGATTTTCTCACGTCCAAACCGCCTGATCGCTTCGCCAAAGCGATACTCGGACCGGCCCAACCCGTATTGCGGCGCGGTGTCGAAAAACCGGATGCCTGCGTCAAATGCGGATTGGAGCGCAGCTTGCGCATCAGCATCCGAGACCTTGCGATAAAGATTGCCCAAAGGTGCGCCGCCAAACCCCATGCGGGTCAGCGGCACGGGCCGGGACGTTTTGTTGTTCAGAAGAGCGGTTTGCGAAACGGTCATCCTGCCTCTCGGGTGGTTTGGGGCGTTAAGTTAAACAGCTGCGGTCTTTCCTGTTGCAGCCGTTCGATCCGAGGCATCAGTTGCCCAAGGTGATGGCGCATGGCGTCTTGTGCCGCACGTTCGTCATGGGCACTGATGGCATCGAATATCGCCCGGTGTTCGGACAGTGTTTCCGCAATGCGGCCGGGTGTCGGCAACAGCAACATCCGTGCGCGGCTGACCTGTAGCGACACGGTCTGTGCCACATCCGGCAGGCGAAGCATCCCGGTGAACGCCATCAACAGGGCGTGGAATTCCTCATCTGCGTGGTAAAACCCGGCAATGTCTTCATCTTCGATCAACAGCTCTTGCAGGCGCACATTGCGGCTCAGCTTTTTGCGCTGATCTTCGGTCAGGTCACGCGCAACCTTGGCCACTGTTGCCAGCTCCAGGGCCTCTCGCAGAAAGGCGCCTTCGCGAATTTCCTCCATCGAGAAATAGGACACACGTGTACCCGATTGCGGCACCACATCCACCAGCCCTTCGGCGGAAAGCCTGGTGATGGCGTCCGCGACAGGTGCGCGGGACACACCCAATTGCGCGCAGATCGGCGCCTTCCGAAGGTTAGCGCCGGGGGGGAAATCCAATGCCAGGATCGCCTGTTTGATGGATTGGTAAACGCGCTGCGCGAGCGACCCCTCAAATGTTGAAATGTCGGGCAGGCGGGTGGCGTCAATGTCGTATGGGTGGTTCATAAATCTGAACTATCATACTAACATGTTAGTTGACAAGAGAGGATTATCCCCGTAGCTCTGTGGCGAACAAGCGGGGAATCCATGCACCCAGTTTCAGAGATCAAAGCCCAGGGCGGCCCCGCCCGTGACACAATCCGGCTGAACCCGGATGACAATGTGATCATCGCGTTGCGCGACCTGAAAGCCGGCGCGCAACCGGATGGGTTATCGGTGCAGCTTCCCACGGAAATCGCACGCGGGCACAAGATCGCCACCGCCCCGATTGCGGCAGGTGAGAATGTGATCCGCTACGGACAGATCATAGGTCAGGCCAAAGCGGATATCGCCGCGGGCGAGCATGTTCATGTCCATAATCTGGGTATGGGGGCGCATCAGCAGGACTACGCATATGCAAGCGCGAACACGCCACTGCCCGTGATTTCAGGCGACCGTATCTTCCAGGGCTTCCATCGTGCCGATGGCAAGGTCGGCACGCGCAACTACATCGGCATTTTGACAACGGTGAATTGCTCTGGCTCCGTGGCGCAGTTCATAGCCGAAGCCGCCGAGAAACGGAGCTTGTTGGGCGCGTACCCGAACGTGGACGGTATCGTCCCCATCGTTCATGGCACCGGATGCGGGATGTCCGGAAAAGATGAAGGTTATGCCACACTGTTCCGGACATTGGCTGGATATGCCCAGCACCCGAATTTCGCCGGTATCCTTCTGATCGGTTTGGGGTGCGAGGTGATGCAGGTAGCCGATCTGGTTGGGGGTCGTCCGATCCGTCCTGATGGCGTGCTGCGTTACATGACCATTCAGAGTGAGGGCGGCACGCGCCGTACCATTGAACGTGGATTGAACGAACTGCGCGGGATTGCCGAACTCGCGAACAAGGCCGAACGCAAACCTGCGCCGATCAGTGCGATAACGGTTGGAATGCAATGCGGCGGGTCGGATGGCTATTCCGGGATCACCGCCAATCCCGCTTTGGGTTATGCCTCGGATTTGCTGGTGCGGCATGGCGGTACGACGATCTTGTCCGAAACCTCGGAAATCTACGGTGCAGAACACCTTTTGACCCGGCGGGCCGAGACCGTTGAAGTCGGGGAAAAGCTGATAGAACGCATTCGCTGGTGGGAGGGGTATACTCACCGCAACGGTGGTGAGATGAACAACAACCCTAGCCCCGGCAACAAGCGCGGTGGGTTGACGACCATTCTTGAGAAATCGCTGGGCGCTGTCGCCAAAGGCGGAACCGCGCCCTTGCGCGGTGTTTACAAGTTTGGCGAGAAAATCGACAGGACCGGGTTTGTTTTCATGGACAGCCCCGGTTTCGACCCATGCTCGGTCACGGGGCAGGTGGCATCAGGCGCGAACCTGATCGTGTTCACCACCGGGCGGGGCTCGGTTTCGGGTTATCAACCAACGCCCTGCATCAAGCTGGCAACCAATTCCGAAATGTTTGCCCGGATGTCGGAAGACATGGATCTGAACTGTGGGGACATCGTCACAGACGGCGTGAGCATCGAGGCAAAAGGCGAAGAGCTGTTCGAAATGCTGATCCGCGTTGCATCGGGTGAACAAACAAAAAGCGAAGAACTTGGCTTTGGTGGGGTCGAATTTGTCCCCTGGCAAATCGGCGCGGTGATGTAGGCCGCACCACCCCTTAGGGAGAGGGGTGTTTGGGAGGGTAAATGACAAAACTGGTCGACATGTCGGGGATCGAGAAACACTTTCCCGGAGTCCATGCGCTGAAATCAGTGCAGTTCGATCTGGTGCCCGGTGAAGTCCATGCGCTGATGGGCGAGAACGGTGCAGGCAAAAGCACGCTGATGAAAATCCTCTCGGGGATCTATCAGCGCGACGGCGGCACACTGCAAATCGAAGGGCGTAATGCAAACCCAACCACGCCACGCGAGGCGCAGGCCTTGGGTATCGGCATCATCCATCAGGAACTGAGCCTGATGAATGATCTGACGGTGGCACAGAATATTTTTATCGGCCGCGAACCTCGTAAACGGTTTGGCCGACTGAACGATGCCGCGTTGAATGCACAGACGGCCGAGATTTTTGCGTCCATGAACCTAAACCTCGACCCCAGGGCGCAGGTCTGCAGTCTGACCATCGCCAAACAACAGATGGTCGAGATCGCCAAGGCCCTGTCTTTCCGGTCCAGGGTTCTGATCATGGATGAACCGACCGCGGCCCTAAACGATGCTGAAATTGCCGAGCTGTTCGTCATCATCCGCCGTCTGAAGGCCGAAGGCGTGGGCATTGTCTATATCAGCCACAAAATGGATGAGCTGAAGCAGATCGCTGACCGGGTCACGGTGATGCGCGACGGAGAATACGTTGGCACAGTTGACGCGGCAGCAACGCCGATCAGCCAGATTATCGCGATGATGGTAGGTCGCGAAGTCAAGGAAGAGCCGCTGGTTCCCCCCGATCTGAGCGATGCCGAAGTTTCGCTGGAAGTGACCGGGCTGTGTCGGGGTCACGAAATCCACGATGTCAGCTTCTCGGTTCTGAAGGGTGAAATCCTGGGCTTTGCCGGGCTGATGGGGGCCGGACGTACCGAAGTTGCGCGGGCAATCTTCGGGGCAGATCCCAAGGATAGCGGGGAAATCCGGGTGCATGGGCAGGTGGTCTCGATCCGCACGCCATCCGATGCCGTCAAGGCTGGCATTGGCTATCTTTCCGAGGATCGCAAGCATTTCGGCCTCGCCACCGGGATGAGCGTTCGTGACAATGTTGCCTTGGCGTCGATGGATATGTTCACCGGACGTGTCGGTGTTCTGAACGACAGTGAAATCAGCACGACAGCCAAGAGTTACATAATGCAGATGGGTATTCGCACGCCTTCGGACACGCAGGAGGTGCGTCTTCTGTCCGGGGGCAATCAGCAGAAAGTTGTCATTGCCAAATGGCTGCTGCGGGATTGCGATATCCTGATTTTCGATGAACCCACGCGTGGCATCGACGTGGGCGCAAAATCTGAAATCTACAAGCTGCTGGAAGAACTTGCCGGGCAGGGCAAGACGATCATCGTGATTTCGTCGGAACTGCCCGAGATCATGCGCCTAAGCCATCGCATCGCTGTGATGTGTGAAGGCCGGCTGACCGGCATTCTGCCGGGCGGCAAAAACACCACTCAGGAAGATATCATGCATCTGGCGACCCAGCGGGTGGCAGCGATGCAGGTAACAGGAACAGCGTAATGACCTCAGCAACGGATATCGAAAAGAAAAGCCCGCTGGCGGGTCTCTCCGAAAGCGGCGCCTATCAAAAGCTGCTGGCCTTCGCCAGCTTGATTGCCTTGCTGATCGGGTTTTCAATCGCGTCGCCGAATTTCATGCAAACCTCAAACATGATCGCCATTTTGCAGGCGACATCGGTCAATGGGGTGCTGGCGGTTGCTGCAACACTGGTCATCATAACTGGCGGGATCGATCTGTCCGTGGGAACTCTGATGACGTTCTGCGCCGTCATTGCCGGTGTCGTGCTGACCTATCTCGGAATGCCGCTGTTGCTGGGGGTTGTGGCAGCGATTGCGGCGGGTGCGTTCTGCGGGCTGTGTTCGGGCACCTTTGTCGCCAAGATGAAAATCCCTCCCTTCATTGCCACGCTAGGTATGATGCTGATCCTAAAAGGGTTGTCGCTAGTGATCTCGGGCACGCGGCCTATCTACTTCAACGACACGCCGGGTTTTGACCAGATTTCGCGCGGGTCGCTGATCGGAGAGGTTTTCCCTGCTTTGCCGATCCCAAATGGCGTGCTGATCCTTTTCCTTGTTGCCATTGCAGCTTCGTACATTCTCGGACGCACGGTTCTGGGCAGATACACCTTTGCGCTCGGATCGAACGAAGAAGCGGTGCGCCTTTCGGGGGTGAATACCGATCTTTGGAAGATGCGTATTTACGCTCTGGCAGGCGCGATCTGCGGTATCGGTGGAATCCTGATCGCGTCGCGTCTGAATTCGGCGCAGCCCGCGCTGGGGCTTGGCTACGAGCTGGAAGCTATTGCTGCCGTCGTGATCGGGGGCACGTCCCTGTCCGGTGGGCGCGGTACGATCCTTGGCACCCTGATCGGTGCCCTGATCATGGCAGTTCTGACCAATGGTTTGCGGGTGCTGTCCGTCGCGCAGGAATGGCAGACCGTTGTCACCGGCGCGATCATCATTCTGGCCGTTTACGCCGATATGGCGCGGCGCAGGAAGACAGGTTGAACATTCACAAAAATTAGAAACGAAGACCAACTGGAGGAGAAGACATGCTAACACGTCGTTTCATTTTGGGGGCCCTGAGTGCGGCCAGCCTTTCGATACCTGCATCAATGTCATCAGCGGAAGACATATATATTCCGCTGGTGTCCAAAGGGTTTCAGCACCAGTTCTGGCAGGCGGTAAAGTCCGGTGCGGAACAAGCCGCCGAGGAATACGGTGTCACGATCACCTTTGAAGGCCCGGACAACGAAACCATGGTGGATCGTCAGATCGACATGCTGGCGGCGGCCCTGGCCAATAACCCCAAGGCCATCGGTTTTGCCGCTCTGGACAGCCAGGCCGCCATTCCACTGTTGAATCAAGCTGATGAAAAAGGCATTCCGATCATTGCCTTTGACAGTGGCGTTGACAGCGACATTCCGGTTTCTACAGCAACCACAGACAATCAGGCCGCGGCTGCGCTGGCTGCGGACAAGATGGCCGAGATGATTGGCGGCAAAGGCAAAGTGGCCGTTGTAGCGCATGACCAGACCAGCCGCACAGGCATCGACCGGCGCGACGGCTTCGTCAATCGTATTGCCGAAAAATACCCGGACATCGAAGTTGTCACGGTTCAATACGGTCAGGGTGACCACCTGAAATCGACCGAGGTGACCAAAGCAATCCTTACGGCGAACCCCGATCTGAATGGCATCTTCGGCACCAACGAGGGCTCGGCCATCGGTGTGGTGAACGGGGTGCAAGAACTGGGGACCGAGGGGCTGGTCATCATCGGGTATGACAGCGGTAAGGCCCAGAAAGATGCGATCAAAAGCGGGTTGATGGCGGGTGCAATCACTCAGAATCCCGTGGGCATCGGGTATGAAACCGTCAAGGCTGCTGTAGCTGCGATGAAGGGCGAAGAAGTTCCTGCCCTGATTGATACCGGGTTCTACTACTACGACGCATCCAACATCGACGATCCGAAGATCGCGGCAGTGCTGTACGACTGATTTTCATTGTCATACTTATTTCTGGCTCTTGGTTCTCCAAGGGCCAGAAGCTTGTCAGAATCCCTGCATCAGCATGTCGATGCCGGCGGTGATCTGCGCAAAGTGATCATCAAGGTTGTCGACTGGCGATTTTAGAATGCCCACCGGAACGGCAGCCATGAATTGGGTCGCCATTACAAACGGTTTGCCCTGGATATCAAAGACGGGATTGAGCCGGGTGGCTGGGATCGGCGCCGTCGCTTCGGGAAGCAGGGGCACGACGACGCGTGTGTTCAACCCGCTCAGCAGATCGCTCTGGATGTCCAGAAGATACCCGTCACCTGACGGGTTGGGGAACACGTCGTATTTTGGCATCAGAACTGTCGGTAGGTATCCAGCGGTAAGCCATTATGCTCGACATACGCGTTGGAACTCTCAAGTGCGGCCTTGTTTTCGGCTTTCCAGCGTTCAGCTTTTGCGCTGGCGACTGCGGCCCGAATGCCGTCTTCGGCTGCCCGGGACAGGTTGATCTTCAGATCCCGCGCCTCGGACAGTATATCGCCATCCAGTGATAGATTTGTCGGTCTACGAGATGGAGCATTCATTTGGTTACCCTCAAGACTGCGCCATTTTACCACTACGCCATATGCGCGTCAAACATGCGCATATTGCTCGACGCGCGGAAAATCTCTGTTCAACGGCACGTGGCAATCAGGAAGTTATTGGCCTGAAAAGAGCATTGCGCTCTGTTCTTGAGCTCCCCCTATTACTGTGCGACTTTTTGTTTGTGTTTGTTGAACTGTTGGTCGAAGAGGTTTTTGAAGGGGCCGTTTTTCTGCATGAGTT